>NZ_JBNHEZ010000001.1:0-722690 GCF_059089735.1 Arthrobacter sp. sptzw32 | reverse complement strand
CAGCAGACCAAATGACCCGCGGGTTCATCATCGGCGCCACCGCAGGACGGACCACCCTCACCGGCGAAGGCCTCCAGCACGCCGACGGCCACTCCCCCCTCCTGGCCTCCACCAACCCCGCCGTGGTCACCTACGACCCCGCCTACGGCTACGAAATGGGCCACATCATCCGTCACGGCCTCGAACGCATGTACGGGCCGGAATCAGATGACCGGAACCTGATGTACTACCTCACGGTCTACAACGAACCCATCACCCAGCCGGCCGAACCCGAAGAACTCGACGTCGAAGGTGTCCTCAAGGGCATCTACCTGCTCAACCCGGCAAAGATCGACGGTCCCCGGACCCAGATCCTCGCCTCCGGCGTCTCCGTGCCCTGGGCCCTGGAAGCCCAGCAGCTCCTGGCCGATGACTGGGGCGTCTCCGCAGACGTCTGGTCCGTGACGTCCTGGAACGAACTGCGCCGCGACGGCATGGCCGCCGAAGAAGAAGCCTTCCTCAACCCCGGCCAGCCCGCCCGCGTTCCGTTCGTCACCAAACAACTCGAAGGCGCCACCGGACCCGTCGTCGCCGTCTCGGACTACATGAAAGCCGTCCCGGACCAGATCCGCCAATTCGTCCCCAACGAATTCGCCACCCTCGGCGCCGACGGCTTCGGCTTCTCCGACACCCGCGCCGCAGCCCGCCGCTTCTTCAAAAACGACATCCACTCCATCGTGGTGCGTTCCCTGGAGATGCTGGCCCGCCGTGGTGAGGTCGACGCGCAGGCACCGATGAAGGCCATCGACAAGTATCGGCTGCACAACGTCAATGCCGGTTCCACCGGCAACGCCGGAGGCGAGTCCTGACACTCTCCCCGTGAACTTGTTTGCAGATACCGGGAATTGCGGGCACGTGAAGCCTCGGGAGCTGTAGGTAACTCCGGGTCAAGCAACAGACGACGGCGGCCCCTCACCGAAAGGCGGGGGGCCGCCGTCGTCTCTTTATAGGCACGGACAGGCTGTGACGCAGAACCAACGGGATTGTAGCCTTTGCACAAATGGAGCTTGCCGGGCAGTAGCCGTATGCTCAAAGAATGCCAGCACCAGCCGCCCCGTCCGCCAAGCGCAAACCGTCCCCGCCGGGCGTCACCCCGGAGAAATCCGAAACACTCAAAAAGCTGCGGGCAAACGTGGGCCAGCTTTCCACCACCACCCTGCGGGAGCTGGAGAAATCGCTGCCCTGGTACGGCCGGCTCAGCTCCGATGAACGTTCCGCTCTTGGCATGGTTGCCCAGAATGGCATCGCCGCCTTTGTCACCTGGTATGAACGCCCCAGTTCCCCCTCCTGGATCCTCACCGACGTTTTCGGGACAGCCCCGACAGAACTGACCCGGTCCATCAGTCTGCAGAAGGCGCTGCAGCTGATCCGGATCGTGGTGGAGGTGGTGGAGGAACAGGTGCCGGTCATCGCTCCGGAGGCCGACCAGCCTTCCCTGCGCGAGGCCGTACTTCGGTATTCCCGCGAAGTGGCGTTTGCCGCGGCCGATGTTTATGCACGTGCCGCCGAATCACGCGGCTCCTGGGACACCCGGCTGGAAGCGCTGATCGTGGATGCCATCCTCCGCGGCGAGAACACCGACGCCCTGCGCTCAAGGATCGCCGCCCTGGGCTGGAAGGCACAGGAACGGTTCACCGTAATGGTGGGCAACTCGCCCTCTGAACCAAGCGCCAGCTATGTCAGCGAGCTCCGCCGGATGGCAGGCCGTTACGCCGAAGATGCCCTCGTGGGAATTCAGGGTGACCGCCTGATCCTGATCCTGGGCGGCGTTTCGGATCGGGAAACCGCATACGTCAAGCTCAGCGACATGTTCGCTCCCGGGCCCGTGGTGTACGGGCCCGAAGCCGGCTCCCTGCTCGAGGCCAGCGGCTCGGCCCAATCCGCCTTCGCCGGCCTGACAGCAGCCCGGGCGTGGCCCTCCGCGCCCCGGCCTGTTGCCGCCGACGACCTGCTTCCCGAGCGGGTGATTTCAGGTGATGACGCCGCCCGCCGCTCGCTGGTGAAAAACATCTACCGCCCGCTCCTGGCCGCCTCCAACGGGTTGGTGGAAACCTTGGGAACGTACCTGGAACTGGGTCATTCCCTGGAGGCAACAGCCCGGGAACTCTTCGTCCATGCCAACACGGTGAGATACCGGCTGAAGCGTGTCTGCGACGTCACCGGCTGGGACCCGCTCCTTCCCCGGGAGGCGTTTGTGCTCCAGGCCGCCCTTGTGGTTGGCCGGCTTTCCGCCCCGCCCAAAGCCGCTGTTGAGCGTCAACCGTCGCGGAACCAGCCCTGAACCGTTGTAGACTTCCTACAACCTGACCCCGTGAGCTTGGTGCGGACAAACACCGCTGAATCACACAGTAATTTGGAAAGCTGGATACGTGCTTGCAATAGTCTGCCCTGGACAGGGCTCGCAAACCCCGGGTTTTCTGGCCCCCTGGCTGGAACTGCCCCCGGTGGCAGGCCACCTGGCCACCCTGAGCGACATCGCAGGCATCGACCTGATTGCCCACGGCACCACCTCGGACGAGGAAACGATCAAGGACACTGCCGTGGCGCAGCCCCTGATTGTTGCCGCCGGGCTGGTGGCCGCAGCGTCCCTCTTCGACGTCGAACTCGGCTCCCTGCCGGTCATCCTCGCAGGCCATTCCGTTGGTGAGATCACCGCTTCGGCCCTTGCGGGCGTCCTGACGGAACAGGAAGCCATGACCTTCGTCCGGGAGCGCGCCAACAGCATGGCCGCCGCCGCGGCAGTCACTCCCACCGGCATGAGTGCCGTGGTGGGCGGGGACCCCGCCGAGGTGCTGACAGCCATCGAAGCCGCCGGCGCGACCCCCGCGAACGTCAACGGCGCCGGCCAGACTGTGGCCGCAGGCACCTTCGACCAGCTCAAGGCCCTCGCTGACAACCCGCCGGCCAAAGCCCGCGTCATCCCGCTCAAGGTGGCCGGCGCGTTCCACACCAGCCACATGTCCCCTGCCGTCAGCGCCCTCACGGAACTGGCGCCGGCGCTGAAGCCGCAGGCACCCAAAATGCCCCTGCTGTCCAATTACGACGGCGGGGAAGTCACCGACGGTCAGGCCGCAGTTGACAGCTTGATCGCCCAGGTATCGCGTCCCGTCCGCTGGGACCTGTGCATGGAAAGCCTGGTGCGGCGCGGTGTCACCGGCGTCATTGAGCTTGCTCCTGCCGGAACCCTGGCCGGGCTTGCCAAGCGCGGCATGCCTGGTGTCAAGACCGTTGCGGTCAAGACCCCCGATGATCTTTCCGCCGCCCTGGCGCTCTTCGCAGAACTGGAGGGCAACGCATGAGCGTCCCCACACTGAAACAGGCTCCCCTTCAGGAACACACCCGCATCCTCGGCCTCGGTGCATACCGGCCGGATGTCATCGTCACCAACGAAGATGTCTGCCAGTGGATCGATTCCTCCGATGAGTGGATCCGCCAGCGGACCGGCATCGTAACCAGGCACCGTGCCTCCGCTGATGTCAGCGTCATCGACATGGCCGAGGGCGCTGCCCGCGAGGCCATGGAAAAGGCCGGAATTGAAGCCTCGGACCTCGGCGCTGTCATCGTTTCCACGGTCACGCACCCCTACGCCACGCCGTCCGCCGCGGCCAGCCTCGCGGACCGCCTTGGCGCCACCCCGGCGCCCGCCTTCGACATCTCCGCGGCCTGCGCCGGCTACTGCTACGGCATCGCCCAGGGCGATGCTCTGGTCCGCTCCGGCACCGCGAAGTACGTCCTGGTGGTGGGCGCGGAGAAGCTGTCCGACGTCATCGATAACCGGGAACGCACCATCTCCTTCCTGCTCGGGGACGGGGCCGGCGCCGTCGTCATCGGCCCCTCGGAAACTCCCGGTATCTCGCCCTCGGTCTGGGGCTCGGACGGCAGCAAGTGGGAAGCCATCGGCATGACCCGCTCCATGCTCGATGTCCGCGACCTCGGCATGGCCGCCCGGCAGTCCGACTCCACCGGAGACCTTGCACTGCTTGAGGAAGCCCAGGAGCTTTACCCCACGCTGCGGCAGGACGGCCAGACGGTCTTCCGCTGGGCAGTCTGGGAAATGGCCAAGGTGGCCCAGCAGGCCCTGGACGCAGCCGGCGTGGAAGCGGAAGACCTCGTGGCTTTCATTCCGCACCAGGCCAACATGCGCATCATTGATGAAATGGTGAAGAAACTGAAGCTGCCCGAGACCGTTACAGTGGCACGGGACATTGCCGATGCAGGAAACACTTCTGCGGCGTCCATTCCACTGGCCACGCACCGCCTCCTCGTGGAGAAGCCGGAACTGAGCGGCGGGCTGGCCCTCCAGATCGGCTTCGGCGCCGGGCTCGTTTTCGGCGCGCAGGTAGTTGTCCTTCCCTAGCAACGCCCCCACAGGCCGCAACCGCGTCCTGGACCGTTTCCGGCAGCCCCTGCCGGCAATAACAAGAAAAGGAGCCATCACATGGCTAGCAACGAAGAGATCCTGGCCGGCTTGGCTGAAATCGTCAACGAGGAAACCGGACTTGCCCCGGAGGCCGTAGAGCTGGACAAGTCCTTCACCGAGGACCTGGACATTGACTCCATCTCCATGATGACCATCGTGGTCAACGCTGAGGAGAAGTTTGGCGTGCGCATCCCGGACGAAGAGGTCAAGAACCTCAAGACCGTCGGGGACGCCGTCAGCTTCATCGCCGGAGCACAGGCCTAGTCACAGCTTCCGCCGTTTATCGGCCTCGCGGGCTGCCGGTCCGGACAGCCGGACCGGCAGCCCGCAGCACTTTTCCGGCACCCCGCTCCACGCGGGACAGTGCCGACCACCACCATGCGGGACCCTCGGGAAAACCCGGGCAGGAATCCCCACCGACGAAAGAGTGATCCCATGACACGCAAAGTAGTCATCACCGGTCTGGGTGCCACCACACCCATCGGCGGCGATGTACCCACGATGTGGAACAACGCGCTCAAGGGGGTCTCCGGTGCCCGCACCCTGGAGGACGACTGGGTAGCCAAGTACGAACTTCCCGTCCACTTCGCAGCCCGCTGCAGCACGCCCGCCGTCGACGTCCTGAGCAGGGTCGAAGCCAAGCGGATGGACCCCTCCACCCAGTTCGGCGTCATTGCCGCCCGTGAGGCCTGGGCAGACTCCGGCATCACCGAGTTCGACAAAGACCGGCTGGCGGTCGCCTTCGCCACCGGCATCGGCGGGGTCTGGACCCTGCTCGATGCCTGGGACACATTGAAGGAAAAAGGCCCCCGCCGCGTCCTCCCCATGACCGTTCCCATGCTGATGCCCAACGGTGTTGCCGCGGCCGTCAGCCTTGACCTCGGTGCCCGCGCCGGCGCGCACACCCCGGTATCCGCCTGCGCCTCCGGCACCGAAGCCATGCACCTGGGCCTGGACCTGATCCGTTCGGGCAAGGCAGACGTGGTGATGTGCGGCGGCGCCGAAGCAGCTATCCACCCGATGCCCCTGGCGGCGTTTGCTTCCATGCAGGCCCTGTCCCGCCGCAACGACGACCCGCAGGCTGCGTCCCGTCCGTACGACCTGGGCCGTGACGGCTTCGTGATGGGCGAAGGCGCAGGCGCCCTGGTCCTCGAAGCCGAGGAACATGCCCTGGCCCGCGGAGCCCGGATCTACGGCGAGCTCGCCGGCACCTCCGTTACGGCTGACGCCTACCACATCACTGCTCCGGACCCTGAGGGCCTCGGTGCAACCCGTGCCCTCAAGGCAGCCATGTTCGACGGCCGCATTCAGGCGGAGGACGTGGTCCATGTGAACGCCCACGCCACCTCCACCCCCGTCGGTGACAAGCCCGAGTACACCGCCCTTCGGGCCGCCCTGGGCAACCAGCTCGACAACGTAGCCGTATCCGCTACCAAATCACAGATGGGCCACCTTCTTGGTGCCTCCGGTGCCGTTGAGGCCGTGCTCACCGTGCTCGCGGTCTACGACCGGAAGGCGCCCGTCACCATCAACCTTGAAAACCAGGACCCGGAGATTCCGCTCGATGTGGTCACCTCCGCACGTGACTTGCCTGCCGGCAACATCGTGGCCCTGAGCAACTCCTTCGGCTTCGGCGGACACAACGCCGTAGTTGCGGTGCGCAGCGTTTAGTCTCCGGCCCGGGCTCACCCCGGTACACAACAGGAGGCCCCGCCGGCTGGCGGGGCCTCCTGTTTGCTATGGAGACTGCTTCCTGGTTCTACTGCTGCTGCTGTTGCCTGCGTTGGGGATAGACGACGGCGGCCGGCGGCCTGGCCGTCAGCCCACCTGGTGGAGCCAGCGGACAGGGGCGCCCTCGGCAGCATGGCGGAAGGGTTCCAGCTCCTCATCCCAGGCCTCGCCAAGTGCCAGGGACAGCTCGTGGTACACCGCGGCGGGATCGCCTGCGCCCGACTCGTAGGCATAACGGATTCTGTCTTCTGAGACCATGATGTTGCCGTGGACGTCGGTGACGGCATGGAAAATCCCGAGCTCGGGCGTGTGTGACCATCGGCCGCCGTCAACGCCCTGGCTCGGTTCCTCCGTGACCTCATAGCGGAGGTGCGCCCATCCCCGCAGGGATGAGGCCAGCTGGGCCCCTGTACCGGGAGCGCCGGTCCAGGACAGCTCAGCCCGGAACATGCCGGGCGCAGCAGGCTGAGGGGTCCACTCAAGATCCGTCCGCTTATCCACGACGGAGCCGATGGCCCACTCCACGTGGGGGCACAAAGCAGTAGGGGCTGAGTGAACAAACAGCACACCGCGGGTCATTGCAACAGACATTCCATCCTCCATAGCTCTAGGTACGTCTTCCCCAACGACCTCTGCCTGGATGGAACTGCTGTGCCCTGCTCTGCGGGGACTGCTCCCAGCCGGTATTCACTTGTTCAGCAATAACAGTGTCCGGACTTGCTGGTCCGCACGAAGCAAAGGAGCCTCAAGCGGGACTTGAAAGTTGCCGGACGTGACTCTTATTGTGCCGTACGGCGCGTAATTACGCCAGTGCGATTCGCACCGGCAGTATAAGCCCGCAGGGTTTGGATTCAGGCCCTGGGATGAGCCTGCTGGTAGCTTTTCCGCAGCCGGTCCACCGAGACATGGGTGTAAATCTGGGTGGTCGCGAGGCTGCTGTGGCCCAGGATTTCCTGCACGGCCCGGAGGTCAGCGCCCCCGTCCAGTAAGTGGGTGGCGGCCGAGTGGCGAAGGGCGTGCGGGCCCGACGCCGACGTGTCTCCCAGCGCCTCCAGGAGCTTGTTGACCAGCTCCCGGACCTGCCGCTGGTCCACCCGGCCGCCCCTGGAGCCAAGGAAGAGGGCTGGGCCGCTGTTGTCCCTGGCAAGCAGCGGCCGGCCGCGCCGCAGCCAGTCGTCCAGGGCCAGTGCCGCCGGAACCCCGTAAGGAACGGTGCGTTCCTTGTTGCCTTTGCCGATAACACGGAGGGTACGGCGGTCGGGGTCGAGGTCATCGATGTCCAGTCCTGCGAGCTCGCCGACCCGGATGCCTGTGGCATAGAGCAGTTCGACGATGGCCCGGTTCCGGACCGGCATCGGCTCGCCGCCGGCAGCGGCCTCCTCGAGGCTGGTGAGCAGCCGCACCAGTTGCTGTGACTGCAGGACACCGGGCAGGCTCTGTTCCCGTTTGGGGGCCTTGAGGCGCAAAGCGGGGTCCAGGTCGATGAGCTCTTCCCTGAGGGCCCAGGCCGTAAAGGAACGGGCGGTGGCAGCCCGGCGGGCAAGAGTGGAGCGGGCAACACCAATCTGGCTCTGCGCACCGAGCCAGCGACGGAGGGTTCCGAGCTCAAGGTCCTTCAGCCGGGTGGCACCTTCGGAGGCGGCATGGGCGAGGAGGCTGCGCAGGTCCCCCAGGTACGCCCGCAGGGTATGGGCGGACATGGCCCGCTCCCCCGACAGGTATTTGGAGAAGGCATCCAATGCCTGACTCAGCTCCGGCGGCAGTTCCTGGTTCTCCACGTTTCTACTGTCTCAGCTGTTGGTCCGGTTCGGATGACTGACACGGTACGTCCTGCGCGGCGTCGCGTCCCGCCCTTGACCAGCTTTTCAAGCTGTCCCCTTGCCCCGCTTCCAGCCGCCTTTCTCGGACACAGCCAACCCAAGCAGCCCGAGCCGGCCCAGCCCGGCGCGGACGGACTCGTTGCTCAAGCCGGCGACGGAGCATAGTTTTTCTACCGATGTGGTGGAGCGAAGCGGCAATGCATCCAGAAGGATCAGATCCTCCAGGGTCAGCCCGTCCTGGACTTCCGCTGCAACCCGGCGCGGTTCTGGCAGCCCGCCTCCACTGGGCGCTGCAAGTTCAGCGATTTCTGCGGCGTCAGTAACGCAGATGGCACCCCCGTCCCGCAGCAGCCGGTGGCAGCCGGCGGAGTTGGCACTGTGGACAGAACCGGGGACAGCCCCGACGGCGCGGCCGAGCGTTTCGGCATGGTGTGCGGTGTTCAGCGCCCCGGACCGCCATCGGGCCTCCACCACGACGGTCACTGCGGACAGAGCCGCGATGAGTCTGTTCCGTTGAAGGAAGCGGTAGCGGGTGGGGGCCGAGCCCGGCGGAACCTCCGCGATCACCGCCCCCTGGTTGCAGACGGCGCGGAGGAGGTCCTCGTTGCCCGACGGGTAGAAGCGGTCTACGCCCCCGGCCATCACGGCAATGGTTGGCATGGTGCTCGAACCGCCCGCCAGTGCGGCACGGTGGGCATGCGCGTCAATGCCGTAGGCTCCGCCGGACACCACGGTAAGGCCGCGCTGCGCGAGGGAGTAGGCGATGTCCCCCGTCACCGACGCACCGTAGCTGGTGCTGTCGCGGGACCCTACCAGGGCGATGCACTTGTCTGCGGCGGGAAGAGGCTGCTCGTGTCCCCTCCACCACAGGCAGATCGGTTCCTGAATTTCAAGGTCGGCCAGCTGCACCGGCCATAACTCGTCTGAGGGGATGATCAGCCTGCCGCCCAGCCGCGCCACGGTGGCGAGGTCCCGTTCCGGGGCGAGGTCCGGGATCCGCGGCTGCCAGCGTTTTATCGCTGCCGCCATCCCGGCCCAGCTGGTAGTGGAACCACTGTCCGCGAGCAGCGCGGAGACTTCCTGTTCCAACCCCGGCCCGGCTGCCACCTGGCCGGTGGCTATCCGGAGAGCGTCCACTGCCCCGCATACCTGCACGAGGGCCAGGCCTGCTGCGTCCTGGGGCTCCATGAGCCGGGCAAGCGCCGCACGGGAAAGTCTCTCGGTGTCTACTGCCGTTCCATTCATGCGGCCACCGCCGCTGCCTGCCGCAGGCCCAAAGCTTGCCCTATATCGTTTGTGTCCGGCCTTTCCCGATGCCCAAGGTCCGCCAGCGTCCAGGCAAGGCGCAATACACGGTCATAGCCACGGGCGGTGAGGACACCGCGCTCGAGTGAATGGTCGAGAATGCGGGTGGCGGCCGGAGCGAGCCGCAGTTCTCCGCGCAGCACCCGCCCCGGCACCTGCGAGTTTGTTTCCAGTCCGAGGGGCATCAACCGTTCAAGCTGACGTCCGCGCGCATTTCGGACGCGGGCGGCAACGGAAGCGGTATCCTCTTCCACGCCCGCTTGACCAAACTCAGCCAGGGATACCCGCTCTACCTGCAGCTGGATATCCACCCGGTCCAGCAGTGGCCCGGACATCCGGGCAAGGTACCGCCTGCGCATCATGGGGGTGCAGGTGCAGTCCAGCCCTTTGCCGGAGGCCTTGCCGCAGGGGCAGGGGTTGGCTGCCAGGACCAGTTGGAAGCGGGCAGGGTAGGCAGCTGTTCCTGCGGATCGGTGGATCACCAGCTCACCGCTTTCCAGGGGCTGGCGCAGGGCATCGAGCACCCGGCGCTCGTACTCGGGCGCCTCGTCCAAAAACAGGACGCCCCGGTGCGCGCGGGAGGCAGCGCCTGGCCTGGGGAGGCCCGAACCGCCGCCTATGATGGCTGCGGCCGTAGCCGAGTGGTGCGGGCTTTCGAAGGGAGGCCGCCGCCGCAGCTGGACCGATGACGACGGCAGGCCGCACAGTGAGTGGATGGCAGTGACTTCCATGGCCTCCTGGTCCCCCAGGTCCGGCAGGAGTCCGGGGAGGCGCTCCGCCAGCATTGTTTTGCCGGCACCGGGAGGTCCGGTCAGGAGCAGGTGGTGGGCTCCGGCGGCCGCGACTTCGAGGGCCTGCCGGGCATCACCCTGGCCTGAGACGTCCGCCATGTCCGGATGCACCGCCGCTTCCTCCTGACCGTCGCAGGGAAGCTCCGGGTCTTCCGGTTCGAAGTCCAGCGCGAGTTCCTGCGGGTCTGCACCGGAATCCAGTGCCAGCCGGGCAAGGGTCCGGTATCCCCTGACGTTGGCGCCGGGCACCAGGGCGGCCTCCGCAAGATTTGCCTGTGCTACAACGACGTCCGGGTACCCTGCCTGCACAGACGCCATAACGGCCGGAAGGATTCCACGGACCGGGCGCAGCCTGCCATCAAGTCCCAGCTCCGCGATAAAGACGGTATTGCCGGTGGGCTTGATATCGTTCGCGGCGCGGAGCACGGCCATGGTGACCGCGAGGTCGAACCCGGACCCTCGTTTAGGAAGGGAGGCAGGAATCAGGTTCGCGGTAATTTTCCGGCGGCTGAGCGGAATACCTGAGTTTTTGGCGGCAGACCGGATGCGTTCCTTGGCCTCGTTCAGGGAAGCGTCCGGCAGGCCGAGGAGCACAAATGCCGGCAGCGTTTGGCCGATATCAGCCTCAACTTCCACGATGTACCCGTTGAGGCCCACCAGCGCGATGGAGTACGTTCTTCCGAGGGCCATTTATCCCACCCCCTTGAGGTGCTCCACGAGGGGTTCGCCGGCGCCGTCGTCCACAACTGCGACCACGTCCACGCGCCGCAGCGGCATCCGCAACTCCCGGTCCCGGCACCAGGCGGAGCCGAGCCGGTGAAGTCGTGCGAGCTTCTCCGGGCCCACCGCTTCGAAAGGGTGGCCGTAGTCGAGGGAACGGCGCGTTTTGACTTCGGCAATAACCAGGGCGTCACCGTCGAGGGCCACGATGTCGATTTCGCCCTCGGTGCAGCGCCAGTTGCGCTCCACCACCAACATGCCCAGCGACTCAAGATAACGGGCCGCGAGGTCCTCGCCGTGCCGGCCCAACAGGTCTTTTGATTTCATCTTCTACCTCCGCAACCAGCCTGAGGCTGCAGGGTTGCAAAGGTAAGGGGGCCTGTTTCCTATGTGTACTAAGGCCCCCTGTGCAGGAAAAGTCAGCAGTTAAGGAAGTGCCGGAAGCGCACGGAAGGCCGAGGCATGTCAGGGACTACTGGCCCAGGTCGACGTCCTTGGGCAGGGCCAGTTCCTCATTGCGCGGCAGTTCTTCCACGTTGACGTCCTTGAACGTGAGGACCCGGACGCTTTTGACAAAACGGGCGGACCGGTAGACATCCCATACCCAGGCGTCCTGCAGGGTCAGGTCGAAGTAGACCTCACCGTCGGCACTGCGCGCCTGCAGGTCCACGTGGTTGGCCAGGTAAAAGCGCCGTTCGGTCTCGACAACGTAGCTGAACAGTCCGACGACGTCGCGGTATTCACGGTAGAGCTGCAGCTCCATGTCGGTTTCATAGTTTTCAAGATCCTCAGCACTCATGTTTCCATCTTGCACCATTGGCGGTACCGCTGGTGGCCGTGCCCGGACGGAGTCAGGCTTCGATCCCCGGTTCGTCCCCGCCGGCAAGCCCGCCGTCCAGCAACTCCCCGCCGAGCAGGCGCCAGCTTACGCGGTGGTAGGGCGTGGGCCCTGCCGCCCGAAGGACATCCCGGTGCAGGACGGTGGCGTAGCCCTTGTTGATGTCCCAGCCGAAGTCCGGGTACTCAGCGTGAAGATCGCGCATCATCCTGTCCCGCTCCACCTTGGCGATGACGCTGGCGGCGGCAACGCTTTGGCACTGCATGTCGGCCTTGATCTTGGTGTGCACAGGCGCGTCGCAACCGGCGTCAAGAACCGGCCCGTCAAACAGCGACAGTTGATCCGCGGGTGAAAGCCAGTTATGGCTTCCGTCCAGAAGCACCAGGTCGGGGGTGACTCCCGCGGCCAGGATTTCCTGCCATGCCCGCGTTCCGGCCAGCCGCAGGGCAGCGATGATGCCGACGTCATCGATTTCCTGCGCGGACGCGTGGCCCACGGCCGAGGCGACACTCCACCGCCGGACCAGCGGGTCCAGCCGTTCCCGTTCTGCGGGGCTAAGGAGCTTGCTGTCCCTCACACCGGCGAGCGGCTTCTGGCGCTCCAGGTCCACCACCGCGATTCCGACACTTACCGGACCTGCAAGGGCGCCGCGTCCCACTTCGTCAACGCCGGCAACCAGCCGCGCTCCCTGGGCCTTGAACGTGCGTTCGTGCCTCAAGGTAGGGGCTTTTGAGGCTGCCTTCGGGGAACCGGTCCTTGCCTTGGCGGCGCCGGCCTGAACTGCGGAGGGCATGGTCAGGGCGCCGCCGGTACGTTCTCGAATACGTCCTCGTGGTTGTCGAGGGCAGTGATGCGGTTCAACGGCCAGGCGATGACCGCGGCCTTGCCTTCGAGGTCGGCGATGTCGATGAACCCGCCATCGGAGTCCATATGGGCCCTGGAATCGGCGGAGTGGTTGCGGTTGTCGCCCATTACCCACACCTTGCCTTCGGGGACAGTCACATCGAAGTTGCGGATCTGTGGAACCTCAGCGGAATTGACGTAGCTTTCGTCAATGGCAGTCCCATTAATGGTCAGTTTACCGCCGGCATCACAGCAGACCACATGGTCCCCCGGCAGCCCGATGACCCTCTTGACCAGATGCTGTTCGGAGTTGTCCGGGAGCAGGCCCACGAAGGTCAGGCCGTCCTGGACCCAGGTGAACGGTCCTTCAGCCCTTTCCTCCGCAGCCGGCAACCAGCCCTTGGTGTCGCGGAAGACCACGACGTCCCCGCGGCTCAACGAGAACGGTTCGGGCACCAGGAGGTTGACGAAGATCCGGTCATCGATGTCCAGAGTGTTGACCATGGACTCGGAAGGGATGAAGAACGCACGGAACAGGAAGGTCTTAATCAGGAAGGAGAGCACCACGGCGATCACCACCACGGTGGCAATTTCCTTCAGCCAGGCGAGCACCTGGCTTCCGCCGGCCTTCTCCCCGGCCCTGGCTGCGGCGCGGCTGCCCGCCGCCTCGGGGGCAGGTACTCCGGAATCCGCGGCGGCTGCCTCAGGTGCGGCGCCGGCCCGGGACTCGGAAGCTCCGTCGGGACGCGGTTCGGGTGTCCGCGCGTGGTTCTCGGGCATCTACTGTCCGTTCTCTGTTATGGTTCCTGCCGCTGGCGGCCGAGGTACTTCAGCAAATCTATCAAGCGGCCAGATGATCTGGACCGGTCTGCCGACAACCCGGTCCACCGGAACCATTCCCCCGCCGGGAGCGCCGAGCAGGCTCCGGGAATCAGCGGACAGCGAGCGGTGGTCGCCCAGCAGCCACAGCCGCCCGTCCGGCACCTCGGCAGCGAATTTTTGCGTGCTGGGAGCGTCTCCCGGGAAAAGGTAGGGCTCAGTCAGCGGCTGGCCGTTGACCGTGATCTTCCCGTCGGGCCCGCAGCAGACTACCGTGTCCCCGGGCAGGCCGATCACCCGTTTTACGTAGGTGGTGTCGCTGCCGGTAAGGCCAAGCCATTGCGCCGCTGCCGCAATGGTGTCCACCAGCGGACCCTTGCCGCTGTTGAGCGGGGCGAAGGTTCCGCGTCCGTCGAACACCACGATGTCGCCCCGGCGGATCGGTTCGGCCCGGAAGTCGGTCCTGGACACCAGGATGCGGTCCCCGCCTTCAAGCAGAGGTTCCATGGACTCGGACGGTATGAAGTACACATCAAGCCACAGCGAGCGGACCAGCCCGCTGATGGCGACGGCCAGGACAAGGGCAAGGAACACAAAACGCCAGCCCTTTTTCCCGGGCTGGCGTTTTGTGTGGTCCATAAGTCCGTATCCTGGCGCTGGTGCATGGCTCCGGCGCTGGCCGGATACGGCTGCGGCCCTGCCTTTGTAGGTCCGCGAAGGACTTACTTGGCGGTGCTGAAGTCGCGCTTTTCCTTGATCTTCGCAGCCTTACCGCGCAGTGCGCGCATGTAGTAAAGCTTGGCGCGGCGCACGTCACCCTTGGTGACGAGTTCGATCTTTTCGATGATCGGGGAGTGTACCGGGAAGGTACGCTCCACGCCGACGCCGAAGGAAACCTTGCGGACCGTGAAGGTCTCGCGGACGCCGTTGCCCTGGCGGCCCAGGACGAAGCCCTGGAATACCTGGACACGGGTGTTCTTGCCTTCGATGATGTTCACGTGGACCTTGAGGGTGTCACCCGCGCGGAACTCGGGAACATCGGTGCGCAGCGAAGCTGCATCTACGGAATCGAGAATATGCATGATTTGCACTCCTGGTGAACGCCACGGGTCATTCACTTTGGGTCACGGCAGTCAAGCCCGGACGCTTTGCAGCGCTGCCGGAAATTACTGCCGAAAGGTAGGTCCGCCCCCTTGCACTGATTGAAGAGGACAGTTGTCTTAGCTGTTGGTTGCGCTCCCCCTGTGGCAGGTGCGGACCCAGCAGACACAAGGACCAATTTTGCCACACTCCGCCGGGTACGGCTAATTGACGCAGCCTTCCGGCGGAGCCGGTCCCCGATCAATCCGCGTGTTCACCCGGCGCGTCCGGGCGGCGCACCAGCCGGCCGCCGACGACGTCGTACCCCAGTTCCTGCAGCGCGGCGCGGTCCGTGCGGGGCAGCTTCCCGGCGTCGAACGTTTCGAGCAGGTCCGGGCGGCGCTCCGCCGTCCGTCGGAACTGCTCGCTGCGGCGCCACTGGGCGATCTTCCCGTGGTTGCCGCTGAGGAGCACGGCCGGCACCACACGATCCCGCCAGACGGAAGGCTTGGTGTAGACCGGGTATTCCAGCAGCCCGTCCGAGTGGGATTCCTCCACCAGCGACTCGGGGTTGCCCACGACGCCCGGCAGGAGCCGGCCAATGGCCTCTACCATGGCCAGTACGGCGACCTCGCCGCCGTTCAGGACGTAGTCGCCCAGGCTGACGGGGCGCACGGTGAAATGCTCCCGGGACCACTCGATGACCCTCTCATCAATGCCCTCGTAGCGTCCGCAGGCAAACGTGAGGTGTTCCTCCCCGGCCAGTTCGTAGGCCAGGGCCTGCGTAAACCGCTCTCCGGCGGGCGAGGGAACAATCAGGACCGGCTTCCCGGCGGCTTCCGGACGGTCAGCGGCTACGGAGGACAGTGCCTGCGCCCAGGGTTCCGGCTTCATCACCATTCCGGCGCCGCCACCGTAGGGTGTGTCGTCCACCGTCCGGTGCCTGTCCGTGGTGAAGGAGCGGAGATCGTGGACTCGGAGGTCCAGCAGCCCGTCCTGGCGCGCCTTGCCGATCAGCGACAGTTCCAGCGGCGCCAGGTACTCGGGAAAGATGCTGAAGACGTCGATCCGCATTTACGCTTTGCCTTCAGTTTCCGGCGCCGCGGTATCGTCCGAGTTGACTTTAAAGAGGCCGTCGGGCGGAGTGAGGAGGATGAACCCTTCCTCGATGTTGACCTCGGGCACGATCTGCTCGACGAACGGAATCAGAAGCTCTTTCCCATCCGGGGTGGTAACCATCAGGAGGTCCTGCACAGGCATGGTGTTAAGTGCCGTTATCTTGCCTACGACGCGGGAGCCGACGCGGGCCTCAAGTCCGACCAGTTCGTGCTCGTACCAGCCTTCGTCATCGTCCTCGTCGAGCTCTTCGGTTTCGATGAAGAGCTTGGCTCCGCGGAGCGTTTCGGCTTCATTCCGGGTTTCAATTTCGTCGAAACCCAGCAGGAGGATGTCCTTGTTCCAGCGGGCGCTGCTCACGGTGAGCGGGCCTGCGGACACCGGTTCGACCACAAATTCAGTACCGGGCACAAACCGGTCCTCAGGGGCGTCGGTCAGTACCTGGACCGTGACTTCGCCGCGGATGCCGTGGGGTTTGCCGATTCGTGCCACCTGGAGCTGCATGTGTTCCTCTGTCTTGAATGTGGTTGCGGTGTTCCGGGGAAAGCACTCCGGCCCCTCCACCGCTGGTGGAGGGGCCGGAGCAAAACTGGTGGTGCTGAGCGCTCAGCGGCGGCGGTCGGTGTCGACGACGTCGACCCTTACCGGTTCGCCGCCGGCCAGGGCTGCCACAACGGTGCGCAGTGCGCGTGCCGTGCGGCCCTGACGGCCGATCACCCGGCCGAGGTCGTCCTGGTGGACCCGCACCTCGAGGGTGTCCCCGCGGCGGTTGCTCTTCGAGCTGACCTTGACGTCATCCGGGGAATCGACGATCCCCCGGACCAGGTGTTCCAGCGCTTCTGCCAGCAACTTACTCAGCCTCGGTGGTCTCTGCCTCGGCCGGTGCCTCGGCTGCGTCAGACTTGGATGCCTTCTTGGTGATGGCTTCCGGGATGATCACGGAACCCTTTTCCGGAGCAACGAAGGCGTCCTTCGGAGCTTTGGTCTTCAGGGTGCCTTCCTGGCCCGGGAGGCCCTTGAACTTCTGCCAGTCACCGGTGATCTTGAGGATCGCGGCGACCTGCTCGGACGGCTGGGCGCCGACGGACAGCCAGTACTGGGCACGCTCGGAGTTGACCTCGATGTATGAGGGCTCTTCGGTGGGGTGGTACTTGCCGATCTCCTCGATGGCGCGGCCGTCACGCTTGGTGCGTGAGTCCGCGACGACGATGCGGTAGTACGGTGCGCGCATTTTGCCAAAGCGCTTAAGGCGAATCTTTACGGCCACTTTTGTGGTCACTCCTGTTTCAGAAAGGGGTTGAACCCGGCGTTCTGCACCCGTGGGGCGGGCCGTACTTGCGAGTTCGAAGGACAGGATCCGGACGCGGAGAGAGGGGCCACGCGGATCGAGTACCTGTTTATTGTGCCAGATGAAGGCCGGGATTTCGACTTGGCGCCCCGCCTTCCGCTGCCCGGGATGCTTCGGGGGCGTCAGGAGGACCAGACGTACAGGCCGGTACGTTCCGTATCGTCGATTCCGCCGGCCAGTTTTGCCAGCTGCTGAACGTAACCGCGTGCCTCGTCTGCTCCAAACGGCATGTCGTCCTGGGCGGCCCACTGCTCGGCAACGTCGTCGAGGACGTTGCCCTCCCCCTCGGTTTCATAGGAGAGCAGGTCCGCCAGGGCACGGACCATGGCTGCGGGGACCGCCAGGAGCGAGTCGCTGGCCACATCCACCATGGTCAGCTCGTAATCAGCCCCGCCGGCGTGCACAGCAGTGCCCGCCAAGTCACCGAGCTGTTCCACTTCGAAATCGCTGATTCCCTGGATCCTGACGGCGTCGGCGGCAGGCGCCTGTCCGCCCTGGTCCAGGAGTGCGGCGCGCTTAAGCGCGCCATCGTGCGTGGCCACAAAGATTTCGGTGAAGCCCATGGGAATTGCCCTCATTCCGTCGACGGTACGGCCTTGGGGAGATCGGCATCCGCCGCCCCGGCCGTTCAGCTTCAGCCTATTACACAGCCCGCCGCTGCCCGGCGGCCGACCTGGGCGCGGGCACGCCGGCGTTAGTGGACCGCTACCCGGATGCGGTTGCGCCAGGGATCCTCGAACCGCAGTTCGGCGCCGGTGTGGTGCGCCGGCACGCCCGCGACCTTCAGCCTGTCAGCCAGCGCCCCGACGTCGTCGCCGGACGGCACCTCGATGAGCACCTCGCCGAGGCCGAGGGTGTCCTTGCGCGGGCCGGCACCACGGCTGTTCCAGACGTTCATGGCCATGTGGTGATGGTAGCGGCCGGCCGAGACGAACAACGCCTGCCCGTGCCAGCCGGCGGTTTTCTCGAACCCAAGGATTCCCACATAGAAGTCGCGCGCCGACTGGACGTCGCCCACCTGGAGGTGGACGTGGCCCACTCCCGCCGCGGAGCCGTGCTGGCGCTCAAGGGATTCCTCGGTGAGGTGCTGTTCCAGGTAGCGCTGCGGTGGCAGGGCCAGGCTGTCCATGACCACGTCCGTGCCGTTCCATGACCAGTTGCTCCGGGGCCGGTCCCAGTAAAGCTCTATGCCGTTGCCCTCGGGGTCGTTGAAGTAGAAGGCTTCGCTGACTAGGTGGTCGGCGCTGCCCGTGAAGGAGCGGGGTTCGAATTGGGCGGCAGTGGCGATGGTGGCCGCGAGGTCTGCCTGGTTTTCGAACAGCAGGGCGGTGTGGAAGAGGCCGGCCTCTCCCCTGCCCGGGAGGTTCAGCCCCGGCCCGGGCGCCAGGTGCACCAGGGGCTTTTGCAGCCGGCCCAAGTACAGCCCGCCGTCCTGTTCCGCGACCACCTCAAGCCCCAGGGCGCGCTGGTAGTAATCGGTCATCACCTTCATGTCCCCCACTTTGAGCATTACGGTGCCCATGGTGAGTTCGGCAGGAAGAAGATCCTGGGTAGCGGCTTCTGTAGTCATCAAATTCTCCCGGTCCTTGGGCCCTTGGGGTACGCAGGCCTTTGACTGTTAAAATTACTTGAAGCTTCAATTTATTCCAAGTGGTGAAGCCGAATACCCTGGATCAGCGAAGCACGCGGCCTCCCAGGACCACATGCGCGGGCGCGCTGATGGTCTCGGGTACCCTCCGCGGGTCCTCCCGGCACAGCACGACGTCGGCACGGGCCCCCTCCTGCAGCGCCTCGGCGCCCAGCCAGTTGCGTGCTCCCCAGCAGGCGGCATCAAGGGCGGCGGATATGGGCAGTCCCGCGTGGTGGAGGGCGAGGATTTCTTCGGCGATCCTGCCATGCCGGATAACGCTGCCGGCATCGGTGCCGGCGTAGAGTCGCACTCCCGCCTCATACGCTTCCAGCACCCGCTCAGCCCGGCGCTCCCACAATGTCCGCATGTGTGCGGCGTACCGGGGAAACTTGGGTTCCGCCTGCGCCGCGATGTCCGGAAACGCGGCGATGTTGATGAGGGTGGGGACGATGGGGACGCCCTGCTCCACGAACCGCGGGAGGTGGCGCGGCAGGAGGCCGGTGGCGTGTTCGATGCAGTCGATGCCTGCGTCCAGCATCTGGTCCAGGGTGTCTTCGGCGAAGCAATGGGCGGTAATCCGGGCGCCTTCGTCATGCACCGCCTGAACGGCGTCCCTGACGGCGGCGGCGGGAAACGACGGCGCGAGGTCGCCGGCCTCCCGGTCGATCCAGTCCCCCACAAGCTTGACCCAGCCGTCGCCGTCACGGGCCTGCTTCCGGACGGCTTCAACAAGGCCGTCCGGTTCCACTTCTTCAGCGAAGCCCCGCAGGTACCTCCGGGTCCGGGCAACATGCCTGCCGGCGCGGATCAGTACCGGCGCGTCGTGGCTGTCCTGAAGGAAGCGCGTGTCAGCCGGGGAGCCGGCGTCCCGGACCAGCAGTGTGCCTGCGTTCAGGTCGGTTCTGGCCTGTTCCGCGGCCGTCGCCGGGTCCACCGCGCCGCCGGGTCCCAGCCCGATGTGGCAGTGGGCGTCCACGAATCCGGGAAGCACCCAGCCGTCCAGGACTTGTTCCGGCTTCCCTGGCGGCCGGTGGAACGTGAGCCTTCCGTCCACGGACCACAGCCCGCGCTCCTGGCTGTCGGGACCAGTCAGGACGGTTCCAGTGAACTGGATGGTTTTTTCCATGCACATGCCTCTTTCCGTCCGGAAGCCCTTACCGGCCGCGGCCATGGGCTCCCGTACAACGCCGCGGGGTACCGGAACGCCTAGGAGGCCTGCGCCGACTGGACCCGGTTGACGCCGCTGATAAATGAGCGGATGATGCGGTCCCCTTCAAGGGAGTCGTGGGGCCGGTGCCCTCCCGCCGCCGTCCGGTGCAGGGCCCCGGTTTCCCGCAGGTAACCTGCGATCTCCTCGTAGAGCGGCTCCCATCCTCCGGTCAGGACGAGGGTGGGAACGCCCGGGACAATGTGCAGCGGGGCTTCCCAGGAGGGGGCCTGAAGCCGGAGCCGCCTGGCGGATCGCTTTTCCTCCGCCGTGGCCGGCTGCTGCAGGTCCGTGGCGTAGACCCTGCGGACGAATTCGCGCTGGAAGTCCTGGTCGCTCATCTGTTGCCGGACGTCGAACAGGGGCTGCATCAGCCCGATGTGCGCTGCCGTGGCCGGCAGCTCGGCCGTCAGTGACAGACAGGCGGGCTCAACCAAGGTGAGGGAAAAGACCAGGTCGGGCCGTTCCACGGCGGCCATCATGGCCGCGATGGCTCCCTGCGAATGTGCCACGACATGACCTCCGGCAGCACCCCTGCCGTCGTCAGCCAGGGACCGCAGCACAATGGCTGTGTCCTCTTCAAAAGAGGCCTGGACAGGCTCCGCCAGGGGGTCGTAGCCATGGCGGCGCAGGAACAGTGCGTCATAGGACAGTGCCATGCCGTGCTGGCGCGGCCAGGCAGCGGAGCCGAAGCTGCCGGCACCGTGCACGAACACTACCCTCTGCTTGAACATGACCCAACCCTATTCGACTCCGCCGACTTCACAGCCGGGCTTCGCCCGGTGTCGCTGTGAACCCTTCACAACGACCCTTGGCGCGGACTGGTTGCGGACGTGTTACTTGCCGAGGAACTTGTCAAAGCCCTTGGGCAGGTTCAACTGGGAAGGGTCGAAGTCGCCTCCCTGCTGGCCGAAGGCGGCTCCGGTGGGCAGTGCCTTGGCAGCGTTTGCGCGGCGGGCTTCGGCATCCTTACGCTCCTGCGCAGCCTTTGCAGGGTTGCCGGACTTGGCCTTTTTCTTGGGGGCGTTCTTTGCGTTCTTCCGCGCGCCGCCGCCCGCACCGGGCATGCCCGGCATCCCGGGCATGCCGGGCATCCCGCCCTGGGCCATCTTCTTCATCATCTTCTGGGCCTGCGCAAAACGCTCCAAAAGGCCGTTGACCTCTGAGACGTGCACACCGGAACCGCGGGCGATTCGGGCCCGGCGGGACCCGTTGATGATCTTGGGAGCCACGCGCTCGTGCGGCGTCATGGACCGGACAATGGCTTCGACACGGTCGATTTCGCGCTCGTCGAACTGCTCGAGCTGCTGGCGGATGTTCTGCGCGCCCGGCATCATCATGAGCATCTTCTTCATGGAGCCCATGTTGCGGATCTGCTGCATCTGGGCCAGGAAGTCGTCCAGGGTGAAGTCCTCCTGGTCGGCGAACTTCTTCGCCATCCTGGCGGCTTCGTCCTTGTCCCAGGACTTCTCGGCCTGCTCGATGAGCGTGAGGACATCACCCATATCGAGGATGCGGGAGGCCATCCGGTCCGGGTGGAAGAGTTCGAAGTCGTCCAGGCCCTCGCCGGTGGACGCAAACATCACGGGCTTGCCGGTGACCGACGCGACCGAGAGGGCGGCACCGCCGCGGGCGTCGCCGTCCAGCTTGGACAGCACGATGCCGGTGAAGTTGACGCCCTCATCGAAGGCGAGGGCCGTGTTGACGGCGTCCTGGCCGATCATGGCATCGATGACGAACAGGACTTCGTTGGGAACAATGGCGCGGCGGATCTGCCGTGCCTGCTCCATCATGTCCGCATCGACGCCCAGGCGGCCCGCGGTGTCCACGATGACGACGTCGTGAAGTTTCTGGCGTGCTTCCTCAACACCGGCGCGGGCCACCGCTACCGGATCCCCGGCAGGGTGCTCAAGCTCGGAGTACGTTGCTCCGGGGTGGGGCGCGAAGACGGGCACCTTGGCCCGCTCGCCAACCACCTGGAGCTGCGTGACGGCATTGGGGCGCTGCAGGTCACAGGCCACCAGCATGGGGCTGTGACCCTGGGCCTTCAGCCACTTGGACAGCTTGCCGGCGAGGGTGGTCTTGCCGGCGCCCTGGAGGCCGGCCAGCATGATGATGGTGGGGCCGTTCTTGGCCAGGCGGATGCGGCGTGTTTCGCCGCCCAGGATCTCCACCAGTTCCTCGTTGACGATCTTGACGATCTGCTGGCTGGGGTTCAGAGCACCGGAGACTTCGGCGCCGAGGGCGCGTTCGCGGACCCGGGCTGTGAATTCACGGACAACGGGGACGGCAACGTCGGCGTCCAGGAGGGCGCGGCGGATCTCGCGCACTGTGGCGTCAACATCGGCCTCAGTGAGGCGGCCCTTGCCGCGGAGATTTTTGAAGGTTGCTGTCAACCGGTCAGAGAGTGAATTGAACACGCGCCGTGCACTTCTTTCAGTGGATGATCGGGACTCGACTATCAAGGGTACCAACTCGGGCCCGCAAGGTGGCATGCTGGCAAAATGACGAGCCAAACAACAGTGAAAACCCTGCTCATCCTCGGCGCTTCCGGCGACCTTACCGGCCGGCTGCTCCTGCCCGGTCTGGCACGGCTGGTGGCAACGGGCCGCTCGGCCGGGCTCCGGCTCGTCGGGGCAGGGTCAGATCCCTGGACCCCGGAACAGTGGCGGGACAGGGTTCGGACGTCCTTTGCGGCCTCCGCCGAGTCCGCGGGCCCGGATGGCCTGCAGGCACTGGAGGACCTGGAAAAGGAGACGGTCTACCACCAGCTGGACGTCACGGCGGACGGGGCGCTGGCATCGCTGCTCGCTGCGCTGGACGGTCCCACTGCTATCTACTTCGCCCTGCCGCCCCGAATCAGCCAGCTTGCCTGCGAGGCACTCCGGCCCGGGCAGGTTCCGGCCGGAACGCGGCTGGTCATGGAAAAGCCTTTCGGCTCCAGCGAGGAATCAGCGCGCTCGCTGAACCAGACCCTGGTGCAGCTGGTACCGGAGGACCATATCCACCGGGTCGACCACTTCCTCGGCAAGGCAACGGTGCTGAACATCCTGGGCCTGCGTTTCGCCAACAACTTCCTCGAGCCGGTCTGGAACCGTCAGCACGTGGAAAAGGTGGAGATTATCTTCGACGAGGATCTCGCGCTGGAGGGCCGGGCGCGCTACTACGACGGCGCTGGCGCACTCCGGGACATGATCCAGAGCCACCTGCTCCAGATTATGGCTTTGATGGCAATGGAGCCGCCGTCGAGCATCAGTGAACGGGACCTGCGCGACGCCGTTTCCACGGTCCTGCGCGCCAGCAGCGTGCGCGCCCCCTATGCGGCTTCCACCCACAGGGCGCGCTACACAGCCGGAACCGTTGGCGGGAAGGAAGTGCCGGACTACGCCGGGGAGGAGGGTGTGGATGCTTCACGCGGCACCGAAACCCTGGCGCAGATCCAGGTGGGGATCGATAGCTGGCGCTGGAAGGGCGTTCCATTCATCCTGCGCTCCGGCAAGGCCATGGGCGCCAAGCGCAAGGAGGCCGTGGTGACGTTCCGGCCGGTCCCCCACCTTCCCCAGGGCTTTACGGGCGTGGACTCGCCAAACCAGCTGAGGATCGGCTTCGGGCCGGACACACTCCAGTTCGACGTCGATGTGAACGGTCCCGGCGACATCCTCAGCCTTAGCCGGATCACGTTGGAAGCCGAACTCAGCGCCTCTGCACTCCTGCCTTACGGTGAAGTGCTGGAGGGGGTGCTGGCCGGCGATCCGCTGCTTTCGGTCCGGGGTGATACGGCGGAGGACTGCTGGCGGATTGTCGAGCCGGTCCTGAAGGCATGGCAGGAGGGCACAGTTCCGCTGGAGGAGTACGACGCCGGATCGTCCGGGCCGGCGTCGTGGGCAGGTACCGCGCGGGCTGAGTAGGGCGGGAAGCCTGATCAGCTGGCCCCAGCGGGCTCCTAAGCGGAGGCGGGCAACAGAGAAGCGGGCAGGAAACCCTTAGGTTTCCTGCCCGCTTCCCTGTTGGTGCTTTAGCCGGGTTAGTTTCCGCCTCAGATGGCGGCGACTCCGCGTTCCCCGGTCCGGACCCGCACTGCCTCAAAGACGTCCATGGTCCAGACTTTGCCGTCCCCCGCCCGGCCCGTGTTCGAGCTCGCGATGATGACGTCCAGGATGTCATCGGCCTGCTCGTCGGTTGCAAGGACTTCCACCCGGATTTTCGGCAGGAGGTCGACGTTGTACTCGGCCCCCCGGTACACCTCGGTGTAGCCACGCTGCCGGCCGTAGCCGCTGGCCGCGCTGACCGTCAGGCCCTGCACGCCGTAGGACTCCAGGCCTTCCCGGATGGCTTCAAGCTTTTCCGGCCTGACGATTGCGGTGATCAGTTTCATGCCCCCACGCTTTCCTTGCCTGTTGCTGATTGGTTCTTCCGGTCGCCCGGCGTGGCTGCGGAAACCTCCGCGGCTTCCGGCTGGGTCTTGCCCGTGATCATGTCATGCAGCGGCTGGAAGGTGCCGCCGTGGCCGCCAACACCGAACTCGTAGGCAGTTTCGGCGTGCAGGCTGAGGTCCACACCCACCGTTTCCTGTTCCTGCGAGACCCGGAAACCCATGGTTTTGTGAATGGCCAGGGCGATGAGGGCGGTCAGGATTGCGGAGTAGGCGATGGCAATGCCGGCCGCCGCAAGCTGTGCCCACATCTGGGTCATGCCGCCGCCGTAGAAGAGGCCCCCGCCCACGCCGTCGGCGGGCAGTGCGATGAAGCCGAGGGCCACGGTGCCGATGATGCCGGAAACGAGGTGGACGCCGACGACGTCGAGCGAGTCGTCAAAGCCCCAGCGGAACTTCAGTCCCACCGCCAGGGCGGAGGCAACGCCTGCCACTACGCCGAGGCCGAGGGCGCCGACGGGGCTGACGTTGGCGCAGGCGGGGGTGATGGCCACCAGGCCGGCAACCACACCGGATGCTGCACCAAGGGAGGTGGGGTGTCCGTCACGGATGCGTTCGGTGACCAGCCAGCCGAGCATTGCGGCAGCCGGTGCTGCAAGGGTGTTGACCCAGATGAGGCCGCCCTGTTCAGCGGTAGCCGCGGCGCCGCCGTTGAAGCCGAACCAGCCGAACCACAGCATGGCAGCACCGAGCATCACGAACGGGATGTTGTGCGGGCGGTGGTTGGGATCCTTGCCGAAGCCCTTGCGGTTGCCGATGATGAGGACGAGTACCAGTGCTGCGACACCTGCGTTGATGTGGACCACGGTGCCGCCGGCGAAGTCGATGGCGGGGCCGAGGGCCTGGCCCACAGCGCCTTCGGGGCCGAAGAGACCGCCGCCCCAGACCATGTAGGCCAGGGGGCAGTAAACCAGGGTGACCCAAACGGGCACGAAAACGCTCCAGGCGCCGAATTTTGCCCGGTCGGCGATGGCGCCGCTGATCAGGGCGACAGTGATGATGGCGAACGTGGCAGCGTAGCCAATCTTGATCAGCCCATCAGGAGTGTCGATACCTTCGAGGCCGAAGGTGGCGAACGGGTTGCCGACGATCTGCAGGAATCCCTCGCCGGAGCTCATGGAGGCGCCCCAAAGGACCCAGACGACGCCCACCATGCCGATGGAAATGAAGCTCATCATCATCATGTTCAGCGCGGCCTTGGCTCGGGTCATGCCGCCGTAGAAAAATGCCAGACCCGGTGTCATGAGCAGCACGAGGGCTGCCGACACCATGATCCATACGTGACCTGGGGTTAGTTCCATGGCGCACGTCCTTCCTGATCGAATAATGCGGAGTCCTCCGCCTGCCAACGCCTTTTCGCGTCCTGTAATGAGTTTGTGCGCGCCGTGTTTCGCCCGCGGAGGATTTAGATTGCCGGGCTGTTACAACAACCTCTAGGAAGTAAATGGTTCATATCTGGCTTGTTACCGTTGTGTTTCATCGTTTTCGCCGGCACCCGGCACTCCAGACTGCAAGGATTTGCGCATCATGACGGCAGCACCCCGCGGAAGCGGCGCCACAGCCAGGGTCCGGGCCCGTTTCCGGCAGCAGCGGGACCGGTTACCCCGCGACATCAAGGTGATGCTCGTCGCCGCGTTCCTTATTGCGCTGGGGTTCGGGCTTGTTGCGCCCGTATTGCCGCAGTTTGCCACCACGTTTGGGGTGGGCAACACCGAAGCGTCGGTGATTGTGGCCATCTTCGCGTTCATGCGGCTCGTGTTTGCGCCGGCGGGCGGAAGTTTGATCGGCAAGCTGGGCGAGCGGCCGGTTTACGTCGCGGGGCTGCTGATCGTGGCGCTTTCCACGGCGGCGTGCGCGTTCGCCCAGGACTACTGGCAGCTGCTGCTCTTCCGTGGCCTCGGCGGTGCAGGGTCAGTCATGTTCACCGTGGCCTCCATGGCGCTGGTGATTCGGCTGGCGCCTCCGGAAAGCCGCGGCAGGGTGTCCGGCGCTTACGCCTCGGCGTTCCTCATCGGCAATGTCTGCGGTCCCATTGTGGGCGGATTGCTCGCAGGGTTCGGCCTCCGGGTACCTTTCCTGGCCTACGCCGCGGCCCTGGCAGTGGCCGCGCTTGTGGTCCAGACGCAGCTGAGCCACGAGCGCCGGGGAACCGCCGAGGCGGAGCAGCGGGATCCGGCGATGAAGCTGGGAGAGGCCCTGGGGACTGGAGCGTACCGCGCCGCCCTGGTGTCCAGCTTCGCCAACGGGTGGGCCACTTTCGGGGTCCGTATGGCCACCGTTCCGCTGTTTGCCGCCGCGGTCTTTGGGGCCGGACCCGAGGCAGCAGGGCTTGCCCTGGCGGTGTTCGCCGCGGGCAACGCCGCGGCGCTGACCTTCTCGGGCCGCCTGGCAGACAGCGTGGGGCGCAAGCCCATGATGGTCTCGGGCCTGTTTGTGGCTGCCGCGTCGACGGCCGGGATCGGCTTCGCCGGGGATCTGGCGTGGTTCCTGGCGGCTTCGGCGCTGGCCGGCGTCGGGTCCGGACTGTTCGGACCTGCCCAGCAGGCAGCGGTCGCCGATGTGATCGGCAACGGGAGGTCCGGCGGCAAGGTCCTGGCGGTCTACCAGATGACGTCCGACGTCGGCGCGATCGTTGGGCCGGTGCTGGCGGGCGTGCTTGCGGACCGGCTGGGCTACGGCTGGGCGTTCGGCGTGACGGGCGGCATCATGCTGGTTGCAGCCTGCACCTGGCTCGGCACCCGTGAGACCCTTAAGACCGCCAAGGCACCGGAGGCGGCTGACTCGCCCTAGTTAAGCAGGGCGTCAACGAATGCTTCCGCCTCGAACGGGGCAAGGTCGTCTGCACCTTCACCGAGTCCGATCAGCTTGACCGGAACACCAAGGCTCTTTTGGATGGCGACGACGATCCCGCCCTTGGCCGTACCGTCCAGCTTGGTCAGGACGATTCCGGTGATGTTGACCACCTCGGAGAACACGCGTGCCTGGTTCAGGCCGTTCTGGCCGGTGGTTGCGTCGAGCACCAGGAGGACCTCGTCCACCTCAGCCAGCTTTTCCACCACGCGCTTGACCTTGCCCAGTTCGTCCATCAGGCCCACCTTGTTTTGGAGGCGGCCCGCGGTGTCGATCATCACCACGTCGACTTCCTGGTCAATGCCTGCCTTCACGGCCTCGTAGGCCACCGACGCCGGGTCTGCGCCGTGAATGTCAGACTTCACCGTGGGAACACCCACACGCTGGCCCCAGGTTGCCAACTGCTCGGCGGCGGCAGCCCGGAAGGTATCCGCGGCGCCAAGGATGACGTCCTTGTCCTCAGCCACCAGCACGCGCGCGAGTTTGCCGACAGTAGTGGTCTTACCCACGCCGTTGACGCCGACAACCATCATGACGGCGGGCCTGTCGGCATGGCGCTGGACATTCAGGGTCCGGTCCATGGTGGGGTCGACAAGCTTGATGAGTTCTTCCCGGAGCAGCACCTTGACCTGTTCGGGGGTACGGGTGCCCAGCACCTTGACGCGCTCCCGGAGTGCGTCCACGAGCTGCATGGTAGGTTCGGTGCCAAGATCCGCCAGCAGGAGGGTTTCCTCGACTTCGTCCCAGACGTTTTCGTCGATCCTGTCACTGGAGAGCAGTGCCAGCAGTCCCTTGCCCATGACGTTGTTGGAGCGCACCAGCCGTCCGCGAAGGCGCACAAGCCTGCCGGCCACCGGCATTGGCGTGTCCACGGGAATGGCTTCCAGCCCGGCTGCATCATCGGGGACCGTGGTGGTATCAAGCCCCTCCAGGTCCACCCCGTCCGGCGCCCTGCGGTCCGTCGGCGCGGCCGGGCGGTCCTCAACGGCTGTGCTTCCGCTGCGGGGCAGGACAGGATCATTGGCGTCCCGGGTTCCGGGGTACCGGGTGATGTTTTTCCGCGTTTTGAGCAGGACCGGAATCAGTCCGCCAATAACCGCCAAGGCAGCAACAATGGACAGAATTATGGGGAGGATGTCGTTCACTCCCCTAGCTTCTCATAACGGGGCGGGCGTTACGGGCGGCGCAGACGCAGCTGAACGCCGTGCGTCCTGCCTACACCTCGGGGCCCAGGCGCTGGCTGATGACGGTGGAGACGCCGTCGCCCCTCATGGTCACACCATAGAGTGCATCCGCCACTTCCATGGTCCGCTTCTGGTGGGTGATGACAATGAGCTGGCTGGATTTCCGGAGTTCTTCGAAGATAGTGATGAGCCGGCCGAGGTTCGTGTCGTCCAGGGCCGCTTCCACTTCGTCCATCACGTAGAACGGTGACGGCCGTGCCTTGAAGATCGCCACCAGCAGGGCCACCGCGGTCAGCGAGCGCTCGCCGCCGGAGAGAAGCGAAAGCCGCTTGATTTTCTTTCCCGCAGGGCGGGCTTCGACTTCGATGCCGGTGGTAAGCATGTCGGAGGGATCGGTGAGCACCAGCCGTCCTTCTCCGCCGGGAAACAGCCGTGCGAATACGCTCACAAACTGCGCCTGGGTATCCTCGAAGGCTTCCGTGAAAACACGCTGGACGCGGTCATCCACTTCCTTGATGATGTCCAGGAGGTCCTTCCGGCTGGCTTTCAGGTCCTCCAGCTGGGTGCTGAGGAACTGGTGGCGCTCCTCAAGGGCGGCGAATTCCTCCAGTGCCAGGGGGTTAACCCTGCCCAGGCCGGCCAGGTCGCGTTCTGCTTTCCTGAGCCGCTTTTCCTGCTCCTCGCGGACATACGGCTTTCCCTCAATGATTTCCGCTCCGCTGGAATCCACCGGGGCCCGCAGCGCGGCCCACTTGTCGCCGCTTTCCCGGGCAGGGACCGGGACAGGAACCGCAGGCCCGTATTCCGCCACCAGGGCATCCGGGGTGATCCCCAGCTCCTCGATGGACCGTGTTTCCAGTGCTGCAATGCGGGCCCGTTGCTGTGTGCGGGCCAGCTCGTCGCGGTGGACATTGTCCGTCAGTTCGGCCAGCTCCCGCGCCAGGAAGTCATTGGCGGTCCGGATGTTCAGCAGTTCCTTGTCACGCTGTTCCCGGTTCTCTTCAGCGAGGTCGCGTTCATGCCGTGCCAGGTCCACGGACACGTCCATGTACCGCAGGGCCAGCTCTGCGGCGGCAGCTACGGCGGCAGCCCGTTTCGCCTGGGCACGGCGGCGGCGGGCCCGCTCTGCTGCTTCTTCCCGGGCGCGGCGCTCGGTGGCAGCGGCGCGTTCCAGCGATTCCACCCGGTTCCGGGTGGCGGCGAGCTGCTCTTCGGCGCTGCGCAGCGCCAGCCGGACCTCAACCTCGGCCGCCCGGGCGGCTGCGGCGGTCCTGGCGAGCGCATCCCGGTGTTCAGTGGAGGGCTCCTGCTCCAGCGGCGCCTCCTGTGCTGCGGCGAGCCGGGCGGTCACGGCGGTAAGCGCTTCCTGCTCGGCCACCACGTTTGCTTCTGCCCTTGCCAGCGACGCGGCCAGCCGGTCGCTCTCCCCCACCGCGCTGCGAAGTACGGAGTTGAGGTACCCCAGCCGTTCCGCTACCGCTGCCAGCCTGGCGTCGGATTCGTGCAGCCGGTCAAGGGCGGCGTCCGCCTGTTCCTGCGCCCCGACACGCCGGGCCTCAGCCGCGGCAAGGGCGAACCGGTTCCGCTCCAGCTCCGCGGTGACGGCTGCGAGCCGGCTGTCGGCGTCGTCCAGTGCAGCCTGGACCTCAAGGAGGGATGGCGCCTTCGCTGATCCGCCCGCGGCTGAAACCGCGGTGAAGACATCTCCCGCCCGCGTTACCGCGGTGGTGCCGGGGCGGGCAGCCACCAGCGCGGCGGCCGCCTGAGTGTCAGCGACAACGACGGCGGCGGCCAGCAGGTGCCTCACCGCGGCGGCTGCACGCCCGGCGTGCTGCACCAGTTCCACGGCCCGGCGGGCTCCTTCGGGCAGCGCCGGGAACCCGCCGGTCCCGGCCTCCCGGGCCGCACCTGCCAGTTCGAGCAGGAACGCGGCCCTCCCGGCGTCGTCGTCCTTGAGCAGTTGAACGGCCCGTGCTGCCGCCCCGGGGTCCCGTACGAGGACCGCCTCCGACGCTTCGCCCAGGGCGGCGGCTATTGCGGTTTCATAACCCGGTTCCACTGTCAGTTCCGCCGCGAGGGTTCCCAGTACCCCGGCCATTCCCGCCTTCAGGATGTGCGCTGCCCCGTCCTTCCTGTTCAGTCCGAGCTGCAGGGCATCCCGGCGCGCGGCCAGGGCGTCGCGCTTCCTAATTCCCTCGCTCACGGCGGCTTTGAGGCCTGCGATGTCCTGGAGCACTGCATCAAGGGCTGCCCCGGCGGCCTCGTACTCGGAGTCAAGGGATTCTTCCCCTTCTTCGACGCCCGCCACCTGGTTCTCCAGCGCCGTGAACTCGGACTGGGCCTTGGCCCGCCGTTCCATCCCGGCAGCCTGGGATTCCCGGAGCCGGCCCAGCTCGGCCTGCGCCGATTCGACGCGCGACCTTGCGGCAGAGACCTGTCCGGCGAGCCGTGCCAGTCCTTCACGCCTGTCAGCCGCTGCCCGGAGCACGGCGGTGAGGCGCTTGTCTTCGGCAAGGGCGGCCGACTCTGCCTCTGCCTTCGCTGCGCTGGAGGCTTCAAGGCTGCTGCGTTTATCCAAAATGTGGCGTTCGAGCTCGGCAAGTTCCCCGCGGACCCGGGCGGCCTGCCGCTCCAGTTGTTCCGGATCCCGGCCGGCTGGCGGGGGCTCGCTGGACCCGAGCAGGCGGCTTCGCTCCTGCGCGAGGGTTCCTAGGGCACGGAGCCGTTCACGGGCAGCGGTCAGCCGGTACCAGGTGTCCCTCGCCGCGTTCAGTTTCGGGGTTGCTTCCGCTGCCAGCTGCTCCAGGGCAGCCTGCTGCCGGCGCCCGGTTTCCAGTTCCTGCGCGACGGCGGTCCGCCGGGACTTCAGCGCGGCTTCGTCAGCAACGTCCTGCTCCAGTGCTTCCTGCAGCAGGACGAGCTCATCGGCGAGAAGCCGTGCCCGGGCGTCGCGGACGTCGAACTGGACGCGCTGGGCGCGGCGGGCCACCTCGGCCTGTTTGCCCAACGGGGTCAGCTGGCGGCGGATCTCCCCCGTGAGGTCCGTGAGGCGCTGCAGGTTCGCCTGCATGGCTTCGAGCTTGCGGACTGTCCGTTCCTTGCGGCGCCGGTGTTTCAGGATGCCTGCAGCTTCCTCAATGAACCCACGCCGGTCCTCAGGGGTGGCGTGCAGGACCCGGTCCAGCTGCCCCTGGCCCACGATGACGTGCATTTCCCGGCCCAGGCCGGAATCGGACAGGAGTTCCTGGATGTCGAGCAGCCGGCATCCCGCACCGTTGATGGCGTACTCGGAACCACCGGCGCGGAAGAGTGTCCGGGATATGGTGACTTCGCTGTATTCGATGGGCAGGGCGCCATCGGCGTTGTCGATGGTCAGCGAGACGTGGGCGCGCCCGAGCGGCGCCCTGCCGGAAGTACCGGCAAAAATGACGTCTTCCATCTTGCCGCCGCGCAGGGTCTTGGCACCTTGCTCCCCCATGACCCACGCCAGGGCGTCTACCACGTTGGACTTTCCGGAACCGTTAGGGCCCACCACGGCAGTGACGCCTGGTTCGAAGTTGAAGGTGGTGGCGGACGCAAAGGACTTGAACCCCCGAACGGTAAGGCTTTTGAGGTGCAAGGCTTTTGGATCTCCTGGATGGCTGGGACGGATGCTTCCCTGCACCAAATCTACTGCTTAGCGGCAGGAAGGCCGCGGATTGGACCGGTTGCGCGGCCTGAACTACCAGCGTCCGTTGCGGGGACGGGGCTGGCACACGGGACAGGTGTGCGAGGAACGGTTCATGAACTGCTCTCGGCGGATGGTTGCGTGTATTCCGGCAGCGGAACAGCGCCTGCAGGGCTGGCCTTCCCGCCCGTAGGCGTTGAGGGACCGGTCGAAGTAGCCGGAAGCGCCGTTGACGTTGACGTACAGCGAATCGAAGCTGGTTCCGCCCGCGGCCAGCGCATCCAGCATGACCTCACGGGCGCTGCCCAGTACCCTCTCCGCTTCCGCACGGCGCAGGGTGTCGGTGGGCCGGGCGTAGTGGAGCCGGGCACGCCACAGGGACTCGTCCGCGTAGATGTTTCCGATGCCTGACACGAGGCCCTGGTCCAGCAGGGCCCGCTTCAGTCCTGTCCTGCGTTTGCGGAGGCGCCGGTAAAAGAGGTCGAAGGAAAACGCCGGATCCAGGGGGTCCCTGGCAATGTGCGCCGCCTCCTCTGCGATCAGCGGCAGGGGCAACTCAGCCAGGCCACCCGGGCCGCCGTCGTCCGTTGGAACCAGAGCCGTGACGAACAGGCCACCAAAGATGCGCTGGTCCACAAAGCGCAACTGTTCCGGCATGCCTTCGCACGGGCTCAGCCGGAACCGTACCTTGAGGTGTTTCTCGTCGGGGACACTGACGTCCTGCATCAGCAGCTGGCCGCTCATGCCCAAGTGCGCCATCAGCGCCACCCGCGGGCCGCCGTCGGGTTCCTCAGCCCCTGCGGCCGCATCAAGCAGCGGCATCCAGAGGAACTTGCCCCGCCGCACCACGTCCGCAACGGTTGCACCCTGGAGGTTTCCGACGAAGTCTTCGGTACCCAGCGCGTGACGGCGGATCGAGCGCTGGTCGAGGACTTCCACGTGTTCGATGGTCCTGCCGCGGACCCAGCTCACCAGGCCGCGGCGGACCACCTCAACCTCGGGAAGTTCAGGCACGCCGGCTACTTGGCGGCTACGGAACCGGGAGACTTGCCGGCCGGCGCGGAACCGGCGCTGCCGGTAAGGGCCCGCCAGGCGTCGGCGGCAGCTTCCTGCTCCGCTTCCTTCTTGGAATGTCCCGTGCCTTTGCCATAAGCCTTGCCGCCAATGTGCAGGGCAGCGGCGAAGACCCGGGCATGGTCGGGCCCGGAGCCGTCCACGGCATAGTGGATGGTGCCAAGCTGGCGGCTGGCTGCCAGTTCCTGGATGCTGGTTTTCCAGTCCGTCCCCGCGCCCAGGGCGGCGGCGTCCTTGAGCAGGGGCCCGATCAGGCGCATCACCAGCTGACGGGCCGTCTCGATGTCGTTGGAGACGTAGGTGGCACCGATCAGCGCCTCCATGGTGTCAGCCAGGATGGAGGCCTTGTTTTTGCCCTCGGTGAGCTTTTCGCCCTGTCCGAGGTAGATGTAGTCGCCAATGCCGAGGCTCCGGCCGATGCCGGCGAGGGCACGGGTGCTGACCACGGCAGAGCGGCGCTTCGCGAGATCTCCCTCCGGAAGGTCCGGGTTGTCCCGGTACAAAGCGTCCGTGACGGAGAACCCCAGGATGGAGTCGCCCAGAAATTCGAGCCGCTCATTCGTGGGGATGCCGCCGTTTTCGTAGGCGTAGGAACGGTGCGTGAGCGCAAGACGAAGCGTCCCGGCGTCAATAGAGACACCGAGACGCTTCAAAAGCTCTTCAGTTGAAGACATCATGTCAGCCGGAGGGCCGATTAGACGTCCGCGACCTTGCGGCCCTTGTACTCAAGGAACAGCGCGGTGCCGGCCGAGTCGGTAACGACCTTTGCCTGGTGCGGCAGGCTGTAGGTAACCTGGCCATTCTCCACGGTCTTCACCAGGTGGGGGGCGGTCGCCTTCCACTGCGAGCGGCGGGCGCGGGTATTCGAGCGAGACATTTTCCGCTTGGGAACAGCCACGGCTAACTCATTTCTCTCTAGACAAACACGTACAAATCAATTTTGCCGGTCAGGCTTAGCCATATCAGCTAGGGCAGCCCAGCGAGGATCCAAGACCTCGTGGTGGTGCCCCGGCTCGTCTTCCAGGCGCGCTCCGCATTCGGAGCAAAGGCCCTGGCAGTCTTCCCGGCACACCGGCTGGAACGGCAGATTGGTGACAACCGCGTCCCGCAACACCGGTTCAAGATCGATTACATCGTGCTCGACTCGACGTTGCTCTTCATCATCTTCTCCGTCCGAAAGCTCCACGCCTTCATAGAAGAAAAGTTCTTGCACATTGACCTCAAGGTCATACGCAAGGGGATCCAGGCATCGACCACATTCACCGGTTACCCCGGCAAGGGCGGTTCCTGATACCAGAATTCCTTCGTGTACGGCCTCAAGCCTCAGATCCAGCTCGATATCCGAGCCTTCCTGAACACCAATAAGCGCCACACCGAGATCACCCGGTGCGGGTACATGTTCCTTCAGTGTCCGCATGCTTCCCGGACTGCGTCCGAGGTCCTTGACGTCGAACGCCAGGGGCGAACCAGCATCTCGTTTAATGAGAACTCCTGTTGAACATATGACCGACGTACCATCTTAGCCTGAAGAGCCACGGGGACTCAAACCAGGCAGCCGGCGGCGCCGAAGTACCGGACCAGCCTACCCTCTCTGCTGCTGTTCCGGCGCCGGCTCGCCCGCAAGCATCCGCCGGTGCACGGACCTGGGTACGTATTCCGAGACATTGCCGCCCAGGCCGGCAACTTCCTTGATCAGGGTGGATGACAAATGAATGTAGTGGGCCTCGGCCGGCAGGAACACTGTTTCCACGCCGCTGAGCTGGCGGTTCATGGTGGCCATGGGAAGCTCGTAGTCGAAATCCGAAGAGGACCGGAGTCCCTTGACGATCGCCGAGACGCCGCGCTGGCGGCAATACTCCGCGAGAAGTCCCTCCCCTACGGGTTCCACCACGATGCCCTTCAGCGAGGCCAGGGTTTCCCGTGCCATGTCCAGCCGATCTTCCAATGCGAACCTGTACTTCTTGGCCGGGTTGGTGGAGACCGCAACGAGAACTTCATCAAAAAGGCCCGCAGCCCGGGCAATGACCTCAAGGTGGCCATTGTGGATGGGGTCGAAGGATCCTGGGCAGACAGCTCGTCTCATGTTCCGAACCTACCCATAAAAAGGCCGGGATACCATGACTGGATGCATCCACGACGGGAAGTTTCCACCCCTGCAGCCCCGGCCCCCTGGCAGCGGACGGCACTCGGAGCCAACCTTCTGGGGCCTGACGGCGCGTTGGGGGTCACGATCTTCGAAGAGATGACCACACTTGCGGTCCGGACCGGTGCCATCAACCTGGGCCAGGGTTTTCCGGACGAGGATGGACCGTTGGCAGTCCGGGAAGCAGCCCGGGCGGCCATCACGTCCGGAGCAAACCAGTACGCACCGGGCAAAGGCGTCGTGGAACTCCGGGAAGCAGTGGCTGCCCACCAGGAAAGGTTTTACGGCCTCACCCCGGACCCGCAGACCCAGGTGGTGGTTACCACCGGGGCCACCGAGGGCATCGCCGCCTCCCTCCTGGCGTTTGCCGGACCCGGCGACGAGGTCCTGACCTTCGAACCCTTTTATGACTCCTACGGCGCAATCATCGGCCTGTCCGGTGCTGCGCATGTGACCGCGCCCCTGCTGGCTCCGGACTTCATGCCGGACATGGCAGCGCTGGAGGCGGCCTTCACCGGGCGGACACGGGTGGTGCTGCTGAACAATCCCCATAACCCCACCGGCGCCGTCTTTCCCCGCCCGGTGCTGCAGCGAATCGTCGACCAGGCCCGGAAGCACGACTGCCTGATCGTCAGTGACGAGGTGTACGAACACCTCACGTTCGGCCACCGGCACGTGCCGGTGGCCTCCCTGCCGGGAGCCAAAGACAGGACCATCACCATTTCGTCTGCCGGGAAGACCTTCTCCCTGACCGGCTGGAAAATCGGCTGGCTCACGGGCCCGGAAGAACTTGTTTCCGCTGTGCGCACCGTTAAACAGTTCCTCACCTACAGTTCGGGCACGCCGTTCCAGGCGGCCATCGCCACCGGGCTCGGCATGCCGGACGATTTTTTCCACGGCATTGCCGCTGAGCTGATGCACAAGCGGGACATCCTCAGTGAAGGCCTCCGGGCCGCGGGCTTCGACGTTTTCAACCCCCAGGGAACCTACTTCGTCAACGTTGACACGTCACCGCTGGGCATCCGCGACTCAGTGGAATTGGCGCGCAAGCTCCCTGGCCTGGTTGGCGTGGCCGCCATTCCGGTTCCTGTCTTCTGCCACCCGGAAGGGGCAGAGAGGACCCGGAGTCTGCTGCGGTTCGCGTTCTGCAAGAAAACCGATGTCCTGGAGGAAGCCGCCCGCCGGCTGTCCACGCTCAGGAACCGGCTCTGATGCCTGCACGCAGCGGCGGGCGTGCGGAGCGGTTTTTGCGAACTACCGGACAGCACGCAACCATCGAACCGGACGCTTTCATTGACGGCAGCTTCGTGCTCAGCATTGGCGGCGCGGAGCAGTCCCACGTAAACCTGGTCCGGCCGGAGGAGATCTTCTATGAGTACCTGCGGCGGATCGGGCACCTGGTGGATCTGGCTGCCCCTGCCGGCACACCGGTGACGGCGCTGCATCTGGGGGCCGGGGCACTGACCTTGGCCCGCTATATCCAGGCCACGCGGCCGGGGTCCGTCCAGCACGCGGTGGAGCTGGAACGTGAACTGCTGGATTTTGTCCTGCGCCAGCTGCCCCTTCCGGAAGGGACGGACCTGCATACCACCATCGGGGACGCCCGCGGCGCCCTTGCTGAACTCGAACCCGGGTTGCTGTTCGACGTCGTCATCCTGGACATCTTCTCCGGCCCCGAAGCGCCCGAACATCTCGCCTGCGCCGCGTTCTACGGCGAGGTTCGGGATCGGCTCACCCCGCACGGGCTGCTGATCGTCAATGTGGGCGACGAGCCCGGGCTTACCCTTGTCCGCAGCCAGGTCGCAGCCATGCGGCAGGCGATGGGCGACGTGGCGGCGTTTGCTGAAGCCGGAATGTTCGACGGCCGCTACCCGGGCAACATCGTCCTGGCCGGCACCCAGACGTCCTGGCCGGACGGCTGGTCTGCGGAATTGCTGTCCCGCGGCCCGCATCCCGCCAAGGTCCTGGCCGGCGTGGACCTGGACGCTTTGACGTCCTAGTCCCGGTCAGCGGCGTCGTGGCTGACCGGGTCCTCGTCAACAACGTCCGGATCGATGGCGTCCGGCACAAAAGGCTCCGCAAACCAGAGCCGGGTCTCGCCGTATTTTTTCTCTGCGAAACGTGCCAAACCACTGGGCCAGCCCGGTTCCGGTGAGCGGGATGAACGTTCCACCACCACCACAGCGGCCGGCGAGAGGTGGGCAGCGAGCTTTTCCAGTACGGCGGACAGCGCCACCTGCTCCAGCGGATAGGGCGGGTCCAGGAACACCAGGTCCCAGGCCGCGGTGTCGTCGGCGCGCTCAAGGAAGGGCTCAACTTTGGAACGGTGGACCGTCACGGCTTTGCGCCCCAGTACCCCGTTGATGAGGTCGGCGTTGCGCTGGCAGACGGCGCTCGCCTTGGCATCAAACTCCACCAGGTCCACCGTCAGGGCTCCCCTGCTGCCGCTTTCCACCCCGAGCGACCCCGAACCAGCGTAGAGGTCCAGCACCCGCGCCCCGCTGATGACCTCAAAGGCATCCAGCCGCGAGAACAAAGCCTCCTTGACCCGGTCCGTGGTGGGCCGGGTCAAGGAACCCGGAACCGACTGCAGAGGCGTACCGCCAGCGGCACCGGCAATGATGCGGCTCATTGGGCACCTGCGCCTGCGCCGCGGCCTGCTTCTGGTTTGTGCGTGCTAACCGCGTTCAAGGAAAGCCTCCTTCTCGGGGTTGAGGTACTTGTCTATGGCCTCGGCCAGATCCGGGTGCGCACGCAGCGAGGGGTCTTCGGCCACGATGTGCTGGGCGTCGTCACGGGCGCGGCTGATGACAGCTTCGTGTTCGAGCACGCGCAGCAGCTTCAAAGTGGAACGGCCTCCGGACTGGGAGGCGCCCAGGATGTCACCCTCACGGCGCAGCTTGAGATCCTCCTGGGAAAGTTCGAAACCGTCCGTGGTGGCCGCAACAGCGTCCAGCCGTCGCCGGCTGGGGTGTTCAGGCTCCAGTGCGGTGACCAGCAGGCAGGTCCCCGGCAGGCCTCCCCGTCCCACCCGTCCGCGGAGCTGGTGCAGCTGGGAGATGCCAAAGCGGTCGGCGTCGAGGATGACCATGAGGGTGGCGTTGGGTACGTCCACGCCCACTTCGATCACCGTGGTGGAGACCAGCAGCTTGACGCTGTTTGCCGTGAAGCCGGCCATGTTGGCGGACTTCACTTCGGGCGGCTGGCGCCCGTGGAGTGGTGCCATCGGGACCCCGGAAAGGGCGGGCTCGTCCAGGAGCTGTTCGACGACGGCGGTAACTGACGCCAGTTCCCGTCCGTTTTCCCCGTCGGAGCCTTCATCCAGGTCGGCTTCCCCGGGGCTGAAGTCGCCGTCGTCGTCGGCCCCGATCTTGGGACACACGACGTACACCTGGTGGCCGGCATCGATCTCCTCCCGTGAACGGGCCCAGATGCGGCCGGCCCAGGCGGGATTCTCCGCCAGCCCCACCAAATGGGTGCTGATCGGTGCCCTGCCCTCGGGAAGCTCGTCCAAGACGGACGTTTCAAGGTCCCCGAACACCGTCATGGCAACGGTGCGCGGGATGGGCGTAGCAGTCATGACCAGCAGGTGGGGCGGCTTCCTGGCTTTGGCCCGGAGCGCATCCCGTTGCTCCACGCCGAAACGGTGCTGCTCATCCACCACGATCAACCCCAAATCGTAGAAGGTGACATTGCCGCTGAGCAGGGCGTGGGTGCCGATGATGATGCCGGCGGTCCCGGAGGCGGCGTCGAGCAGGGCCTGCTTGCGTGCCGCGGCCGGCATGGAACCTGTCAGCAGCGTGACCTGGACGGAGGCGTTATCGAGCCCTCCCAGCAGGCCGTCCCTTGAAAGCGGCCCCAGTGCGCGGCGGATCGACTCGAAGTGCTGCGCGGCGAGGACCTCGGTAGGCGCCAGCAATGCCGCCTGCCCTCCGGCGTCCACCACCTGCAGCATGGCGCGCAGCGCCACGACGGTCTTTCCTGACCCAACTTCGCCCTGCAACAACCGGTTCATGGGGCAGTCGCGGGCCAGTTCCGCGGCGAAAGTTGTCCCGACGGCGGCCTGTCCGGCTGTGAGGGTGAAGGGGAGGCCGGCATCAAAGGCGGCGAGCAGTCCGTCAGGGACGGGCCGGCGTGCAGTGGCTTCCTCAGCGGCGAGCTGTGCGCGGCGCCGGGCCAGGGCGGACTGCAGCACCAGCGCTTCGTGGTACCGGAGCCGGTCCCGTGCCCGCTGCCAGTCGTCAGGGGATTCCGGAACGTGGATGAGCCGGTACGCCTGGGCAAGCGGAAGGAACCCTTCGCGTGCAGCGACCGCGGGCGGGACGGGATCAGGCAGGGCGTCGAGGTCCACGGTTTCAAGCAGGGTTGAAATGGCTTTCTGAATCTTCCAGCTGGGAAGTTTGGACGTGGCCGGGTAAACCGGAACGGGCATGGCCGCGAGTTTTTCAGGGTCCTGGACGCCCTGGCTGAAAGGGTCCTCGTCGAGGAGCTGGAAGTCGGGGTTGGTCAAACCCAGGACTCCCTTAAAGCTGGTGACCTTTCCGGAGAACAGGGCCCGGCGTCCGGGCAGGAGTTCGGCTTTCGCTTTGTAGCCGTTAAAGAAGCTGATTTTGAGGGTGCCGGGGACTTTGCCCCGGTAGTCTGTGCCGCCAACCAGCCGCAGCCCTTGCTGCCCGTCGTCGTCGGAGACCACCACGTCGGTGATTGTCCCCCGGCGGGCCTGCATGGACCTGGTGCTGCTGGAAAGCACCCTGGCAATGAGCGTGACTTCCTCGTCCCGCGGAATTTCGTTGATGGGTGTCAACTCTCCCCGGGACATGTAGCGGCGCGGGAAATAGTTCAGCAGCCCGTCCACCGTGGTGATGCCAAGGTGCTTTTCAATCACCGCCGCGGAACGTTTGCCGATGCGGCGTTCCAGCGCGAGGTCCAGTTCAGCGCTCATGCCCACTGGAGTTCACTGCATCCGTTTGCGGTCCCTGCGGCAGGGTGAGTTCGCTGATACTGATCTGCACCGGATCACCAAGGGAGCGGATGATGGCAACAGCCGGTTCAGGGGCAGGGACGTGGACGTGGACGCGCCAGCGGTAGTTTCCCTCGCTGTCGGAACCGCTGCCCACCTGGCTCATGATGACCGACTCGCCGATCTCGTCAAGCTGCTGGCGAAGCGTGGCGGCCTGCAGCGGTGAGAGGCTGATGGTGCACATGACTTCGACGCCGTCGTCGTCCGGCAGCGCCGTGTGGATGTGGGGATCGGACACGTCATAGCCGTGGAGCCCATCGAGGAGTTCGCTTTGGAGCTCCTCGCCCAGGACAGCAGACCGAAGGCAGTCCAGGATCAGGAGCATCCCTACTCCGCCGGCATCCACGACGCGCGCGGTGGTCAATGCGTCCAGCTGGTCCTCGGTGCGGATGACGGCAGCGAGGGCGGCTTCGACGGCGGCATCGAGGGCCAGCCCGAGGGCGTGGTTGCTGTCATCGCCGTTCTGCCCGGCATCCACGGCGGCGGCGGCGCGGGCAGCGGCCTCCATGACCGAAAGCATCGTTCCCGGGACGGGATCGCTGAGCGCCGACCAAGCCCGGATCTGGGCGCGGTTCAGGGCTGCAGCCAGCAGTGTCGACGTCAGCCGGGTGTGCCCTGCCAGGGGCTCGGCCGCCGCGCAGAGGAACACTGAGAACAGGGTGCCGGAGTTGCCCCTTGCCTCCTCCAGGGCCGCCTGGCCGGCGCCGGCCAGCACAGCGCCAACGTCCAGGTGTGCGGCCTGGTCATCCGCGGCTGCAGCAGCCTGGGAGGCCGCACGGACAGTAAGGTACAGGTTGGTGCCCGTGTCGCCGTCAGCCACGGGAAAGATATTGATGGCATTGAGGCGGTCGCTGTGGTTCCCCAGGACGGTCTCCGCCTTGCCCAGCCACCTCTTCATCGCTTGCGCGTTGGCGGCAACCTTAGTGTGCAAAGTGATCCCATCCCCCGGTGTCCGCGGATTGGCCCGCTGTTTTGACGCTCGGGCTTTCGTTGCTTCCCAATGCTTGTATCGAGCCTATCGCAGTGAATACGGCCGGAAGCTGAACGCGCGGTGGGAATGTGGCGAGCAGTCCGTGGTCTTCCCCGCCACCAAGAACCCACGCCATCGGATCGGTCTCCAACAGATCCGAGGCAGGCCGCAGCACGTCCGCCAGCGCCCTCAGCGGCGCGGCGTCCAGGTCAATGGTGATGCCGCTGGCCGCCGCCAACCGTAGCCCGTCCCGCAGCAGGCCGTCCGAGACGTCCAGCATGGCAGTGGCGCCTGCGCTCCGGGCGGCAGGCCCGGCAGCCAGTGGGGGCCGGGGCCTGCACTGGCGATCCAGGAAGACCCGCTGTTCAGGGCGAAGGGCCTCGATGTTGACAGCGGACTCAAGAAGTGCCAGGCCGGCAGCCGCGTGCCCCGCAGTTCCGGCAAGGGCCACGACGTCACCGGGTTGCGCTCCGGACCGCAGAACCGCGTGGTGGCCGTCGAGCGTCCCCAGGACCGCCACGGTGACGGAGATTTCCCTGCCCCTGCCCAGATCACCTCCGGCCACGGAACACCTGGTGGCGCCCAAGCTCCTGATGCCGGCCGTCAACCCATCCGCCAGGTCCTCCACCCAGGCAACCGGTGTCTCCGGGGTGAGGGTAAGGCTGACCACCAGGGACGTGGCTGCAGCTCCCATGGCATTGATATCGCTGAGATTCTGCGCTGCCGCTTTCCAGCCGACATCAAAGCCGGTGGTCCGGTACCCGTTGGGCCACTCCAGCCGGAAATCCTGGTCCTGCACCTGCGTGTCGATGCTGATGACCGTCCTCCCGTCAGGGGCCGCCACCACAGCGGCATCGTCCCCGGGACCGAGCAGCGTGGCTTGGGCGTGGTCCCCTCCCATGGACAGGCGCGGGAAAATCCGCGCCAGCAGCTCGGCTTCGGAGAGGGCTGCGACGGGCGGATGCTCTTGGATTGTCAAACGCTTTTCAGGCACGCCACTACGCTACAGCGGGCCCCCGACATTGGCGGCCTGCGCCCATTCAGGTACCGCACGGGCAGTGCGTCCGGGACAACCCGGCTGCACCGATAGTCTTGGAGTATGCACCGCCCAACGCTTCCCTTGCCCGCCCGCGTTGCCGGGATGGCGGTGATGGGGACTGTTGCTTGCCTGGCCCTGGCTGCCTGCTCCCCCGCCGTCGACGTTCCCCCAGCCCGGGATGCGGCAAACCCGGCCTGCGCTCCCATGATGGTGGCCTTGCCGGAAGCCATCGGTGACGCTGCGTTGCGCAAAACGAACAGCCAGGCCACCGCGGTGTGGGGCGAACCCTCCCTGGTGGTTCTTCGCTGCGGAGTCAACGTGCCGGGCCCCACGACGGACCGCTGCGTCACGGTCAACGGAATCGACTGGGTGATCAAGGAAGGCGACCCCGTCTGGACGCTGACAACCTACGGCCGGGAGCCCGCCACCGAAATCCTTCTGGATCCGGACAAGATCAGCTCCGCGACGGTCCTAGCCGATCTTGCCGTCGCCGCAGGAGAAATCCCGCCCACCCGGAACTGCGTGGGCCAGGAAGAGCTCCAGGACCTGCCGCAAAGCCAGTAGTGGGGCCCACGCCCGCCGGCTTCCCTGGCCGAAGCGAGGTCAGGGGCGGGTAGGGAGGCTTCAGCGCCGGCGATCCAGCCCGGAATTCAGCGGAGGCCGGTCTTGCGGTTCAGGGCGAGGTGAATAAGTTCGTCAATGAGCCCGGCGTAGTCCAGACCGGATGCGGCCCACATTTGCGGGTACATGCTTTTCGGGGTGAAACCCGGCATGGTGTTGATCTCGTTGATGATCAGCTGGCCGTCCGGGGTGTAGAAGAAATCAACCCGGCTCAGGCCCTCAGCCCCCACCGCGTCAAAGGCGGCTGCGGAAAGTTCGCGCACCCGGGTGATCGCTTCTTCAGGAAGGTCTGCCGGGCAGCTGAGCGAGGCCGCGTCGTCCTCAACGTACTTGGCGTTGAAGTCGTAGAACTCGTGGTTTCCCCCGGCCACGGAAATTTCGCCGGGCATGGAAGTCCGGGGAGCGTCGGTGCCCCTGCCTTCCAGCACCGCGCACTCGATTTCGCGGCCAACAATTCCAGCTTCAATGACCAGTTTGAGGTCGTGCCGCCGGGCTTCTTCGATGGCGGCGTCCAGTTCGTCCAGCGAATCAACTTTGGAGATGCCCATGGACGATCCAGCCCGTGCCGGCTTAACAAATACGGGGAAGCCGAGCCGGTCCACCTTTTTCCGCACGGATTCGGCATCCTTGCTCCACTGCCGGTCCGTTACCGCGATGTAGGGGCCCACCTGGAGGCCCGCGGCTTCGAAGACCACTTTCATGAAGTGCTTGTCCATGCCCACTGCCGAAGCCAGGACGCCGGCCCCGACGTACCGGGTGTCCGAGAGTTCCAGCAATCCCTGGATGGTTCCGTCCTCGCCGAACGGGCCGTGCAGCAGCGGGAACACCACATCCACGGTGCCGAGTTCCTGCGGAACCTCGTTCGGGGAGGCAACGATCAGCTGGTGTTCACCGCCGATCTGGGCCAGCGTCACGGTCTGCTGCGACGGAACCACCTCCGGCAGCGAGGATGCGGCGAGGGACCACTGGGCGGTATCGGCGGCAGCCAGCACCCACTGCCCCGACTTGGCGATCCCGATCGGTATGACCTCGTACTTATCCCTGTTGATCGCACCAAGAACGCCGGCGGCAGTGACACAGCTGACGGCATGTTCGCTGGAACGGCCGCCGAAAAGTACCGCCACCCGGGGCTTTGCCCCGCCGGCCGGCTCTGTTGCGGTCAGTTTGTCATGGGACATTGTCAGTAATCGCCTTCAGGTTTCAGTTCCCGGGCCAGCAGGACCGGCCCCAGTTGGTCAACGGACAGCTTGCCTGCCAGCACGGCAACGACGGCAGCCGTGATGGGCATCTCCACGCCAAGCTGTTTTGCAAGATCATGTACGGCCTGGCCGGACTTAATGCCTTCGGCAGTCTGGGTCATTTTCTGGCCCACCTCCTCCAGCGTGAGGCCCTGGCCCAGCAGCCGTCCGGCGGTGTGGTTCCGGGACAGGGGTGAGGAGCACGTTGCCACGAGGTCGCCCAGGCCCGCGAGTCCGGCCATCGTTTTCGCTTCCCCGCCCAACGCCAGGGCAAGGCGGGATGTTTCGGCGAGGCCACGGGTGATCACGGAGGCTTTGGTGTTGTCCCCCATTTGCCTGCCTTCACAGATGCCCACCGCCAGCGCAATGACGTTCTTGACGATGCCGCCGATCTCAACCCCGACAATGTCCGAGGTGGTGTACGGCCGGAAGTACGGTGCGGTGCAGCTGCGTGCGATCCAGCCGGCAGCAGCCGCGTCGGTGCAGGCCACCACTGAGGCTGTGGGCTCTTCCCGGGCGATCTCCATGGCAAGGTTCGGCCCTGAGACGATCGCAATGCGCTCGGTGGGCAGGCCGAGTTCCTCGCTGATGACTTCGCTCATCCGGGCGTCGGTTCCCACCTCAAGGCCCTTCATGAGGGAAACCACCATGGCGCCGGGCGCGATCATGTCTTTCCATGCGCGCAGCTGCGGCCGCAGCGACTGGGCCGGCACGGCCAGGACCACCAGATCTGCCCCCTCGAACACGTCACGGACGTCGGTGGAAGCAGTAATGCTCTTGGGGAGGGCGATTTCCTTCAAGTACTGCGCGTTGCGGTGGACCGTGTTGATTTCCTCCACCACTTCGCTCCGCCGGCCCCAGATCCGGATGGCGCGCTGCTCGCCTGCTGCAGTGGCAGCATCGGCCAGGATCTTGGCGAACGTCGTCCCCCACGACCCTGCACCCAGGATCGCGACGGACCGGGCTGAACCGGGGTGGTTCCCCTCAGGAGTCACCGGCCGTCCGTTCGCCATTTTGCTGCTGCCCGCGCTCCACGAAGCGGCCGTGCTTCGCCTGCTGCTGCCTGGCCGGATCCCAGCGCTCCGCGGGAGGCTGCTCGCCCCTGATGTCTGCGAGCAGGGCGGTGATGGCATCCATTATGGCGTCGGTGGCCCCGGCCAGCGTTGCCTTGTCCAGGGGACGGCCGGTGAAGGCGCTCAGGTCGACGGGCTCGCCCACCACCACCCTCGACTTCTTGCGGGGGAACAGGTGAAACCGCTTACCGTAGCGCGGGAACACTTCGTGCGCGCCCCAGTGTGCAATCGGAACCACCGGAATATTCCCCTCGAGGGCCAGGCGCGCCGCGCCGGTGTGCCCCTTCATGGGCCACAGGTCCGGATCGCGCGTGAGGGTCCCCTCGGGATAAATAATGATGGCGCCGCCTTCGGCAACAATTTCCTGGGCCACCTGCAGCGAACGGTTCGCACCCGCCGTCGAGCGTTCCACCGGCACCTGCTTGGTGGCCCGCAGGACCCAGCCCAGGACCGGAACCTTGAACAGTCCGGACTTCGCCAGGAAATGGGGGGCGCGCTTGTGGTTGTAAAGGATGTGGCCGATGATCAGCGGATCAATCTCGGTACAGTGGTTGGGCGCTGCGATAAAACCACCGGCAGGCAGCTTTTCGGTGCCTTCCCACTTTTTGTCCATCATGAGGTTGAACACGGGGCGCACTATGGCCGCGACCACGGCGAGGGTGGCGCGGCTCTTGGCCGATTCCTTCACTTCGGTACCGCTACTTCGCCGTGGTGATGTCGAAATCGGCGCCGAGTCCGGCGAGCTTTTCGGTGAAGCGCTCGTAGCCCCGGTTGATGATGTCGATCCCTGTCACGCGGGAGGTTCCGGTTGCGGCCAGTGCCGCGATCAGGTGGCTGAAGCCGCCGCGGAGGTCCGGCACGTCGATGTCGGTTCCCTTGAGCTGGGTGGGCCCCGAAATCACCGCGGAGTGGAGGAAATTGCGCTGGCCGAACCTGCAGGGGACGCTGCCCAGGCATTCCCGGTGCACCTGGATGCTGGCGCCCATCCGGATGAGGGCATCAGTGAAGCCAAACCGGTTTTCATATACGGTCTCGTGGACAATCGAAACGCCCTCGGCCTGGGTCAGCGCCACCACCAGCGGCTGCTGCCAGTCGGTCATGAAGCCGGGGTGCACGTCCGTTTCCAGGACCAGCGGGGTGAGCTTTCCGCCGCGGTGGTAAAAGCGGATGCCTTCCTCGCCGATGTCCATGCCGCCGCCCACCTTGCGGTAGGTGTTGAGGAAGGTCATCATGTCGCGCTGGGAGGCGCCTTCGACATAGATGTCGCCTTTGGTCACCAGTGCAGCCGACGCCCACGACGCCGACTCGTTGCGGTCCGAAAGCGCCCGATGGTTGTAGCCGCCAAGATCCCGGACACCTTCGATGCGGATGGTGCGGTCGGTCTGGACGCTGATGATCGCGCCCATCTTCTGCAGGACGGCGATGAGGTCGATAATTTCCGGTTCGGTTGCGGCACCGGAAAGTTCCGTGATGCCCTCCGCGCGCGTGGCGCTCAGCAGCACCTGCTCGGTGGCGCCGACAGAGGGGTACGGCAGGGAAATCTTGGCCCCGTGCAGGCCCTTGGGAGCGGAAATGTGGATGCCGCCGGGCCGCTTTTCCACTACTGCACCGAACTGGCGGAGCACGTCCAGGTGGTAGTCGATGGGGCGGTCGCCGATCTTGCAGCCGCCAAGGTCGGGGATGAACGCTTCGCCAATGGCGTGGATCAGCGGGCCGCAGAGCAGGATGGGAATCCGGGAGTCGCCGGCGTGAGCGTCGATGGCCGTGCTGGGGGCCGTTTTGGCCGCTTTAGGGTCCAGGGTCAGGTCCCCGTTCACCGGGTCCTTGACCACGGTGACTCCGTGCAGCTGCAGGAGGGAGGTGACTACCTCCACGTCCTTAATTTCCGGCACATTCCGCAACACCGACGGCTCGTTGCCCAGCAACGCCGCCACCATGGCCTTGGGAACGAGATTTTTCGCTCCCCGGACGGTGACGCGGCCAGTAAGCGGGACTCCGCCGCGGATGGTCAGAACACTACTCATATACCGGTTTCCTAACGATGACTAGCCCCAAGATCCCTGCAAAGGCTCCAACCAAGCATAGGAGGTTGCGTTACCGAACCGAAATACGCGGGCGACGGCGGCAGGGCGTGGCGCGCCGCCGCCGCCCCCGTCACGGCTGCTTGGGCGGGCTCAGGAAAGGCGGGCCGGCAGTGTTTTCGGCTTGAAGGCAGGGCGGGTCGCCTCGTAGGCAGTGATGTCTGCCTCATGCTGGAGTGTCAGGCCGATGTCGTCCAGGCCTTCGAGCAGGCGCCACCGCGTGTAGTCGTCGATTTCGAAGGGTGCCACGATGTTACCGCAGACCACCGTTTTGGACACAAGGTCCACCGTGACTTCGGTCCCGGGAGCGTTCTCCAGTTCTTTCCAGATCAATTCGATGTCGTCCTGGGCCACTTCGGCGGCGAGCAGTCCCTGCTTGCCGGAGTTGCCCCGGAAGATGTCGGCAAACCGGGAGGAGAGCACAGTCTTGAAGCCATAGTCCTTCAAGGCCCAAACGGCGTGCTCACGGGAGGATCCTGTACCGAAATCCGGCCCGGCCACCAGGACCGAACCGGCGCTGAAGGGCGCCTGGTTCAGGATAAACGCCGGGTCCTTGCGCCACGCTGAGAACAGGGCGTCCTCGAAGCCCGTGCGGGTGATGCGCTTGAGGTACACAGCGGGGATGATCTGGTCCGTGTCAACGTTGCTCTGGCGCAGCGGGACGCCGATTCCGGTGTGGGTGGTGAACTTTTCCATGGCGTGTCCTAGGCTGCGTTCGTGCGGGTGGCGGCTGATTCAGGGGCCGGATCAAGGTCCGACGGCGAGCTGAGCGTGCCACGGATGGCTGTGGCAGCGGCGACCACCGGCGACACCAAGTGGGTGCGGCCGCCCTTGCCCTGGCGCCCTTCGAAGTTGCGGTTGGAGGTGGAGGCGCAGCGCTCCCCCACTTCCAGCTGGTCAGGGTTCATGCCCAGGCACATGGAGCAGCCTGCGAAGCGCCACTCCGCCCCGAAGTCCTTGAAGACCCTGTCCAGGCCCTCAGCCTCGGCCTCCAGCCGGACCCGCGCCGATCCGGGCACCACCAGCATCCGGATGTTCGGGTCTTTTTGGCGCCCGCGGATGATGTCTGCAGCGGCGCGCAGGTCCTCCATGCGGGAGTTGGTGCAGGATCCAAGGAAGACGGTATCAACCCGGATGTCCTTCATGGGCGTGCCGGCCTCGAGTCCCATGTAGTGCAGGGCGCGTTCGGCTGCGGCCTTCGCGTTTTCATCGCCGAAGTCCTCGGGGGACGGCACCGATTCAGACAGCGAAACGCCCTGCCCGGGATTGGTGCCCCAGGTGACGAACGGTTCCAGCGTGTCGGCGTCCAGGTCCACCTGCGCGTCGAAGACAGCGTCGTCGTCGGAGCGGAGCGTGTTCCAGTATTCGACGGCGGCGTCCCAGTCAGCGCCTTCCGGGGCGTGCGGGCGGCCCTTCATGTAGTCGTACGTGGTCTGGTCCGGCGCCACCATGCCGGCGCGCGCGCCGGCTTCGATGGACATGTTGCAGATGGTCATGCGGGCGTCCATGGACAGCGCGCGGATTGCGGAGCCCCGGTACTCCAGGACGTAGCCCTGGCCGCCACCGGTGCCGATTTTGGCGATGACGGCGAGGATGATGTCCTTGGCCGTGACGCCGGAGCGCAGCGTGCCCTCAACGTTGATGGCCATCGTTTTGAACGGCTTCAGCGACAGTGTCTGGGTGGCCATAACGTGCTCCACCTCCGAGGTTCCGATGCCCATGGCCAGCGCTCCGAAGGCGCCGTGCGTGGAGGTGTGGGAGTCACCGCAGACAACAGTCATGCCCGGCTGGGTGAGGCCCAACTGCGGGCCCACCACGTGCACGATGCCCTGCTCGGCGTCACCCAGGGAGTGGAGCCGGACACCGAACTCGGCGCAGTTGTTGCGGAGCGTCTGGATCTGGGTGCGGCTGGTGAGATCGGCGATAGGCTTGTCAATGTCCAGAGTGGGAGTGTTGTGGTCCTCCGTGGCGATGGTCAGGTCCGGCCGGCGCAGTTTCCTGCCTGCCAGCCGGAGGCCCTCAAAAGCCTGCGGGGATGTGACCTCGTGGACAAGGTGGAGGTCGATGAAGAGAAGGTCGGGCTGGGCATTGGCACCGTCGCCGTCACCCTTGCGCACCACGTGGGCGTCCCAGACTTTCTCGGCCAATGTGTTTGCCATGGCCATCTCCCTTCACTGCTGTTTGGCTGTTGAGGTCCACTGAACCAGTACGCCTTCGCACTGCGCCAGCCGAAAGATTTGCATCTCAGATAATGAGACGGCAATATCATTACATGGACAATTCTAGTGGAGTCGGTGTCATTGATAAAGCGGCCCATGTACTTGATGCACTCGAGGCCGGCCCCACTACTTTGGCGCAGCTGGTGGCAGCCACCGGGCTCGCACGGCCCACTGTCCACCGCCTTGCCCTTGCCCTCGTGCACCACCGGCTGGTGAGCCGGGACATCCAGGGCCGATTCGTCCTGGGAAGCCGGCTGGTTGAACTTGCCTCGGCTGCAGGCGAGGACCGTTTGATTGCTTCCGCCGGGCCGGTGTTGATGCAGCTGCGCGATGCCACGGGCGAAAGTGCGCAGATCTTCCGCCGGCAGGGCGACTGGCGCGTCTGCGTCGCCTCCGCCGAGCGCCCCATCGGATTGCGCGACACCATCCCGGTGGGAACGCAGCTGTCCATGAAGGCAGGATCCGCGGCCCAGGTACTCCTCGCGTGGGAGGACCACGACCGCCTGCTCGAAGGGCTGCAGTCGGCCCGCTTCACACCCACCGTCCTGGCCGGCGTACGACGGCGGGGCTGGGGACAAAGCCTCGGCGAACGCGAGCCGGGGGTCGCCTCAGTTTCCGCACCGGTGCGCGGTCCGTCAGGCAGGGTCATCGCCGCTGTTTCGATCTCCGGACCAATCGAGCGCCTCACGCGGCAGCCCGGCAGGCTGCATGCCGAAGTGGTCTGCAACGCGGGCCGGATCCTCACCGAGGCCCTGCGCAAGAACAACGACTGAACCGGAACAAGGACAAGTGACCGCCTGAGCTTTGATGGGCGGCGGCTAGTATTTCCGCCATGGGCAGCTATGCAGTGTTTCTTCGCGGCATCAACGTTGGCGGCATCAATATCAAAATGGCGGACGTCCGGGAGGCGCTGAAGGGTGCCGGGTTTTCCGATGCCCGTACCCTGCTTGCCAGCGGGAACGTTGTCCTGGCCAGCAGCCTGGATGCGGCTGCCGTTAAGCGGGAGTGCGAGAAGTGCCTTCGCGATGCGTTTGGTTATGACGCCTGGGTGGTGGTGCTCGATGCAGCCCGGCTGGCCGAACTCGTGGCAGCTTGCCCGTACCCGGACGATGACAAAAGCACCCACACCTACATCACGCTTTCCTCGGACCAGGCGATGCTGGATGAACTCGATTCCGCTGGGGCTGCCCTGGAGGGGGCGGAACAGACGAGGTTGGGTTCCGAGGCACTGGCCTGGCTGGCGCCGGCGGGGGGAACGCTGGCCAGCCCCTTCAGCAGCATCACGGCCAAACCCAGGTTCAAAGCCTCCACCACAACCCGGAACCTGCGTACCCTCATCAGGGTCCGGGACGCGGCTGCGGAGCTGGCAGCCGCCGGCAAGTAAGAGGTTCCCGCCTTCCAACCCGGCCTTGCCGCAGCGGATATCCCGCTTATCCGGCCCGGGCCGTCTTCAGCGCGGCGTTGAAGGCGGAAAGCCTGGTGACTTCCACTTCCACGGGTTCCACTACAAGTTCGTGTGCCACCGCTGCCACTGCAGCATTGAGCCGTTTCCTCGCCTTCGCCGCACGCGCACCCGCAGCTGCAGCGGCAATAAAACGGCCGGTTATGGCCAGGAGGACTCCCAGGACCACCCCGGCTGCGATCATCAGCGTGGGCAGCGGCCAGCCTTCAAGCCTTGGCACCTCCGGAACGGGCATCTGGAAATAGCCGAGGACGGCCAAAACGGCGAGCCAGCCAAGGCCTCCCAGCGCCGTCAGCAGCGCCAGCCACTGCACCACGTTGAACACGCCCCACCACCATGACTTGCGGTTCGCGGCAAGATCGGTTCCGGCGATGGCCTGGTCGAGCGCGTCAGGAAGGCGTTCCCTGCCCTCCCGGGCTGCTCCGCGGATGGCGGCACGCCACGGCCCCGGCGCGCCGGCACTGGCGGTGTCGGCGAACTCCCGGACGGCTGCGTCCGTGCGTGCGCGCTCCGGCGCTCCTGCCGGCGGCAGCGAGGTCCGGTTCAGCTCAGACGGAGCCCCGCTTCGCAGGTTGAGCCGCCGCAGCGGATCGGGCCGGAACCGGGACAGCCACCTGGTCACCGGCCAACCGGTGCGCTTTACTGACTCAAGCCGGTAAGACTGGCTTACCGCCCGGACCACCGTGGGAACGTTGGCAGCTACGGCGAGCTCATCGGCCAGGCGTTCCTTTGCGGCCGAACGGACCCCTGCCGCTTCTCCCCCGCCGGACACCGCAGCCAGGTCAGCTGACGCCCTGGTGATGTCGGCAGCAAGCCGTTCGGACTGGGCCTTGCGCTTCACAGCTACGCTCCGGATGGCCGTGCGGACTTTGTCCACACCTGCACCGGTCAGGGCCGAGGCCGCCAATACCTGGACCTTCGCCAGTCCGTCCCGGGCAAGGATGGCCCGCAGCGATTCCAGGACGGGCTGCACGTCACGCTCCGGAAGCCTGTCCACCTGATTGAGGACCACCAGCGTGACGGCGCCGTGCGAGGCCAGACGCGACAGGAAGTCATTGTGCACCGCGGCGTCTGCGTACTTTTGGGGGTCAAGCACCCAGACGAGGACATCCACCAGGCCCACCATCCGCCGAACCACCTCGCGGTTTGCTGCCCGGGTGGAATCGAAGTCGGGCAAATCCAGCAGGATCAGGCCCGTCTCCTCATCAGCGAACCCTTCCACAGCTGCGGCGTGGTGCCGGTTGCGGACCTCCAGCCAATCGAGGAGGGGGTCGCTGCCCTCAGCTCCCCACACCCCCGCCAGGGGTTCGGACGTCGTGGGCCGGCGCGCCGCCGCCGTCGCAATCTCAGCTCCGCTGACCGCATTGAACAGGGACGACTTGCCGCTTCCGGTGGCGCCGAAGAACCCCACCACGGTGTGGTCCGCCGAAAGCGACCGCCGTGAACTGGCGCGTTCGAGGACGGTGAAGACTTCCTGGAGGGACTCATCGGGAAGGACGCCCTCGCCCAGCCCGCGGGCATCGTTGAGGGCCGAAAGCCTGCGGTCGAGCCGAGACGCTTCGCGGGTGTCGCTGTGGCGGCTCATGCGTTGTCCGCCAGACGGACCAGTGCGTCCGCGTGCGCGGCAAGGGTCTGCGGGGCGCTTTCATCGCGCTCGGGCAGCCGGGAAAGAAACTTCTGCCGCTCATCCTGCAACAGGCGCTGGCAGCGGTCGTGAAGGTCCTCGCGTGCTTTTTCGGCCATGCGACGGACGGCGTCCTCGCCGAAAACCGCTTCGAGCAGCCGCTGGCCAACGACGGCGGTTCCGCCCGCCACTCCGATTTCGAGTCCTGTCAGTCCGGCAGTCATCGAGAACACAACGATCATCAGGGCAGCACCCAGGCCATTGATACCGAAGGACAGCCAGCGCGCCTGTGTCCGTTTTCCCTGTCCTTCGGTGCGGATCAGTTCCATTAGCGCTTCCTGCCAGGCCCTGATCTCGGCCGCGGTCCTGTCCTCGAAGCCCGGCGTAGTGCCGGAAAGATCGTCCGTTCCCAGCAGTTGGCGCCCGGCGGGGTCAGTCCGCCAGCGCTGGTCTGTGTCCTCGGCGGCATTTGCGGCTTCGTCGACGATGACAGCCTGCAGCCCCGTCTCGATCGCTGCCTCAACCGTTACGGCCGGGGCAGGTTCACCACGGAAAAAGGCGCCCAACCGGTCCCGGAGCCGGCCGACGTTCTGTTCCAGAGTTCGGAAGAATTCGCCGGTTCCCACAAAGTCCTGCCAGCGGGCAAGCACTTCTCCCCGCAGCAGGGCTCCGTCCCTGGTGGCCTCGAGGATCCGGTTGGCAGCATCACGGTAGGCCGCCACCGCTGCGGCTTCGAGGCTGTCCCCGGCGGCCTGCTGCTCCCGGGCGGCCTGGGCCACGGCAGCCACACGGCCGGCCAGCGCCCGGACAGTCCCGTTCAGCGTGCGCCGGGCGATGTCGGAACGGCCGGCGGCATCCGCCGCCAGCGCGCCAAGCCATGTCCGCAGCGGGAGGACGGCGGCGGCCGGCAGCATGCCCAGCGGATCCAGGGGGGCTTCCGGGATAATGAACAGTTGTGCCCCGCCCAGGCCCTCACGGTCCAGCAGGGCGCGCAGGTCCTCGCTGACTTCCGTTTCCGCCCCTGGCGGTACCCGGTCAAGGACAACCGCGACCATGATGTCCCTGGAAGCTGCGTTTAGGAGCAGTTTCCAGGGGACGGCGTCGGCGTAGCGGTTGGCGGTGGTGACGAAGATCCACAGATCGGCGGCGGCGAGGAGCTGCGCTGCCAGCTTGCGGTTGTCATCAGAAATTGAATCGACGTCCGGGGCGTCCAGGACGGCAATACCGGCCGGAACTGCGGGGTCGGCCACCAGGACGAGGGAAGACATTGCACCGGCGTCCGGCACGGCTCCCGCCCTGCTTGCCGGCACCGGGCTGCTGGCAGCGTAGCCCCGGATCCGGCTGAGGCTTGGCAGGACGCGTTGTCCTTCAAACCAGGCGGCCTCGGACGGGTGGTGCAGGAGGATGGGCTGGCGGGTGGTGGGCCGGATAGCGCCGGACCGGGTGACGGGGTGGCCAACCAGGGCGTTGACGAGGGTCGACTTGCCCGCACCTGTGGAACCGCCCACCACTGCCAGGAGCGGGGCATCAAGGCTGCGGTACCGGGGAAGGATGTAGTCGTCGAGCTGCGCCACCGCCCCGCCCGCATCACGCCGCGCCTGCTCCGCGTCCGGCAACGCAAGCGGAAGTGCCGTGCCTGCAAGGTCATCCCGGACCTCTTCCAGCAGCGTTACTGCTGCCAAAGCCGGCGGGGCCGCCTGCGCATCGTTCGGGTGGTCTTGCTCGTTCCGGTAGGTCACAGCAACATCATGCCAGTTCAGGTCGGCGCTGGTGGGGTTCCTTCGCAAAGCCCCCCAAACAGCACACCTCGGGGAAACCCACGATGTGCTGTCCGGAAAAGGGGGCCAGGGCGGGGAGGTGAGCATCCGGGCAAAGAAAAATGGCCCCGGGCGTTTGCCCGGGACCATTCTTGCTGGTGACCCCAGCGGGATTCGAACCCGCGTTACCGCCGTGAGAGGGCGGCGTACTAGGCCGCTATACGATGGGGCCGTGTACTGTCGGTACTTCCAACCAACGTTTCCGCTGGTCAAGCTCAGTGATTGTTTCACACACTTCGCTGTGGTTTCAAATCGGCGGACCGTCCGAAACCTTCTGTTTTCGGCCCATGTGCAGGGCTCCAAACAGAGCTGGGATACCAGGACTCGAACCTAGAATGACGGTACCAGAAACCGTAGTGTTGCCAATTACACCATATCCCAATAATACTTTCGGGCCGGTTTTCAGGGCGTTTACCCTGCTCCGTGCGCCTCAGCACGAGAAATTACTTTACCCGAGACTTCCGGCTCGCACAAATCGGGCATTCCGGCCCCTGCCGCCGAAAGGTGTGCGGGCCGCCGGAGTGGCGGCGGCCCGCACAAGGCGCCGCTACGCGACTAACCCTTCAAGGGAAGAGACCGAGTTGCCCTCGAACCCCGCCGCGGGCTCCCCCGCCCGGTTGAGCCAGACACCGAGGAGGCCTGCCGCCGTCGAGCCCTCGGCGTCGAGGAGGCGGTTGTCTCCTACGTACAGGGTGTCGGCGGCGTTGGTGCCCAGGAGCCGGACGCCCTCAAGGTAAATGGCTGGATCGGGCTTAGCCACGCCGAGGGTGTCCGTTCCCACCAGGCGCCGGACCCGCCCGAGTCCTGCGCCGTCTAGTTTGGCCCGCTGGTAGTCATGGACGTTGTTGCTGACGGCCCCGTAAGGGATGCCGGCCGTGTCCAGGAGGTCCAGGAGCGGAATCACGTCCGGGAAAGGCTTTACGTAGGCCGGCTGTTTTTCGATGTAGGCGCTGAGCCACTGGTGCGATTGCTCGCCCTCGCCGAGCTCAAGGCCGAAGTGGCCCAATGCCGCCCGGCCGCGCAACAGCCGCTGTTCGTTAAACGTCAGTTCGCCGGCGAGGTAGCGGTCGTAGTAGTGCGTGGTCTCGTGCGTGAAGATGCGCCCGAACCGCTCCCAGCCGGCCTGGTCAAGCCCCGGCAGGAGGTGTTCGCTGACCTCCCGCAGAGCCGTGGTCATGGAGTATTCGAGGTCGACCAGGGTGTCATCGATATCGAAGAGCACTCCCCGGACGGTACCGAAGGGCGTGGCCAGCACTGCGCCGCCTGCCCGGCTGGGAGCTTCCATCAGCCGCGGAACGCCTGCAGCCGGCGGAGGGAGGACTCCTTGCCCAGGATCACCATGGACTCGAACAGCGGTGGCGAGATCCGCCGTCCGGAGACTGCGGTGCGCACAGGTCCGAACGCCAGGCGGGGTTTGATGCCGAGGTCCTCAACAAGTGCCTGCTTCAGCGCGGTCTGGATGTTGTCCAGGGTCCACTCCTCCACCGGTTCGAGCGCCGCGATGGCTGCGTCGAGTACTTCGGGCAAGTTTTCCGGAAGTCCGTTGCGGGCGTCGGCGGCGACGTCGATGGCGTCGTCGGCCTTGAAGAGGAACGCCAGCATCTCCGGCGCCTCCCCCAGCAGGGTGATGCGTTCCTGGACCAGCGGTGCGGCTTCGGTGAGGATCTCCTCTTCCCGGTCGGTCAGGATTTCCCCCACCAGGCCGGCTGCGCGGAGGTAGGGAACCAGGCGCTCCCGGAAAACTTCCGGGGAAAGCATGCGGACATGCGTCCCATTGATCGCCTCGGCCTTTTTCAGGTCGAAGCGGGCGGGGTTGCCCAGCACGTCATGGATGTCGAAGTGCTCCACCAGCTGTTGCACCGTGAAAATGTCCTCGTCCGCGCTGAGCGACCAGCCCAGCAGTGACAGGTAGTTCAGCAGGCCCTCGGGGATGAAGCCCCGCTCCCGGTGCAGGAACAGGCTGGATTCGGGGTCGCGCTTGGAGAGCTTTTTGTTGCCCTGTCCCATGACATACGGCAGGTGGCCAAACTCCGGCATGTACTTTGCCACGCCGACCGCGTGCAAAGCCCGGTAGAGGGCAATCTGGCGCGGAGTCGAACTGAGCAGGTCCTCGCCGCGGAGGATATGGGTGATGCCCATCAGGGCGTCGTCAACCGGGTTTACCAGCGTGTAAAGGGGCGCTCCGTTGGCGCGGACCACCGCGAAGTCCGGGACGGATCCCGCACGGAAGGTGATCTCACCGCGGACCAGGTCGTTGAACGTGATGTCCTCGTCCGGCATCCGCAGGCGAAGGACGGCTTCGCGGCCTTCGGCCTTGAACTGGGCGAGCTGCTCCTCCGTCAGGTGGCGGTCAAAGCCGTCGTAGCCGAGCTTCGGGTCGCGGCCCGCCGCACGGTGCCGCGCCTCGATCTCATCCGGGGTGGAGTAGGACTCGTAGACGAAGCCGCCCTCCCGGAGCCGGCCAATGACGTCCTGGTAGATATCGCTCCGCTGCGACTGCCGGTAGGGCTCATGCGGCCCCCCGACTTCCACGCCCTCGTCCCAGTCGATGCCCAGCCACTTCAGCGCGTCCAGCAGCTGGTGGTAGCTTTCCTCGCTGTCGCGCGCGGAATCCGTGTCCTCGATCCTGAACACCATGGTGCCCTTGGTGTGCCGGGCATAGGCCCAGTTGAACAGGGCCGTGCGGATCAGTCCGACGTGGGGCGTGCCCGTGGGCGAGGGGCAAAAACGGACCCGGACGGGAGTGTCCGCGGTGACGGGCGGGATGGAGGCAGCATTCGGTGCAGCAGCAGTAGTCATAGTGGCTTCAACTTTACCGTCTGCCGCCAGGGGTCACGGCGGAGAAAAGTCAGCGGCGGACTATGGGGTTGGACAAGCGGCCGATGCCCTCGATCTCCACCTCGATGCGGTCACCCGCGCTCACCAGGCCCACGCCGGCCGGCGTCCCGGTCATGATGACGTCGCCCGGCAGCAGGGTGAACGCCTGGGAGACCACAGACACAAGTTCCCGTACGCCCCTGATCATCTGGCTGGTGCTGCCGTCCTGCCGCAGCTCTCCGTTCAGCCGGGACTGGATCTGTACATCGTCCGGATCAAGTTCGGTCTCAATCCATGGGCCAAGGGGCGCCGAGGTGTCGAAGCCCTTGGCACGGGTCCACTGCAGGTCGCTCTTCTGGACGTCCCGCGCTGTGAGGTCGTTGCCGCAGGTGTAGCCAAAGATGACATCGTCCACGCGTTCCTCCGGCACGTCCTTGCAAATCCGGCCGATCACCACGCACAGTTCAGCTTCGAAGGACACTTCTTCAGAGAACTCCGGCAGCACGACGGGATCGTTGGGGCCAATGACGGCGGTGTTGGGCTTCAGGAACAGGAGCGGCTGGGCAGGAACCTCGTTGCCAAGTTCGTGTGCGTGCTCCACGAAGTTGCGGCCGACGCCAACCACCTTGCTGCGGGGAATGATCGGGGCAAGCAGCCGGACGTCTTCGAGCTTGTGGCGCACAGAGGTGCGCTCCACCCCGTTGAAGAAAGGGTCTCCGTGAATGACAGTGATCTCCTCGCTGCCCGTTTCACCTTCCACCACGCCGTACAGGGGATCAGAATCGACAACAAACCTGGCAATACGCATGGCTCCTACCCTACCGTCCCGCCAAGGCTGCCTGGGTCCTGGCTACCGCCGGCCCGCTCCGCCCGCAGGTAGTGAAGCTGTGCCGCAACCGACGCAGCGGCAGCGCGCCGCACGGAAGGGTCGACGCCGGCGTAGACAACATCCGTGACGTCACCGGCCGGTGCGTCCGGGCCCAGTTGGTCCAGTGCCGTCCGGACCTGCGCCAGCCGTTCGAGGCGATGGATGCGGTAGTCCCGCACGACGGTGGCCAGGGACGGCAGCACCGGACCGTGGGCCGGCAGGACGGTGGCCGGCCCCAGCAATTCCAGCCTGTCCAGGGCGGCCAAGTAATCACCGATGGTCCCGTCCGGGTAGTCGATCATGGTGGTGCCGCGGCCGAGGATGGTGTCCCCCGTCAGTACTGAACCGTTTGGGCCGTCGGCGGGAAGGTGGAAGCACACCGAATCGGATGTGTGTCCGGGTGTCGCCGTTACCATGACGTCCATGCCTGCCATCCGGATCGCCTCACCGTCCTGCAGGGGGTTTCCGGCGCCGAGGCAATGGTCGGGATCTGCGGCACGGACAGGAGCGCCGGTCAGCTGATGCAGGCGCGCGGAACCTGCAGTGTGGTCGGTGTGCCGGTGGGTGATGAGGATCAGTTCAACAGGGCCGGTACCGGCAAGCGCCCGGAGGTGCTCCTCATCCAGCGGGCCGGGGTCCACTACTACGGTGCCGGGACTGCCGGCCGCACGCAGCACGTAGGAGTTGGTGCCCTCCAGGCTCATGGGGCCCGGGTTGGGTGCCAGGATGAACTGCGTCAGGGCCGAGCTGCGCTGGAGGACGGGGCCGGAAGCTGAAGTCACCACCCCATCCTTCCACCGGCACGCGCCGGTTGCCCTTCTGCGCGGTGGAATAGAACTGACGGCGAACCGGGTTGAGCACCAGTGAAGACCACCTGATGTCCACAAGGAAGCCGGAACTAGACACCATGAGCACCACCACGCTTGCAGATCTCCTCGCCGAAGCTGACGCCGCCGGCCACGACCACGCGGCAACCGAGAAGAACAGCGGACTCCAGCACATCCACAACCACGCTACGGGCAGCATTGTGTGGTTTCCCACGTGGAAGAAGTTCCGCGAGACCAGCGATTGGCGCGAGGTAGTCGACGCTTACGCCAAGGACCTTGCGTCAGGTTCAGAGGCGGTGGAAGAAGCGGCCGCCCGTTCCGTCGCCGGGGAATTGGATGCTCTCCTGAAACGCGCCGCGGCAGCGAGTGACGCGAATACCTTTGTCCAGGACAACCTGACCAGGCACCTGACCCGGACCTGGGCTGTCTCCGACGCCGTCGCGGAAGTAACGGGCAAGGCCCTGCCCACGGGAAGCACTGCGCCGTCCATATTCGCCGATTACCCCTATGACGTCTACGCCCAGGACGGCGGAGCTTTCGCCACCGCTTTGTGGAATGACATCATCGACGCCCGCCGCAACCGAGCACTGGCCGAAGAAGCAGAGCGGAAGGCCCTCAAGCCTGTGTCCCGGAAGGCCTTGAAAAACGCCGCCTGGAAGGCCGCGCGCCGCTGATTTCTTCCGCGGGACCAGAGCAGCACAGTGCAAAGGCGCCTGCCGGGCAGAAGCCCGGCAGGCGCCGTCGTACGTTCTTGAAAGGGTGGCCTACGCGAGGCGCGTGAGCCAGCCGTGCGTGTCGGGAACCGTTCCGGTCTGGATGCCCAGCAGTTTTTCGCGGATGGCCATGGTGGTCTCGCCCGCTTTTGCATCGTCGGAGCCGATGAACTCGGTGGCGTCCTTGAGGACCCCGATCGGGGTGATGACGGCGGCGGTGCCACAGGCAAAGACCTCCGCGATATCGCCTGAGGCAACACCCGCCCGCCACTCGTCCAGCGTGATCTTGCGCTCGGCGACGTCACGGCCCATGTCCTTGGCCACCTGAATAACCGACATCCGGGTGATGCCTTCGAGGATGGTCCCGGTCAGCGCAGGCGTCACCAGTGAGCCGTCCTTCATGACGAAGAAGACGTTCATGCCGCCAAGTTCTTCGACCGCGTTGTCGTTGAACTGGTCCAGAAAGAGGACCTGCTTGCAGCCGTTGGCTTCGGCTTCCTGCTGGGCGATGAGCGAAGCGGCGTAGTTGCCCCCGCATTTTGCATCACCGGTTCCGCCGCGGCCCGCGCGGGCGTACTCCCGGGAAATCCAGATGGAAACGGGCTTCAGTTCGCCGCCGAAGTAGTTGCCGGCCGGCGAGGCGATGACCCGGAAGGAAACCTCCCGCGCAGCCCGTACGCCCAGGAAGGCTTCGGTGGCGATCATGAACGGCCGCAGGTAGAGGGCTTCGCCGTCGCCGCTGGGCACCCATTCCTTATCGGCTGAGACGAGTTCGCGGATGGCGCCAAGGAAGTACTCTGCCGGCAGTTCGGGCAGCGCAAGCCGGCGGGCGGACTTATTAAGGCGGGCAGCGTTGGCCTCGGGACGGAAGGACCAGATGGAGCCGTCGGCGTGGCGGTAGGCCTTCAGCCCTTCGAAGATTTCCTGGCCGTAGTGCAGCACCGCAGCTGACGGGTCAAGGGAAATGGGGCCGTACGCCTCCACGCGGGCATTGTGCCAGCCGCCGTTGCCGTTCTCGTCCACGACGTAGTCAACGATGGCGGTGTGGTCGGTGAAGTGGTTGCCGAATCCCGGGTTGGCCAGGATTGCTGCACGCTCTTCAGCAGACTTCGGGTTGGCCGAGGGCTGCTGGCTGAATTCGACGCCATGGGCGGTCTGAGTCATGGTTCCTCCACGATCGGCCGCCTGGCATTTCAGCGTTGAAAGGCAAGGCAGCATTTGGTGATTCGAGACAAGCTTACGCCCGATGCCGGAAGCCCTGGCGCGGTCAGAGACCGGCGGCGATGGCGTCGCCGACGGCACTGGTGGTGCGGGCACCGCCGTCGCGCTTCTCGACGTCGGCAACCACCGCAGCCTCGATCCTGCGGGCCGCGCGGGTGTAGCCAAGGTGGTCCAGCAGGAGCGCCGCAGACAGGATGGCCGCGGTGGGGTCGGCCTTGCCCTGGCCGGCGATGTCCGGAGCTGACCCGTGGACGGGTTCAAACATGGACGGTGCGGTGCGGTCCATGTTGATGTTCCCGGAAGCTGCCAGGCCGATGCCGCCGGTGACGGCTGCGGCGAGGTCCGTCAGGATGTCGCCGAAGAGGTTGTCGGTGACGATCACGTCAAAGCGGGAAGGGTCGGTGACCATAAAGATCGTCGCGGCATCCACGTGCAGGTAGTCGTGCGTAACCTCCGGGAACTCCTGTGCCACGGCCTCCACCGTGCGCTTCCAGAGGTGGCCTGCGTAGACCAGGACGTTGTGCTTGTGGACCAGGGTGACGTGCTTCCGCTCCCTGGCACTGGCGCGGCGGAAGGCGTCGCGGACAACGCGTTCAACACCGTGGGCGGTGTTCAGCGAGACTTCCGTGGCCACCTCATGGGGGGTTCCTGCACGGAGCGTGCCGCCGTTGCCGACGTAGGGGCCTTCGGTGCCTTCGCGGACCACGATGAAGTCAATGACGCCGGGGTTGGCCAGTGGGCTGCCGACAGTGCCGTAAAGCCGGGACGGCCGCAGGTTGACGTAGTGGTCCAGGCTGAAGCGGAGCTTGAGCAGCATCTCGCGCTCGATGATGCCGGAGGGGATCCGGGTATCGCCGGGGGCAGCTCCAACGGCACCGAACAGGATCGCATCCCTGGTGCGCAGATCGGCCAGGACATGGTCCGGCAGGGTTTCGCCGGTTGCCAGCCAGTGCTCTGCGCCGAGCTTGTAGTGGGTCTGCTTGAGCTCGACGCCCTCCGACGCGGCAGCCTTCTCCAACACCTTAAGTGCTTCTGCAATGACCTCCGGGCCAATGCCGTCGCCGGGAATAATTGCAAGATCGATGGAGGATGCGCTCATGCTTTCAGCGTAGCCAAGACATCCATATGCTGGTCAAGCTGTCTCATTATTCGAAACGCTGAGGCGACGCTCTCTCACTTACTGCAGGAAAACAGCGGACGCTCTCTCACCGGCGATTCAGGGGTGACAGGGCGTCCGCGGAAAACCCGGATTGAGTGAGAGCGCGTCCCAGCGGCCTACGCGCCCGCGGGCTCCTCGTACTTGGGGAACACCGGCGAAGGTGCCGGCAGGTCCGTCCCCGCTTTGATCGGCGTGCCGATGTCGGAGAACTGGCGGGCCTCCCCTTCCGGCTGGCCGAGGCTGGCAAGGAGCGCCGCTGTGGCGGCGGGCATGACCGGCTGCGCAAGAATGGCCACGATCCGCAGGACTTCCAGCGTCACGTACAGCACGGTGTTCATGCGTTCGACGTCGGTTTTCCGCAGCACCCACGGCGCCTGCTCGGCGAAGTAGGCGTTGGTGTCGCCCAGGACGGCCCAGACCGCTTCGAGGGCACGGCTAAATTCCTGCTTCTCGAACGCTGCCCGCGAAACGTCAAGGAGGCCACCGGCCTGCGCCAGGATGGCGTCGTCCTCAGCGGTGAACGCGCCCGGGACAGGCACCTTGCCCCCGCAGTTCTTGGCCACCATGGACAGTGAGCGCTGTGCAAGGTTGCCAAAGTTGTTTGCGAGGTCAGCGTTCATGCGGCCGACGATTGCGTCGTGGTTGTAGCTGCCGTCCGCGCCGAAGGGCACTTCCCGCAGGAAGAAGAAACGTACCTGGTCAAGGCCGTACTGCTCCACGAAGTCTGCCGGGGCCACCACGTTCCCCAGCGACTTGGACATTTTGACGCCGTTGTTGTGGAGGAATCCGTGGATCATGACCCGCTTGGGCAGGGCGAGGCCTGCGCTCATCAGGAAGGCGGGCCAGTAGATGGCGTGGAACCGGGAAATGTCCTTGCCAATAACGTGGACATCCGCCGGCCAGTACCTACGGAACTTTTCTGAATCGACGTCGGGGTAGCCCACGCCGGTGAGGTAGTTGGTCAGGGCGTCCACCCATACGTACATGACGTGTTTGTCGTTGCCCGGGACCGGTACGCCCCAGTCGAAGGTGGTGCGGCTGATGGAAAGGTCCTCCAGGCCGCGCTTGACGAAGCTGATGACCTCATTGAACCGGTACTGCGGGGCACCGAACCCGGGCTGGGCCTCGTAGAGGGCCAGCAGCTTGTCCTGGTAGGCGGAAAGCCGGAAGAAGTAGCTCTCCTCGGCCGTCCAGGTCACCTCGGTGTCCGTCTCCTTCGAGTAGCGCACGCCGTCGTCCTTGACCACGGTGTCGTCCTCGACGTAGAAGGCCTCGTCGCGTACGGAGTACCAGCCCTCGTATTTGGAGAGGTAGATGTCCCCGTTGGCTTCCATCTTTTTCCAGATGGCCTGCGAGGCAGCGTAGTGGTCCTCGTCCGTGGTGCGGATGAAACGGTCGTACGAGATGTCCAGGGCCGCATGTGCCGCCTTGAAGACCTCGACGTTCCGGTCCACCAGCTGCTTGGGCGTGATGCCTTCCTTTTCGGCGGTTTGGGCGATCTTCATCCCGTGCTCGTCGGTGCCGGTCAGGAACATCACGTCATACCCGTCAAGCCGCTTGAAGCGCGCCATGGCGTCCGTGGCGATGTACTCATAGGCGTGGCCGATATGGGGCACCCCGTTGGGGTAGGTGATGGCCGTGGTGATGTAGAACGGCGTTTTCTGTGAAGCAGTCACGGGTGGACGTTACCTTCGGTGCGGAGGGACAGGCTAGATCAGTTCGGTCAGGGAGTCGCTGAGCCGGACGAGTTCGTGGTCGTGCGAAGCCACCAGGACTGCTATGCCGTCCGAGGTGGTGTCCTTCAGGATGCTGATGATGCGGTTTGCCGAGGCACGGTCCAGGCTCGCCGTAGGTTCGTCCACCACCAGGACCCGGGTGCCCAGGATCAGGGCACGGGCGATCGCGACGCGCTGGCGTTCGCCGCCGGACAGCTGGGCGGGGCGGTGCCGCATGCGGCGGCCCAGGCCCACGAGGTCCAATAGGTCCTTTGCCATGTCGCGGCGCTGTTCCACTTCCCCGTCCGGTACAGCCGGCAGGAGCACGTTCTCCAGTGCGCTCATTCCGTCGATGAGCGCACCGCCCTGGTCCACGTACCCGATGAGTGCTCGACGGCGGTCGGCAATTTCGTCGTCTCCCATGCTCTCAAGGGAATCACCTTCCCAGAAGACACGGCCCGACGTCGGCAGGGTCAGGCCCGCGCCGACCGTCAGGATGCTGGTCTTTCCGGAGCCGCTTCGGCCGGCGACGCAGTGCATCTCACCCGCGTGCAGCGTGAGGTCGAAGCCTTCCACTACGCTGACTGCCTCGGCCCCGCCCTTGCCGCCGCCGTAGCGGATGGTGATGTCGCTCAGTTCCAGCGGCGTTTCGTGGTCAGCTTCTTTGACGATGGTGTTGGCGCGCGTCTGCAGGGGGACGTCGCCGGAGCCGCTCCTGCGGCTCCGCTGGACATTGGTCTGGTTTGTCATTGGACCACTTTCGTTGCAATCGGTATCCAGCAAAGTACAGCCACGAGGCCGGCTACGCCTGCCCACAGCGCGGCATAGGGGGCCAGCAGCAGGCCAATGCCGAGGGCGCCCAGCACGCCCAGGGGCAATGCCACGCTTCCCACCAGCGCGTTCTCGAAAAGCCGGACCTGGCGGAGCATGTCCGGGTTCCACCCCATGGCTTCGAGGATGCCCAGGTACTGCCGCTTGGCGTGAAGCTCAAAGCGCCCGGTCACCAGGGTCAGGACGAGTCCCACCACCACGCCTGCGAGGGCAAGGAGGATGCTCGGCAGCGCCACGCTGGCAGCAGCGAGCCCGCTCAGTGCACTGGCGCCGGCAGCGCGGGGGATGTCGATCAGCAGGGCGATCAGTCCGCCCACGGCGGCACCGAAGACTCCGACGGCAACGGCCAGGGCAAGGGTGTTGAACTTGTTGGTGCCCAGCTGGCGGTTCGCGAAGGTCAGCGGTGAGTCCACCGGAATAAGGCGCTCGTCGTGCTGCGGTTCCTGGTCGATGACGTCGCGGTGGCGCAGCTGCCGGGCTGCGAAGAATGCAGCACCGGCGTACAGGACCAGGACGGCAACGCACACGAGGGCTGTTGTGAGGCTCCAGCTGACCAGGCTCAAGACGAGGCCTGCCACGGCAAGCAGCACCGCACCCACACCGAACTCCTCCAGCACCCAGCTGCGGATGCGGCGCTGGGTCCAGCCCATGGCGCGCAGTGTTCCCGCTTCGTTCCGGCGCTTGCGGATGTAGCTCACGGTGGAGGCACCGGTGAGGAGGGCAGCCCCGCACAGCGTCAGGAAGAGCAGCGTGATGTTTGTTCCGGAAAGCGAACCTGTCACGGCGTCTGCCGCGTTCTGCCTGACCCATGACTGCTGCACGGTGCCCAGGTCGGATTCCTTGCCGGCGTCGTCCTTTGAGTAGCCGGGAACGAAGATGCCGGTTTCCTCGCGGGCGGACCCGGCAACGATGGTGGCCTCCAGTCCCATCCCGCGGATCTCGGTGGCCAGCTTTTCAACGTCCGGCTGGGCTTCCTTCCAGCTGCCGGGTGCATCGGCGCGGACGCGGACGGCGTCGATGACTGCTGCGTTTTCCTTGTAGCCGCGCGCAGCGGCGAGCCCGTAGTAGTCGGTGATGGCACCGGCGGACTGGCTGGCCAGCCCGGTGGCGCTCAGGGACGGCTTGAGCCCGGCAGCGGCGACGTCCTTGCCCTCGGCGTCCTTGACCAGGGTGAAGGGAGCGGGGTCGTAGCCACCCAACGGAAGCTTGTTGACGTCACCGGCGGCCGCTGCCACTGCGGAAGGATCGAAGGTTCCGTAAACCATGGCGAGCGGGGCTGCCGCCTTCTGCTCCCCCGTCTCCAGGTTCTCCCGGTAGGAGCGTTCGTCCACCGGCTCGCGCTGGGTCTGGTCCACCGGGGTGCCGTTGGCGCTCTTTTCGGGCAGCCGGTTGACAGTGACCCACTCGCCCGGGACTGCGTTCTTGTCGACGGCGCCATTTGCTGCGGTGCCGCCGTCAGTGTACTTAGGGGCGGCCGCGAAGTCGGTGCTCCACTTCGCGGGAGTGTAGAGCCCCTGGTTGAAGTTGCCGGTGGCGCCAAGAACGGAGGAGTGGTCTGTGGAGCCGGGCCAGGCGAGAACGAAGGGGTCTTTCGAAACAAACGGCAGGTAGTCCTGGTCCAGTGACTGCGAGACGGTTCCGACGTCCTGGACCACCTTGCCCGCGTCGTCGATTTCCTCAATCTTGACGTTGTACTTCAGGTCCAGGGACGTGCCCGAACGCACAATGAGGGGAATGGCCTGGGAATCGGCGGTCAGCTGGCCGGTGCGCTTGGCCTGCTGGTACTGCGTCATCAGGGGCGCCCAGTACTTGAGCTTCACACCCAGGAAGTCCGGGCCTTCTTCCAACTCGTCCAGGCCAATGCCGTTGGTGAAGAGTCCTTCGAAGTAGCGGCCGATGGCTCCAGCATCACGCGCGTCGGCGGGCGGGGCCTTTTCCAGCGGGGCGAGGAAGTCGCCGGCGGAACCAAGGAGGGCCCGCTCGGCAGCGGGATCGACGGCAACGACGGATTCGGTGACCTCCGGGGCCAGGGGCAGCGACACGGATACGTTGAACAGGTTGTGTTCGGATCCGCCGGCCGGGGCAGGGAACTTGACGCCCGTTTCGCCTTCGGGAGCGGCAATGCGGATGCTGCTCCCCCCGGCGGCCCGTTCCTCGACGAGTTTCGCTTTGCCCAGCGTCCCTTCGGCAGTGGACTTGAACAGCGTCTGTTCCGAAACACCGTCGGAACTGACGGCACTGGCAGTCAGGCGGTACTTCTTCGCCTTATCGCTGAGGACAGACTCGGCCGCAGGCCAATCGGCCGGCGCGGTGGCGCCGGCAGCCTGGTCGGCCGTCGCGGTGCCGGCAAGCCCGGCGTTGTAGCCCAGGTAGTCCATGGCTTCCAGCCGCGGCGCCTCGAGGTTCTGCGTCACCCGCGACACGAGGCTGATAGGCGCTGCCACCGAGGTCCCGGACAGCTTCCGGATGGCTTCGAGTTGTTCGAAGCTGATGCCGCCGGTGCCGTTGGCGATTTCCGGCTGCAGCAGCGCACCCGTCGGCGCCTTTGCCTGGACCAGGATGTCGTAGAGCCCCCGCGAATTTTCATCCACCGTCCGGCTGAGCGCGGCTTGTGACTGGCTTTGGACGAGGACCGACAAGCACATGGCTGCGATCAAGATGGCCGCGGTCAACAGCAGCACTCTGCTTCTGATGAACCTCTGGACGGCGTTCATGGAACTCCCTGAGACCTGGATTGCGTGCGCACATTCGAGACCGCGCCGGGCGGACGGGGAAATTTACGGACGGATGTGCAAAAGGTATTGGCCGGCCTGCCGGCATGGTCCTGAACCAGGACCCAGCCATTGTAAGCAGACCGGCCAATCATACGTGGCCCCGCCGGGACGCGCCGAGCGGAGGGTGGCAGTGCGGCGTTTCGCCGGGCGCGGGCTTAGTCCTCCAGGTCCACTTCCCGGACCATTTCAGCGCCGATGCCGGCCTTGATGGCGTCCAGAACCTGCTGCGGTACGGAGCTGTCGATGGTCAGCAGCGCGAGCACCTGCCCGCCCTGGTCGTGGCGGGCCACCTGCATGCCGGCGATGTTGATGTTGTTCATGCCCAGGATGTGGCCGATGGTGCCGATCACGCCGGGACGGTCGGTGTAAGCGACCACCACAAGGTGCTCGCTGATCGGAATTTCCACCTCGAAGCCGTTAATGCCTACCAGCTTCTCGATCTGCTTGGGTCCGGTCAGGGTGCCGGCCACGGAGATCTGGCTGCCGTCGCTGAGCGCGCCGCGCAGGGTCAGGACATTGCGGTAGGACTCCGTCTCCGGTGAGGTCATCAGGCGGACGTTGATACCGCGCTGCTCAGCGATGACCGGGGCGTTGACGTAGGAGACCTGCTCTGTCACCACATCGGCGAAGACGCCCTTGAGGGCCGCCAGCTCCAGGACCTTGACGTCCAGGGAAGAGATCTCGCCGGCAACCTCCACGTCCAGCTGGGTCAGCGAATCGTGAGTCAGGGCGGTGAAGATTCGGCCCAGCTTCTCAATCAGCGGGATGCCGGGGCGGACGTCGGGGGCGATGACGCCGCCGGCAACGTTGACCGCGTCCGGCACCAGTTCCCCGGCCAGGGCGAGGCGGACGGACTTGGCCACCGAAACGCCCGCCTTTTCCTGGGCTTCATCGGTGGACGCGCCCAGGTGCGGGGTGACCACCACGTTGTCCAGCTTGAAGAACGGCAGGTCGGTGCTGGGCTCCTTGGCGAAGACATCCACACCGGCGCCGCCGATTTCGCCGTCCTGCAGGGCCGTAAACAGTGCCTCTTCATCCACGAGTCCGCCGCGGGCGACGTTGACCACGTAGGCGGTTTTCTTCATCTTCCTGAACGCGTCCGCGCCGAGCATGCCCACGGTTTCGGGGGTCTTGGGCATGTGGATGGTGATGAAGTCGGACTGGGCCAGGAGCTCGTCGAGGCTCACCAGCTGCACACCCAGCTGGGCTGCGCGGGCGGAGGTGATGTAGGGGTCGTAGGCCAGGATCTTGGTGTCGAACCCCTTCAGGCGGGCCGCGACGAGGGCACCGATCCGGCCCAGGCCGATGATGCCGATCTTCTTTTCGAACAGCTCTGTGCCCGTGTACTTGGAGCGCTTCCACTCGCCGTCCTTCAGCGCTGCACTGGCCTGCGGGATGTGGCGGGCCAGGCTGAGGATGTGCCCCACGGTGAGTTCTGCAGCGGAAACGATGTTGGACGTAGGGGCGTTGACCACCATCACGCCGGCCTGGGTGGCGGCCTTGATGTCCACGTTGTCCAGGCCCACGCCTGCGCGGGCGATGACCTTGAGGTTCTTTGCGGCCGCGATGGCTTCGGCGTCGACCTGCGTGGCCGAGCGGACCAGGATCGCGTCAACGTCGCTGATGGCAGAGAGCAGCTGGGAGCGGTCCGCGCCGTCGGTCTGGCGGATCTCGAAGTCCGGGCCGAGGGCCTCGACAGTGGCGGGGGAAAGTTCTTCGGCGAGCAGTACTACGGGTTTTGACACGTCTGGTCCTCTGCGTTGCAGTCCTGGGGATGGGAACAAGTCTAGGCCGACGGAAAGGCCGGGCTCACATTGTTAAGTGTGAACCCGGCCTCACAGCTGCCTCTATAGGGGCGCCTCGGTTGCGGCCTTAGCGGGCGGCGGAACCTTCAACGTAGTCAACGTCCTGCTGCTGCCAGGAGAACAGGGAACGCAGCTCGCGGCCGACAGCCTCGATGGGGTGCTGCTCGGCCTTGGCACGCAGTTCCTTGAACTCCACGCCGCCGTTGTCCTGGTCTTCGATGAAGCGCTTGGCGAAGGCACCGGACTGGATATCGGCGAGGACGGCCTGCATGTTTTCCTTGACCGCGGGGGTGATGACGCGGGGGCCGGAAACGTAGTCGCCGTACTCGGCGGTGTCGGAAACGCTCCAGCGCTGCTTGGCGATGCCGCCTTCCCACATGAGGTCAACGATGAGCTTGAGCTCATGGAGCACCTCGAAGTAGGCGATCTGGGGCTGGTAGCCGGCTTCGGTCAGGGTTTCGAAGCCGTACTGGACCAGCTGGGACACGCCGCCGCAAAGGACGGCCTGCTCGCCGAAGAGGTCCGTTTCGGTCTCTTCCGTGAAGGTGGTCTTGATGACGCCGGCGCGGGTGCCGCCGATTGCCTTGGCGTAGGACTTGGCCAGGTCCCAGGCAGAGCCGGAAGCATCCTGTTCAACGGCGATGATGTCGGGGATGCCGCGGCCTGCCTCGAACTCGCGGCGGACGGTGTGGCCGGGGGCCTTCGGGGCAACCAGGATGACGTCAACGCCCTCCGGTGCCTGGATGTAGCCGAAACGGATGTTGAAGCCGTGGGCGAAGGCGAGGGCCTTGCCGGGCTTCAGCTTGTCCTTGATGGAGTCGTTGTAGATTGAGCGCTGGTGCTGGTCCGGCGCAAGGATCATGATGACGTCGGCCCATTCGGCGGCGTCGGCGACGTTCTTGACGGTGAAGCCTGCGTCCTCGGCCTTGGCGGCGGACGTGGAGCCGTCCTTCAGCGCGATGACAACCTCGACGCCGGAATCACGCAGGTTCAGCGCGTGGGCGTGGCCCTGGGAGCCGTAGCCAACGATGGCAACCTTGCGGCCCTGGATGATCGACAGGTCGGCGTCGTCGTCGTAAAACATTTCAGTCACTTGCGTAACTCCTCTTGAGTGGATTTCCAGATAGGTGTGTGGTGGTGCGGTTACGGGCGGTGCGCCCTGCGGAGGGATCCTGGCGGAGTCCTACGCGGAACGCAGCGCCCTGTCACTCATGGAGCGGGATCCCCGTCCAACGGCCAGGGTGCCGGACTGCACAATTTCGCGGATGCCGAAGGGCTCAAGCACTGAGAGCAGTGCGGTGAGCTTTTCGGGGTGGCCTGTTGCTTCAATGACGACCGAATCGGTGGAAACGTCGACTACTGAGGCGCGGAACAGGTCTGCAGCCTGGGTCACCTGCAGACGTGTTGCGGCATCCGCACGTACCTTGACCAGGATGTGGTCACGCTGTACGGAAGATTCGGGGGTCAGCTCAACGATTTTGATGACGTTGATCAGTTTGTTGAGCTGCTTGGTGACCTGTTCGATGAGGTCGCCGTCGGCGTCGACCACCACGGTCATCCGGGAGATGCCCGGAACCTCGGTGGGGCCAACGGCCAGGGAGTTGATGTTGAAGGCGCGGCGGGCGAAGAGGCTTGCGACGCGGGTCAGCACGCCGGGTTTGTCTTCAACCAGGACGGAAAGTGTGTGGCGGCTCATGGTCAGTCCTCTTCTTCCCATTCCGGGGTCATGTTGCGGGCAACCTGGATCTGGTCGTTGCTCACGCCGGCGGGCACCATCGGCCACACCATGGAGTTTGGGCTTACCACGAAGTCGATGACCACGGGGCGGTCGTTGATGGCCAGGGCCTTCTGGATGGTGGCGTCGATGTCCTCGTCGCGTTCGCAGCGGAACGACGCGCAGCCGTAGGCCTCCCCCAGCTTGACGAAGTCCGGGATCCGGACGGTGTCATGGCCGGTGTTGAGGTCCGTGTTGGAGTAGCGGCCTTCGTAGAAGAGCGTCTGCCACTGGCGCACCATGCCCAGGGAGGAGTTGTTGATCACGGCGACCTTGATAGGGATGTTGTTGATCGCGCAGGTGGCCAGTTCCTGGTTGGTCATCTGGAAGCAGCCGTCGCCGTCGATGGCCCAGACCACCCGGTCCGGCTCGCCCACCTTTGCGCCCATGGCAGCCGGAACGGCATAGCCCATGGTGCCGGCACCGCCCGAGTTCAGCCAGGCGTGCGGCCGTTCGTACTTGATGAACTGCGCCGCCCACATCTGGTGCTGGCCGACGCCTGCCACATAGACGCCTTCGGGACCGGTCAGCGCACCGATGCGCTCGATGACTTTCTGCGGAGCAGTCAGTCCATCGTCCGGCTCAGTCCAGCCCAGTGGATAGGTTTCCTTGAGGTTGTTCAGGAAGGCCCACCAGGTGGTGAGGTCCGGAGTGCCCGACGCCTCGAACTGGGCCCGTACGGCGTCAGTGAGCTCCGGAATGATTTCCTTCACGGAACCAACGATGGGCACGTCGGCAGTGCGGTTCTTCGAGATCTCCGCGGGGTCGATGTCGGCGTGGATGACCTTCGCCATCGGCGCGAATGTCTTCAGGACGCCGGTAACGCGGTCGTCAAAGCGCGCGCCGAGGGTGATCAGGAGGTCGGCCTGCTGCAGGGCGGTCACGGCCGAGACGGTTCCGTGCATGCCGGGCATTCCCATGTGCTGCGGGTGGGAGTCCGGGAAGACACCCTTGGCCATCAGCGTGGTGACGACGGGAGCGCCGGTTGCTTCCGCCAGGGCCAGCAGCTCGGCGGAGGCATGTGCCTTGACCACGCCGCCGCCCACGTACAGCACGGGCTTGCGGGCCGCGGCGATCAGCTTGGCAGCTTCCCTGACCTGCTTGTTGTGGCCGCGGGTCACGGGACGGTAGCCGGGCAGGTCGACCCGGGGCGGCCAGGAGAAGGTCATCTGGCCAACCTGGGCGTCCTTGGCCACGTCCACCAGGACAGGACCCGGGCGGCCGGTGGAGGCGAGGTGGAACGCCTCCGCCATGACGTGCGGGATGTCGTTGGGGTCGGTCACCAGGAAGGAGTGCTTCGTGATGGGCATGGTGATGCCCACGATGTCAGCTTCCTGGAACGCATCGGTGCCGATCACACCGCTGGATACCTGGCCGGTAATGGCCACCAGCGGCACGGAGTCCATGTGGGCATCCATGATGGCGGTGACGAGGTTGGTGGCGCCCGGGCCCGAGGTGGCGATGCACACGCCTACCCGCCCGGTGACCATGGCGTAGCCTTGCGCGGCGTGGCCGGCTCCCTGCTCGTGACGGACCAGGACGTGGTTCATGCTGGAGGCCATCAAGGGGTCGTAGGTGGGCAGGATCGCGCCACCGGGCAAACCGAAAATATCGTCGACGCCGAGTTCTTCGAGCGAGCGGACAATAGCTTGCGAGCCGGTCATCACCGTTGGGGGTACAACGTTGTTCGGCCCAAGGACAGGAGAGACGGCAGCAAGGTCAGCGACGGCGACGGCGTGCTCTGCCGTACGGTCGGCGCGTTCCGGAGCCTTGGGGGCTCCAGCGGACTTGGTAGCCATCAGCGAGGGGCTGATGGGCGATCCTTTGCTCATCGGACTCTTCCTTGTGGATCATCTGTGTGGTTCATGGAGACTGCGGGGAAATAAAAAAACCCCTCAGCCTGGCGGCTCTTCGAGGGGTTGCGCGTGACGGTTCGTTACCGTGGGCTAATATGCCACGCGCTGGATAAGGACGACGACTGCAACTGCGGCAGCGCGGCTGGTAACGAAAGTCATGCGTTCAGTTTTCCCTCTGGGCGAGATAAGTGTCAACGAGGCAGTTCCCTATCTCACCATGTGGACTACGCTGTCCACGGTGCGATCCTACCCCGAACTTCCGGCGAAGGCGCCGTCCGCCGGGGCCCTGGATCACCCCCTGTTACGCCCCTGCCTCCAGCGGCTGGTTCACCGCCGGAGGCTTGGGTTCCTGCTAGCCGGTGTAGGCACCGGTGCTGGCGCTGTGCACCAGCTTGGCGTACTTCGCCAGGACGCCCTTGGTGTAACGGGCGGGCAGGGGCTCCCAGCCCACCTTGCGGGCTTCGAGCTCTGCCTCGTCCACCAGCAGGTCAAAGCTGCGGGCTGCAATGTCCACCCGGATCCGGTCGCCGTCCTTGACGAAGGCGATGGGTCCGCCGTCGACTGCCTCGGGGGCGACGTGGCCGATGCAGAGGCCCGTGGTGCCGCCGGAGAAGCGGCCATCCGTCAGGAGCAGGACGTCCTTGCCGAGGCCCGCACCCTTGATGGCGCCGGTGATGGCAAGCATTTCGCGCATGCCCGGGCCGCCCTTGGGACCTTCATAGCGGATCACCACAACGTCGCCCGCGTGGATCTGGCCGTTGTCCAGCGCATCCAGGGCGCCCTGTTCACGCTCGAAGACGCGGGCCGTACCCTCGAAGACGTCAGCGTCGAATCCCGCGCTCTTCACCACTGCACCCTCAGGGGCCATGGAGCCGTGCAGAATGGTGATGCCGCCGGTCTTGTGGATGGGGTTGTCCAGCGCACGCAGGATCTTTCCATCAACGTCCGGCGGGTTGATCGCCTCGAGGTTTTCCGCCACGGTCTTGCCGGTGACGGTGAGGCAGTCGCCGTGCAGCAGGCCGGCGTCGAGCAGTGCCTTCATGATCACCGGCACGCCGCCGATCTTGTCGACGTCGGTCATGACGTAGCGGCCGAAGGGCTTGAGGTCGCCCAGGTGCGGAATCTTGTCGCCGATGCGGTTGAAGTCATCGAGGGTCAGCTCGACTTCGGCTTCGCGGGCGATGGCCAGCAGGTGGAGCACAGCGTTGGTGGAGCCACCGAAGGCCATGGTGACGGCGATGGCGTTTTCGAAGGCCTTCCGGGTCATGATGTCGCGCGCGGTGATGCCCTTGCGGAGCAGGTTGACCACCGCTTCACCGGACTTGCGGGCAAATTCATCACGACGGCGGTCTGCCGAGGGCGGGGCGGCCGAACCGGGCAGTGACATTCCCAGGGCCTCGCCGATGCAGGCCATGGTGTTGGCCGTGTACATGCCACCGCAGGCGCCTTCGCCGGGGCAGATGGCCTTTTCGATGCGGGTGAGGTCCTCAAGGCTCATCTTGCCGGCGGCACAGGCGCCAACAGCCTCGAAGGCGTCGATGAGGGTCACTTCCTTCTCGGACCCGTCCTCGAGCTTTACCCACCCCGGCATGATGGAGCCGGCATAGAGGAAGACGCTGGACAGATCGAGGCGGGCGGCCGCCATCAGCATGCCCGGGAGGGACTTGTCGCAGCCGGCCAGCAGGACGGAGCCGTCGATCCGTTCGGCCTGCATCACGGTTTCCACGGAGTCGGCAATGACTTCGCGGGACACCAGTGAAAAATGCATGCCTTCGTGGCCCATGGAGATGCCGTCCGAAACCGAGATGGTGCCGAACTGCATGGGGAAGCCCCCGCCGGCGTGCACGCCTTCCTTGGCGCCCTGTGCGAGGCGGTTGAGGGAGAGGTTGCAGGGGGTAATTTCGTTCCAGGAACTCGCGACGCCGACCTGGGGCTTGGCGAAGTCGTCATCGCCCATGCCTACCGCGCGGAACATGCCGCGCGCCGGGGCGGCGTGGATGCCGTCAGTTACTACCCGGCTGCGGGGCTTGATGTCAGGCTTTTTGTCGGTCGCGATCTGGGTGTCCTCACTCATAGGGAAAATTCTAGGGCTCCCCGGCGGTGCCCGGGGACAGGATCTCCCGGGTAGGGCCGAAAACGGGGAAAATTTTGCTCAGATGATGGACGTTCGTCTCACATAATGAGATACGCGCGCTGCCCGGATGGTTCTGCGGGGGCTTCTTGCGGCCTCTGCGGCCTCAGATTAGATTCATGGCTGTTGCCCAATAGATCTTCATGGCCGGATACGCCCCCGGCCCACTCCTGGGTTTCGGAAGTACAAGCATGTCAAGGTGCTGGACACCGCTGTTGAGCCGACGTAGCGTCGGGGAAAGTGCACCCTGCCATCCGACTGAAGGACCCGCCATGGACTTTGTCTTCTGGATCATACTGCTCGTTGTGATTGCCGCTGTTGGATGGTGGTGGCTCAAGCGCAAAAATTCCTCCGCTCCCAAAGAGAGCACCAGCCAGGCCGAAGGCGCCCGGGCGGGCGCCGGCAGCCGCCCTGACGGCGCTGCCAGGACCGAGGACAGTGCCAAGGCCGAGGACAGTGCCCAGGCCGAGGACAATGCCCGGACCGGCGGTGCCCTTGCCGGCGGCAGCGCCGCCCCCTCCGCCGAAGCTGCGGCCACCGCCGGCATGGCCGGCGTTGCCGGATCCGGCGCCCCGGCCGTGCCCGCTGCACCCACCACTGCCGATGAACCGGTTGAAAAAAGGGCCACGCCGGCAGAGACTCCGAACGCATCCCGGGGCACCAGCAGGACAGGAGCAACTGCGATGACCGCGGCGACGGGCAGCGCAGCAGGAGCAGCAAAGGACGAACGCCGGGTCAAGGACGAAGCTGAATGGGAAACCCAGTGGTCGGAGGCGGGACCTGCCCACGTCGATGAGCATGCAGCTCACCGGCAAAGTGCCGCCCCGGCGTCAGCCACCCCATCCCCCGCGCAACCGGAACCAGTCGGACAGGCGCCCGTCCATCATCCGGAATACACCGAACCACACGCGCCCACCCTGCCCGGCGCCGAAACTGCGGCCTTGGAGGATGCAGAGGACGCCGGCCCAGGGACTGCCCTCCCGGCCGCGGCCCACAACGCGGCGGGCCCCAACGAGAGCGATCGGCACCCCATTGCCGGTGTCCGCGTCCCCCATGATGCCGCCGCCGCTGAGACCCGGGACAGGGCACAGTCCTCGGCATTGGTCGAAACTGGAGCGGACCGTACCCAGGCCCCGTCAGGCGGCACTGCCCAGGCTGAGCCGGCCGGGCATCTCGCGGCAGAGGAACCCTATGGCCAGGGATCGGCGTCGGCCGCGGCTGACGGCAGCGGCCCGGCGGACTACACCGTCAAGGGCGACGCCGGTGCCATGGTCTATTACGAGGAGGGACACCCCGAGTATGAGCTGGCCAGGGCTGAAGTGTGGTTTGAGTCGGCCGCCCACGCCGAGGCTGCAGGCTTCAGGGCGCCACGGCGGAGGCGGCTCTAGCGGAACCCGCCCCGGCCGGGCAAGAGAGGAGCCCCACCGCTGTGGCCCATTTCACAAGGAAGCGCGGCCGGATCCTCGGCGCATCGGGGGCGCTTCGCGGCAGTTCTTGGCTGCCCGCCAGCAACGAAAACCCCGGCTTTTCGCTGTTTCGGCCCCCTGGAGGCCAGGCAGGAAATGCAAGGAGGCGTCGATTTCACATGCACCAAAAGTTCGTGTAGAGTTTCATGTCGTTGCGGAGATCAACGAGGAAACAAAAAGCCCCAAACGGTCGAAACAAAAGATGCACCTCTAGCTCAATTGGCAGAGCAATTGACTCTTAATCAATGGGTTCCGGGTTCAAGTCCCGGGGGGTGCACCACTGGGAAAACAGCCCCTGGCTTGCGGAAACGTGAGCCAGGGGCTGTTTTGTTTTATCCGGTGCCTGCGGCCCGCCCGCAGCAAATATCGTTCTGCTGCTGCCGCCCCACCTTCATCGTCGGGGGCCTGTATACAAAAGGCGTGACCTCAGCTTCGGAAGAAGCTGCGATCACGCCTGGAAGCGGGCTGCGCCCGCAATACTTCCAGGGACGCCTAGGGAGTCATGGATGAATTGTTGAGCAGTTCTCCGGTTGCCTGCGTTCCGAACTGGCTTGCCAGCTCGCGGACAACGGCCTTAAGTTCCTGCCGGAGGGCATCAGGATCAATGGTGGCAGCGGCGAGCACAGTTCGCTCCATCTCCACGGCAGCGGCAACGGCTTCCTTGCCCCGTTCCGTGAGTGACACCACATGGCTCCTGCGGTCCGAGGTGCTGCGGACGCGGGCAATGTGGCCGTGCGACTCCAGCCGGCTGAGGGTTTTCCCCATGGTCTGGGCCTGGACACGCACATATTGGGCAAGCTGTGCCTGCGTCATGGGTCCTTGCGCGTTGAGAACCTCGATGGCAATAACCCCCGCATGAGTGAGGCCTATGGCCCCAAGCTTTTCGTTCCAGGAGTGTTCCACGAGGCGCGCAGCAGTGGACAGGAGGCGGCCTGTGGGCCAGTGATCCATATCAGGCATAGCAGCAAGTATAGCCAAGTGTCGATTGGCACTGGTCCCGACCGCTTACTAGGCTGTTATGTCCCGCCTGCAACAAGGAGAAAAACATTGGCTGACAGACTCGTAACCGGTGACCAAGCGCCCCTCTTCACGCTCAAGGATTCAGCCGGTAACGACGCCGGCCTGGCACCGCGCGCGGGCCGTCACACCATTGTCTATTTCTACCCGGCAGCGGCTACCCCCGGATGCACCAAGGAAGCCTGCGACTTCCGGGACAACCTGGCCTCCCTGCAGTCAGCGGGCTATGACGTCCTGGGCATCTCCCCCGACCCGGTGGAGAAACTTGCAAAATTTGCGGCCCAGGAATCCCTCAGCTTCCCCTTGCTCTCCGATGAGGACCATGCCGTAGCGGAGGCCTACGGGGCCTGGGGCGAAAAGAAAAACTATGGCAAGACCTACCAGGGCCTGATCCGCTCCACCATTGTGGTTGCGCCGGACGGCAAGGTGGCGCTTGCCCAGTACAACGTCCGCGCCACCGGGCACGTGGCGAAACTCCGCCGTGACCTTAAGCTGGATGCCTGACCCCGAGCCCGGCGAAGGACCTGGGGGCGCTGACGCAGGTCCTTCCCGGGCGAGGCTACAATAAAAACTGGGATCCGGCGTCGTACGTATCCCGGCCCGGGTAATGGTGCGGACACCCAGCCGGGCAAGGCGCGAGTGGTGAAATTGGCAGACACGCAGGATTTAGGTTCCTGTGCCTTCGGGCGTGGGGGTTCAAGTCCCCCCTTGCGCACAATTGGAAAGAGATCCTCCGGCTCCGGCCGGGGGATCTTCTTCGTTTTAAACCCGCCCGCGGTGCTGAATATGCAGCAATTCGCAGCCCTCCGAAAAACTTCCTGCTTTTTGACCCATCCGCATTAGTGGAACTCCCGAATACCCATTGAGACACCAGCCAAGGGCAGGTGCCCACAAGCCAAAGGCGAACAAGGCCCCGGACAACCGGTCCGCGGCCGGTGAAACGCTAATCCAAGGAGAACCGAAATGCAGACAATCAAGCGCACAACTTTCACGGTCGCAGGCGTTGCAGCTGCCGCTCTGCTGAGCCTGACGGCGTGTGGCGGCTCGGCCGGCAGCACAAGTTCATCCGCCCCGTCCGCCGCACCATCGGCCTCCACCATGGCTCCTTCCCCATCAGCCAGCTCCTCTGCCGCCGCCATGGATCCGGCCGCCAACCTGGTTGGCCCCGGTTGCGCAGGGTACGCCGAGCAGGTTCCCACCGGTGCCGGCTCCGTTGAAGGCATGGCTCTGGATCCGGTAGCGGTCGCCGCGTCCAACAACCCGATCCTCACCACCCTGACGTCCGCCGTATCCGGCAAGCTGAACCCGAAGGTGGACCTGGTGGACACCCTCAACGGCGGTGAATTCACTGTCTTCGCCCCGGTTGATGACGCCTTCGCCAAGATCGACGCCGCCACCATCGAAACACTGAAGACGGACGACGCCCTCCTGAGCAAAATCCTCACCTACCACGTAGTGCCGGGCCAGATTACTCCTGACAAGATCGCCGGCACCCACGCCACTGTCCAGGGCGGTTCGGTCACCGTTTCCGGCAGCGGGGACACCCTCAAGGTCGATGACGCCAACGTGATCTGCGGCGGCGTCCAGACCAAGAACGCCACGGTCTACCTGATCGATTCGGTACTGATGCCCAAGTAATTCCGCAACGATGGCCCGGTGCCCGCTCCGCAAGGACCGGGCACCGGGCTTTTGCCTGAGGTCCTCTGGCCGTGGTCCTTCCTGAAACGGGAGTACCGGTCAACTAGACTGGGTCCCGGCCCGCAGTCGGCGGCGCCGGCAAGATCCAGAGGTGATAAGCGAGTGCCCAGCAGTCCATCGCGGCGGACGGTCATCACGGCCGGGGCCGCCCTCCTGGCATTGAGCGTCGCATCCTGTACGGGCATTCCCGCACCCTCGCCCTCGTCATCCACGCCGACTCCCAGCACCTCCGCAGAACCCATCGCCACCTTCAACTTCGGCACCGCAGTGCAGCCGTTGGGCCTCGACCCTGCGCTGTCCAGCGACGTTGAATCCCAGCGCATCACCCGGCAGATCCTCGAGGGGCTGGTGGGCGTGGACCAGACCACCGGAAAACCAACCCCGCTGCTGGCCATTGAGTGGAGAGAATCAAACGAGGGCCGCAGCTACACGTTCAAGTTGCGCAGCGGGGTCACCTTCCAGGACGGTACTCCTTTCAACGCCGACGCCGTGTGTACCAACTTCAACAGGTGGTTTGCGTTCTCTGAAGACCTCCGCCGGAAGGCCCCCGGCAGTTCGTTCCAAGACGTGTTCAAGGCGCATGCCGACGAGCCGGAGCTGTCCATTTTCAAGAGTTGCACCGCATTGTCCGCCGACACTGTGCAGATCGACCTGACGCAGCGCTTCACCGCATTCCTGCAGGCCCTGACCTTGCCTGCCTTCGCCATCGCCTCCCCCTCAGCACTGGCCGCCGGCACCGCAGATGTCCTGGACCAGACCCGCGGCGGCCAGGCCACCTCGGCCTTCGGCGCCAACCCGGTGGGCACAGGTCCGTTCAGCCTGAAGTCCTGGGACGAAGGCAGCGTCACCCTGGTCAGCAACCCGTCCTACTGGGGGGACCGCGGCCAGATCGCCACCATCAACTTCGTGGCCTACAACCACCCACAGGCACGTCTCCAGGCGCTTTTGGAGGGCAAGATCGACGGATACGACGCCGTGACGGTGGGAAACTTCGACCAGCTTGTGAAGCGCGGCAAGCAAATTGTGCAGCGCGATCCGTTCTCGGTGATGTACCTGGGTATCAACCAGGAGATTCCGGTCCTGCAGAACCAGAAAGTCCGGCAGGCCATCGAACTGGCGATCGACAAAGAGACGTTGATCCGGAAGTTCTTCATCGACAACACCGCAGCCGCCACGCAGTTTGTCCCGCCCAAGATCAGCGGCTTCAACAACGACGCCCCTGCGCTGGGCCACGATCCGGCAAAGGCCAAGGAGTACCTCAAGGAGGCCGGGTACGCCGGCGAAGCGCTGAGGTTCTACTATCCGTTGAATGTCACCCGGCCGTACCTTCCCACCCCCGAAAAGGTGTACGCCGAGATCAGCCGGCAGCTGACAGCGGCGGGCTTCAACATCCAGCCCGTGCCCGTTGATTGGTCCGACGGCTATCTCCAGAAAGTCCAGTCCCCCGGTGACCACGCCCTGCATCTTTTGGGCTGGAACGGGTCCTACTCCGACGCCGACAACTTTGTGGGACCCCTCTTCGGGGAAAAGAACGGCGAGTTCGGCTACCAGGACCCGCAGGTTTTCTCGAAGATCAACCGGGCACGCGGTTTGCCCGAGGGAGAGGAACGCGATGAGCAGTATCACACCATCAATGCCCAGATCGCAGCGTCAGTTCCCGCCGTGCCCATTGCCTTCCCCATCTCCGCGCTGGCCCTTTCGGACCGGGTACTGAGTTATCCGGCTTCCCCTGTCTTAAATGAAGTTTTCACCAAAGTGCAATTGAAGCCTTGACGGGCCAGCCCAATTTCAGTAGTAGGGCTGCCCGGGGATATTCTGTGACAGCCAGAGCCGCTGCAATCGGAGACTGATCGTGACCTTCATTTCCAAGACCCCACATGCCGACGTCGTCCTGATTGGCGGTGGCATCATGAGCGCCACGCTGGGGGCATTCATCAAGCAGCTGGAGCCGAACTGGACCATCTCCATGTTCGAACGGCTGGACCAGCCTGGGCTGGAAAGCTCGGACCCCTGGAACAACGCCGGAACCGGGCACGCTGCCCTCTGTGAACTCAACTACTCCCCCGCAGCCAAAGACGGCTCGGTGGACCCCACCAAGGCGCTGCTCATCAACGAACAGTTCCAGCTGTCCCGCCAATTCTGGTCACACCTCGTGGACCAGTCCCTGATCGGGTCGCCCAAGGGCTTTATCAACACCGTGCCGCACATGAGCTTTGTCATTGGCGAGGCGAACACCAGGTTCCTGAAGACCCGTTACGAGGCGCTCAAGCCCCACGCCCTGTTCCGCAGCATGGAATACTCCGAAGACCACGGCCAGATCGGCAAGTGGGCTCCGCTGATCGTCAAGGGGCGCGACCCCAAAGCCCGGATCGCAGCTACCCGCGCCACCGAAGGCACCGATGTGGACTTCGGGGCACTGACCCGGGAGCTGACTACCTACCTGGGGAACAACGGCGTCGAAATCAACTACGGCCACGATGTCACGGGGATCTCCAAGGCGTCCGACGGCGGCTGGACCCTTTCGCTGAAGTACCCCAAGTCCGGGGAACACGGCAAAATCCACGCCAAGTTCGTCTTCGTGGGCGCCGGCGGAGGCGCACTCCACCTGCTCCAGGCCTCCGGGATCCCGGAAAGCAAGGGTTACGGCGGGTTCCCGGTCTCCGGCCAGTTCTTCCGCTGCACCGACGAGACCATCGCCGCGCAGCACAGTGCCAAAGTCTACGGCCAGGCATCCGTGGGAGCTCCCCCCATGTCCGTGCCACACCTGGACACCCGTTACGTCAACGGCAAGCGCTCCCTGCTCTTTGGCCCCTACGCCGGCTTCTCCACCAACTTCCTGAAGAACGGCTCCTACCTGGACCTGCCGCTGTCCATCCGGCCCGGCAACATCATCCCCATGCTTGCCGTTGCCAAGGACAACATGGACCTCACCGCCTACCTGGTCAAGGAAGTGGCCAAGAAGCACGCGGACAAGGTGGAAGCCCTCCGGGAGTACTACCCCGAGGCAAAAGCAGGCGACTGGGAACTGATTACCGCTGGCCAGCGTGTACAGATCATCAAGAAAGACCCGCAGAAGGGCGGCATCCTCCAGTTCGGCACCGAAGTGATTGCCGGCCGTGACGGCACCATCGGCGCACTCCTCGGTGCTTCCCCGGGAGCTTCCACCGCGGTGCCCATCATGATCGAACTGCTCCGGAAGGCCTTCCCGAAGAACTTCAAGGGCTGGCAGTCCAAGCTGAAGGACATGATGCCCGGCTACGGGGTCAAACTCGATGACAACCCGGAACTTGCCGTGGAACTCGAAAGGGCGACGGCCAGGTCCCTTCAGCTGGAGAGCGTTTCCGCCACCCACTGACCCCTGCCGGGGTGAGTGGCCGGCCTCCGGCACGCAACAGTTTTGTTAGAACCCCACAGGAGACCAATTCGATGTTCCGGCTGGCACAACTGTCCCTTGCAAACCGGGCATTGATCGCACTGGTCACCGTTTTCGCTTCCGTGTTCGGCGTGATCACCATGTCGTCACTGAAGCAGGAGCTCATCCCGTCGATTGAGTTCCCCCAGATCACGGTGCTGACCGCCATGCCCGGGGCTTCCCCGGAGGTAGTGGACAAGCAGGTCAGCGGGCCATTGGAGACAGCGCTGAACGGCGTGGAGGGGCTGGAATCCACCTCCTCCACGTCGCGCAACGGCGTTTCGCAGATCACCATGGTCTTTACCTACGGCTCCAACCTGGATCGCGCCCGCAACCAGATCGACCGGGCCATCTCCAACGCCAAGCGTTCACTGCCCGAGGACGTACAGCCGCAGGCCTTTGCCGGCAGCATCAACGACTTCCCCATCGTGTTCCTGGCGGTGTCCTCGGATAAATCGCTCAGCGAACTGAACGCGGACCTCCAGCGGCTGAGCGTGCCGCGGCTGCAGAAGATCGACGGCGTCCGGGGTGCCGACGTGACCGGCGGCGCCACGCAGCACATCGCGATCCTTCCCCGCCCCGACGCCATGGCTTCCGCCGGCGCCACCATCACCTCCATTCGCGATGCACTGGGCAACAACGGCTCCCTGGTTCCGGCGGGCACCCTCGAGGAGCAGGGGAAAACCCTGTCCCTTCAGATCGGCAGCCCGGTCGACTCCCTGGACGCCATCAAGGCGCTCCCCCTCGCCGGGGCGAAAAACGCGGCCACCATCGGCACCGTGGCCGACGTTTCCCTCCAGGACGACGAACGAACATCCATCACGCGGACCAACGGTGAAGAAACCCTCGCCGTCTCGGTCACCAAAAAGCCCGAAGGCGACACTGTAGGCATCTCGCATGCCGTCCGGGACACCCTGGACGAACTTGAGGCCGAGCTGGGATCGAACGCGAAGTTCACGCCGGTATTTGACCAGGCACCCTTCATCGAAAAATCCATCAAGGACCTCACCACTGAGGGCCTGCTGGGACTGGGGTTCGCCGTCGCGGTCATCCTGGTCTTCCTGATGTCAGCGCGCTCCACGCTGGTAACGGCCGTATCCATCCCGCTCTCGCTCCTGATCACGTTCATCGGCCTGTCCGCCACCCGGTACTCGCTGAACATCCTCACCCTTGGCGCGCTGACCATTGCCATCGGCCGGGTGGTTGACGACTCCATCGTGGTCATCGAAAACATCAAGCGGCACCTCAGCTACGGCGAAGACAAGATCACCGCCATCCTGACCGCCATCAGGGAAGTAGCCGGCGCCATCACGGCATCCACCCTCACCACGGTGGCCGTTTTCCTCCCCATCGCTTTTGTGGGCGAACTGGCCGGTGAGCTGTTCAGGCCCTTCGCCCTCACGGTCACCATGGCCCTGCTGGCCTCCCTGCTGGTCTCCCTGACCATAGTTCCGGTGCTTGCTTACTGGTTCCTGCGCAATCCGGTTCCCAGCCGGGACAGGGCCGCCGGGCAGGATGCAGCCGCCGCCCGGGCCAAGGCGCTTGAAGCAGAACAGCGCAGCAGGCTGCAGCGCGGATACCTGCCCATCCTTTCCAAAACCCAGAAGCATCCGGTGACCACCCTCGTTGCCGCCGCCCTGGTCCTGGGTGCAACCGCTGCCATGACGCCGCTGCTGGCCACGAACCTGCTGGGCAATTCGGGCCAGAACAGCCTGACCGTCCGGCAGGTGCTTCCTGCCGGCACCAGCCTGGCGGACACAAGTGCTGCAGCCATCCGCCTTGAGGAGGTCCTTCGCGGGATCGACGGCGTCCGCGACATCCAGCTGACGTCCGGCAATGCCCAGGCTGGCTTTGCCGCGCTCACCTCAACCGGCTCCTCCAACTCCACCTTCACAGTGGTGACGGATGAAAAGGCAGACCAGGAGCAACTGCAGGAGACGGTGCGGAACGAACTGGCAAAGGTTCCCGATTCGGGAAAGGTTTCCGTGGGCACCCAGCAGGGCGGCTTCGGAACCTCGTCCACTGTGGACATCACTATCAAGGCCGCCAGCACGGAGGACCTCCGGACGGCAAGCGACACCATGGTCGAGGCCATGACCGGCGTACCGGGCACCAGTGAAGTGGCCACCAACCTTGCCGCCAGCCAGCCGGTGGTACAGGTGAAAGTGGACAGGGCGAAAGCCGTGGCCGCTGGGCTCAACGAAGAACAGGTGGCCGGGGTCCTCGCTTCGGCCATCAGCCCCATCCCCGCCGGAACGGTGAGGATCGACACCGACGACTTCCCGGTGCAGATCGGCCAGGGCACCAGGTTCACAAGCATTGAGGCCGTCCGCCAAATCCCCCTGCCGGCCACCGGCGGGCCGGTCCCGCTGGGCAGCATTGCCTCGGTGGAGCAGCTGGACGTGCCGGTATCCATCACCGCGAGCAACGGCCAGCGCACCGCGCGCGTCTCGGTGACGCCGTCGGAATCCAATCTCGGGGCGGTCAACGCGGAAGTCCAGAAACGACTTGACGGAGTGCAGCTGCCGGCCGGAGTCACTGCCGAACTCGGCGGTGCCACCACCCAGCAGCAGGAATCCTTCCAGCAACTGGGGCTCGCCCTGCTGGCCGCGATCGCTATCGTCTATGTGATCATGGTGGCCACCTTCAAGTCACTGATCCAGCCGTTGATCCTGCTGGTCTCGGTGCCGTTCGCGGCCACGGGCGCCGTGGCCCTGCTCCTGGTAACGGGGGTTCCGCTGGGGCTGCCCTCCCTGATCGGCATGCTGATGCTGGTGGGGATCGTGGTCACCAACGCCATTGTGCTGATCGACCTCATCAACCAGTACCGGCAGCCCCGCGACGGGCGCCCGGGCATGAACGTGGCAGACGCCATCACGCACGGCGCCCGCCAGCGGCTTCGCCCTATCCTGATGACCGCTCTGGCCACCGTTTTTGCCCTCACCCCCATGGCGCTGGGCCTCACCGGCGGCGGGGGCTTCATCTCGCAGCCCCTGGCAGTGGTGGTCATAGGCGGCCTTACGTCCTCGACCGCCCTGACCCTGGTCCTGGTACCTGTGCTGTACCGCCTCGTGGAGGGCCGCCGGGAAAGGAAGGCACTGCTCCGGGAACTGCAGGAACGCCCGGAGTTTGGCCCCGCTGCTGACGTGGACGAAGAGTTCCGTGACTGGACCACCGGCATCGTCCCCAAGGTCAGCGGACGCCGCGCTGCCCCCGAAAGCCCCGAGTAGCCCCAAGCAGCCCCGGTAAGGCAGCAGCGGAATATTCTCCGGCCGGGAGCGTTGTATCCGGCGATAGATGCAAATGCATCTACATTGGCCTATACTGGAAGCAAGCCAGCAAGCCTCAGCAACGGAAAGGCACATCATGCAGATCGGTGTTTTCAGCGTCAGCGACATCACTCCGGACCCCACCACGGGCCGGATCCCCACCGAGAACGAGCGCATCAAGGCCTCCGTCGCCATCGCCAAAAAGGTTGAGGAAATCGGGATGGATGTCTACGCCCTCGGCGAGCACCACAACCGGCCCTTCTTCTCCTCCTCCCCCACCACCACCCTCGCCTACATCGCGGCGCAAACTGAGCGCATCACCCTTTCCACGGCCACCACGTTGATCACCACCAATGATCCGGTGAAGATCGCCGAGGACTTTGCGATGCTCCAGCACCTCGCCGACGGCCGGGTCGATCTGGTCCTCGGCCGCGGCAACACGGCTCCCGTCTACCCATGGTTTGGCAAGAACATCCAGGACGGCGTCGAGCTTGCCATCGAGAACTACAGCCTGTTGCGCAAGCTGTGGGACGAGGACACCGTGAACTGGTCAGGCAAGTTCCGCACCCCGCTGCAGAACTTCACGTCCACCCCCCGCCCTCTCGACGGCGTCGCCCCCTTCGTGTGGCACGGCTCCATCCGCACGCCGCAGATCGCCGAAGTGGCCGCCTACTTCGGCGACGGCTTCTTCGCCAACAACATCTTTTGGCCCAAGGAGCACTACCAGCAGCTGATCGGCCTCTACCGTGAGCGCTACGAGCACTACGGCCACGGCACGGCAGACCAGGCGATTGTGGGCCTGGGCGGCCAGTTCTTCATGCGCAGGAATTCCCAGGACGCCGTCAAAGAGTTCCGCCCCTACTTCGACAACGCTCCCGTGTACGGGCACGGGCCTTCTTTGGAGGACTTCACCTCGCAGACGCCGCTGACCGTCGGCAGCCCGCAGGAAGTCATCGAGAAAACGCTGACCTTCCGGGAGTACTTCGGCGACTACCAGCGGCAGCTGTTCCTGATCGACCACGCGGGCCTGCCGCTGAAAACCGTACTCGAGCAGCTGGACTTGTTCGGCGAAGAAGTCCTGCCCGTCCTGCGCAAGGAATACGCGGCCCGCAAGCCGGCCCACGTTCCCGAACCGCCCACCCACGCCGGCCGGGTCGCTGCGCTGCTCGCAGCCCAGTCCGCTGAAAAGTCCGCCGCGGACGCGTGATGGCCGGCAAGGATACCGAGTCCCCGGTCCGCCTCGCCGCGGAAACGTGGGAGTCGCTGTTCCGGGCCCAGGTGGCGGTGATGCGTAAGCTGCAGTCAGGGCCGGCCTTCCGGAGGCTCGCCGTGAACGAGTACGACGTACTCTTCACGCTCTCGCGCTGCCCGACGGGGTGGCTGCGGCTCAACGAGCTCAACGACAACGTGCTGCTGAGCCAATCGAGCCTCAGCAGGTTGGTGGAGCGGCTGGAAAAACGCGGGCTTGTAGCCCGGATGCCGGCCCCCGAGGACGGCCGGGGCGTGCTCCTGCAGCTGACGGACGCGGGCCGGGAACTGCAAAAGGAAATTGGGCGCGAGCACGTCCGGGACATTTCCACCCTGATGGGCCCGGCCCTGACGCCGGCTGAACAGAAGGAACTGCGGCGGCTCACGGAAAAGCTCCGCAGCTCACTCGGTCCCCGGCCGCTCCGCTAGCCATCCGGCCGCCGTCGCCGGAAACAGCCGGCGCAAGTCCTGCACCGGTCAGGAGCCTGGCCGGGCAGGGCCCGGCTAGGCCAGTTCCACCAGCCGGGCTGGGTCCTCCACGGGCAGGTCACCGTTGACAACAGCGGTGACCTGGAGCTGGTTGAGGATAAGGCTTCCTCCGACGGTGGACAGGAAAGCTGTGTCGGCAGAATCGCGGCCGGCCGTGATGCGCAGCATCGATTCCCGCGGCGCCAGACCGGTGGGATCAATGACGTGCCAGGCCCCTTCCACATAGGCCTCAGCCACTGCATGGAAATCCATCGGGCTCAGTCCCGGGGCGTAGACCGCGGCGAGCCTCGCCGGAATGTCCCTGGACCTGAGCAGCGCGATGGCCAGGTGGGCAAAATCCCGGCACACTCCACGCCGGCTGAGAAGTGTTTCAACTGCACCGTCAGTGCCCCGGGAGGATCCGCTGAGGTAGCGCAGCTCACCGTTGACCCAGTTCCTGACAGCGTGCAGCAATCCGCCGCCGTGGACCCCTTCGAACTCCGCGTAGGCCGTAGGCAGGAGCCGGTCCGATTCAGCGTAGCGGCTGGGCCGGACGTACCGGATCCTGTCGGCGAGTTCCGATTCCTCAGGCTCCGCCTTTCCGCCCACGGTGGCAGCATATTCCACCGTTACCTCGGCCGGCTCGGCAAACTCCATGTAGTGGAACCTGCCCCCGTGGTGGTCCAATACTTCGGTCAGGGGAACCTGCTGTCCCCCGGCCGTCACGGACAGGGACTCCTCGAAGGAGGAATAGCCGCTGTTCCGCGCTGCGGCGATGGCCATGGCCACCTTGGTGTTGGCTACGGTCTTGAAGACCAGTCGTGCGGAAACACTGCGTTCCATTGCTCTCCGGGGGTGTCGGCGGCGGAAGAAAAGTCTCCGCTCTGCCTGGCGCATCGTGGGGCCGGGAACGGGACTAGTTTTTGATCTTCAGCGACATTAGCATCCGTTGGACGTTCGCGAATTCAGTTCCCTCCGAGGCGTACCGCGCAGCCTGGTCCAGGGTGTCGAAGGCCTTGGCGGGGGCAACCTTCTCATCCGGGGTGAAGGCCTTCACGGAGACCACATCACCAAAGGACAAGTCACCCTTCCCGGCCGGACCACGGACGACGTTGCGGAGCTCGCACGCCTGCCCGCCACCGCCGCCCATAACGTTGGTGATGCCATAGGAACCGAAGTATCGGTACCCCTGGATCACCCGGAAAACCACCCTCGGCGGTATGGTTCCTTCCCCGCCGGCGGCGGGCAACTCCAGCGGGAGGCTGCTGATCACCGAATAGGGCCGCTTCGAGGCGTCAGCGCATTCGGCGGACGACGGCGGCAGTCCTGTCCGCAGCGCTGCCAGGAAAGTTCCGTCCGGCTTTTTCACCTCGACTTTGAGCGCTCCGGGCAGGGTTCCCTCGTCCGGCTGGACGGACTGTGCGATCCAGTCCTGCGGGAGATCGAAGCTGACGGTCTTGCCGGCATCCGAGAAGGTCTTCCAGGCTGCCGCAGTGGCAACAGCCTCTGGGCCTGCGGTGGGGGTCGCGCCGGCGCCCGGCGTTGCTGCTGCGGAGGCATCTGCTGATGCAGGAGCAGTGCTTCCGGCTTCTGAAGGGCCCGGCTGCGCTGTCCAGCCCGGACCGCTGCCTGGCGGAGTTGAACACCCTGCCAGGAGGATGGCCGATGCCAGCAGGACGGCCATGGATGCCTTGCCTTTCATGCAGCCAGCGTAACGGCGCCTGCCGGCCCGGCGGTGATTCCGGCGGCGTTTCTGCCGAAATCACTGCCTGCGCGCCCGTCCGGCTGCCGCCCTCGGACGGTATGCTGCGGCCGGGGGCTAGGCTGGGCATATGGAAGAGCACCAGGGCGAAGCCGAGGAAAACCGGACTGATATTTCCGCCGTCGAGACCGCTGACTGGCGGCTGAGGACGTTTGCCATGTACCACAACGTCCGCAAGCTTGCCATCGAGAGTCCGGCGGAAGCGCATTCCTACTGGCGCCACCAGCGCGACCTGATGTTCGCCACGCACCCGGCCTCTCCCTTGACCACGGCGGATAAGGCGCACTTCTCCGGGCTGAAGACGGCGGACTATGATCCGATTTACCGGTTCCACGTTCCGCTGACCCCGGAGGGCGCGGGCAGGGAGATTAGCGTGGAGACGGGTACCGACGGCGCTGTCCGCTTCGTTCGCCTGGGCACCTTCGACCTGCCGGAAGTAGGCCAGCTGGCGGTCTGGAAGCTGCAAGGATACGGCGGCGGTATCTTTGTGCCGTTCCGGGACGCCACTGCAGGCCAGCCGGGCGGCAGCTACGGGGCGGGACGGTATTTGCTGGACACCATCAAGGGTGCGTACCACGGGGTCTACGGCACCGGCCGGGACGCCCCGTTCGTGCTCGATTTCAACTTTGCCTACAACCCGTCCTGCGCCTACAACGAGGTTTGGGCCTGCCCGCTGGCTGGACCGTCCAACCGGTTGGCCGTGGAGATACCGGTAGGCGAACTCTACTAAGAGGAGCACCCTGTGAGCTCCGGCGCTAGGCCCCCAGTGCCCTGACCCGGCCGACGGCGTCAAGCACCGCACCGGCCGCCGCTTCCAGGTCCGCTTCCGTCACCGCTGCACCGAAACTGAACCGGACGGCCGTCTGGGCAACTTCCGGGGGAAGTCCCAATGCCGTGAGCACGGGCGACGGCGCATCGGAACCCGCCGCGCAGGCTGACCCGCTGGAGCAGACAACGCCCCGGCGTTCGAGTTCAAGCAGCACCGATTCCCCGCTGGTTCCGGGAAAGCAGAAGGACGCCACAGAGGGCAGCCGCTCGACGGGATGCCCGGTGAGGATGGACCCCGGAACACCGGTGAGCACAGCGCTGATGAACCTGTCCCGCAAGGCCGCCACCCGGCGTCGTTCTTCCGCCTGGCTGGCCTGTGCCAGGGTGAGGGCGGTGGCCAGGCCCACCGCCCCGGCCACGTTTTCGGTCCCGGATCTCCGGCCGCGTTCCTGCCCGCCGCCGTGAATTAGCGGCTCCATCCTGGTGCGTCCGCGGACATACAGCACGCCGCAGCCTTTGGGTGCGCCGAGCTTGTGGCCGGAAATACTCATCGCATCAACCCCGAGCGCCTTGGTGTTCAGCGGCAGCCATCCGGCCGCCTGCACGGCATCTGTGTGGAACGGTATGCCGAGGGCGCGGGCCAAGGCGCCCAGTTCAGCGACGGGCTGTACCGTTCCCATCTCATTGTTGGCGTACATGACGCTGGCGAGGGCAGTTTCCGGCCGAAGCGCGGCCCTGAACGCCGCCGGCGTAACCCGGCCCTGCCCGTCAACGGGAACCACATCAACCACGAAGCCGTGGAAGCGCTCCAGGTACCGGGCCGACTCCTCCACTGCGGGATGTTCGACGGCGCTGACCACCACCCGGTTCAGCTGCGGGTCCGCCGCCTGCCGGGCCAGGGCGATGCCTTTGACAGCAAGGTTGTCAGCTTCGGTTCCCCCGGAAGTGAAGGTCACTTCGCCGGGCCGGCAACCCAGGACCGCCGCCACGGACCGCCGGGCACCCGCGAGCGCACCTGCAGCAGCCTCACCCAGGGTGTGATGGCTTGAGGGATTGCCGAACTCACCGGTCAGGTACGGCCACATCGCGTCCAGCACCTCGCGGCGGACCGGGGTGGTGGCGGCGGCGTCAAGGAAGATCATGGGCAGTCACCTGAGGACCAGTTCGACGTCCAGCCCAAGGTCAAGGGCCGCCACGGTGTGGGTCAGGGCACCAACGGAAATAACGTCGACTCCCGCAGCTGCAATCCCTGCCACGGTGCCCAGGTTCACGTTCCCGCTGGCCTCCACCTGCGCACGCCCCGCTACCAGAGCCACACCGGCCCTCAGCTCCTCCACAGTGAAGTTGTCCAGCATGATGGTGTCCACGCCGGCGGCCAGGACGGGCTCAATCTGGTCCATGCGGTCCACTTCCACCTCAAAGTGCGTGGTGTGCCCCAACTGCGCTTTGGCGGCCGTGAGGAGCCCGGTGAGCCGGGCGGGGTCGCCCCCGGTCATCACGGCGAGGTGGTTGTCCTTGGCCAGGACGGCGTCCGAGAGGCTGTACCGGTGGTTGGCGCCGCCCCCGCACCGCACAGCGTACCGCTCCAGGATCCGCAGGCCCGGCGTGGTCTTGCGGGTGTCGGTGATCCGGGCGGACGTACCTTCGGTCAGCTGGACAAACTCGGCCGTCCTCGTGGCGATGGCTGACATGCGCTGCACCAGGTTGAGGGCCACGCGTTCGGCGAGCAGTACGGACCTGGCACGGCCGCTGACCCGCGCAAGGCTGCTGCCGGCATCGAACGTTTCCCCGTCCCCGACCAGCAGCTGAACTTCGGTGCCGGGATCCACCAGCAGCATGGCGTCGCGGAACACCGTGGCGCCGCTGAGGACCCCGGGAACGCGCGCGCTCAGCACTGCGGTGGCATGGGCTTCGGCGGGGATCAGGAGCTGGGAGGTGATGTCACCCGCCGGGGCGTCTTCGGCGAAGGCGCGCTCCAGGATTCCCCGTACGGGCGCCGGCGGCAGCGTCAGGTCCAGGCGCCGGCCGTTGGCAGCCGCCGCTGTCATCAAGGAGTTTTCAGTCATGGACAAGGCTCGCTTTCGGGCGTGTCGGGGAGGTTCCTTCAATATCGTCTGGGATGCCGGCAGCATCAGTTGGGCTGTCGCTGCGGTAGTGCGCCCCCAGTGAGTCCAGGCGCTTCTGCGCGGCGGCCACCAGGAACTGCGCGGCGAGCAGCAGGTTCCGGTCCTCATGTTCTTCAACGTCCGCGCCGGCAGGAACGGATTCGGGACGGACGACGGCGGCCCACCCGTTAAGGGCCTCCGCCGCCTCCTGCAGCAACACGCCCTGACGAAGTACCCCGGCTTTGGCAGTCATCAGCCGGCGAAGGGCATCCCGCGAAAACGGGATGCCCGCGGCCTCGGGCGTGGCGCACGTTTCCGCCGCGCCGGCCTCCGGAGGGACAGCCTGAGGCCACACCCGGCCGGAGCCACCGGAGAGGAAGGCATCAACGGCGCGGCGGCCGAAAACGAGGCCCTCAAGGAGGGAGTTGCTGGCCAGCCTGTTAGCCCCTTGTACACCTGTGCAGGCGACTTCCCCCGCCGCGTAAAGACCAGGGACACTGGTCCTGGCGTGCAGGTCGGTGGCCACTCCGCCCATCCAGTAATGCGCCGCAGGAGCGACGGGGACCAGCTCCCGTGTCCAGTCGATGCCGGCGTCGAGTGTCCGCTGCGTGAGGGTGGGGAAGCGCTTTGCCAGGAATCCCTTGCCTTTTCCGGACTCAATGACGCGGGCATCGAGGTAGACGTGGCCGGCGGGGTCCCCGAGCTTGGCCAGGTGCAGGGCGATGCTGCGGGACACCACATCCCGTGGGGCAAGTTCGGCGTCCGGATGGTACAGACGCAGGAAGCGCTTCCCGTTGCCGTCGACGAGTACGGCCCCTTCGCCACGGACTGCTTCGGAAATGAGCAGCGGATCGTGGTCAAAGCTGGCTGTGGCCGGGGTATTGGGGGACTGGGTGTTGGGACCCTGGGCGCCGGAAACGAGGCAGGTGGGGTGGAACTGGAAAAACTCAAGGTCGGCCACTGCAGCGCCGGCCCGGACGGCGAGCGCCAGGCCGTCTGCAGTGGCCACGCCGGGATTTGTGGTGCTGCCGAAAAGCTGGCCTGCTCCCCCGGTTGCCAGCAGGACCGCGTCACCGTACACCGCGGCCGTGGGGCCGTCCTGAAGGAACTCCACCCCGGTGACTGTGCCGTTATCTTGCAGGAGCCGTGTTGCATGGGCAAAAGGTACAACCGTCAGGATCCCGGCAGCTTGTCGGCTCAGCACTGCCTCGATCAGCGCCGCGGCAACTTTCGCTCCTGTGGCGTCGCCGCCGGCGTGCAGGATGCGGGGCGCGGAATGGGCTGCTTCGAGCCCCAGGGCCGGGCCGCCGTCGGCCTCTGCGTCGAACTGGACGCCGAAACGCTGCAGTCCGGCGATGTCGCGGCGCGCTTCAGTACACATCAGCCGGACGGCCTCTTCATTACAATGCCCGGCCCCGGCACGGAGGGTATCGGCGATGTGGTCTTCCACGGTGTCCCCAGTAGCTGGCACGTCCAGCACGGCGGAAATGCCGCCCTGGGCATACCAGGTGTTGCTTGCGCGCAGCTGCCCCTTGCTCAGAAGCACGGCTTCCGCACCGGAATCCGCTGCCAGCAGGGCAGCGTACAGCCCGGTGATGCCACTGCCGACGACGATCAGCCGCGGACGCGCCTGCGTGCTGCGGCCGGGCACCCCGTCAGGTCCGGACAGCATTCGGTCCCCTGGAGGGGCCTGGGTGGGAAGCCGGGTCATGAGGGCCTGGCCGCGAGCATGCGTTCGAGTGCCGTCCTGGCGTGATCCTGCACCGAGTCCGCCACGGTGATCCTGTTGATCACGCGCCCGGCGACAAGTTCTTCAAGGACCCACGCAAGATAGCCGGGGTGGATCCGGTACATGGTGGAGCAGGGGCAGATGACGGGGTCAAGGCAGAAGATGGTGTGCTGCGGGTACTCGGCTGCAAGCCGGTACACCATGTTGATTTCGGTGCCGATCGCGAAGGTGGTGGGCTCCGTGGCCGCGGCAATGGCCTTTTGGATGAAGTCGGTGGAACCTGCGGAATCGGCGGCGTCCACTACCTCCATGGGGCACTCGGGGTGAACGATCACCTGGACTCCGGGAAAGTCGGCCCGGGCCTTCTCGATCTGGCCTACGCTGAAGCGCTTGTGGACAGAGCAGAACCCGTGCCACAGGATGACCCTGGCATCGAGCAGGGCCTGTTCGTCGTTGCCGCCCAGGTCCTTGCGCGGGCTCCACATGGGCATCTGCTCCAGGGGCACGCCCAGTGCCTTGGCGGTGTTGCGGCCCAGGTGCTGGTCCGGAAAGAAGAGCACGCGCTGGGCCCGCTGGAACGCCCATTCGAGGACCGTCCTGGCGTTGGAGGAGGTGCAGACGATGCCGCCGCGCTCACCGCAGAAGGCCTTCAGGGCTGCGGAGGAGTTCATGTAGGTGACCGGTATGACCGGGACCCTTCCTTCGGCGTCGGGCTCGGTGCCGTAAATCTCTTCGAGCTGCTCCCAGCACTCGGCCACGGAGTCTGCGTCGGCCATGTCCGCCATGGAGCAGCCGGCTGCGAGGTTGGGCAGGATGACGGCCTGTTCCGGCGCGGAGAGGATGTCGGCGGTTTCGGCCATGAAGTGGACGCCGCAGAACACAATTGCCTCCGCGTCAGGCCGGGTGAGGGCCGCGTTGGCCAGCTGGAAGGAGTCACCTACGAAGTCGGCGTACTGAATGACTTCATCACGCTGGTAGAAGTGCCCCAGGATGACGGCCCTGTTCCCCAGCGCGGCCTTGGCTGCCAGGATCCTTTCGCCCAGTTCGGCGTCGCCGGCGAGCTTGTACTCTTCGGGCAACTGACCCTGGCGCGGGGTGGCAGCAGGGGCAATGTCCGCGCTGGAGGCGCCGGGGCCATAGGCGGGAATGCCGGTCAGCGCCTCGGCGAGGTCGTAGTCCCACGGCCCCTTGGCGAGGGCGGGGCTGCACGTGCCGCCCTGCGCGGTTGTGCCCTTTTCGGCCTGTTCGCGCGTGATCAGCTGGATTGCTGTGTTGACGCTGCTCATGGTGTGCTCCTGTTGTCTGGGTCAAGGCCGGGACGGCCGGTGAAGCGGTAGAGGCGGGGCGGGCGGTGCTTGCCGCCCTGGAGGTACTCGCCGGTTTCTTCTATGTCCGGAGTTGATTTCAGTTGCCTGCGGAAGTTGGCAGGGTCCAGCTGCCTGTCCAGCACTGCTTCGTAAACCTGCCGGACCTGGGCGAGGGTGAAGTACTCCCCCAGCAGGTGGTATGCCACGGAACCGTAGGCCAGCTTGTTGCGCAGCCGCCAGAGCGCGTAGTCCACGATTGCGTTGTGGTCGAAGGCGAGTTCACCCAGCCGGTCCGCCCGGAACCACCGGACGTTTTCCGACTCGTCCGCGAGCGCGGCTTCGGTGGGCTGGACCAGGGCCCAGTAGACGATCGAAACCACCCGCTGGGTGGGTGAGCGGTGCAGTCCGCCAAAGGCGTACAGCTGCTCGAGATAGCTCGGAGCGAGGCCAGTGGTCTCCACCAGGTTCCGGGAGGCGGCGTCCTGCAGGGACTCGGAGTGGCTCAGGGGCCCGCCCGGCAGCGCCCACAATCCCTTGAACGGCTCACGGATCCGGCGGACCAGGGGCAGCCACAACGTGGGCCGTCCCGACGCTTCGCTGGGTCGCAGCGCGAAGATGACGGTGGAGATGGCCAGTGATGGAGGGGCTGCCCGGCGCTCGGAGACGTTCGCAGAGCTCGAATACATGTGCCACCGCCCTTTTCGCCTGCGGTCGCTTTCCGTAAGCCCCGCCTAGTTATGGTCACTCTGACCAAAACTAATTCTAGGGGCAAGAGTGGTTCAGATGCGAATGTTTCAATGAGCTCCCCTTGGTTCACCTGTTCAGGGACTAGCCCCGACTACGCCCTGCGGAGCCGAAGGCGGTAAATTCGATAGGTCCCACGAGGAGCCATCATCCACACCCCAAGAAGGTCCAGCATCAAAATGACGATGAAGTCCGCAGAAGTTCATCAGCAAGGCCATCTGGGCCATGCCATGAAACCGCGCCAGCTCACCATGATGGGACTGGGCAGCGCCATCGGCGCCGGCCTGTTCCTCGGATCGGGGGCCGGCGTGCAGGCGGCCGGCCCCGCAGTGCTCATCTCCTACCTGGTGGCGGGCACGCTGATCATCCTGGTCATGTGGGCGCTGGGTGAAATGGCCGCGGCCAGTCCGAACAGCGGGGCCTTCTCCGTGTATGCCGAGCGGGCACTGGGAAAGACGGCGGGCGCCACCATCGGCTGGCTCTGGTGGCTGCAGCTGGTGGTGGTGATCGCAGCCGAGGCATTGGGAGCCGCCGGGCTTCTCTTTACGGTGTGGCCGGTGCTTCCGGTGTGGGCGCTGGCACTGATCTTTATGGTCGTCTTCACGGCCATTAACCTCACGGGCGTACGGAACTTCGGCGAGTTCGAGTTTTGGTTCGCCATCCTCAAGGTCGCCGCAATCGTATTGTTCCTGGTGGTGGGCGCAGCCCTGCTGCTGGGCCTGCTGCCCGCGGTGGCGTCCCCCGGGCTGGCCAACCTGACGGCAGATTTTGCCCCCGCCGGACTTGGCGGAATTGCTTCCGCCCTCTTTGTGGTGATCTTCGCCTTCGGCGGCACCGAAATCGTGTCCGTGGCGGCGGCAGAGACCGAAGATCCGGAGCACAGCGTGGGCAAGGCCATCAGGACCGTGGTGTGGCGCATCCTGGTTTTCTACATCGGCTCAGTCTTTGTGATCGCCGCTGTCCTGCCGGCAACCTCGGAGAGCCTGGCGTCACCGTTCGCCGGCGTCCTGGACGCAGCCCGGATCCCGGGTGCCGCAACGGCCATCACCCTGGTGGCCGTCGTCGCGCTTCTTTCAGCGCTGAACGCCAACCTTTACGGTGCCTCACGGATGGTCTATTCCCTGGCCGAGCGGGCCGAAGCCCCGCGGTTCCTCACCCGCCTGAGCGGCGCCAGCGTTCCCATGCTGGCTGTCGGGGTGTCCGTGGCGTTCGGCTTCGTGGCCACGGTCCTGGAACTGCTGTTCCCGGAGCGGATCCTTCCTGCCCTGTTCCAGCTGGTGGGATCCACCTGCCTGGTGGTGTGGGGCAGCGCACTGGTCTCGCAGCTGGTCCTGCGGCGCCGTGCAGACCGGGAAGGCACGGCACTGCCCCTGCGGATGAAGGGTTTCCCGGCCCTGACCATCGTGGGGCTCATCCTGCTGGGCCTGATCTTCGCCGTAGGCTTCAGCGCCGAGAGCAGCCGCATCCAGCTCTTCAGCACCATCGGCCTCATTGCGGGAATCGCTGTTGCCTGTGCTGCAGCCGCCCGCTTCACCACCAGAAACCGTCCCAACTAGTTCGCTTCAGGTGCCGGAATGACCTTCCCGAAAGGCACCTGGCGCTGCTCGACTGCGCCGGGGTGCGTGCACCGCCAGCGTAGATTTACCGGTCCGGCAGGCAGGTAGAGTAGTCCCGAAATACGAGCTTCCGACGCGCCGGGTCCGCCCCGCGCCGTAGTTGATGAGGACTGACACCATGAGCGGCAGGCACACCGGCGAGCAGCACGCGCACACAGTGGAGGGTACGGACCCCCAGTTGTACGTGAAGGTGCATGATCCTGCCGCGGATGCCGGGCTACGGCCCGTCCTGCTGCTGCACGGCTTCTCGTCTTCCAGCAAGCTCAATTGGGAGGACACCGGCTGGGTGGCTGCCCTGCTCGATGCCGGCCGCCGGGTCATCACCGTGGACCTGCCGGGCCACGGCCGCAGCGGAGCCCCGGAGGACCGGGATTCCTACTCCCCCAGCAGGATCCGGGCGGACCTGCTCCAGGTAGCGTTCGACGCCGGCGCGCGCCCCGTGCAGGACGGTGACCCTTCCAGCGGACTGGACATCGTGGGTTACTCCCTCGGCTCCCGACTCGCCTGGGAGTTCGGAGCCACGCAGCCGGAGCTCGTGCATCGGCTGGTGCTGGGCGGGCCTAACATTGCGGATCCCCTCGCGGCCTTCGACCTCGTGGCAGCCCAGGACTACCTCGCGGACGGGACTCCCATCAGTGACGAATCCACCGCGCGGCTGCTGAAAATGGCGCTGCTGCTGCCCAGCAACAACATTTTTGCGCTGCTGTCTTTGGTGGAAGCCATCAAAGCCGAACCCTATGACCCTGCCGAGGCAGTGCCGCACGTGCCCATGCTCCTGGTGGCCGGCGACAAGGACGAACGCGCCCCCAGCCTGCCGCAGTTGGCCGGACTCGCCCGCCACGCCGGGGCGATGGTGGAAGTGGTTTTGCTGCCGGGCCGGAATCACACCAACGCCATCACCAGCCGGGCCTTCAAGCAGGCAGCCATCGCTTTCCTCGCGGTCTAATCCGCCCTGGCCCCGGCGGCCGCCGGCTCCTGCCCTCCCCGGCGGTAGGCTGAAGGAAGGGCTGGCATGAGCCGGGAGGGAAATATGCTGACGCGCTTTGAAGACCGCACCGAGGCCGGCGAGAAGCTGGCCGCCGTACTCGCACAGTTCCGTGAGCAGCCCGGCACCGTGGTCCTGGGCCTTGCCCGGGGCGGCATCCCGGTAGCGGCTTCGGCCGCCAAGGCCCTCTACCTCCCGCTGGGAGCTGTCCTGGTGCGCAAGCTGGGCATCCCGGGACACCAGGAGACTGCCTACGGGGCTTTGGCGTGGGCACGGGGACGGACCGTCCGCCTGCTCAACAAGCCGCTGGTGGACCGGGTACTGGAGCATGGAGTGCGCCAGGAACTGCTGGACGAGGTGGAACAGCGGGAACGCGCTGAACTGGCCCGCCGCGTCCACCTCTATCCGGGGATAGACCACGACCTCTCCGGGAAAACTGTCCTGCTGATCGACGACGGCCTGGCGACCGGGGCCACCATGCGCGCCGCCGTCGAGGCTGTCCGCGAGGGTGGAGCGGCAACGGTTGTGGCCGCCGCCCCTGTGGGTTCAATCGAAGCCGAGGCCTCTGTGGAGCGGGTATGCGACGCCGTCCTGTGCCTGCACCTGCCGGGCAAATTCCGGGCCGTCGGCAGCTTCTACCGGCACTTCGAACAGCTCACGGACAGTGACGCCATCAGTTTCCTGAAGCAGTAACAGCGCTTCCTGGTCCGGCCGCTGATACGACGGCGGGCCCGGACCGGTTGGTCCGGGCCCGCCGTTGCTTTGAACAGTGGGTTGGCCCACGCCGTCAGGGTTCCCCCGCCGAGCGTAGCGAGGCCAGGGGGACGGTTGGGGTCAGTGGTGGCTGACGCCCAGCGGACGGCCCTTGGTCTCCTTGGCCAGCAGCACACCGATGGCCGAGATGACGCAGAGGACCATGATGTAGATACCGATGGACCCGGCCCACTTGGTGGTCTGCAGCAGGGTTTCGGCGATGGTGGCGGCGAAGGCGCCGCCGAGGATGGCCCCGAACGCGTAGCCGATGGAGATGCCGGAGTACCGGACGTTGGCCGGGAACATCTCGGCGTACATGGCGGACATGGGCCCGTACGACAGGCCGAGGCCGATGGTGAGGACAAACAGCGCTATGCCGTAGAGCCAGATGTTCCTGGTGTCGATGAGGGCGAACATGGGAATCATCCAGGCGAAGATGATCGCGTAACCGGCGAGGAAGGTCTTGACCCGGCCGATGCGGTCCGAGAGCCAACCGCCGGCCAGCGTGAAGATCAGCCAGCCGAACGATGCCAGGGTGGTGGCCAGCAGCACCTGGGGCGTGGGCATCTGCAGCGTCCTGGTGGCGTACGCGATGAAGAAGGCGATCAGCAGGTAGCCGGCTGCGTTGTTACCGATGAAAATCAGGGTGGAGTACAGGACCGGCCTCTTGTGGTTGCGGACCAGGACCCCCAGTGGTGCCTTGCTTTCCTGCTTCCGGGCCGCCATTTCCTGGAAGACCGGGCTTTCAGCGACCGCGCGGCGGATCAGGTAGCCCACCACGATAAGGACGATGGAGAGCAGGAACGGAACCCGCCAGCCCCAGGCCGCAAAGTCCTCCCGGGACATGTTGCTGTTCAGGAAGAACAGGAGGCCGGTAGCCAGGATCATGCCGATGGGCACACCGATTTGCGGGTAGGCGCCAAACAGGCCGCGTTTGTTCAGGGGCGCGTGCTCCACGGCCATCAGCGCCGCGCCGCCCCATTCGCCTCCGGCCGAGAAGCCCTGAATGATGCGCAGGGTGATCAGGAGGATGGGTGCCCAGGCGCCTATCTGTGCGTAGGTGGGCAGCATGCCGATCAGGGCGGTGGCCGCGCCCATCATCACCAGGGTGAAGACGAGCATGGCCTTGCGGCCCAGGCGGTCGCCGAGGTGGCCGGCCACTACTGCGCCCAGGGGGCGGAAGAGGAAGCTGATGCCGATCAGGGCAAAGGAGAGGATTTGCGCCAGGCCGGGGTTCGACGCGTTCAGGGGCGCCAGGAACAGGGGTGACAGCAGCGTTGCGGTCAATTGGGCGAAGATGAAGAAGTCGTACCACTCGATGGTGGTGCCGACCAGGGTGCCGGCAAGGACTTTACGCTCCTCCCGCCGGGTGCTGGGACCGGCGAGCGTATCCACCTTGGAAGGTGTGGTCATTGAAACTCCATTGTTTTATTGGCAGCGGGCTGCCGGGACGCCTTCAGGATTACCGACAGAACGGTCAGTTAGTTGAAAGAGTACTACGAAAGTGTGAGGTGCGACACGCATCAGCACAATTAAGGTTGGTTGCGTCCGGGGCTTCGTGCCACAGGTCAGTTGGACCGCCTTGTTCGCTGGTTCTATATTTGAACCGGCAATTCGTTATGCGGATGAGGCCAGAGGTCCTGCCGCCGGTAAGAGCCGCCGCAGCGGTACCAGAGCGACCTAGGATGGACACCATGACCCCCACCGCCGCAGTCACTGCCGGAGCAGCGCCAGCGCAGGCTTCGCCTTCCCAGACGCTTTCGCGCGGCATCCGGGCCCTCGAGATCCTTGCGGCGGCGCCGGGCCCGATGAGCATCGCCGAACTCGCCGATGCCATGGGAGTGCACCGTTCCGTGGCCTACCGCATCCTGCGAACGCTCGAGGACCACTCGCTCCTGGTGCGCGACGACGGCGGACGGGTCCAGCCCGGGCCAGGACTTGCCGTGCTGGCCCGAAGCGTTTCCCGGAACCTCCAGGGGGCTGCGCTTCCCGAACTGACGCACCTCGCCAACACCTTGGACATGACGGCGTTCGTGGCATTGTGGGACCACCACGACTGCATCACGCTGGTCACCGTGGAGCCGCGGCATTCGGGCGCGACCGTCGCCCAGCATCCCGGCACCCGGCACCCCATCAATGCCGGGGCGCCCGGGATTGCCATCCAGTCGGCGCTTACGGAAGCTGAATGGGACCGGCTGGAGACGGGCGTCCCCTACCGGCCGGAAGCTGCCGATGCCCGGCGGACCGGATACTCCGCGAGCCATGACGAGGTCATTGCCGGAGTCTCCTCCCTGGCCGCGCCCATCCGCGTCCCGGCAGGGCGCCCGGCAGCACTCGCCGTCGTCTACATCCGCTCTGCCCACGACCCTTCGGTAGTGGGTGCGGCGCTGGTGGAGAGCGCCGCCAGGATCGAACGGCAGCTGGCCTGAGAAGTGCGTCGGTATGCGATGCCTTGGTCAGCGGTGCGCGCTCCTGCGGTGAAGTACGACGGCGGCCCCGGCTCCCAGGAGTGCGAGCGCCGTTGCCGCGCAGGCGGGAACCAGGAAGGCAGCACCGTAGCCGTGGTCCTGCGCCAGCCGGCCGCCCAGTGATGAGCCAATGGCGGTGCCGGCCACAATACCGCTGGCCAACGCGGTCATCACCGTTCCCAAGCGTCTACCAGGGGCCAGCACCCCTCCGACAGCGAAGACGGTAACCATGACCGGGCCCACCGGGATACCCAGGATAAGCAGCACCGCCACCATTCCACCCAGCGACGACGGCGCCAGCAGGAGCACGGCGAGTCCGGCCATCAACGCCGCGGACACCACCCATCGCCAAGAGAGGCTGAACCGCTGTGGCCAATAGGCCACTGAGAGGGCAGAGGCGGCGGAGCTGAGCCCCATCGCTGCATACAGCAACCCGGCAATCTCCGACGTGGCATGGCTGGCCGCGAACGGGCTCAGCGCTGCCTGGGTTGAGCCGAAGAACGTGCCCATGCACACCATCGCAACCACTGGCAGGGCAACAGCGGCAGGCATCCTGCCTTTCGCACGGCGTTCCGCTGCCGGAACTGCACGGCGAGCCGGCACCGTTGCGTGCGTGTGGTGGGCAGCAAACGCGGGAACCAGCGTGATGGTCAGGGCGGCTGCCAGCGCGAGCGGCAGCCAGGGTGCCACGAGGCTGGCAAGGATTCCCACGAGCGCCGGTCCCAGCACAAAAGTTACTTCGTCGGCCGTGCTCTCGTACGAGAGCGCCGTGTCCAGGTCCCGCCTGTTATCCGGCGCCTTGCCCCGTGACGTCAGCGCCATCCACCGGACCCGGGCCAGCGGGCCTACCTGCGGGCAGCTTGCCCCTGAGAGGAACGAGGCGGCCAGGACGGCGGCCGGGAAACTTCCCGACGTTCCCATGGCAGAGGCTGCAAGGATCAGCAGCACCACGGCGGCTGTATTGAAGACGGCTGCCCACAGCAGTACGGGACGTTGGCCCCGCCTGTCCGCAAGGGAGCCCAGGACCGGAGCCCCGAGGGCCGAACCGACGCCCACCGCACCTGCCGCAGTACCGCCAAGCGCATAGGAACCGCTGCTGGAGGTGACCAGGGTCAGGGTGCCCACTGTAAGCATGGCCAATGGCAGGCGGGCCAGTAGACCCAGGGGAATGAAGCCGCGGCCGGCAAGTTGGGGAAGCCGGGCGAAACGGCCGCCGGGAGCAGGCTGAGGCGGGCTCTGGGCGGCAGATGCAGATTCCGGCACGGGAACCGAAGGCGGCGCCGAAGCCGGGGCGGGTGAGAGGGAACTGGATGATGTCATTTCCGGGCTCGTTCAATCATGCGCATCGTCCCTCCTCCCGATGCGCCGAACCCGGTAACGGTTCAAGTATATCCGCCCCTCCCAGCCTCCCTAGGCCGGGACGTCGAGGGCGTCTGCTATCCGCAGGGTGGATCCGTTCCTGGTCTTCAACACCTGCAGCTGCGTTCCGATGCGCTGCTTCATCTCCCCGACATGGCTGACAAGCCCCACTACCCTGCCCCCGTCCCGCAGGCCCTCCAGGGCATCCATCACCTGCTCCAGGGATTGTTCATCCAGGCTGCCGAACCCCTCATCAACAAAAAGCGTTTCAATTTCGACCCCGCCCGCCTCCTGCTGGACGACGTCTGCGAGCCCGAGTGCCAGGGAGAGTGACGCCATAAATGATTCACCGCCGGACAAGGTGGAGGTGTCCCGGCGGTGCCCGGTCCACTGATCCACCACTTCAAGGCCGAGTCCGGACTTTGCACCGCGCGCCGCCTTCGCGTCGGTGTGCTGCAGGAGGTAGCGGCCGTCGCTCATGGCAACGAGCCGTTCAGAGGCCGCCAGGGCAACCTGCTCCAACCGCGCCGCCAGCACGTAGCTGTTCAGGCTCATCCGGTACGTGTTGTCCCCCCGGCCGGCTGCCGCATCGGCCAGGGCGGTGAGCATGCGTGCCCGCTCCGCCGGCCCCCGCGCTGAGCCGGACAGCTCCTCGTAGTCGGCACGGATGGAGCCGAGGGACTCAAGGCAGCGTCCCGCCAGCCCGGCTGCCAGGTCCGCGTCACGTGCTTCCTTGCGGGCAGCTGCGGCCCCGGCCTCCAAAACGGCGAGTTGCTGCTTGTCCGGTACAAGTCCGGCAGCCGCTTCCTCGAGGGCGAGCACAACGTCCTCGGATGCGAACAGTTCCGCCACCCTTGCTGCTTCATCCTGCGCAGAGCGCATCTCGGCCTCCACGGCAGCAGCTTCACTGCCGGTCAGCAGATGTTCCCGGGCCTCGTCAGCGGTGGCAAACCCGGCGTCCGGCAACGCCTGCTCCAACTGTTCCAGCGCCTCAGCGGCCTGGGCTTTGGCGCTGACGAACCCCGCCTGGGCGTCGACGGCTTTGCCGAGCATACCGGCGGCGTTTTCCAGGGCACGCAACCGGTGGGCAAGGCTGCGGTGGCCTGCCCTCAGCCCGGCCAAGGCCTCGTCGAGCAGCGACGACTGTTCAGCCGTGTCCTGTAGTGAAGTCGCGATCTGGGCCAATTCCGCCTCGGTGCCCGCCCGCGAGGACTGGGCAGCTGCAATGCCCGCTTCGAGTGCTTCAAGCCGCAACCGGGCCGCGGCCAGCTCCCCGACCGCCTGTTCGGAGTCGGCGGCAGCCCGTCGCGCTTCTTCGGCTGTGCCCGCTGCCTCTTCCCGGGGAGTTTCCCCGCCTTGGCCTGCGAGGACGGCTACCAGCTGGTTTGCCTCGGCCAGCCTGTGGCCGGCTGAGGCGTACGCGGCTTCAGCGGCTTCATACAGCTGGTGGGCTGCTTCCTCATCCTGGGCAAGCCGGGAGCCGCCGCCATCCACGGGCGCCGGCATGGGGTGGTGAGGGCTTCCGCACACCGGGCACTGTTCCCCCTCCACCAGCTTGGCCGCGAGTTCGGAGGCGGCGTTCGCCAGCCGCTTTTCCCTGACGTCAAGCCAGCGCCGTTTGGTCTCCAGCTGGTCCTCCCGGGCAGCATCGTGTGCAAGGACCGCCGCGTTCCGGGAGGACGCTGCCGCAGCGTACTGCCGGACCACGTCGAGCAGTTCCTCGGCCGCCGTTGCTTCCTTCGCACGCAGGGCCGCCGCTCCCGCACACACCTCCAAGGGCCCCAGGCTGTCGGTGAGGCATGACCGTTCACTGAGGAGGCTCTCCACCCGGCCGGCCAGCGCGGCAACAGCCCCAGTGAGGTCCTCCTGTTTGGCCATCAGCTGCTTGTGCCTGGAGCGGAGCGCTTTAAGACGGTCCTCGTCTGGAATTCTCGCTTCCACCACCGCGAGCAGGGACCGGATCCGGTTCAGTTCGTCCGCGGCGCCGGGGAATGTGTCCGGCTCGGCCAGATCCGGCCCCTTGGCTGCCGCGGAGCCGAAGTCCAGCTGGGCAAGTTCGGGGTCTTCCTCGGCGGCGAGGCGAAGCAAAGTAGATGCCGATTCCAGTGCGGCGGCGGCGCGCCTGACCTTGACGGCACCGGCGTCGACATTGCGCAGCTGTCCGGCCAGTACCTCCGCCTGGCGGTGCCGGCCAAGCCGGCTAATTACCTCTTCCAGCCTCGGCAGCGCTTCCTGCACGCCGGCCTGCCGTGTGGTTGCTTCCGCCAGCCTGCGGTGCCGGTCCCGGCGGGCGGTCTCCGCTTCAACGCAGTTGTCACGCTCGCGGCTGACCGAGTCCGCAGCCTTGGCCTGGTGCGTCAATTCGCGCACGCGTTCGGCCGCAGCCTCCTCCAGCCAGGCGAGCCGTGCAGCACTGTTGTCAGGGGCCGGGCCTTCGTCTGCCAGGTGCAGGGTTGCCGCTTCCGACTCTGCCCGGGCCGCCAACAGCTCAAGCTGGCCGGACAGGACCGAGACATCTTCTTTCGCTGCCTGCGCCTGGCGGGACAGCTCCTGCTCGACTGCTTCGAACCGCTGGGTGCCAAAGAGTTTCTGCAGCAGCTCGAGCCGGTCTGTGGCCTTTGACCGCAGGAACGCTGCGAAGTCCCCCTGGGGCAGCATCACCACGCGGGTAAATTGTTCACGGTCCATTCCCAGCAGGGCGAGTATCTCCGCGCCTGCCTCGTCATTGCGGGCTGACTTTTCAATCCACGCCCCGTCCACGCGCTCCCGCAGGAGGGTCTTTGCCTGCTGCGTGGTGAACCCGTTCCTGCCCCTGGCGCTGGGCTTCTCCCAGGCGGGCGAACGCGTGACCTCGTACCGACGGCCCTGCGCGGAGAACTCACAGCTGACGGCAGGTTCGTGGCCCGGCTCGGCGTGGTCGCTGCGCAGGCGTTTGCCGTCCTGGCGCGCTCCCGGTACCGAACCGTACAAGGCGTAACAGATGGCGTCCAGCACACTTGTTTTGCCCGCACCGGTGGGGCCGTTGAGCAGGAAAAGGCCATGGGCGCTGAGCGCGTCGAAATCGATGTCCTCGGTGCCGGCAAAGGGGCCGAATGCCGAAATACTGAGGTGGTGGATCCTCATCGGGAGGCCTCCTGGAGGCGTACGTTTTCCAGTACTCCTGCGAGCGCGGCTTTCTCTGCCTCGTCCGGGGTGCGGCCGCGGACGTGCTCGAGGAAACCGCAGCACACGGCAAGGTCATCGGGCGCTTCGGCAAGCCTGCTGCTGTAGGTTGTTGCGGAGGCGGGAGCTCCGCCCTCGGGATCAAACCCCAGCACCAGAGTGTCCGGGAAGCGCGAACGAAGGCGGTCCATGGCACGGGCGGGACGTTGCGCATCTGTCAGGGTGACCTGGCAGTAGGCGCTTTCAGCCCACGCGTGTTCGGGCGACTCGAGCAGGTCAGCCAGGGAGCCGCGCAGTACGGCCAGGGTCCGCGGGGCATCCCACAGGACTTCCTCAACACCGGCCAGCCCTTCCGGCCCCATGTCTACCAGCCAGGCGCCTTTTCGATGGGAGGCCTCGGAGAAGGAGTAGGCCAGCGGCGATCCCGAATACCTGACCTGGGGAGAAAGAGCCTGCCGCCCGTGAAGGTGGCCCAGGGCGGTGTAGCTGAAGCCGTCAAAGAGGTCCAGGGGAACCGCGCCCACACCGCCGATGCTGAGATCGCGTTCGCTGTCCGAGCTGATCCCACCGCTGGCAAAGGTGTGGGCGAGGACCACAGAGTGGACTGTTGCCGACTCTGAACGGCGCGCGATGTCCTGCCGGATCAGTTCCGTTGCCGCGCGGGTAACTTCAAAGTGGCTGGCAGCCTGGGCGCCGAGCTGTTCGGCCACGAGCCGCGGCTCGAGCCAGGGTATGCCGTAGATTGCCACGACGGCTTCACCCGTAGAGGTTCCCCCGCCAGCGGTTGCGCCTGCAGGGAGCAGCAGGGGCTGGTCCAGGCTCTCCAGCCTGGTCCGCAGGTGCACTCCGCCCCGCTCCAGCAACCGGGAGGCGAACCCCAGCCTGATGGCTGAGTCATGGTTGCCGCTGGTGAGCACCACCTGGGCTCCTGCCGCCGTCAGCCTTACCAGGGCGTCGTCCAGCAGGTGGACCACATCCACCCCCGGAAGGGCGCGGTCGTAGACGTCCCCGGCGATAAGCACAACATCCACGGCTTTCCGGGTGACGGTGTCCACCAGCTGGTCAACAAAGGCGCGCTGAGCATCCAGCATGCCGACGCCGTGGAAGGACCGGCCCAGATGCCAATCCGATGTGTGAAGTAGCCTCATGTTTCTAAGCTATCGGCTGCCACTGACACTTCCGGACACACCGCAGCTGCCACCATCACCGGCGTTTGTCCGGCTGCAGTGCGTCGTGAGGGGCCGGGACAGGCGGGCACATGGTGGGACCTTAGGGTAGACGGATTGCGGTGCGCTTTCGGCTGCCCGCAGCTGCGGAAGGCAGCCGCGGCGCACCACGGTAAATTTACTGCATGAGCATCGAGCCGGACACATCCAAGCCCTCCCTGAAGTCCCGCATCCACGGCTGCCTCCTGGGTGGTGCACTGGGGGATTCCCTGGGCTACGCCGTGGAGTTCGACTCGATTGATCAGATCCGCGACCGCTTTGGCGCTTCCGGCCTGACCGGTTTTGATGCCATCGCAGCGAGCAGCCACTTTTCGGACGACACGCAGATGACGCTGTATACCGTTGACGGCCTGGTGGAGGCTCTGGAGTGGGCGAACTCCGGAGTGGGCGCGGACGTTAACGCCTGCCTGTGGCTGGCGTACCTGCGGTGGCTTGCAACGCAGGGGGAAGCAGCTCCGGCATCGGCCCCCGTGCCCCAGCCCCGGTGGATCGACGAACAGCCGGTGCTGCACCAGCGGCGGCATCCGGGCAAGGCGTGCATTTCCGGCCTGGCAACGGGCGAAATGGGCACCTCGGTCCGGCCCGTCAACCCGCAATCGAAGGGTTGCGGGACAGTGATGCGGTCCGCCCCGTTCGGGCTGATCCCGCACATAACGGCCGACGCCGTCTACAAGCTGAGTTCCGACGCCGCCTCCCTGACGCACGGCCACCCGTCAGCGCGCCAGAGCGCAGGAACCTTCAGCCTGCTCATCCACCACCTCGTCGCCGGTGACGGGCTGCGGGAAGCGGCGGCAGCAGCAGCGGCGCATGCCGCCGGGTTCGAGGGCGTGTCCCCGGAGCTCCCTGACAGGCTGGAGGGCGCTCTCCGGCTGGCCGGCAAGGGAATCGTGCCGCCGGAGGAACTGGCCCAGGCACTTGGCGGGGGTTGGGTGGCGGAGGAGGCATTCGCCGTCGCGCTTTACGCCGTCCTTGCCACCTTCCCCGACGGCGGCGGGCAGGCCCCCGGCGCAACGGCCGCGGACCCGGCGCAGCACTTCCGCGATGCAATCGCCCTGGCGGTGAACCACAGCGGCGACAGCGACTCCACCGGCTCGCTGGCCGGGAACATCCTCGGCGCCTTTTACGGCGAGGAGTGCCTGCCCGCCGAATGGCTGGAGGCCCTGGAGGCGCCGGAAGTGATCCGTGGCATGGCGGACCTGCTCGTAAAGGTCACCACCGGCGAAGGCTGACATTCCCAGCGGTTCCGCCGACTTCCACGCATTCAGGCGCTGACCGGCGCTGCCGCGAAGCTGCCCACCATCTGCAGGAATTCCCCCTCGGAGAGGACCTCGATGGCCTGGCCGCGGTCATGGAGCTCAAGTACGCGCCGTGCCTTGCCGGTGAGCCTGCCGGAGCGAAGGTCCGAAGCCACGAAACCGTCCCCCACCACCAGGACCGTGGTGCGGCCGGTAACGCGGCTTTCGGGCCGGGCACCCAGCTCGGCGGACCGGACCTTCGCTTCGGGCCGGCCCATGGAAAGCTGTCCGGTGAAAACGACTGTCTGCCCGTAGAGCGGATGACCGGGATGGGCGTCGGGATTGGGGTCCGGGTTCGCCCCCTCCTCCGGCCAGCCCGTCTGGAACGGCCGGAGCAGCGCCGCTCCGCTGCCGGCTGCACTGGCGAGCGCGGCCAGGCTGGGCTTTGACAACCCGTCCCGTGCGGGGTCGAAGGCTTCCTGGCGGGGCATCACCAGCCCCAGGGAAAGATAGAGCTCAGCGATGCTGTTGGCTCCGTTGCGGCCGGCGATGTCGATCAGGATGCCTGCGCAGGCCCGGGCATCTTCGGCGGCGTCGTGGTGGTTGACCAGCGGCACGCCGGCTTCCTCGGCCGCGAACGGCAGCGAGTTTGACACCAGCGAGTAGCACCGCCGGGACAGCATCACGGTGCAGACGTAGTCGTAGCCCGGGCCGGCGAGGCCGGAGACTTCAAGGCCGGAACGGATGACCCCAAGGTCGAAGGCTGCATTGTGGGCGGCCAGGATGTCATCGCCGATGAAGGCGCCGATCTCGGGGAAGAGCTCGCCAAAGCGCGGCATTCCCGCCACGTCACGAGCCGTAATGCCGTGGATGCGGACGTTGTGGTAATCAAAGTGGTCGTAACTGGCAGGCGGGCGCATCAGCCACGAGGCTTCCTCAACGATCCGTCCGCCCCGGACCTTGGTCAGTCCTACGGCGCAGGGCGAGCCCCGGAACCCGTTCGCAGTCTCGAAGTCGATCGCCGTAAAGTCCAAACCCACGCGCCAACCTTACCTCCGGAGACCGTCCTTCCCTTGTCAGCTTCGCGGCCCTGTCATGGAGATCACCAGCAGGGCCTTCCTGGAGGGTCCTCCAGCGGCTGGTGCCGGAAGCGCGTCAAGTACCCTTGGAAGGTGAACTTTCCTGTGATGAACGACTTCGCTGTGTCCATGCTGGGAGGTGCGGGACCGGTGCAGCCACAGCTGGCATCCTTCCTGCCCGACTGGCTGAACCCCCAGGTCTTCCTGGCTGATCCTGCCCTGGCACCCTGGGTGGTCCTGCTTGTGTGCGGCATCGTCTTCGCGGAAACCGGGCTTCTGGTGGGCTTCTTCCTGCCGGGCGACTCCATGCTCTTCACCGCAGGCCTGCTGGTGGCTACCGACACCATCAAGTTCAATGTGTGGCTTTTCGCGCTGCTGATCATTGTGGCCGCCATCATCGGCAACCAGACCGGCTACCTGATTGGTTCCAAAGCCGGGCCGGCCATCTTCAATAAGCCCAATTCCCGCCTTTTCAAGCGTGAGAACGTTGAAAACGCCCATGCCTTCTTCGAAAAGCACGGCGGCAAAGCGCTGATCCTGGCGCGCTTCGTTCCCATCATCCGGACCTTCGTTCCCGTCATTGTCGGGGTCGCCCAGATGAACAAGAAGAAGTTCTTCCTCTTCAATGTGATTGGCGCAGTGCTTTGGGGCGGCGGCGTGACGCTGCTGGGTTACCTGCTGGGCGACCGTATCCCCTGGGTCCGCGACAACCTGGACATAATCTTCATCGCCATCGTCCTTGTGTCGGTCCTGCCCATCGGCATCGAGGTACTCCGCGGCCTGTCGGCGAAACGCCAGGCGAAGGCTTACGGCACGGACCCGGTGGACGAGTTCATCGAAGAGCATGCTCCTGAAAACGAGCATAAAACGCCCCGCAATGTCCAGGGCAGCCGCTCCGAGTAGCCTGCAGCGCCGCCGGCCCTGCCGGCTGCGGGCCTTTCCCTTCGGTTAAACAGCTGTGCTCCCCGTTCCGGCGGGGAGCACAGCTGTTTAACCAGTTTGGGTTACCGGCTGGCGTTTTGGAGCGCGTCGACCACGGCCGGCAGCAGCGCACGGAAGGCCTTGCCCCGGTGGCTGATCGCGTTTTTCTCATCAGCTGGCAACTCCGCGCAGCTGCGGTTCTCCCCTGCCGGCTGCAGCACCGGGTCGTAGCCGAACCCGCCCCCGCCCCGGGGTTCACGCAGCAGGACACCCTCAAGCTGGCCGTATTCCACCACCTCGCGCCCGTGGCCGGCGGCCGAACCGGGAACAGCAAGGGCAGCGGCGCAGACAAAGGCAGCACCCCGGTGGGCGTCCGGCACGTCGGCGAGCTGGTTGAGCAGGAGCCGCAGGTTCGCGTCGTCGTCGCCGTGCCTGCCGGCCCACCGTGCCGAGAAGATTCCGGGAGCCCCGCCCATTACGTCCACAGCGAGGCCGGAGTCATCGGCGATGGCCACAAGGCCCGTCGCATCGGCGACAGCGCGCGCTTTCAGCAGCGAATTCTCGGCGAAGGTCACACCCGTTTCGACGACGTCGGGGGCGCCTGCTGCCGCCGCGTCCACCACCTGGGTATCGACGTCGAGCCCCGGCACTTGCCCGCGCAGCAGTTCGCGCAGCTCGCGGAGTTTGCCTTTGTTGTGGGTGGCAAGCACCAGGCGCGGCGCAGCGGGCACCGCGCTCACAGGGTGTCTGCCAGGGTTTCGCGCTGGATGGCGGCGAGCTGGGTGGTTCCCAGCAGGGCCAGGTCCAGGAGCTGGTCAAGTTCGGTGCGGTCGAAGGGCGCTCCTTCGGCGGTGCCCTGCACTTCCACAAACTTGCCGGAGCCTGTGACCACCACGTTCATGTCGGTCTCCGCCCGCACGTCCTCAACGTAGGGCAGGTCCAGCATCGGAACGCCGTCGATGATGCCCACCGACACAGCCGCGATGGTGTCGATAAGGGGCTGGGCGTTCCTGGCGATCAGTTTGTTGTCGCGGGCGAACCTGATGGAGTCGGCGAGGGCAACGTAGGCGCCGGTGATGGCAGCGGTCCGGGTTCCGCCATCAGCCTGGAGAACGTCGCAGTCCAGCACGATGGTGTTCTCGCCCAGGGCCTTGGTATCGATGATGGACCGCAGGGAACGGCCGATGAGCCGGGAGATCTCGTGGGTCCGGCCGCCGATTTTGCCCTTGACCGATTCGCGGTCGGAGCGGGTGTTCGTGGCGCGGGGCAGCATGGCGTATTCGGCGGTGACCCAGCCGCGGCCCTCCCCCTTGAGCCAGCGCGGCACTCCGGCCGTCAATGACGCGGTGCACAGGACCCTGGTGTTGCCGAACTCGATCAGGGCCGATCCTTCGGCCTGGTTGGACCATCCGCGGGTGATGCTGATGGGCCGGAGCTGGTCCGGGGCGCGGCCGTCGGCGCGCACGATGGGCACTGCAGTTGCTTCAGAAGTCATGCCTTTAGCTTATCCACTGCCGGCAGCAGCGGGAGTCCGGTGCCACGGCCTGCCACGGCATGCACGGGGAAGCCTTTAGATGGTGTAGTGCACCCCGGCCACAGCCACGGCGACGTCGCCGCCGAACACCGGGCGGGCCTCGGCCATGACAGTGCTCGGTGACGTCCATACCGGAATATGGGTCAGCAGGAGCCGCCTCGCCCCGGCAGCGGCAGCAGCCTCTCCTGCACGTTTGCCGGTCAGGTGCACATCCTTGATGCCGTCGTCCCGGCCTTCCTCAAAGGCGGCTTCGCAGAGGAAAAGGTCAGAATCCTTGGCCGCCTCCTCGAGCCCGGCGCAGGAGTCCGTATCACCGGAGTAGGTCAAAGTCCGGGAAATGTTGTTGCCGTCCTTGTCCGGCTCCACCACTTCCACGCGGAGGGCGTAGCACTCCTCGATGGGGTGGTTTACTGCGAAGGGGGTCACGGTGAACGGGCCCACGGTCACGGCTTCCCGGTCGGCCCAGTTGGAGAAGTCGAACTCCTCGTGCATCCCCGGGTCCAGCTCCAGCCCGTAGGCGGTCGCCATCCGGTCTGCCGTGGCGGCCGGTCCCCACACCGGAATCCGGCCGCGGCCCCAGCCGCCGGGCTTCCACCGGACGGCAACGTGCAGGCCGCACAGGTCCATGCAGTGGTCCGGATGGAGGTGGGTGAGGAAGATTGCGTCGATATCCTCAAGGTCGGTGTACCGCTGGATGGCGCCCAGGGCACCGCTGCCCAGGTCCATGACCACCTTCCAGGTCCGCTCGCCGTCGTTCGCCGTCAGGAGGTAGCACGACGCCGGTGAACCGGGGCCGGGAAAGGACCCCGTGCAGCCTACGATGGTGAGCTTCACTGGCCGGAACCCCCCATGACGGAACTGCCCACGAAGTTGGAGATCCGGCGTCGGCTTCCGGCGCTTTGGGCCGCAGCGATCATCTCGGGCGTGATGCGGGCAAGGCTGCCTGTGGGGTACTGCGCGGCCACATGGTCGACGTGCCGGACCGAGAGCACTTCGGGCCCCAGGAACCTGCGGGCCAGGGCCTCGAACTGATGGGCGTCGCCGGTTGCCACAAAGTGGTGTTCCGGAGGTATATCGCCGGTCCGCTGGAGGTTGTGGGTGGCCAGGGCGCGGTAAACGTCCTTGGCGGTTTCCTCGGCACTGGACACCAGGGTCACGTCCGCTCCCATGACGTAGGAGATGACGCCGGTGAGCAGCGGGTAGTGGGTGCAGCCCAGGACTACGGTGTCCACGCCGGCAGCCTTGAGCGGTGCCAGGTATTCCTCCGCGACGGCCAGCAGGGCCGGGCCGGTGGTGATGCCGGCCTCCACGTAGCTGACGAACTCGGGGCAGGCCACGGAGGTGATGTTTAGGTCCGGCGCGGCCGCGAAGGTGTCCTCGTAGGCACGGGAACCGACGGTGGCTGAGGTGCCGATCACGCCCACCCTGCCGCTCCGTGTTGCGGCAACGGCGCGGCGCACAGCAGGCTGGATGACTTCGATGACGGGAATGCCGTACTTGGCGGTGTACCGCTCCCGGGCGTCGCGCAGCACAGCGGCCGACGCTGAGTTGCAGGCTATGGTGAGCAGCTTGACACCGGAGTCCACCAGTTCGTCCATCACGCCCAGGGCGTTGGCCCGGACTTCCGCGATGGGCAGGGGGCCGTAGGGGCCGTGCGCCGTGTCCCCCACATACAAGATGGACTCGTTGGGAAGCTGGTCGATGATGGACCGCGCCACCGTCAGGCCGCCTACGCCGGAGTCGAAAACGCCGATGGGCCGTGATTCCACGGCGGCAGCCGGGAGGTCACCGGCTTCGGACACCGCTGCGGCTTGAGTTGACGGGTCCGTGCTCGAGGCTCTTGTCATGATTATTCGAGGATAGGTCTTCCCTGCAGCGTCAGGCACCATCTTGTGGCCTGCGACTCATGTCTAATTTGTCACAGCGCCGGGACCGGGGCGCCCCGCGGGTCAACGGCGGGTTTCCATGGACTGCAGCATGGCCTGGACCAGTGACTCCTGCAGCCAGGTGGCGAAGTTGTAGACCAGGGCCAGGTAGCTCTCAACGTCCTCGGCCTGGGACCAGTCCTGCATCAGGTGGACGTGCTCGGCGTCCTCCTCGTCCTGGATGTCCAGCCGCTCTGCCAAAACAAGCCGGACGTCGTTCAAGGCCATCGACCAGTGGCGGGCACCGTCAGCGGTCAGCACGATCTCGTCTTTATCCAAGTCAAGCGCCGCGGCCCGGAGCGCGCCGATCTTTGTTTCCCGCAGCGACCGCTCGGTGAGCTGGCGGAACTCAAGGGACGCGCCGTCGTCGTCCTTCATCACGTTGGGCAGGAGCCGCTTCACCGCCCGGTCGGTGGGGACCGCAACCTCCATGTCGAGGCCGATCAGGGCAGCCAGTGGATCCTGGCCCTTCCGCTCCTCGGGCTGAAGCATGGAGATGACGTCGTTGATGAGGCTGCGCAGCAGTTCACGTTCGGCCGGCTCCAAATAGCCAGTGATGCCTTTGAATCCGTACTTGAATGCCTTAGCCACGTTTCCCCTTGCCCTGGCCCGGCCCGCCGGACTTTCCCGAATTGCCGCCCGGCCCGCCGCTGGCCTTCTCCACCGTTGCCCACAGCCCGAAGCCGTGCATGGCGACCGCATGGCGCTCCACCTGCTCCTTGCTGCCGGAGGCAACAATGGAACGCCCCTTTTTGTGGACCTCCATCATGAGCTTGTTCGCTTTGCTTTCGGAGTAGCCGAAGTAGCTTTGGAACACGTAGCTGACATAGCTCATCAGATTGACGGGGTCATTCCAGATCACCAGGTTCCAGGGGATGTCCGGTGCGGCAAGGAAGTCTGTTGACTCCGCGGTGCCGGTCCGGGTGCCCTCCTGGGTATCAGGGCCGAGCGCAACGCTTAAGGTCATCTGTCCATTCTATGGGGAGGACGCGCCCACGCCGGCGGATGAGCCCACGCAGGCGAGGGACCCGCGGCGAAGCGAAGCAAGACGTGGGAGCCGGCGGGTGGGCCCACGCAGGCGAGGGACCCGCGGCGAAGCGAAGCAAGACGTGGGAGCCGGCGGGGACTAGAGTGACTTTCGTGAGCACCTCTGCCGGCTGGAACCATCCCCGCACGTCCTTTTACACTGACCACTACGAGCTGACCATGCTGCAGGCATCGCTTCATTCCGGCGCCGCGCACCGCAAGTCCGTGTTCGAGGCCTTTGCCCGGCGGCTACCGGACGGCCGGCGTTACGGCATTGTGGCAGGTACCGGACGTCTCCTTGAGGGCATCGCAAATTTCCGCTTTGGCGAGGCCGAACTGGACTTCCTGGCCCGGACCAAGGTGGTCAACGAGGAGACGCTCGAGTACCTGGCGTCCTACCGTTTCTCCGGTGATATCTGGGGCTATCCGGAAGGGGAAGCGTACTTCCCGAACTCCCCCATCCTGATCGTCGAAGCCACCTTCGCCGAAGCGTGCATGCTGGAAACGTACCTGCTGTCCGTGCTCAACCACGACAGCGCCATCGCCTCCGCCGCATCCCGGATGGTCAGCGCCGCCGGCGGCCGTCCCTGTATCGAGATGGGCTCACGGCGCACCCACGAGGAAGCCGCCACCGCCTCCGCAAGGGCTGCCATCATTGCCGGCTTTGACAGCACGTCCAACCTGGAGGCGGGCATCCGCTACGGGATCAAGACCGTGGGCACTGCCGCGCACTCCTTCACCCTTCTGCATGACACCGAGCGTGATGCCTTTGAAGCCCAGCTTGCGTCCCTCGGTGATGCGACGTCCCTGCTCGTGGACACCTACGACGTCGAAGCGGCCGTGCGCACGGCGGTGGACCTTGCAGGTCCGCGGCTCGGGGCGGTCCGGCTGGATTCAGGAGACCTGGTGGCGCAGGCCCAATGGGTCCGCCAGCTCCTGGACAGCCTGGGAAACGAAAACACCAAGATTGTGGTCACTTCCGACCTGGACGAGTTCGCCATCGCCGCGCTCCAGTCAGCCCCCGTGGACTCCTACGGCGTGGGCACCTCCCTGGTCACCGGGTCCGGCGCCCCGACCGCCAGCATGGTGTACAAGCTGGTGAGCCGCACGGACGATGACGGCAACTTCGTCTCCGTTGCCAAGGCGGCCAAGAACAAGGCGAGTGTGGGCGGGCGCAAGTATGCGCTGCGGAAACTGAACGAACGGGGCATAGCCACGGCGGAGGTTGTGGGTGTGGGCGTCCGGCCGGAGGATGACGGGAATGACCGCCCGCTGCTGCAGCAGTTCATGAAAAACGGCGAACTGATGCCGGGCTGGACCGGCTCCGAAGGTGTGCTCCGGGCGCGCCGGCGGCACGCCGAATCCATGGCTGAACTTCCGGCCGTGGTCAACCGCCTTCAGCGCGGTGAAGCAGCCATCCCCACTATTTATGAAGACAACTGAGGAGGACTGATGTCCCGCGCCCTGATCATCGTTGATGTCCAGAACGATTTCTGCGAAGGGGGGTCGCTTGCCGTAGCCGGCGGCGCAGCGGTGGCAGGCGCCATCAGCGAATACGTCGATGCCCACCACACTGAGTTTGACCACATCGTGGCCACGCAGGACTGGCACATCAATCCCGGCGGCCACTTCTCAGAAACCCCGGACTTCATCGACAGCTGGCCGCCACACTGTGTGGCCGGAACCCGCGGCGCGGAGCTGCACCCCGACCTGGACACCGAGTACATCGACGCCTATTTCCAGAAGGGCCAGTTCGCTGCCGCGTACTCCGGCTTTGAGGGACTGCAGGCGCCGGAAGACGCCGTTCCCACCGGGGAACGGCAACCGGGGGCACTTCCCGGCGCCGGCGACGCTGACCGGTATGCCGCAGCCGAGGATGCCATCGGCCTGGACGACTGGCTGCAAAGCAACGACGTCGAGGACGTGGTGGTGGTGGGCATCGCCACCGACTACTGCGTCAAGGCGACGTCCCTTGACGCAGTCCAGGCGGGCTATTCGGTGACGGTCATCCGTTCCCTGACGGCGGGAATCGCGGAGGACCTTGAGGAAGCGATCACCGAAATGGAGCTGGGTGGCGTGGACGTCGCCTGAGCGCTTCTTCGCCGCGCAGGTACGCAGTGACTCGGGTGGCCCGGTGCTCAGCACCGGGCCACTTTCACTTCCACAGCACTTCTGCCGGCCCGCCTACTTGCGGCCGATAAACCAGTCCTGAAGCTTCCGCAGGCGGGACTGCAGCTGTTCCTCATTGGCCTGTGCAACCGGTGGACCGCCGCAAACAGTCCGCAGCTTGGTGTGGACCACGCCGTGGGGCGTCCCGGTACGGGCTGACCAGGCAGCGACGTTCTTGGCCAGTTCATTCCGCAGGTCCATCAGCATCCGGTGGTCCGGAACGGCCGGAGCCGCGGTTTCTGCCGCCGCGGGAGCACGCCGGCTCTTGCGGTTGAGCTGCTCATGCTGGCGCTGGCGAAGCAGCGTGCCCACCTGTTCGGCGTCCAGCAGCCCGGGAATCCCCAAAAAGTCCATCTCGTCATCAGACCCCACCTCACCGCCGGTGCCGAATTCGCCGCCGTCGAACAGGACACGGTCAAAGGACGCCTGCGAGTCCAGGGCCTCGAACTTGCCCTTCGCGAGGCTGTCCGAGGCCTTGTCCTCGCGGTTGGCTTCCGCCATCAGCGAGTCCTCGGGGTTGAAGAGGCCGTCCCCGTCCTCTTTCTCGGGGCGGTCAAGGGCGTGGTCGCGCTCGGCTTCCATGGAGTTGGCCAGGGCCATCAGCTGCGGCACGGACGGCAGGAAGACTGACGCCGTCTCACCCCGCTTGCGGGCACGCACAAAGCGGCCCACCGCCTGGGCGAAGAAGAGCGGGGTGGACGTTGACGTCGCATATACCCCCACGGACAAGCGGGGCACGTCAACGCCTTCGGACACCATCCGCACGGCAACCATCCAGCGCTTCTCGCTGGCCGTGAATTCCTCGATCTTGCTGGAGGCCTTGGCGTCGTCGGAAAGGATGACCGTGGGTGACTCCCCGGTGATGCGCTTCAGCTGTCCGGCATATGCCCGGGCATCCTCGTGGTCAGTGGCGATGACCAGCCCGCCGGCGTCGGGGACGGTGCGGCGCACCTCGCTGAGACGCTTGTCCGCCCCGGCAAGCACGGCAGGGATCCATTCGCCTGCCGGGTTCAGCGCCGTGCGCCATGCGTGCGAGGTGATGTCCTTGGTGACCGCAGCCTCGCCCAGGGATGCCGCCATCTCCTCTCCCGCGCTGGTCCGCCAGCGCATCTGCCCGGAGTAGGCCATGAACATCACCGGCCGGACCACGTGATCCCGCAGGGCGTTGCCATAGCCATAGGTGTAATCCGCCCTGGACCGGCGGATCCCGTCCCGGTCCTCGGCGTACTCCACGAAGGGGATGGGTGAGGTGTCCGAGCGGAACGGCGTACCGGTCAGGGAAAGCCGGCGCACCGCGGGATCGAACGCCTCGCGGAGGCCGTCGCCCCAGGACAGCGCCTCGCCGCCGTGGTGGATTTCGTCCAGGATCACCAACGTTCGTGCGGCCTCTGTTTTGGCCCGGTGCAGCATGGGCTTGCTGGCAACCTGCGCGTACGTAACAGCGACGCCTATAAATCCCCGGCCGTGCTGGCCGTCAGAGTTCTTGAAGTTGGGGTCGATGGCTATTCCCACCTTCGCCGCGGCATCTGCCCACTGGCGCTTGAGGTGGTCCGTGGGCGCAACGATGGTGACCCGGTTGACCGCGCCGGAGTCAATAAGGGTTGACGCGACCCGCAGCGCGAAGGTGGTTTTACCGGCGCCGGGCGTTGCCACGGCCAGGAAGTCCCGGGGGCTTGTCCTCAGGTAGAGGTCCAGGGCTTCCTGCTGCCAGGCACGGAGTTTCGGGGCGGTTCCCCAGGCTGCGCGTTCCGGATAAGCCGGAGGCAGGGTGGGGCCGCCAAAAAGCGTCTCCGTCACTACTTGTTGTTGCCTGAGTCCCCTCCGGGACCCTTGCCGCCGTCGTTGCCCGGGCGGAGGCCGTCATAGACCTCTTTGCACATCGGGCACACCGGGAACTTCTGCGGGTCCCGGCCGGGCGTCCAGACTTTACCGCACAGGGCGATGACGGGTTCGCCTGTCAGCGCGGACTCCATGATCTTTTCCTTGCGCACGTAGTGCGAAAAGCGCTCCCGGTCTCCGGGTTCCACTTCCTGGCGCAGTTCCTCGCGCTCAATGGTGGCCGTGGACGTTCCAGTCCCGGAAAGCTCGCGCATCGGGTCGTTTTCGAGAGGGTCCGTCATGCTAGTCATGCCACCCATCTTAGCCTTTCCCTCAACGGGAAGTTCGACGGCGGCGCCTCCCCCGTCGGGGGAAACGGCACCCCGCTGCCTGCCGTCGTCGTACTTTTTCCCTGCCTGCCCACGGTTGTTGCCAGCCATTCAGATGCCCTGCCAGGCGGGCTTGTTGTCGTAGGTGTGCCGGTAAAAGTCGGCCAGTTTCAGCGCTGAGGCCGCTGCCTCGTCCAGCAGGACGGTGGCGTGGGGATGGAATTGCAGCACTGACGCAGGGCAGATGGCGGACACCGGCCCTTCAACAAAATCGCGGACCGCCTGCGCCTTTTGCGCTCCGGTTGCCAGGAGGATCACATGGCGGGCATCCATGATCGTTCCCAGGCCCTGCGTCAGGACGTGGTGCGGGACCTCGGCCAGGCTGCCGAAAAACCGGGCGTTGTCCCGGCGTGTCTGTTCAATCAGGCTCTTGATCCGGGTCCGGGATGTGAAGGAGGAACCTGGCTCGTTGAAGCCGATGTGGCCGTCGGTGCCGACGCCGAGGAGTTGCAGGTCGATGCCGCCGGCAGCGGCGATTGACTCCTCGTAGGCACGGCAGGCCCCGGGAATGTCCGCGGCAGTCCCGTCCGGGCCGTGGACATTTTCCGGAGCGATGTTGACGCGGTCCGTAAATTCCCGCCGGATGACCTCGCGGTAGGACTCGCGGTGGCCGGCCGGCAGGCCCACGTACTCGTCCAGTGCAAAGCCGGAGGCTCCGCTGAAGTCCAGGCCGTCACGCTCGTGGCGGGTGGCGAGCTCATCGTAGACCGGCAGCGGCGACGATCCGGTAGCAAGCCCCAGGACTGTGTCCGGCTTGCGCCGCAGGAGCTCCCCGATCGCCTCCGCGGCGAGCTTTGCAATCTGTTTGCTGCCGTTGAGGATGACTACTTCCATGCTGTTCCCTTCGGGGCCGTGTCAACTTCGTTGCCTGTCAACTGCTCCATCATGCACTCCTCAGCGGTTCACTGTTACCTGGGCCAGCAGCTCGGGGCCACGGGCGTCCAGCCATCTTCCGCCGAGCCGGACCCCCACCACCAACAGGCCCGCGCCCAGCATGGGCCCGACGGCAAGGTTCAGCCAGCCGAACAAGCTGTTGCCAGTGAGCAGTTGTGCGGCCAGGAGGGCGGCCTCGGGCAGCACCAGGACCATCAGGACGCCCAGCCCGGCGAACTGCACGGCGAGGGTCTGGCCCACGTTTCCAGGGGGCTTCTTGAAGGGGCTGTCGCCGGGCAGCGGAACCGCCACCGTGTACCGGGCCGAGACCACGGAGGACAATCCCAGTCCCGTAAAAAGGATCCCCAGACTCAGTCCCAGCTGGCCAGGCAACAGGCCCCAATCGCCGGTGAAGGCAGGGTAACCGGCGGCGAACAGCAGGACCACCGGCAGTGCGAAGGCCAGGCACGCCAGGGCCCGTCCCAGCCTGTCGTCCACGCCGCGGACCCCGCAGGCCAGGTGCAGGGCAAAAGCGGTGTTGTCGTAGGAGACATCAGCGGAGATGGACCAGGCGAGGATGAAGGCTGTCATCGGGGCCAGGAGCGCCAAAGTGCCGAAATCGCCGGTTTGGCTGCCCTGGAACACGAGCACCACCGGAAGGAGCGGGATCACGATGAGGGAGCCGGAGTAGCGGGGGTCCCGGATCCAGTAAGTGAGCGCCCTGGCCATGACCGCGCCGGCAGGAACAGCGGGCAGGACGCCGAGCAGCCCCAGTTTGCCGCCCGTCCGCTTGCCGCCGCCGGAGTAGGGCGGGGTGACAAGTGCCCGCTCCAGCAGCAGCTTCCAGCACCACCCCAAGCCGGCGAGCACCGCGATGGAAATGACCAGCTTCAAGGCCGCTGCGCCTGGCGCGCCGGCCGCGACGTCGCCGGCAAGGGCCCATGGGGCGCCCAGCGGAGTCCACGACAACACCCGGGCGACGTCCGGAAGGAATTCGCTTGAGGCAGTGATGCCGCGTCCTGCTCCCGCCAGGATCGGACCCAGGAGGACCAGCGGCACCATAAATGCGACCGCGCTGACGTCCTTGAAACGGCGCGACGACGCGAGGCCCGCCGTTCCCGTGGTCACCACTTTGGACAGCACGATGCAGGTCAGCACGCCGAGCGCTGCCCCCACCAGGGCTGCGAGCGCGGGCAGCACGCCCCGGGACCAGGTCACCACCGTGGACAGTGCCACCAAAGCTGTTGCCAGGCCCGGAATGCCGATCAGACCGCCCAGCGCCAGCCCCGCCAGCATCTGTTTCATCGGAACGGCGAACGTGGTGAAGCGGGCCGGGTCCAGCGTCAGGTCGATAGCCGACGCCACCACCGGAATAATGCCCCAGCCCAGGACCGCCGCCGAGCCGCCGAGAACCACGGCGGTGTACACCAGCTCGTGTTCGGCCCCGCGCAGCAGGACCAGCACCACCACCAGCGTGGCCACGATGCCCAGGGCATAGAGCCCGGCGAAGGCCATGCCGACCAGCTGCCAGGGGCTGCGGCGAAGTCCGTTGCGCAGCAGCGTGAGTTTGAGCCTTAGAAGGTGCGCAACCATTCCAGCCCCTCCGTGTGGCTGCGCCCGCCCACCAGCTGCACGAACCGGTCTTCCAGGGGCACTCCCCCGCGCACCTCGTCCACAGTCCCCGCAGCCAACAGCCTGCCGCCGGCTACCACTGCGACGTGGTCGCACATGCGCTGTACCAGGTCCATCACATGGCTTGAGACGATCACCGTGCCGCCGGAGGCCACGTAGCTGTCCAGGATTGATCGGATGTTGGCTGCGGACACCGGGTCAACGGCTTCGAACGGCTCGTCAAGCACCAACAGCCTGGGCGCGTGGATCAAGGCAGACGCCAGGGCGATTTTTTTGGTCATTCCCGCCGAGTAGTCAACCACCAGTGTGCCGGCGTCCTGCGCCAGGTCCAGGGCAGCAAGCAATTCGCCCACGCGGCTGGCCACCACCTCCTTGTCCATGCCGCGCAGCAGCCCGGCATAGGTGATGAGCTGTTCGCCGGTCAGGCGGTCAAAGAGCCGCACCCCGTCCGGCAGGATCCCCATCATCCGCTTGGCCTCCAGCGGCCGGGCCCAGACGTCCACGCCATGAACCACGGCGGTGCCGAAGTCCGGGCGCAGCAGCCCCGTGGCCATTGACAGGGTGGTGGTCTTGCCCGCGCCGTTGGGGCCGACGATTCCGAAAAAGGACCCTGCAGGGACGTCCAGGCTGATGCCGTCCACCGCGATCTTTTGCCCGAACCGCTTAACCAGCCCCCGGATGGACAGTGCGGCTGCGGGACCGGCCGGCGGAGCCGGGTGACGTTGCTGGTCAGTCATGATGCCAGACTAGTCCCCGCGGCGGGGAAGCCGGGTCCCCCTGCAGGAACAGCGGAAAAAGCGCAGGACCCCCGGCCGGGCGGCCTGTTGCTACCGAGCCTTGCGGATCCGGATGGGTCCTTTGGCCGTGGCGGGATCAACCACCGAACCGCCCTGGGTGATCACCACCTCGCCGGCATCAACCAGCCGCCGGGCGGCCCTGCGGGCAGGCTCCATGAGGTCGCGCCAATTCTCATCGCCAACAGCCCGGGCTGCGTCCGAAGGGCAGATGGTGGAGGTTGCAGCCCTGGCGGCAAGCAGTTCCAGGATGGTGTTTTCCAGCTGCCGGTTGATGCCGTCGCCAGGGTCCTGCCCCTTGCCGTCCTGCCCTTTCGTCATGACGATAGCCGTATTCAGAAGGTGCGCCGCGGGACGGCGCGGTCATACTGCGGCGCCCACTTGATGTCATGGCCCAGCTCGAATGCTGCGCGGAGCCACCAGTGCGGATCCCGAAGCGCTGCCCTGGCAATGAAGACGCCGTCGGCCTGTCCGGTCGCAACAGCATGTTCGGCCTGGCCGGCGGAGGTCAGAAGCCCTACGGTTCCGGTGGGCACTCCAGCGTCCCTGCGGATGGCGGCGGAGAATCCCGTCTGGTATCCGGGGCCAGCTTTGATCTGCTGATGGGCAACGGCACCGCCGCTGGAAACGTCAAGAAGGTCCACGCCGTGTTGCGCCGCCTCCTGGGCAAGCCGCACGGACGCGGCGAGATCCACTCCGCCGTCGGCCCAGTCACTGGCGGAGATCCTAAGGAGCAGGGGCATCGAGTCAGGAATTACAGCACGCACCGCGTCAATCACCGCAAGCACCAGGCGGTTCCGGCCCGCCTCATCACCACCCCAGGCGTCAGTCCGCGTGTTGATAAGCGGGCTTTGGAACTGGTGCAGAAGGTAACCGTGGGCCGCGTGGATTTCCACCGTATCGAAGCCTGCATCCACGGCCCGGACAGCAGCGTCGGCGAAGTCGCGGATCACGCCGACGATTTGTTCCCCGCTCATCACGGCGGGTTCGGCATACCCGTCGAAGGCCGAGGACGAAGGCCCTACTGTGGTCCACCCGCCGTCAGATGCCGGGACGCTGCCGTGTTTGCCGGAGAATGGCCAATACGTGGAGGCCTTCCGGCCGGCATGGGCCAGTTGGACACCAATCTTCGCTTCTGCCGCCCCGTACCGATGCACAAAGGACGTAATCCGCTGCCAGGCCTCGGCCTGCGCGTCGTTGTAGAGGCCTGCATCGCGTGGACTGATCATGCCTTCATGGTTCACTGCGGCAGCCTCGGTGAGGATGAGTGCCGCGCCGCCTGCGGCGAAGGAACCGAGGTGCATCAGGTGCCAATCGTGCGGGACGCCGGGCGCGGCGTCGGCATCGCAGCTGTACTGGCACATGGGCGACACCCAGCCGCGGTGCTGGAGCTCAAGGGAGCGGAGCTTCAGCGGCTCAAACAAAGCGGACATCAGAACAGCACCCTCGCGAGCGCCTGGCGCGCCTTGGCCACACGCTCATCTGCCGCGCCCACCACATCGAACAGCTCAAGCAGGCGGAGGCGGGCAGTCTCGCGCTCCGGTCCAAAGTTTCTGCCGATGAAGCTGACCAGGCGGTTCAGCGCGTCCTCCACGTGCCCGCCCGCCACGTCCAGGTCGGCGACGGCGAGCTGTGCCTCCAGGTTGTCGGGCTCATTGGCTGCCCGGCCACGGAGCGCTTCACTGTCCTGGGCCGAGAGCGGCTGCAGGCGCTCCATCAGTTCCACCTGGGCCAGCCCCGCCTTCGCTTCGTGATCCGCCGGCATCTCGTTCAGGGCCTGGCGGTACGCTTCCGCCGCCGCCGCGTAATCACCGGCTTCAATGGCGTCAAAGGCTTTCTGGTGAAGCGGCGGCAGCGGGGCAGGCCCGGCTTCCTGCCCGGCCCCACCGCCCAGGCTGCCGGTCACCCCGTTGGCCGCTGCCACCTTCAGCAGCTCGTCAAAAAGGCCGCGGATCTGCTGTTCGTCGGCGCCGCCCTGGAAAAGCGGAACCGGCTGGCCCTTGAGCACCGCGACGGCGGTAGGCACAGCCTGCACCTGGAACGCCTGGGCCAGCTGCGGAAACGCTTCGATGTCGGCGGCTCCCAGGACCAGCCTGCCGCCATAGCTTTCCACCACGCGTTCCAGGACGTCCAGCATGGTTGCCGATTCGGGTGAGTAGGAGGCCCCGAGGGCGAAGACCACCGGTACCTGCGTGGACAACTCCACCAGTTGCTGGAAGTTGCCCTCGGTCACGTTGACCACCAGTTCGGGAGTGCCGGGAGCGGCGCCGGGATGAGCTCCCCCGGGCGCTTCCGGTCCAGCTGGCGGCGTGGCCGGGGCCGGTGCAGCCGGGCGCTGCTTCAGCGAGGAAAGGTCGACGGCGCCGCGCAGGTTAAGCAGGCTGGCAGCGGCAGGAGGGACTGGGCGGGAAGCTGGCGAACTCATGCTTTCCACTCTAGCCACTCCGGCCGCTGCCGGGGGTAATGGGCGTAAGGCGCCTACTTGAAGCTGGCCCCGACCAGGCCGCGGGTGGCAGCCACAAGGCGCATGGGGTCTGTGGAGCCTGCGGGGGGAACGTAAACAGCCATGGACTCGGCGAAGTTCAGGACCATGCCCGTGGTGGTTTCCTTGCCGCCGGCGAGTGCTGCGGCGTCGTCACCGATGGTCAGTTTGTCACCGGCAGCCTTGGGCGTTCCTTCGAAGCCGAAGTTGATCCGGCCCAGGACCAGGGCGCCACCGTCCGCCGTGCGGAACACAACGGTGTTTTCCGGAACCACCTTGTGCGTGAAGGTGAAGTTGCCGTTTTCGCCTGCCTTAACCACCTCTGCCTGGTAGGACAGCGTGTCTGCAATGTACGGCGAGGACTCCCCCTCCACCAGCTTGTCCTTGAAGGCGGACTCAGCGGAGGTGAGGCGGTCGGCAAGGCCGGACATAGCTTCTTCTCCGCTGTACAGGAGCCCGGTCTTGTCACCGGCGGCCAGCGTTTCCGTGCCATCACGGTTGATGGTGGGGAAGGTGGTGCCGGGCTGCAGCGGATTTGTTTCCACCAGCTTGTAGTTTTCGCGGGCAGATGACTGGACGAGCGTCAGCAGCTGCGGGACCACGTTGCCCTCGCCCTGGGTTACGGCGAGCACCGACCGGGGCCAGTCACGGTTGCTTGTGACCACCGTGGTAAGAAGCTTGGTGGAGCGAACAGGCATCCGTGCCTCGTAGGATCCCACCTGTGAGCGGATCTTGTAGTTCTGCGTCCGGACTTCAAGCTCAGTCCCGCCAACGCGGTCTGCAAGTTTCGCTGCATCCTTTGCTGCGTCGCCGGCGTCCGCTGCGCTGGAGACCTGCTCCAGGATGCGGCGGAACTGGGCATCAAGCAGCACCGGCGAGCCGGACTGCTCCTGCGCCGGGGAGGACGCTGACGACTCAGGAGAAGGCTCAGGCGAAGGCGAGGTGGCGTTCGCTGCCACACCGGTTCCGGCAACTACAGCCGCGGCAACCACGCCGGCAGCAGCCATGCTTACCCGCGAGGACGAGCGCGCTTCTGTCCTGGCGCGGGCGCGCTGGGCAAACCCGCTGCCCTCTCCGTCACGGTCGCCGTTGCGCTTGCGGACCGAGAGCAGGGCGAGGACGATTCCGCCCAGGATCAGGAGCGAGCCCAGCACCATCAGGGGAATGGCCCAAGGGGTGGAGGTATCGTTCGGGAACGTCATGGAGATTGAGGCCGGAGCAGGCTGGGTCCCGTCCGAAGCCAGCAGGAGGGTCCAGTCGCCGTCCGCCGGCGGGGTCCAGGAGTACTCCAGTTCCCCGCTTGCGTTCTCGGTGGAAACCCAGAGGTCTGATCCTGCGGGGTTAGGCGCGGTGGCTTCGCCGTCGGCGTGTTCAACCTGGAGTGACTTACCGTCCTCGGATACCCCTGTGACGGTGTTGTGCGCAGTCTGGCCTACCCAGGCGTCCACGTCATCGGGACGCGCTGACGCCAGCAGGAAGTTGCCATCACCCTCGATGTTGATCCTGACGGTGCCGCCATGCAGGGTGCGCAGGTTCTGGTCGATCACCGTCAGCGGAGCCGCGCCGGCATCAGCGGGCGCGGTAGCCGTGAAAGTCTCGGACGGGGCCCAGATGGTTTTCTGGCCGATGCCGGCCAGCAGTGTCAGGAGGCCGAGCAGCACGAGTGCGGCTGCAGTCTTTAAACGCAAGGGAACACCTATCATCAGCGGGGTTTACGTTCAATAGTAACGGTTTCGTTACCACGGGCCCGGCGCCGGTGCCTGAAACGCTGCTTCTGGTTCATTGGGGACGGGCGCTCCGCAGGTGTTGACAAGGCTGCTGATAGTGTTTGCGATGATCATCACACCGGCCCGCGCAAGCAGGGCCCATGCATCGGACAGGCCCTAATTCCCAGTGACTGACAAGACGGACGAGTCCTCCCCGGCACACGAGAATCCGGCGGGTGCCGAGCCTTCGGCAGGCGCTCCGGAGGTCCCGGCGCCGGTGCGCCGAAGGGGCGCTGCCGCCGCGGCCCTCGGTGTGGTGGTACACCGCCTTCGCCAGCCGCTGCCCGGGGCGCAGCCAAGGCTCCGTTTTGAAATGCCGCCCGAGTACTTCCACCAGGACCAGGCCGATGGCGAGCCCGGCCAGGTGGAGCCCCAGTTCGGTGCTCCAGGCCCGCGGATGTCGCCGCAGCATCCCCTCTATATGGGTTTTATGGGCACCGTAGGCGTGGGGCTGGCACTGCTTGTCTACTGGATCGGCTCAAACACCACTCAGCTGCTGCTGTGGATCGTGGCGGCGCTGTTTATCGCCCTCGGCCTGGAGCCGGTGGTCAGCTGGCTGGAGAGCCGGAAGATCCCCCGCCCGGCTGGAATCCTGGTGTCCGTCACGGTGCTGGTGAGTGCCGTCGTCGGATTTTTCGCCACCCTGATCCCCACGATCGTGGAGCAGGTGACGGAGATTGTCCAGCAGGCACCCGTGTGGGTGCGGGACTTTATCGATTCCGATTTTTTCCGCAGCCTCGATGACCAGTTCGGTGTCCGGGAACGGATAACGGAGGAGCTGGACAAGTTCGTCAACGACCCCGCTGCGGTGGGCGGGATTTTCGGCGGGGTAGTGACGTTCGGGTCAACGGTGGCCAACGGTCTGTTCGGCACGTTGATTGTGCTGGTCCTGAGCCTGTATTTCCTGGCGGCCCTGCCGGCCATGAAGAAGTGGGGTTACCGGCTGGCACCCCGCTCCCGCCGCGCGCGGGTGGAGGCATTGTCAGAGGAGATCACCCGTTCGGTGGGCAATTACGTTATCGGGCAGGCGTGCGTGGCCCTGCTCAACGCGACATTTGCCTTCATCGTGATGTCCATCGTGGGGATCCCCTTCGCGCTCCTGCTGGCGTTCGTGGTTGCCCTGCTGGCGTTTATCCCGCTGGTGGGCGGGCTGATTGCGGGCGTTCTGGTAGTCCTCATCGCGCTGACAGAAGGCTGGCAAAGCGCCGCCGCCTACGGCATCTGCTACTTTGCCTACCTGCAGTTCGAGGCCTACTTCATCTCCCCGCGCATCATGCAGAAGGCAGTGGCGGTGCCGGGTGCGGTGGCCGTTATCTCTGTCATTGCCGGCGGCAGCCTGCTGGGTGTGCTCGGCGCCCTGATAGCCATTCCGACGGCGGCAGCCGTCCTGTTGCTGATCCGCGAAATCTACATCGTGCGCCAGGATAAGCACTGACGCCCCGGCACCGCAGCGTCAGCAACGGAATCCCTGCACCTAGGCCGGGGCGCTGGCAGCCGGGCCGTCCCATTCCTGCGGCAGGCCGGTGCCGCCACTGCCGGAGGCAGTAACTTCTTCTACTATTTCGTTCAGCACGCGGGCTGCGTACTTCTCCCCCACCCACAGGTGTTTGGCGCCCTTGACCCCCACAACGCGCGCCTGGGGCACCAGGCTGAAGCGGCCGGCGGCGGCATCAGGCTGCAGATAATCATCATGCTCAGGCACCAGCACCTTGAGCGGTTTTCCGGACTGTGCCCACTCCAGCAGGTGCGCGTCCTGCGCCCGGTGCAGCGGCGGGGACAGCAGCACAGCACCCTCAATCTGTGAAGCAACCGGCTCTGCAGCCCCGTACATCAGGGCCAGTTCGGTGCCAAAGGACCAGCCCACAAGCCACCGGTTGGGCAGGCCCCGTTCGACGGCGAAGCGGACGGCGGCCTCCACGTCATGCCGCTCGCCGATACCTTCCTCGAAGGCACCGGTGCTGGTGCCCCGCGGGGACTCAGTGCCGCGGGTGTTGAACCGCAGCACCGCGATGCCGGCCAACGCGGGCAGCCGGTAGGAGGCCTTGCGGTAGACGTGTGAGTCCATGAACCCGCCGTGGGTGGGCAGCGGGTGAAGGGTGATGAGCGTGGCCTTGACCGGTCCGGACTCCGGCAGCGCCAGTTCACCCACCAGGGTGTGGCCGTCCGCCGTCTCAAGCTCCACGTTTTCGCGCCTGGCCGGCAGGACTGTTGAAGCACGGATGGGTGTGGGACCGGTGGACTGGCTGAATTCATACGACGCCGGATCAAAAGTCATGCCTGCCAGCTTAGCGACAGCAGCGCCCCGGACCTTACCGGTAGCGGTAGCTGCGGGTCATCCAGCAGTTGGTGTGCCAGTGGCGGCGTTCCGCCAACCCCGCAGCAGCACCAAAAAGGTGGTCATCCTTCCAGACCACAAGGTGGGCAACTCCAGGCAGGACCGCGGTGGAACACTCGGGGCAGATATACGTCTTCTCAGCGTTCCTGGCCGTCATCGTGCGGACCATCCACTCGCCGTCGGGAGCGCTCTCCCGCCGCGCGATGCCGGCCCGGGCACGTTCCAGGTCCAGTTCCGGGACCTGGCTGCTTCCCTTCTTTCCGCCCGCCCTGCCTGCAGCGGCACCTGGTTTCCCGGACACGGGGCGGCGGGGTCGGTTGGAACGCGGCATGCATCCATTCTGCCCCAGCCGGTAGTCTGTACGGCGTGCAACTTGTCATAGCCCGATGCTCCGTTGATTACGTTGGCCGGCTCAAAGCCCATCTCCCCCTTGCCACCCGGCTGCTGCTGGTCAAGGCTGACGGCTCTGTCCTGGTCCACTCGGACGGCGGCTCCTACAAGCCCCTGAACTGGATGAGCCCGCCGGCAACGCTCCGCGTCTCTTCCCCCGAAGACGTGGACCTGGAACTGGGTGTCATAGAACAGTGGACCGTACAGTCGGCCAAGACCGACGACCGGCTGATTATCAACATCCACGAAAAACTCAGTGATTCCTCCCATGACCTCGGAGTGGATCCCGGCTTGATCAAGGACGGCGTGGAGGCGGATCTGCAGCGGTTGCTTGCGGAACAGATCGAAACTCTTGGCGAGGGCTACTCCCTGATCCGCCGCGAGTACTTTACGGCTATCGGGCCGGTGGACATCCTGGCGCGCGACTCGGGTGGCGGCACCGTGGCCATTGAGCTCAAACGGCGGGGTGACATCGACGGCGTGGAGCAGCTTACCCGGTATCTTGAGCTGCTCAACCGCGATCCGTTGCTCGCCCCGGTCCGCGGGATTTTCGCAGCACAGCAAATCAAGCCGCAGGCGAAGGTCCTCGCGAACGACCGCGGCATTGACTGCGTCACCCTGGATTACGACGCCATGCGTGGCGTGGACGACAGCGAATCGAGGCTCTTTTAGCGGCCGCTTTACCGCCGCCTGCCGTGTGCCTCATTTGCGTCCTGTCAGTTACCGAGAGGTCTTTTTACCTTCTTTTCACCCAAATTTTGTTTGTTTTCCTGCCCAAACCGTTGACCTCCGCTGGGCAGCGTGAAATTCTTATCTCAGTCTTTGTGTAGGTGTTTTTCATGCTCGCAAGACATGTTGCGAGTGCGAAGCTCCTGCAGCGCCGGTTCCTTTTGCGGACGGGCAATCCAGGATTCTTCTCACGGAGTGACCAAGGCCGGTACGAGGTGTGCCGATCTTAAACAAGTTCCATACTGAGGAGAAATAAATGGCACAGGGAACCGTCAAGTGGTTCAACGCTGAAAAGGGCTTCGGCTTCATCACCCCGGATGACTCCGAGGGTGATGTCTTCGTGCACTACTCGGAGATCCAGACCGGTGGCTTCAAGACCCTCGACGAGAACCAGCGTGTTCAGTTCGAGATCGGTCAGGGCGCCAAGGGCCCCCAGGCTACCGGCGTAACACTGGTCTAGTCCCGCCGTCCGGCCGCTAAGGGCAGCCGGCAGCGAAAAATGATCCCCGGCAATTGTGCCGGGGATCATTTTGTTGATTACCGGGATGGTTGGTGCTGCCTCATAGGTTAACCCTGTTAAGTGGCGACCCGCTTTGTTGGTGGTAACAGGATGAGTTCACTTCACCAATTTGCGCACCAGGCGCGCACCCTGCGGAAGGGAAAGCCCCGGGAGGTAGGCACGCGTTAATGCGCGGCCAATAGCGGGTAAGTGCAGCGGGTCCTGATAATACAGGTAAAGGGCGCGGTACTCCGGTTTGAACCTTGATTTGAATGCTGCCAGGGACCGGAATCCGTAAACCGGTTCCAACGCGTGTCCAACCAGATCGAGAATCCGGACCAGATTATCAGCGCCGCTTTCCGCGGCTGGATCATCCGCTGTTCCAGGGATGCTCGCCAGCGGCGAACCCGAGAGGGAAATGACCTCCACCGAACCGCGCAGCTCGAGCACCGCGGAGGCGATAAGGAATTCCATCACCCCCGGAAATCCCCCGCTTCCCCGGCGCATGACGTCAAGGGTCCGGCTGACCAGCCTCCCGCCATCGTAAACCGGCAACCAGCTGGTGACCCCGTGGACCGTGCCGTCCTCGTCAACGGCAAGGCAGCACAGGACCTCCGGGTCATCAAGTTCATCAATGCCGCCAAGGGTGAAACCCATCTCCGGGACGGTCTTTCCGGCCGCCCACTCCTCCGAGACCTCACTCAGCCGGGAGCGAAGCGCTGCAGGCAACGACTCATAGGACCCCCAGACAGCTTTCACTCCCAGCTTTGCCGCGCGGTTCAGCGCCGTCCGGACGTTCTGCCATTCCTTGCCTTTGAATTCGAGTTCCCGGACCGCCAGCCGCGTCTCCTGGGCCACGGCGACCCGCGAAAAACCGCGCTCCTGGAGCATGGGCCAGAAAGCATCGTCGCAGGAGTAAAGCGCGGGGACCAGCGCCTGACGGCTGCAGTGGGCCAAAAACCCCGCCGTGACGTCCTTCTGCCACTGCCGCGGACCAAAGGCTCCGCCCAGTGTGAGGGCCACGCTGCCGTGCCGCTGGAAAGCCACCGCACCGTGGCCGTCAGGGCTGAACCAGTACTGGTTGGGTTCCCAGAGCGCCATCCAGGACAGTGGTCCCCCGCCCTGATGAAGCAGGTTCCGTGCCCTGATGCGGTCCTGCCGCCCGGAGTCGTTCCCATGGTGTCCGCCCAGCAGTGCCCACCACACCGCGGCCAGCGCCACCACCCAGAACACCGGACCGGAGTAAGCGAAAAGGACGGCCTCCACGCTGTTCCGGTCAGCGAAAACCCGGTGGTAATGCTGCGGGATGGGAACCGGGACATACTGCCGGGCGAGCTCGGCGAACAATCCCAGCAGCCCGCCGTCGCGCGTTAGACCGCCGGCCCAGAACCAGGCGGCCGCATAGGTACTGGCAAGGAGAAGCCACGTTCCGCCCACCACCAGGGCCAGCTTCCGGCGGGCGGAGGGAAGGGTCTGGACGCGGAACTGCCGCCGGTTGACCCACAGGAGTAACGACAGCAGCAGGGGCACCCCCACCAGCGGCAGCACGTGGGCAAAGGCGGAACCCATAGGCGGGGCGGAAGGCCCGTGAAGACGGGATGGAACCAGGGCGAACAGCGCCAGGTAGACGGCCGCCAGCCCGGTCACGGCCAGCTGGATGGCGAGCGCCATATTCAGGGCAAGCCGCCGGCCGCGGCGCATGCCGTCCGCGCAGATCAGCAGCAGGACCACCGGAACTACTGCCAGCGCAAGGCCGAAGGGTCCGGCGAAACCTGCCCTGCCGGCTTCAATGCATTCTGCTTCCACTGTGGCGCCGCAGTTGAAGGCGAGCTGGCTGAGGGTGGGCATAGGGTTCAGCACGACGTCACGCAGGAGCGCCAGCGGTCCGGTGGGAGCCCGCGCAATCCCTGTGAGGATAGGGCCCACTGCGAAGACGGCAACGGTCAGTGCCAGGAGGTTACGGGTTTCCCGGCCGGTGGAGCGGTGCCGGTGCAGGTGGCCGTGGTCGCCCTGGATCCACCAGCCGGCCAGGAGCCCCAGGACGGCGCCAAGCAGCCCGATCACCGTTTCTGCATGCCCCACGTAGAGCACCAGCAGGAGCGAGATGGACAGCACGCCGGTGCGCAGCCGGCGCTGCCAGAGGACGGGGAGCCTTCCGCTCGCCGCGAGTGCCGCCGTCAGGACTGCCGGGTAGGGCCCGATCAGGATGTCATCAGCCATCCGGTCGAGCCATCCGTCGCCCACGTAGCCGGCCAGCTGGGTGAGCAGCAGGAACAGCGTCACAGCGGCGAACTGGCCGCCAAAAAAGATTATGGCCGCCGCCGGCGTACCCATCCGCCGTTCTGCAAGCCCCAGCAGGAGCAGGATCATCAGGAACGCGGCCACATAGGCCACCGGGTTGGTGGCGAAAAAGAGGCTGGTGAACAAGGACCACCAGTTGCCCGCGCGCAGCCCCGGCCCGCTCACTCCCGCCACGTCCAGCAACTGTTCCGGGGGCCCGGCCAGGTAGCTTCCGGTCACGGCGCCGGTGGTGAGGAACACCGCAAGCACGGCCACGGAGAACGGCATGGATTTCAGTGCGGCGATGCCCCGGTCCCGGGCAGGGCGTCCCACTGTTGCCCACGCCAGTGACGCTGTGCGGACCTGCTGTCCCGAACTCACTGCTGCAGTCCCCACCTCTCGGCCAGGAACTCCAATGCATCGGCTATCCGCCTGGACGATGTATCCCAGGAGTGTCCGGTGTTTTCCACCTCGTGGGCCCGGACCGTGAAGCCAGCGTCCCGGGCGGCGGCAGCCACAGTACGGAGGTACGTCACGAATTCGGGGTCGTTCTGTCCAGCGGTCAAATACACGGCGCTAGTCTCGAAGCGGCGCTCTTTCATGATGGCAAGGGGCGTCTGCCGTTCAAACGCAGCCGGATCACCCGGAAAGGCGGCGTCTATGGTCTTTTGCCGCTCCTTGGCGATGGCCGGCTCCGCTTCGCCTGAGAAGGACAGCACGGACGGAAACAGTTCAGGGTGCCGGGTTCCCATTTGCAGGGCGCAGGTGCCGCCGAAGGAAAATCCGCCGATGGCCCAGTGCTCGTGGTTGGTGTCCACCGCCAGGGTGGAACTGATCCAGTCCGGCACATCCCGCGAGAGGTACGTATCAGCCTTGGCAATGCGGCTGTCCATGCACATGGTGTTGGCGGACTGGGACCCGTTCGGGTCGGGCACTACAACCACGGGGGCGACGCCGCCGTGGGACTCAGCGAAGGAGTCCATGTGCGCCTGCAGGGTACCTCCGGTGAGCCAATCGGCGGGGCCACCCGGCTGCCCTGCAACCAGGACGAGCACCGGAAGGGCGGGACGGTTTGCGGTGGAATAGGCGGGGGGCAGGTAGATGTAGGCTTCGCGCGGACTCATACCGGAGAGGGTGCCGGGGATGGCGGACTTGCGCAGCGCTCCCCCCTCGGGCAGTTCACCCTGGGGTGCCCACGTGTGGAGGGGAACGCCGTCGGCCTCGCCGGACTGGCGCATCAGCCCAGGTTCGAGGGCAGGGATCCTGGCCACCGCAGTGCCGAACAAATCGCTCACCGTGCGGTGGAGGCCGTAGTAGGCGTTGATTTGGACGGATGCAAGGGCCGCCACCAGGAGCACTGCCGCCAGGCCTGTGGCACGGCGGCGCCAGCTGCTCCGTGGCAGCCGCAGCAGAAAGAGGATCACGGCGGCGACACCGGGCACCACCCAGAGCAGGACCGGATCCGGTATGTTGTCCGGGAACACGGAGAAGACGTTGATAAGGGCCCAGTGAACGCCGGCCACCAGCGCGAAGGCAACAGCAGCGGCGGCGATGGCACGAAGGATCCACCGCTTCGCAGGCAGGCGGGACGGCCGTGCCAAAAGATATGCCGCGCCAGCCAGTCCCAGGATGAGGGACACCCAATATACCGGGCCCTCGGTGAGCCTGAGGTCGAAGAACCAGTCCACGCCGGCTAGCGCCAGGTGCCCACGCCGATGACCGGTCCGGCCTCCAGCCAGGACGACAGGCCTGCGTAGGCGTCGAACTTCATGGCAAGGCGAAGGTCCTGCCCTTCGTACCGCAATTCGACAATGACGACGTCGGGCTGGACCTTGACGGCCTCGGCTTCCGTGGGCTTGCGGCGGCCCAGCAGTTCAAGCGAATGACGCTTGAACTTATGCTTGGGGCGGACACTCAACGAGAGCAGCCTGAACCACTCGAGGTCGTTGTCCTGATAACGACAAACCCCCATCTGCCAGCTGTTTCCAGCCATGCAAATGGAGGCGTCCACCGTGCCGAGGGCACGCCGCAGGTTGAAGCGGCGCACCCCCGAAAGGCACAGTGCGAATATCAGCAGTCCAAACACGACTGCCATGGCGATGAACGAAAAACCAGGGGCGTCCATCAAGGTGGTGCTAGCGGATCCCAGCGGTAGCCGAGCCGCCCAGGTGGGCGTTGTCGGCAACAATAACCACGCGGTTGTTGTCAACGGAAAAGAATCCGCCGTCCACATCTACGGCAATACGGTCACCGGACACCGGCTGGATGGCCAGTTCACCTTCGGCCAGGATCGCCAGCAGGGGCGAGTGGCCGGGCAGGATTCCGATTTCACCATCGCTGGTGCGGGCCTTGACCATCCTGGCCGCTCCGGACCACACGAAGTGGTCCGCTGCGACAATCTCAACCTCAAGCTCAGCCATATTACTTGGTCTGTTCCTGGATCTTGGCCCACTGGCGCTCAACGTCATCGAGGCCGCCGACGTTGAAGAACGCCTGCTCCGCGATGTGGTCCAGCTCGCCGTCGCAGATGGCCGTGAAGCCCTCAACGGTGTCCTTGATGGAAACCGTGGAGCCTTCAACACCGGTGAACTGCTTGGCCGTGTAGGTGTTCTGCGAGAGGAACTGCTGGATGCGGCGTGCACGCGACACGACGATCTTGTCCTCTTCGGAGAGTTCGTCGACACCGAGGATGGCGATGATGTCCTGGAGTTCCTTGTTCTTCTGCAGGATCTGCTTCACCCGGACAGCCGTGGTGTAGTGGTCCTTGCCGATGTACTGGGGATCCAGGATGCGGGAGGTCGACGTCAGCGGGTCAACGGCCGGGTACAGACCACGGGAAGCGATTTCACGGGAGAGTTCCGTGGTCGCGTCGAGGTGTGCGAAGGTCGTGGCCGGAGCCGGGTCGGTGTAGTCATCTGCGGGAACGTAGATGGCCTGCATCGAGGTGATGGAGTGGCCCTTGGTGGAGGTGATGCGCTCCTGCAGGAGGCCCATCTCATCTGCCAGGTTGGGCTGGTAGCCCACAGCCGAAGGCATGCGGCCGAGGAGGGTGGAAACCTCGGAACCCGCCTGGGTGAACCGGAAGATGTTGTCGATGAAAAGCAGCACGTCCTGGTTCTGCACATCGCGGAAGTACTCCGCCATGGTCAGGGCGGATAGGGCTACGCGCAGGCGCGTTCCCGGCGGCTCATCCATCTGGCCGAACACAAGGGCGGTGTCCTTGAGGACGCCTGCCTCTTCCATTTCGACCCAGAGGTCGTTGCCCTCACGCGTACGCTCGCCAACACCGGCGAATACCGAGGTACCACCGAAGTTACGGGCAACACGGGTGATCATTTCCTGAATCAGAACGGTCTTGCCCACGCCGGCGCCGCCGAACAGGCCAATTTTTCCACCCTTGATGTAGGGGGTGAGAAGGTCGATGACCTTGATGCCCGTTTCGAGCATCTCGGTGGAACCTTCAAGCGAGGCGAAGCTCGGAGCCTTGCGGTGGATAGGCCAGCGTTCGCTGATCTGCAGTTCCGACTCGGCGACGTCCAGGGGCTGGCCCAGGACATTGAAGATGTGGCCCTTGACGCCGTCGCCAACCGGAACGGAAATCGGGGCACCGCTGTCCACCACGGACGTGCCGCGGACAAGTCCGTCGGTGGCCTGGAGGGAGATGGCGCGCACGAGGTTGTCGCCCAAGTGCTGGGAGGTCTCGAACGTGATGGTTTTGGTGACACCGTTGAGGGTGATCTCGGTAGTCAGGGCGTTGTAGATGGACGGGATTGCGTCAGCCGGGAATTCGACGTCGACAACCGGGCCGATTACGCGCGCAATACGGCCGGTGGCACCGGACGTTGCGGCTACGTGTTCGGTAGCAGTGGCAGTCATCTCTCTCACTTCACTCAGTAGATGGCGTGGATTTAAGTTTATCTGTGGTGGTGCAGGTCCAGCTGAACGCGGGGCCGTGCAGGCTAGGACGCGAGGGCGTCGGCGCCGGCAACGATCTCGGACAGCTCCTGCGTAATTTCAGCCTGGCGGGCCGTGTTGCGCAGACGCGTGTACTTCTTGATGAGGTCCGTGGCGTTGTCGCCTGCGGACTTCATGGCACGCTGTCGGGCAGCGAGCTCCGAGGCTGCTGCCTGCAGCATGGCCGCGAAGATGCGTGACTCGATGTAGCGCGGCAGCAGAGCGTCAAGAACACTCTCGGTTTCCGGCTCGAACTCGTACAGCGGCAACAGGTCCGTTTCTGAAGCCGCCTGCTCTTCCACAACTTCCAGGGGAAGCAGGCGGATGACAGTTGGCTCCTGGGTGACCATGGACTTGAAGCGGGTGTACACCACGTGGATTTCATCCACGCCGCCCTCTTCGTAGTCGGTTGCGAAATCGGCCAGCAGTGCTTCGCCGACTTCGCGCGCGGTAGTGAACTCGGGTGCGTCGGTGCCTCCGGTCCAGACCCGTGAGTATTCACGGTTCCGGAACTCAAAGTAGGCCTGCGCCTTGCGTCCGACGAGGTACGTCTTGACTTCCTTGCCTTCAGCGTGGAGCAGCTCGTTGAGACCCTCCACCTGCTTCAGCACGCTTGCCGAGTAGGAACCAGCCAGGCCACGGTCCGAGGTGATTACCAGGACGGCGGCGCGGCGGATCTGCTCCGGCTCGGTGGTCAGCGGGTGGTCGATTTCGCTTTGGCTGGCGACAGCAGAAACGGCGCGCGTGATCGCGTTCGCGTAAGGCAGTGAAGCTGCTACGCGCGCACGGGCCTTGCCGATGCGCGAGGTAGCGATCAGTTCCATCGCCTTGAAGATCTTGCGCATCGACGTGGTCGAGCTGATCTTCTGGCGGTAGACCCGAATCTGGGCTCCCATACTTATCCTTTCCTAACATTCCGTAGACCGGGTGTGCCGGACCCTGGAGGTCCGGCACACCCGGCCAGTGGAATTAGCGCTTCTGCTTGACGATTTTTTCCTGGTCGACATCGCCCTCGGAGATAGCGCTGTGCTCCTCGTGGCCGGCGCCTACCAAGTGGTTGTCACCCTCGCCGAAGAAGCCTTTTTTGAAGGCCACGATGGCGGACTTCAGCGCTGCCGCGGTGTCATCGTCCAGCACGTTGGTCTGCGCCAGCGTGGTGAGGATGGAGGACTTGTGAGTGAGGTGCTCCAGGAACTCCGACTCGAAGCGGTTGATGTCCTCAACCGGAACGTCATCGAGGTAGCCGTTGGTGCCTGCCCAGATGGAGACGACCTGGTTCTCGACCGGGAACGGCGAGTACTGGCCCTGCTTGAGCAGTTCCATCAGGCGGGCGCCACGGGTGAGCTGCTGGCGTGAAGCGGCGTCCAGGTCCGAGGCGAACATGGCGAATGCCTGCATGTCGCGGTACTGGGCGAGGTCCAGCTTCAACGTACCGGAGACCTTCTTCATGGACTTCACCTGTGCGGCGCCGCCCACGCGGGACACGGACACACCAACATCAACAGCAGGACGCTGGTTGGCGTTGAAGAGGTCCGACTGCAGGAAGATCTGGCCGTCGGTGATGGAGATGACGTTAGTCGGGATGTAGGCCGAAACGTCGTTCGCCTTGGTCTCGATCAACGGCAGGCCGGTCATGGACCCTGCGCCCAGCTCATCGGAGAGCTTTGCACAACGCTCCAGCAGGCGGGAGTGCAAGTAGAACACGTCACCCGGGTAGGCTTCGCGTCCCGGCGGACGGCGGAGCAGCAGCGACACTGCACGGTAGGCCTCAGCCTGCTTGGACAGGTCATCGAACACGATGAGGACGTGCTTGCCGCCGTACATCCAGTGCTGGCCGATGGCCGAGCCGGCGTACGGTGCAAGGTACTTGAAGCCTGCGGGGTCCGAAGCGGGAGAGGCCACGATGGTGGTGTACTCCAGTGCGCCGTTGTCCTCGAGGGTCTGACGGATGGCGGCAATGGTTGACGCCTTCTGGCCGATTGCCACGTAGATGCAGCGGACCTGCTTGGTCACATCGCCCGAAGCCCAGTTGGCCTTCTGGTTGATGATGGTGTCAATCGCAATGGCGGACTTGCCGGTCTGGCGGTCACCAATGATGAGCTGGCGCTGGCCGCGGCCGATCGGAATCATGGCGTCGATGGCCTTGAGTCCGGTCTGCATCGGCTCGTGCACCGACTTGCGCTGCGTTACGCCGGGAGCCTGGAGCTCCAGTGCGCGGGTGGTCTCGGCCTTGATCTCGCCGAGGTCGTCGATGGGCACGCCCAGCGGATCGACCACGCGGCCGAGGAAGGCGTCGCCCACGGGTACGGACAGAACCTGTCCGGTGCGGTGGACTTCCTGGCCTTCTTCGATGCCGGTGAAGTCGCCGAGGATGATGACGCCGATTTCGCGGACGTCAAGGTTCTGGGCGAGGCCCAGGGTGCCGTCCTCGAAGCGCAGCAGCTCGTTCGCCATGACCGAGGGAAGGCCCTCAACACGGGCGATGCCGTCACTAGCGGTGGTTACGCGGCCGACCTCTACGCGCTCTGCGTTTCCGGGTTCGTAGGACGCCGCGAACTCGTTCAGCGCATTACGGACGTCGTCGGCGTTGATGGTCAATTCGGCCATCTGCAGTCCCTGCTCTCCTGTTTTTGTGATCACCGTTGCGATGACCGGGGTTTCTATCAGTGTTGTTGTGCTTGTCCGGCTAGCCGGCCAGCTGGCGTTGCAGCTCGCCAAGGCGGGTGATGACCGAAGCATCGAGCACTTCGTCACCGACCTGGACGCGGATGCCGCCAATAAGTGACGGATCAACGTTGACGTTGACCTTCAGTTCCCGCCCGTACATTGCATTCAGGCCCGCCTGGAGGCGTGCAAGCTGCATCGGTGTCAGGGGGCGGGTCACGCTGACCGTTGCAATCCAGCGCTGCTGCCGCTTGGCCGCCAGTTCGGCGAACCGTTCCACCAGCCGGGTGGGCTTGATGCCGCGGGGCTGGGTAACTGCCTGTGTGATGAGGACCTTTGCTTCCTCACTCACACCGGGAACCAGCTTCTCGGCGAGGGCAGCCTTGGCTGCAGCGCTGGCCTGTGGTTCGGACAGAGCACGTTGTACCTCGTGGTTGGAGGCAACGGCCTGGTTGAAGGAGAACAGATCGTTCTCCAGCTCTTCCAGACCAGAGATTCCGGAGGCAGAAACGGCCGACTTGTTTTCAGCAACGGAAATAACCACCGTTGCGGCAAGAGTCTCGAGTGCATCGCCGATATCCCGGGCAGTTGCCCAGCGTGAGCCGGCCAGTCCGCCCGCGATCTCTGCAGCATCAGCGGAGACTTTCCCGCCAACCAGCTGCCTGACCAGCGCCGACTTTTCGTCACCGTTGCGGGACGGGTCAGTCAGGGCGCGGCGCAAGCCAGCCGAGCTGTCCACCATTCCCAGAATTCCGAAGAGTTCCTTTGCCAGCTGCAGTGACGCCGTCGGAAGCTTGGCTTCCAACATGGCCAGCCCTGTTGCCAGCGATTCGCTCGATACGCCTGCCATTACTTAGCTGCACCTGCGTTCTGGGTCTCCAGATCTGCCAGGAAGCGGTCCACTACCCGTGCTGCACGCTGGTCGTCGTTCAGCGATTCGCCAACGATGCGGCCAGCCAGGGTGGTGGCCAAAGTGCCCACCTCCGAACGCAGGGACACAACGGCCGCCTGGCGCTCGGATTCGATCTGGGTGTGGGCCTGGGCCGTGATGCGGGCAGACTCTGCTGCTGCCTTTTCCTTGAGATCCGCGAGGATCTGGGCACCTTCGGCCCGGGCTTCCTCACGGATGCGGTTGGCTTCGGCGCGGGCGTCGGTCAGCTGCTGCTTGTACTCTTCGAGTGCAGCAGACGCCTCAGCCTGGGCCTTTTCAGCCTTTGCAATGCCGCCTTCGATAGCCTCGGCACGCTCGGCGAAGGTCTTCTCAAACATCGGGACAACGAACTTGACCACGATGAACATGAGGATGGCAAAGCCCACCAGGGTAACGCCCATTTCCCAGAGGTTGGGCATCAGGGGGTTAACTTCGCCCTCAGTGGCGGCTGAGATGATCAGCTGATTCATATTTCACCCGTCCTTTTCTACTCGGTTCTGTAAGTTCGCTTCGTTCTAAGGACTAGAGAACGAAGGCGAAGACCAGGCCGAGGATGGCGAGGGCTTCGGTAAGCGCAAGGCCGAGGAACGCGATCGGCTGCAGGACACGCTGTGCTTCCGGCTGGCGGGCGACGCCGTTGATGTAGGCAGCGAATACGAGACCAACACCGATACCACCGCCGATTGCGGACAGACCGTAACCTACGAGGTTGAGATTGCCTTCCATTTTTCTTCCTTTCAAGATGCCACCCATGTGGCAGGTTGTTTGGGTTGCTATCATCCCCGCGAGGGGAAGCTTAAGGGTGCCTAGTGGCTGTCGGCGTGAAGCGCGCCTTCAATGTAGATCGCGGTCAGCAGGGTAAAGACGTAGGCCTGCAGGACCATGATCAGGGCTTCAAGCATGTACATGGCGATGGCGCCGGCGAGAACCAGTACGGAGGTCCCCTTGAGCAGGAGGTTCTCCTGCATGATGAGGTACTCGATGCCGGATCCGGCGATCATCACGATGAGGTGTCCTGCGAGCATGGTCGCGAACAGACGGAGGCTGTGCGTGACGGGCCGGACCAGGAAGTTGGAGATGATCTCGATCGGGATCACGATCGGAAGGATGAACCAGGGAACACCGGAAGGCACGGTGGCCAGCTTGAAGTAGCGGAGTCCGTTCTTCTTCACGCCGATGGCGATCCAGGTGAAGTAGACAAGGCCGGCCAGTACGTAGGCGCCGCCCACGTGCGAGAACGTGGGGAGCTGGAACAGCGGAATGGCACCGTAGATGTTGTTCACCAGGATGAAGAAGAACAGGCTGAACAACAGCGGGACGTACTTAATGAAGTCCCTGCCGCCGATGATGTCCTTGGCGATTCCATTGCGGACGAAGCCGTAGGCGGCCTCGCCGGCGAACTGGAGCTTGCCGGGTACCAGCTGCTGCTTGCGTGCGGCGAGCACGAAGAAGACGGAGATAAAGACAACAGAGAGGAGGACCAGCAGCATCTGCTTGGAGAATCCTTCTGCGGCACCCCACGGCAGGATTGCCGGCAAATGCATTTCGTTAATTCCAGGAGGAGTAAACTCTCCTGAATCTTGGGCCGGGAGCGCAAGCGCGATCAACGCGTTTCCTCTCTGCAGTGTCCATCATTGGGCGTTGGGCGGGGACCGGCAGACGAAAGGCCTGCTGTTCCCCCTGTGAAATTATTTGGCATTAGTGTCGCCGTCCTGGGACGGCCCGCTGGCAGCATGGCGCTCTCCAGCAATTTTTCGAGAACTGGTAAGGCCATGCATGTGGGAAAGGTAAAAACCTCCGACGGCTCCAAGCAGAGCGCCTGCGAGCACAATCCAGCGCGTTCCCCACACGTAATCCAGACCCCACCCTATCAAACTCCAGACGATGATTCCGCCAATGATGTAGCTGAATACGGCCATGCCGGCGTTGTATCCGCCGCTGGTTCCGTCGCGTGATACACCGGGGGCAGAGCCGTCCGATTTGCCCGTGCCGTTGGATGCTTCGTTGGGGTTCCTGGGATCACGCATCGCGGGTTTCCTTGGTTTCTGGATCGTTGTAGATCTGGAGGCGGGCTTTGCTGAAACCGTAAAGTTCGGCAGCCTGCCAAAGTACGACGGCGGTGACGGCACCGGCAACGAACCAGCGGCCATGCAGCCACTGCGGAGCCCCGATGACGAACAGGACCGCCGCGAATCCAACCACCTTCACGAAGTAGGTGGCGACGAACATGCCGATGGCCCCGGATGGATTGTTGCGCCCCATGAAGTGGCCCACCAGCAGGCTGATCCCGAAGAACACCATCACAAGCAGGCCGCCCAGAGTACTGGACACGGCGCCGCTTCCGCCGTCGAGGATTGCTGCAGGGACTGCGCACAGGGCGAGTCCGGCCGCAGCAGCTGCGGAACTTCGTCCCAGGAGGTTCAGCCACAGGGACGTTGTGGGGCTGGATGCGCCAACGTTTCCGTTGCCGGAGGCAGGTCCGGACTCGGCGTTGGAGGTCATTTGATCCCAATCGTCGGCAGCATCAGGCACGGAGCCAGGAGGCAGTTTGAAGGGCAGCTTTGGCTGCCTTCGAATTCTACACGAGATAGAACACCGCTAGCTCACCGGAAGCCGTGTGACTTTGGAGGGGCGCCGGTACCGCCTGATGAGGTCCGGGCTGGCGAGGTACAGGGCAAGCACCAGCACGGTCGCGGCCACGCACAGGGCGACGACCGGAAGCGGCGCAGTGGCGGCGGCAAAGCCCAGGATGATCACGGCGGCGGTGCACACCGTGACAGTTGCTGCAGACTGGAGGTGCGAGAATCCCACGTCGGTGAGCCGCTGGTATACATGCTCCCGGTGCGAGGCGTACCACCGCTCCCCTGCCTTGATCCGGCGCAGCAGGGTGTAGCCGGTGTCCGCGGCGTACACCAGGATTGGTGAAAGAACGTATTCGACATAGACGCCGCCGAGGAAGCCGGCTACGGCGAGGGCGGCAATCGAGGCACCCAGCAGGTAGCTGCCGACGTCGCCAAGGAAGACGGAACCGCGGCTGAGGTTCCATGGAAGAAAACCGAGGAATGCCGTGGCCAGCACCAAACCACCGGCCGCGAGCCATGGCTGTCCGGACAGCCAGCCGGCCGCGGCATAGGCAGCCCCGGCTGTCACCCCGTGCAGGCCCGAAATGCCATTGACGCCGTCCATGAAATTGGCGATGTTCACGTAGGCCGCGATCGCCACGGCAGCCAGCGGCAGCCACCAGAACGACTGTCCTGTCAGTGCGATGAGCACCGCCGAGCCGACGGCCCCGATGCCGAGCTGGGCGCCCGCGCGCCCGCGGATGGACATGCCGCGCAGGTCCTCGGCCCACCCCACGGCTGCGCACGCGGCAATGATGCCAAGCACGACGGCGAATACTGAGCGGTCCACTGTCACGACCCCCAGCAGCACCGCAGCGGCATAGCCAAGTGCTGTTGCCAGGGCCACGGCGACACCCATGCCGCGGATGGTCGCTTTGACGTGCGATGAACGGGCGGAAGGAACATCCACCACGCCCATCCGGACCAGCCAGGGCTTCACGGCAAAGGGAAGCAGCAGGCTGGCCAACAGCGTGATCCCGGCCACCAGGGCCAACGGCATCATGAGGCCACCCGGATCTCACCGGCGTCGTTGGCCTCATCATCGGGGATGGCGGTGATATTGGCGCCTTGTTCTGCCTCACAGCGGGCCAGCCAGACGTTGAGGTCAAGCTTGTCCGGGTCCTGCTCGGTGGCCTTGGTGTGTGAAATCTTTGGGTGCAGGGGCCGCTGGTCCCGTTCACCGCTGCCGACCAGCACTTCGTGCAGCTTCTCCCCCGGCCGCAGCCCGGTGTAGATGATTTCCACGTCCTTGCCCGACATGGCAATCATCCGCTGCGCGACATCCAGGATGCGGACCGGTTCACCCATGTCCAGGATCAGTACGTCGCCGCCGGTACCGATGGCACCTGCCTGGATCACCAGCTGGCATGCCTCGGGGATGGTCATAAAGAACCGTGTGACATCGGGGTCGGTGACGGTGACGGGACCGCCTACACGGATCTGCTCGGTGAAGAGCGGCAGCATCGAGCCGCGGCTGCCCATGACGTTGCCAAAGCGGACCGACACGAACTTGCTGCCGGTCTGGCCTGCCATCCAGGCGGTAAGTTTTTCCGCCACCCGCTTGGAGTGGCCAAGGGCGGTGGTGGGGTTGGCCGCCTTGTCGGTGGAAATGTTCACAAAGTGCGAGACACCGGCCCGCTGGGCAGCACGCAGGACGTTCAGGGTGCCGCAGACGTTGGTCTTCCAGGCCTCCACCGGATACTGCTGCAGCAGCGGCGCGTGTTTGAGGGCGGCGGCGTGGAAGACCACTTCAGGGCGCCGGTCCTCGAAGATGTTCTGCAGTGCTTCAGCGTCGCGGATGTTGGCCAGCACTGTGTCCCGGCCTGCCAGCAGGCCGTGGCCGGTGATGGAGATCTGGGTTTGCTGCAGGCCCGTCTCGTCGTGGTCCAGCATGATCAGTTCCGCCGGCTCGAACTGGACGATCTGCCGGCAGAGCTCGGATCCGATGGATCCGCCGGCGCCGGTCACCAGAACCCGTTTGCCCTTGATGTATCCCGCAATCTCGTCGACCTTGATGTCCACCGGCCGCCGGCCGATCAGGTCCTCGACCGCCACCTCGCGGAAATCGGAAAAACCGGCAGGTGCGCCGCCGCCCAGCATGTCCCGCAGCGGGGGAAGCACCAGCACACGCACGTTCAGGCCCGCCACGGCATCGGAAATGCGCCGGACTACGGAGGCCTCGACGTTGGCGAAGGCCAGGACCAGGACCGAGGCGCGGGTGCGGCGGATGATGGCCGGCAGGTCATCGCCGCGGCCCTGTACCTGGACGCCGGAGAGCCGCAGGTGTTTTTTGGCCGGGTCGTCATCGACCAGGCCCACCGGGAAGTACGGGGAATCCGGATCCTGCAGCATCCGTGTCACCAGGGAGTTGCCGAGGAATCCGGCGCCGTAAACCAGCGTGTTTTGTGCCCCGTCCCCGGGCCGTGCCTTGCCTTCCACATAGAGCCTTTTCGCGTACCGGGCGGCGCACATAAAGAGACAGGCGAAGGGAAAGGCGATCAGGCCCACGCTGCGGCCGATGCTGATGGCTTCGTAGAGCACCAGCAGGCTCGCAGTGATGGTGGCGGCGACAATGACGGTGACGAAGACCAGCGCCTTGGCCTCCTGGAAGCTGCCGAAGGGATACCGGCCGCGGTACAGGGCGAGGGAGTAGCCGGCCAGCATCTGGGCCACCACCGCGATGGCAGCGATAACGACCGCTCCGGCGAACTGTTCCATCCGGATGCCCATCTCATAGCGCAGCAGCAGCGCCAGTCCGATCGCCACAACCCACGACATTGAGTCCAGGAAGAGCTGGATCCAGATCCAGAGTGCGGGTTTCTCGTCCCGTACCGCGGCAGATGCCTGCGTTTCTGATTTTGTACTCAACGAAAGATGCAACCGACTTCCAATACCACGGCGGCCAGGCGCCTGTTTCAAAATACCCCGCCGCAAGACCGTCGGACGGCGAAGGGGCCTAAGACGATACTAATTGCTTCGGGTTCCGCTGCCCGGATATGCCGGCAGCGGCGGCATGGGTTCCCAGCCCCTGTCCGCAAGGATTATTCGTGATTCACGCCATCCCTGCCAGAGTGCGCCCGCCCCCTTGAGGGTCCTCTCGACCAGGACCAGGCGGACAAGTTCCTTGAGGAAGGTCAGGGCGGTGCCGGCTGCGAAACCCGCCCGGTTGAATTTGCCGTATGCCCGCAGGTAGTGCGCCACATGCCCGCGGTTGCGCATCACATAGCGGCGGCTCAGGTCGGAGGAATCATTGAGATGGCGCAGTCCCAGGTCCACCTGCCGCTGCGCGCGGACCTTTTTGATGACAAAGGCATTGACGTACACCACCGGTGTTTGCTGCGCGGCAAGCCAGCCGTAGACCAGGTCGTCCCAGGTGATGAAGAAACGGGGATCCGGCAGGCCGATGCTACGGGCAACGGAAGCATGGATAAGCATGCCTTCAAAGTTCCCTACGTTTGTATGGAAGACCTCAGAGTGCCGGAAAACATCGCGCGAAACCGGAAGGAAGATGCCCAGCGCCTCGACGAAATGGTGCTGCCAGAAGAACGGCTTGCCGTTGGCGTCGTACCGGCGGCCGATGAGGCAGGAGTACTCCGGCGTGAACTTCTCCAATGCCTCCACCGCGCCGGGCAGAACCTCGACGTCGTCATCCATCAGCCACAGCCATTCGGCCCCGGACTCCAGTGCCAGCTCCACGCCGCGCGAAAACCCGCCGGCCCCGCCAACGTTCCGGTCAAGCCGTTCGTACTGGATGGGCGGCCCGCCGGCTTCGATGGCCTGGGCGACCACGTCCGGAGTGTGGTCGGTGCTGGCATTGTCCACTACGAGGATCCGCGCAGGGGCAGTGTCCAGCCGGGCGAAGGAATCGAGCAGGTTGCGCAGGAATTCTGCCCGGTTGTAGGTGACGACGACGGCGTAAAGGTTCTCCACGGGTGCCTAGCTGTTTGCGGACATCAGTTCCGCGGGCGAGCCGAAACCCTTGCCGCGGAAGCCGATTGAATAGGCCCTGAACCAGTGCGCCAGGCCTTTGAGGTCCCCGGCTTTCAGGAAGTAATAGGGGAAGCCGACGACGTCCGCGCTGAACCAGCGCAGGTTCCGGTACTTGCGGGTCAGGTAGCCCCGGTTCCGGAAGTAGCAGTAGCGCTTGAACTCACCTTCGGGGATCACGGGGGTGATGAATCCGCCGAACACCGGTTTCATCTCCGTCCAGGTGGCGGGATGCTGCACCGCGACGGTGGCGAGGGTGCCGTACTTCAGTCCTGCTTTCTTGACGCGCGACAGGAAATCAACCTCGTCGCCGCGGATGAAGAACTTAACGTCGGGAATGCCAATCCTGTAGAAAACTTCGGTTTTGATCAGTGCACCGTTGAAAAAGTGCACCATGTCCGGAAGGTAGCCCATGGGCGCCAGCCGGGACCTGTCGTTGGTCAGCAGCCCGTTGATGCGGAAGTTGAAGGAGAGCCGGTTGGGGTCGGCGGTGGCGGCCACCAGCGGGCTGACAATGTCGAGTTGGTGTTCCTCAGCGGTGCGCAGCAGTTCGGCCAGGCAGGTGGCGTCCTCGGGGTGGCCGTCGTCGTCCATCATCCAGATCCACTCGGCGCCGCTGGCCATGGCCGCCAGGATGGCGTAGGCGAATCCTCCTGCGCCGCCGAGATTGGCTTCGGAGCGAAGGTAGTTGATGTTCTGCGCTCCCCCGGCATTGACGACGGCGGTGGCCGGGTCAGTGCCGGAGTCCACCAGTGCGATGGAGTGGATGGGCGCTGTCTGCGCCGCCAAACCCTTCAGGAGGAGGGCAAGCTCCTCGTGGCGGTCAAAGGTTACGGCCGCGACGGCCACTTTGGGCTGCATGTCAGATCCCCGGGAGGTTGTCGGTGCTGTTGACGGCACTGCTGCCGGCGGCGGGGCGGGCGCCGGCCTCCGGTGCATCCGATGCCGCAGAAACCTTCGGGGCCTCCGAGGGCTCCGGAACCTCCGGTTCTTCTGCAACCATGGGAATTTCGCCGAGTCCCAGGACGCCGGGAACATGCTCCCGGAGCTGGTCCAAACTCACGGCACCGTTCCGGACCACGCGCAGGCGGGGGCCGGTGGCGTCAACAATGGTGGACGGTACTGCAGCAGCACCGTCGAGGGGACGGACGCCGCCTTCAAGGTAAACCTCAACCGAATCGGCCAGCTGTTCGCGCGCTGCGGCGGCTGTCTGCCCGGGAGCATGGCCGGTGCGGTTGGCGGAAGAAACGGCCAGCGGCCCGGTGAGCGTCAGCAGTTCCTGGGCGATCTCATCATCGGGCATCCGAAGCGCCACTGTGCCTTTGGTTTCGCCAAGATCCCAGTCCAGCGACGGCTGGGCATGCAGGATGAGGGTCAGGCCGCCGGGCCAGAACGCTTCGGCAAGCTTTCGGGCGTCCGCCGATACGTCAGTGGCCAGCCCGTCGAGGGCGTTGATGCGCGGAATCAGCACGGGCGGCGGCATGGTGCGGCTGCGTCCCTTGGACACCAGGAGCATGGTTACGGCCTGTGGGGAGAAGGCATCGGCGGCAATCCCGTAGACCGTATCGGTGGGAAAAACTACGCATTTCTTCTCGCCAATGGCCCGCTGGGCGTGCTCAAGTCCTTGGGCGCGCTCGTCGTCGCTGGTGCAGTCATAGGTTGTGGTCACTGGCTTATTCTTTCATTCCCTGTGGTCCGGTTCCGTCAGCAGGGCACTGGTGGCGCGCTCCTTGCCGTTGAGGTCCCGATGCGTGCTGATGGCGGTCCAGTTCCCTGTCCGTGCCAGCATGGCCGAGATCCAGCCCGCCTGGACTTCGGCGTGTTCCATGACAAAGTAGCCCCCCGGTACCAGTAGCCGGGCAGCCGAGGCGGCTGCCGCCGTCGGAAGTTCCATGCCGTCCGCTCCCCCGCCGTACAGTGCTTCCGGAGGGTCGTGCAGGGCCACTTCGAGCTCAATGGGGACCGCTTCGGCCGGGATGTAGGGCGGGTTGGAAATGACGACGTCGAAGGTCCCGTCGAGTTCCGGCAGCGCGTCCCGCAGGTCCCCCAGCACGAGACGGACGCCCAGGGGGGCCAGGTTCTTCGCCGCCCAGGCGTGGGCGAGGGGGCTGAATTCCACCGCATGCACTTCCGCTCCGGGCACTTCGTGGGCGATGGATCCGGCAATGGCGCCGGATCCGGTCCCGAGGTCAACAATCCGCGGATTCCGCATGCCTTTGACGTGGTCGATGACCAGCTGAACAACGGATTCGGTTTCCGGCCGGGGTACAAAAACTCCGGGCCCCACGGCGAGTTGGAGGTAGCGGAAATGCGCCACTCCGGTGATGTGCTGGAGCGGTATTCTGCTGGCACGCTCCGCCACCAAAGCCGCGTAACCCGCAGGCACAGGGGTATCACCGAGCATCAGGGCACGCAGCCGGCCCAGCCCGACGTTCAGCAGGTGGTCGGCGAGCAGCTCGGCGTCCACCCGCGGGCTGGGTACGCCGGCCTCGCGCAGAATACCCGTAGCTTCGCTGACGGCATCTGCGAGGGACTGGCCTTGACCGAGTGTCATGCGCTGTATTCCGGGACGCGTCAGTCGCCGATGGCGTCCAGGCGGGCCTGTTCGTCCATCTCGATAGCGGACTGGATAACCGGTTCCAGATCGCCGTTCATCACCTGGTCCAGGTTGTAGGCCTTGTAACCGGTGCGGTGGTCCGCAATCCGGTTTTCCGGGTAGTTGTAGGTGCGGATGCGCTCGGACCGGTCCATGGTGCGGATCTGCGATTTCCGCTGGGCAGAGTTTTCCGCGTCAATCTGCTCCTGCTGGTGGGCGAGGATCCTGGCCCGCAGCACGCGCATGCCGGCTTCACGGTTCTGCAGCTGCGACTTCTCGTTCTGCATGGCCACCACGATGCCGGTAGGCAGGTGGGTGATGCGCACAGCAGAGTCGGTGGTGTTCACGGACTGGCCACCGGGTCCGGACGACCGGTATACGTCGATCTTGAGGTCATTCTGGTTGATTTCAAGTTCTTCGGGCTCATCCACTTCAGGGAGGACGAGAACGCCGGCGGCAGAAGTGTGGATGCGGCCCTGGGACTCCGTCACGGGAACGCGCTGCACACGGTGCACGCCGCCTTCGAACTTGAGCCGGGCGAAAACGCCCTCCGCCGGATCGTTCGAGCTGCCCTTGACGGCAACCTGCACGTCTTTGTAGCCGCCAAGGTCTGATTCCGTGGCGGAGATGATTTCCGTCTTCCAGCCGCGGGACTCCGCGTACCGGGTGTACATCCGCAGAAGGTCGGCGGCGAACAGGGCAGCCTCATCGCCGCCTTCACCGCCCTTGACCTCGAGGATCACATTGCGGGCGTCGTCAGGGTCGCGGGGAATGAGCAGGCGCCGAAGTTTGGCAGCCGCTGCTTCCAGCGCCTCCTCCAGCTCGGGCACCTCAGCAGCAAACTCGGGATCCTCGTCAGCCATCTCCTTGGCAGCAGCGAGGTCATCACGCAGGCCTTCCCACTTGTGGTACGCCTCTACAATCCCATTGAGCTGAGCCGAACGCCGCCCAAGCTTCCGGGCAAGCCGCTGATCAGCATAAACAGCAGGATCCCCCAGCTGCGCCTGGATAGCATCATGCTCATCAAGCAGGCCCTGTACGGACTCAAACATTTTTCAAAACCTCTTTCGACTTGTACAAGTCTAGTAACAAACGGGAACGTGCCGCGGCTGGTGGGCTTAACGACGAAGCCGCACAGATTTTTCCGCCCCGGGAGTGGCATCGGGCCTGCCGGAGCTGGGAGGCTAACGATCGAAGATCGGAAGCCTCCCAGCGTAGGGGCGGGGGCGGAAAAATCTGTGCGGCGTCAGCACCGGGGCAGCAGAATCAGCCGCTGACCGAAGCGTTACTTGTCGTTATCGGACTTTGCACCAAGCGTCGTCTTCTGAACCTGCATGAGGAACTCGACGTTGCTCTGGGTCTCCCGGATCTTGTTAGTCAGGAGTTCAAGGCTCTGCTGGGTTTCGAGTCCGGAGAGGACGCGGCGCAGCTTCCACATGATCTTGACTTCCTCGGGGGAAAGCAGGTTTTCCTCGCGGCGGGTGCCGGACGCGTTGACGTCCACGGCCGGGAAGATGCGCTTGTCCGCCAGCTGGCGGGACAGGCGGAGCTCCATGTTGCCGGTGCCCTTGAACTCTTCGAAGATGACTTCGTCCATCTTGGAACCGGTCTCCACGAGAGCCGTTGCCAGGATGGTGAGCGAGCCGCCGTTTTCGATGTTGCGGGCCGCACCAAAGAAGCGCTTGGGCGGGTACAGGGCTGCGGAGTCGACACCGCCGGACAGGATGCGGCCGGAGGCCGGTGCTGCCAGGTTGTAGGCGCGGCCCAGGCGGGTCATGGAGTCCAGCAGGACCACCACGTCCATGCCCATTTCCACGAGGCGCTTGGCGCGTTCGATGGAAAGTTCGGCCACAGTGGTGTGGTCGTCGGCCGGGCGGTCGAAGGTGGAGGCAATAACCTCGCCCTTGACCGTGCGCTGCATATCCGTGACTTCTTCAGGACGTTCGTCAACGAGCACCATCATGAGGTGGACCTCAGGATTGTTGGTGGTGATGGCGTTGGCGATGGACTGCAGGATGAGCGTCTTGCCGGCCTTCGGCGGGGAGACGATCAGGCCGCGCTGGCCCTTGCCGATCGGGGCAACCAGGTCAATGACGCGGGGGCCGATCTTCTTGGGGTCGGTCTCGAGGCGCAGGCGCTCGGACGGGTACAGCGGTACCAGTTTGGCGAACTCGACGCGGTCCTTGAGTTCTTCCGAGGTCTTGCCGTTCACGGACGTGACGCGGACCAGGGCGTTGAACTTCTGGCGGGCCGACTGCTGGCTGCGGTCTTCGCCGTCGCGGGGAGCGCGGATGGCGCCAACCACGGCGTCACCCTTGCGCAGGTTGTACTTTTTCACCTGGGCGAGGGAGACATACACGTCGTTCGGGCCAGGAAGGTAGCCGGAGGTGCGGATGAACGCGTAGTTCTCCAGCACGTCCAGGATGCCGGCAACCGGGAGCAGGACGTCGTCCTCGGTGACCTCGACGTCGTCGACGTCCGGTCCCTGGGCGCGTCCACGGCGGCGGTCGTTGCGGTCCCGGAAACGGTCGTTGCGGGAGTTGTCCCGGTCCTGGCCGCCGGAGCGGTCATTCCGCTCGTTGCGATCGTTGCGGTCGCGGCGGTTTCGGCGGTTCCGGCGGCTGCCGCCGTCGGCGTCGTCAGTGTCACGGTTGTCCTCGCGGCGGGCGCCTTCACGCTGCCCTGCCTCGCGGCTGCCGGCGTTGTCGCGGCCGCCGTCGGCGTTCTCGCGTGCGGCGTTGTCCCGGCCGCGGGTGCGTCCACCTTCGCGGCGGTCCGTGCGCTGCCCGGCGTCGCCGGCTTCGGCTTCGGTCCGCTCGGCGGCCCGTTCTGCCGTGCGGTTTTCGGTGTTGGCCTGCGCTCCGGCGGGCTGCTCGGCGTCGGCCTGTTCTGCCGGTGCCTCCACACCTTCGGCGCCCTGCGGCGCTGCTGCGGCTGCTTCGCTGCGGCGGCGGTTGCGGGTGCGCGGCTGGCGGCGCTCGGCAGTGCCTTCAGCAGCTTCTGGAGCCTCAGCGGCGGCGGGAGCCTCCACCGGAGCTGCGGGGGCGGCTTCGGCAACAGCCGGTTCGGCGGCTGCAGGGGCTACGACTCCGTCGCTGACGGCGCGGCGGCTGCGGCCACGGCCGCGGGCCCGCGTTCCCTCGGCAGGAGCCTCGGTTGGTTCAGCAGCCGCTGCGGGGGCGGAGACTGCCGGGACAACGGCCGGGGCGGATACGTTCTCAACAGCCTTTTCCGCTGCCTTGGCCGGGGCCTTGGTCATAGGGGTGCCGGCGCGGTGTGCGGAAATGGCTGAAACCAGGTCCCCCTTGCGCATCCGGGAACCGCCGGAAATCCCGAGCTGGCTGGCAAGCGCCTGCAGCTGGGCGAGCTTAAGGCCGGCAAGCCCGCTGCTCTTGGCGGGTGCGGCCGGTGATTCGGCAGCAGAAGATAGTTCCACAGCTGGCGACAGCTCAGTGGTTTCGGTCACGAAGGATCCTTCCCCCTCGACGGCGTCCAGACTGGGAGCTGGACGCGATGATTTGATCTGGGCTGCAGTTCAGATCTGCAGCCGGATTGTTCGGCCTTGCCGGTTGGATATCGGCCAGCAGGGCCGGATACTAATTCACCTTGCGCTCCGCCCATGGCGGGACGCAGGACTGACGCTTTAGGGGCAGTTTGTGTGCTGCAGATTCCTGCGACAGACCAAGCAGGCGGCACCGGAATAGATTGCGCAGTAAGAGACCAAGCGGCAACTAGTGCAATAGCAGATCAGATAGGCGTCAATTACCGCCGGTGCAACTCCACCTTAGCACCTTCGACGTCCACTGCGAGCTTCAGAACACGCCACCCAATTTCCGGCGCGTTCACGGCGGTGAACTCTTCAATGAAGGCAACGACGGCGGCCGCTTCAGCCTGTCCATTGGCCAGGACCAGCACGGTGGGCCCGGCACCTGAAACCACTGCCGCGTGCCCGGCCGCCCGGAGCGCCGAAATCAGGGCGGCGCTTGGGCGCATGGCTTCTGCACGGTAACTCTGGTGGAGGTAGTCCTCCGTGCCGGCCAGCAGGAACTCGGGCTTTCTGGTTAAGGCATGGATCAGGAGTGCCGCACGTCCGGAGTTCATAGCGGCTGCATGATGACCAATTGAGGCCGGAAGCAGCGCACGTGCGGTCTCGGTCGACAGTTCGAAATCGGGAACCGCGACAACGGGAACCACGGTTTCACACACTGTCGCGCTGGTGCTGCTGTACTGGTCACTGTCCTGCCATGACAGCGCCAGTCCGCCGAAAATGGCAGGTGCCACGTTGTCCGGATGCCCTTCGAGTTCGCTGGTGAGCTGAAGGATCCAATCCTTCCCGCGGCGGCTTGCCTCGGGAACCAGAGCGTTTGCGGCGGAAACGGCTGCCACTACTGCCGATGCGGACGAGCCCAGCCCCCGTCCATGGGGATTCACGTTGTCAGCGGTGACCTTCAGCCCGCCGTGGCGGAACCCCAGCCGTTCGAAAGCCGCTTCCATGGCCCGGATGACAAGGTGGCTCGCGTCCCGGGGAAGGGTGTCTGCGCCTTCGCCCCGAAGGTTGAACAGGAGTTCCTCCGATTCAAGGCTCTCCACTGTGAGCGTGTCGTGCAGGGCCAGGGCCAGGCCCAGGCTGTCGTAGCCGGGGCCAAGGTTGGCCGACGTGCCCGGTACCCGGACCGTGACGCTTTGCCCGGGTTCAATAAGCTGCAGTCCGACGGCGGTCTGCGAGGTGGCGTCCAAGGCTATTTTTCTTCCAGTCCCAGCTCAGCTGCAACGGTAACCACGTCATTGGAAACCTTGACCGGCTGCACATCGCTGCCGTCCTCGGTGCGCAGGGCCCACTGGGGATCCTTCAGGCCGTGGCCCGTGACGGTGATGACGATGGTCTTGCCTGCGGGAACCTCACCTGCGGCGTGCTTCTTGAGCAGGCCCGCCACGCCGGCTGCCGAACCCGGTTCAACGAAGACACCTTCACGGGAGGAGAGCCAGCGGTGGGCGTTGAGGATTTCCTCATCGGTCACGGCATCGATGAGTCCGCCCGATTCGTCGCGGGCACCAATGGCACCCTCCCAGGACGCCGGATTTCCGATCCGGATGGCGGTGGCGATGGTGTCCGGTTCGGTGATGGGGTGGCCGGCAACGAAGGGCGCGGCACCCGCTGCCTGGAAGCCCCACATGGCCGGGGTCTTCGTGGAAACGGCGGGAAGGGTGCCGGCAGTTGCGGACTCAAACGGAGCCGCGTACTCCTTATAGCCCTTCCAGTAGGCGGTGATGTTGCCGGCGTTGCCCACCGGAAGCACGTGGATGTCGGGGGCGTCACCCAGGGCGTCGACGATCTCGAAAGCACCGGTCTTCTGCCCCTGGATGCGCGCGGGGTTGACGGAGTTGACCAGGAACACCGGGTAGGACTCCCCCAGCTTCCGGGCAATGTCCAGGCAGTTGTCGAAGTTGCCGTCAACCTGGAGGAGGGTGGCGCCGTGGGCGATGGCCTGGCTGAGCTTGCCCATGGAGATTTTGCCTTCGGGCACCAGGACCGCGCACTTCAGGCCCGCGGCCGTGGCGTAGGCAGCTGCGGAGGCGGACGTGTTGCCGGTGGAGGCGCAGACTACGGCCTGGGCGCCGGATTCGACGGCGGCGGTCATGGCCATGGTCATGCCGCGGTCCTTAAAGGAGCCGGTGGGGTTCATGCCTTCCACCTTGAGGTACACCTCCGAGCCCGTCAGCTCGGAGAGTTTCTGCGCGTGCACCAGGGGGGTGCCGCCCTCGCCCAGGGTAATGACCCGGGTGGACTCCGTCACGGGCAGACGGTCAGCGTATTCGCGGATAACGCCGCGCCATTGGTGAGCCACTTAGACTCCTTCTACCCGCAGAACGGATGTAACTGAATTGATGACGTCGAGGCCCTTCACAGCCTCAACGGTGGCCGCAAGGGCGGCCTCTGATGCGCGGTGGGTGACAATCCGCAGTTCGGCCGATTCCACGTTGGAATCCGCATCCCGGTGGATGGTCTGCCGCATGATTTCGATGGAGACGCCGTGCTCGGCGAACAACTGGGCGATTCTGGCCAGTACGCCGGGCTGGTCCGCCACATCAAGGCCGATGTAGTAGCTGGTCACCGCAGCATCGATGGGCAGGGCCGGAACGTGGCCAGTGGTGGTTTCCGTTCGCTGGGGCCCACCCAGGACCAGGCGCCGGGCAGCTGAGACAAGGTCGCCGAGGACGGCGGACGCGGTAGGGGTGCCACCCGCGCCCTGGCCGTAGAACATCAATTCGCCGGCGTTCTCGGCTTCGATAAACACAGCGTTGAAGGCGCCGTGGACGGCAGCCAGCGGGTGCTCCCGGGGAAGGAGCGTGGGGTGCACGCGCACGGAAATGCCTTCGGCGCCGTCTGTGTCAGTGCCTCCGGCGGGAAGCTTTTCAGCGATGGCCAGCAGCTTGATGACGAAACCGGCCTCCTTGGCCGCGGCGATGTCAGCGGCGCTGACTGAACTGATGCCTTCGCAGTGGACGTTTTCCAGAGCGAACCGGGTGTGGAATGACAGTGTGGCCAGGATGGCCGCTTTGGCGGCTGCGTCGTGCCCTTCGACGTCGGCCGTCGGGTCCGCTTCCGCATAGCCGAGCCGCTGGGCTTCAGCGAGGGCATCGGCGAACTGGGCGCCGGTGGAATCCATCTGGTCCAGGATGAAGTTGGTGGTGCCGTTGACAATGCCCAGGACCCGGGTGATGCGGTCGCCGGAAAGGCTGTCGCGGATGGGGCGCAGGATGGGGATGGCGCCGGCCACGGCAGCTTCATAGGACAGCTGCACGCCCGCCTTGTCCGCCTCTTCGTAGAGGGTGGGTCCGTCCTGGGCCAGCAGGGCCTTGTTGCCGGTGACCACGCAGGCGCCGTTTTGCAGCGCGGAGAGGATCAGTGTGCGGGCCGGCTCGATGCCGCCCATCAGTTCGATGACCAGGTCTGCGTCCTTGACCAGGGTCTCGGCGTCGGTGGTGAAGAGCTCCTGCGGCAACTCAACGTCCCGCTTGGAGTGGACGTTGCGCACGGCGATGCCGGACAGCTGCAGGCGGGCGCTTGTGCGGGCGGCAAGGGCGTCGGCGTCTTCAATGAGAATCCGCGCAACCTGGGCCCCAACGTTGCCACAGCCCAGCAGGGCCACTTTCAGGGTTCGCAATTCAGACATTCAGGCTCCCATGTCGCGGTTCAGCAGATCTTCTTCGGTTTCCCCGCGGACAATCAGCCGGGCAGATCCGTCGCGCACCGCGACAACGCCCGGCCGGGCCAGATAGTTGTAGTTGCTCGAGAGGGCCCAGCAGTAGGCGCCGGTACCCGGTACAGCAAGCAGATCACCGGCTGCCACGTCCTCGGGCAGATATACATCTCTAACAACTATGTCGCCGCTCTCGCAATGTTTGCCCACCACGCGGGACAGCTGAGGCCCGGCGGTTGACGTGCGGGAGGCCACGACGGCCGAATAATCCGCGTCGTAGAGCACCGGCCGGGCGTTGTCGCTCATGCCGCCGTCCACCGACACATAGCGGCGCGGATACGTAACGTTGCCGGCAGCGTCGGATGCATCCTGGCCGGGCGCATCCACGCGGACGGTCTTGAGCGTACCCACCTCGTACAGGGTGAAGGTGGTGCTGCCCACGATCGCGCGCCCCGGTTCGATGGAGATCCGGGGTGAGTCAATGCCCAGTTCAGCGCAGGTGGATCGGACGACGGCGGCCATCGCCGCCGCAATCTCTGCTGCGGGGCGGGGGGTGTCCACCGGGGTGTAGGCAATGCCGTAGCCGCCGCCGAGATCAAGTTCCGGCATGACGATGGAGTACTTTTCCTGCATGGCGGCGAGGAAACGAAGGAGCTTCTCCGCCGCCAGGGCGAAACCGTCGGGCTCAAAGATCTGGGAGCCGATGTGGCAGTGCAGGCCCAGGAGCTCGATGCCGGGGTGCGCGGATGCGGCCGCTACGGCTTCTTCGGCAGCAGACAGGCCGGCCTGCTCCGTGGTGTCTGCGGCCATGGAGAGGCCAAACTTCTGGTCCTCGTGCGCGGTGGCGATGAATTCATGCGTGTGGGCGTGGACGCCCGGGGTCAGCCGCAGCATGACTTTGGCCTGTATTCCGCGGGCCTGGGCCATGTCGCCCACCCGCACCAGCTCGGACAGGCTGTCCACAACAATCCGGCCGAGTCCCATGTCCAGGGCACGGTTGATCTCGCCGTCGGACTTGTTGTTCCCGTGCAGCGCCACCCGCTCACCGGGAATTCCGGCGCGTGCAGCCACGGCCAGCTCTCCCCCGGAGGACGTGTCCAGGCGCAGGCCTTCCTCCTCAACCCACTTCACAACAGCGGTGCAGAGGAAGGACTTTCCCGCGTAGTAAACATCGACCCCGCCGCAGATGTCAGCGAAGGCAGCATCAAAGGAATCCTTGAAAGCCCGTGCCCGGGAGCGGAAATCGGCCTCATCCAGGACGAAGAGGGGTGAGCCGAACTGCTCCTTAAGCTCCTGGACGGTGAGGCCTCCCACAGTAAGCGAGCCGGCGTCGTTGCGTTGCACGCTGCCCGCCCACATCGGTTCCTGGAGGGCGTTCAGGTCAGCGGGCACCGCGAGCCACTCGGGTGCCAGCGGCGACGCGGTCCTGGTGGTTTCTACAGACATTTCCGTCACATCCGTTCCGGCGCGGAAACGCCAAGGAGGTTAAGGCCGTTGGCCAGCACCTGGCTGGTGGCGTCGTTGAGCCACAGGCGGGTGCGGTTGACATCAGTAACCGGTTCGTCCCCCATGGGCGCAATGCGGCAGGCGTCGTACCAGCGGTGGTATGCCCCGGCGATGGTCTCCAGGTGCCGTGCCACGCGGTGTGGTTCACGCAGTTCCGCGGCCTTTGCCACCACCGAGGGGTAGCTGCCCAGGTATGAGAGCAGTTCGTTCTCCGTGGCGTGGTCAAGGAGGGAGGCGTCGAAGCTGTCGGTGCCGTCCACACGGCGTTGCACGCCGGCATCGACGGCGTTGCGTGCTGCGCCGCGGGAGCGGGCGTGGGCGTACTGCACGTAGAACACAGGGTTCTCGTTGCTGTGCTTCTTCAGCAGCTCCGGGTCCAATGTCAGCGGCGAGTCCGCCGGGAACCTGGCCAGGGAGTAGCGGACGGCATCTTTGCCAAGCCAGTCGATCAGGTCCTTCAGCTCAATGATGTTGCCTGCGCGCTTGGACAGCTTGGCACCGTTGACGGAAACCAGCTGGCCGATCAGCACCTCGATGTTTACCTCGGGATCATCCCCGGCGCAGGCGGCGATGGCCTTGAGCCGGTTGATGTATCCGTGGTGGTCGGCGCCGAGCAGGTAGATCTTTTCGGTGAAGCCGCGGTCCTTTTTGGACAGGTAGTAGGCTGCGTCGGCGGCGAAGTACGTGGGCTCGCCGTTGGCACGGATCATCACCCGGTCCTTGTCGTCGCCAAAGTCAGTGGTCCTCAGCCAGACAGCACCGCCGTCGTCGAACACGTGGCCTTGCTCGCGAAGGCGGGCTACGGCACTTTCGATGGCGCCGGCGTCGTGCAGTTCCTGCTCGGAGAAGAACACGTCGAACTCAACGCCAAAGTCGGCGAGGGTGGCCTTGATGTCCTTCATCTGTGCCTTGTAGGCCGCGGCGCGGATGACCGGAAGGGCGGCAACTTCGGTCAGTTCGCGGATGGCGGGGTGCTCGGTGAGGACCTCGTGGCCCAGGTCTGCGATGTACTGGCCCGGGTAGCCGCCGTCGGGCACGGGCAAACCGTGCAGGCGGGAGTACACCGAGTTGGCAAAGACGTTCATCTGTGACCCGGCGTCGTTGATGTAGTACTCGGCCGTGACGTCGGCACCGGAAGCGCGCAATACCCGGGCGATGGCGTCGCCGAGGGCAGCCCAGCGGGTGTGCCCGATGTGCAGCGGGCCGGTGGGGTTCGCAGAAACGAATTCCATGTTCACCGTGTGGCCGGCGAGCGCGGTGTTCGTTCCGTACTGCTGGCCGGCTTCAACGATGGCCTTGGCGAGGGCGCCGGCTGTTGCGGCGTCAACGGTGATGTTCAGGAACCCGGGCCCTGCAATGTCCACGGCGGAGACGCCGTTGATCGACTTGAGCCGTGCACTTAGTACGGTGGCGAACTCGCGCGGGTTGGTGCCTGCCTGCTTGGCAAGCTGCAGGGCGATGTTGGTGGCCCAGTCGCCGTGGTCCCGGTTCTTGGGCCGCTCCACGCGTACCTCGTCTGGCACTGCTGATGCTGAAAGGGCAATCTCGCCGGCGGCGACGGCGTCTTTCAGGCAGGCGGATATGGCGAGGGAGAGTTCTTCGGGAGTCACCCCTCTAGCCTACCGGGGGCCAGTGACAGCAAAAGAATTGGGTAATTGTCCGGAGCCGTAGGCATTCCACAGGAAATCCACAAGGCACTTGCAAAGTTGAACCAATACGCTGGGTTCAACGTTGACACCAGCGTAAGCACCGTCCCAAACACTTAATCGAAATGAGTGCCTTTATGAGACCGTCAGTCCGCAAGAGTGTTTTCGCCGGAATCGCCGGCCTGTCCCTCGCCGGAACGGTAGCCGGGTGCGCCCCGTCCGCCACTGAGAGCACGCCGGCAGCCCCCACGGGCGGCGCGGCAGCAACCTCCGCGGCAACCCCGGCTGCAGAAGCTTCGCCGCTGGCCACCAGTGGCTCCAGGTACAAGGACGGCACCTACAGCGCCGACGGAAACTATGTCTCCCCAAACGGCACCGAGACAGTTGGCGTGGAACTGACCCTGGCTGAGGGCACAGTGACGGACGTCAACATCACACAGCATCCGTCAAACCCGAACACCCGCAAGTACCAAGGTGAATTTGCCGGCGGAATTGCAGCGCAGGTGGTGGGGAAGAACATCGACGAACTGAACGTGTCCCGGGTAGCTGGCTCCTCTTTGACCAGCGGTGGCTTCAACCAGGCCGTGGAACAGATTAAGTCGCAGGCGCAGTAGACGGTGCCGGACGGGGACTGGGACGACTTTGCGTTCGAGGGAATCGGCACGCAGTGGGAGATCTCCACGCCTCTTCCGCTTCCCCGGTCTGTCCGCGCGCGCCTTCTTGGCCGGGTGGAAAAGTTCGACGCCGACTGGTCCCGTTTCCGTGCCGGTTCCCGCGTCAGCGCCTTGGCGCGGGGGTCCGGCCGGTTCGATTTCCCGGACGAGGCGGACCGGCTTGGGCGGCTGTACCGGACGCTTTACCGGCTGACGGACGGCGCCGTGACTCCTCTGATCGGCGCCTCCCTTGAGCGGCTGGGGTACGACCCCGGCTACAGCCTTGAGCCTTCAGGACCGCCCTTGCCGGCACCCCGCTGGGATGAGGTTTTCGAGTGGGCGGGAACCACTATCACCACCAGGTCGCCCGTGGTTCTTGACATCGGGGCAGCAGGCAAGGGCTTGCTGGTTGATCTGCTTGCCGGGGAACTGGACGCTGAAGGAATCGATTCCTTTGTCATCGACGGCAGCGGAGACCTGCTGGCAAGGGGCGCCCGGTCAACCAGGGTGGCTCTGGAACATCCCTATGACCCTGGCCAGGCTATCGGCATTGTTCCCCTTGCCGGGCGTGCACTCTGCGCCTCGGCGTCCAACCGCCGGGCTTGGGGCGACGGCCTGCACCACGTCCTGGACGGCAGAACAGGGCAGCCGGTCCGGACCGCCGTCGCCACGTGGGCCATGGCAGAGACGGCAATGCTGGCCGATGCCCTGGCTACTGCGCTGTTCTTTGCCCCCGGCGGCGAATTGCAGCAGGAGTTCGATTTCTCGTGGCTGACCGTGTTTTCCGACGGGAGCGCCGCCCACTCCGCCGAGTTTGAAGGGACACTGTTCAGATGAGCCCAGTGGAAACGCCGAAAGCCGGCTACGCACCCTCGGTGGCTGCCCGGCTGGATACGGTGCTGGGCCGGTTCACTATGTACCGGCTCATCCTGATCGTCCTCGCTGTGCTTGCCGCGTACAGCCTTTTACTCGATGTCCTCGGCTGGCTGACGTTTGGCATTCCGGAGATGCTGGCGCACCTTGTGCTGTGCCTCGGCCTGACGTACGCATCGAACCGGGCCCTGGCGGCTTTGTTCCGTGTGCGGCCCCACTCCGAATCTTCACTCATCACAGGGCTGCTGCTGTACTTTCTGTTCTGGCCCTCCTTCGCGCCGCTGGACGTAGCTGGAGTGGCCTTGGCCTGCGTCGTGGCGTCGGCCTCGAAGTACGCGCTCGCGTGGCGGGGACGCCACATTTTCAACCCTGCCGCTGCCGGGGCCTTCGTGGTTGGGCTCACGGGACTTAATATCGCCACCTGGTGGGCAGCCACCCCTGCAATGCTGTTGTTCCTGGTCCCGGGGGTCCTTTTGGTGCTGCACCGCACACGAAAGTTCCTGATGGCCTCGGTTTTCCTCATGGTGGCCTGCGCCATCATCACCGCGGAACTGCTCCAGGCCAACATGTCCGTGGGGACGGCGTTGTGGCAGTCATTGGCGCAGCGGCCACTGCTGTTCTTTGTGGGCTTTATGCTTACCGAGCCACTGACGCTGCCCCCGCGAAGGTGGCAGCAATTGGCCCTTGCCGCTGTTGTGGGCGTGGTTTTTGCAGTTCCCTACAACTTCGGGTTCATCGCCAACTCCCCTGAGGCCGCGCTGCTGCTGGGCAATCTCCTCGCCTTCATGGTGGGTCAGCGGGGCGGTGTGCGGCTGAAGTTCAACGGGACCAGGCGGCTGACACCCAGCACCACTGAGTTCTCCTTCGAGCCCTCCCGTCCCGTGCGGTTTGTCCCTGGTCAGTACGTGGAACTGGACCTGCCGCATGCCAAGTCTGATGGGAAGGGACGACGCCGGGTGTTCAGCATGACCGGCTCCCCCACGGAGCGCCTGGTGAAGTTCGGCGTGCGGACAGCCGAGCCCCTGTCGGCTGCGAAGAAGGTCCTTCTTTCGCTGCACCCGGGTGATGAGTTGACGGCAACGTCAGTTGGCGGAGACTTTGTCCTTCCCCGCGATCCGCATAAGCCCGTTCTCATGATGGCTGCCGGCATCGGCATTACGCCATTCCTTTCCCATATCGCCTCCGGAGGCTTACGGGACCGGGATGCCGTGCTGCTCCTGCTGGCCAGGAGCGCCGACGAGATCGCGTACGTGGATGAATTGAAAGCTGCCGGTGTCCGGGTCGTAGCCCGCATCGCCGATGGCTCCGAACCGCCACCGCACATAACCGCCTTCCCCGCAGACGGGACCAGGCTGGACGGTGACGCGATCAAAGCACTTATTCCCGACGTCGCTGACCGCGAGGTTTATATTTCGGGCTCACCGGCGAGCGTCGCCTCCCTGAGGCGTGCGGCGCGGCAAGCCGGGGCCCGGCGAATTCACGTCGACTCGTTTTCCGGTTACTGATCCGCATCTCGGGACGCCGCCTTTTCGACTCAGGAGTGGCAATTTTCCCTTGCGGGCCACCTTCCTGCTAAGCTCTAGGACGTCCCGCCGGCAACGGCAGGAAATCCCCGGACTGCCCTCGTAGCTCAGGGGATAGAGCGTCTGCCTCCGGAGCAGAAGGTCGTAGGTTCGAATCCTATCGAGGGCACCAACAGAAGCACCCTGGTCCACCGGCCGGGGTGCTTCTTTTTGTTGGTCGAGTTCCCGACGGTGACACTTTCGTCCTCGGGTTTTTGTGCCCCGGCATCGTGCTAGACCTCGCAGGCCATCGCCCACCAGATTTCTTCGGGCAGAGGGTCCTTGGGCAACGTATACCCGGGCAGCAGCCAGTCGTCGTAAGTGTCTTCCGGAAACTCTTCGTGCCAAAACAGGTTTTCGGCGGGCTGGTCGTGGGTGGTCATGCAGGCTTGCGAAAGATCGGCGGGCGGTGGGAAATTCAGGTCCTTGAGCTCTGCCGGCCAGTGTGGTGGTTCCCAGTGGTGGTGTTCGCTTTTGTAGTGCCGGCCGCTGGGTGAGATCCAGCCGGGCGGTGCGGTTTTGGTGGCCGGGGTGGGTTTCCAGGCGGTGGCGTGTTTGAGGCGGTGGTGCTTGGGGCAGAGCTGGCCGAGGTTGCTGATTCCGGTGGTTCCGCCGTGGTGCCAGGCGGTGAGGTGGTCCGCTTCGTTGTCCAGGGAGTTGTTGCTGCACCCGGGGAAGGTGCATTTGCCGTCCCTGAGTTGCAGGGCTTTCTTCATGGCTGCCGTGACCCGGTAGCTGGTCCGGCCGATCTCCAGCGGCGCGCCGTCCCGCGGGTCAACGAGGACCCGGTGAAACGAGCTGGCCCCCTCCGCGACGAGTTTGCGTGCCATCGACGCCGGGATCGGGCCGTAACCGTCCAGCATGGCCGGTTCCTCGGTCAGTCCCATCAACGCGAACACCGGGACGGTGACGAGCACGTCCGCCTTCGGGGCCGGAACCTTTCCCATGCCCGCAACGTAAGCAGTTTCACCGTCCCCCTTCCCGCCCCCGCTTGCAGCGCCCCCATCCCCACGGTCCGCGGTACCTGCGCCCGGGGCCGTGAGCAGCAAACCGGCGGCGGTGTCGGCCCGCAACTGTGTGAGGGTGCGGGGCTCGTCGGGGCCCTGAAGTCCACGGGCGAGGGCGGTGGTGCGGTTCCAAATCGCCGCTGCCTGGTCAGCGGGCAGGTAGGCCGAGAGCCAGGCCATCCCGTCCTGGTCCGGACGGTATTCCACCCGCCGGTCGACCACACCCCTGGCGTGCCGCTGTTCGATGGACTCGGCGTGGTGGCGTTCCCGCCACACCCGGGCTTTAGCTTTGAACCGATACGCCGGAACGTCCCCGATCGGCGCGGCCGTGGATGGTATGGGTGTATCCGGGCCCAGGAAGTGGGCTTCGAAGGCGGCGGCGCCGGCCGGGTCCAGGGAGGCCGTTTCCTCCACCATGACCTGGGCGTGCCGCCACGAAACCGTCCCAGCGCGCAGGGCCGACAGGGTCAGCGGCAGCGTGGCCACAAGGGCGTGGGAGGTGGCCAGGAAGGAACCCGCGGCCCGGCCGCCAAGAGCCAGGAGGGTACCGATTTCCGCCGCGACCGCCATCTCTCGCGCCTGCACCAGGGTTCCCGGCGCCGCGACAGCATGAACCGTGTCCGCGTACGTCACCGCCGCCCGGGCCTTCAGCCCCGCGACCCGTGCCTCCACGGCTGCCGCGCCGGAGAGGATGTCCAGGCAACCATCAGCCAGGGCAGCCAACGGATCAGCACCATCAACCACCCTGGAACCCGGAGCCGCCGCTTCGGCATAAAGCACGGCAAGGGCGGCGTTGATGTCCTCAAACGCCTTCACCACCGCCGCTTTACCCATGTACTCATCATGGCAAGGGGGTCAGACAATCCGGCTGCACCCGAGGGTTGCATTCGACCGCTTCGAAACTGCGCGTGAATCCCCCGCTTTGTCGGTACCCCCTCGTAGTCTGAACGCACCTAGTTGAGGGGGTACGCCATGCACGTTCCATTCTGTTCCATCATTCCGCCCTACCTGCTGAGGAGGCTGGCCCGGCAGGACGCTCCGGAGTTTTCCGCAGCCGCAAGAGCCGCCAAGGAAGCTTTGGGGCATGTGCGCTCAGTGCATGCAGCACGCACCCAGGCCGCGCCCGACGTCCCGGCCGGAGTGCGGCAAGCCAAACCAGGACCTGCAAACCGCTCGGTCTTCGACGCCGACGGTTCGGAAACTTTACCCGGCAAGCTCGTCCGCAAGGAGGGTGAGCCCGCTACGGGGGACCCGGCAGTTAACGAAGCCTATGACGGGCTGGGCCACACCCACCGGTTATACGCCGATGTCTTCGGAAGGAACTCCATCGACGGCCGGGGGCTGCCGCTAAACGCCACCGTGCACTTCGGCAAGCTTTATGACAACGCGTTTTGGGACGGGACGCAAATGGTCTTCGGCGACGGTGACGGGGAAGTCTTTGAGCGGTTCACCAAGTCCCTCAGCGTCATCGGCCATGAACTTGCCCACGGGGTTACCCAGCACTCCGCCGCCCTGGTGTACCGGAACCAGGCCGGGGCCATCAACGAGTCCATGTCGGACGTCTTTGGCGCCCTGGTGGAGCAGTACGTGAAGAACCAGTGTGCCGCAGAGGCCAGCTGGCTCATTGGCGAGGGCCTTTTCACCCTTGAAGTTGAAGGGCGCGCCCTGCGCTCCATGAAAGCCCCCGGAACCGCGTACGACGACGACGTGCTGGGCAAGGATCCCCAGCCGGACTCCATGGACACTTACGTAAGGACGAGCGCCGACAACGGCGGAGTGCACATTAACTCAGGTATCCCCAACAGGGCGTTTTACCTCGTGGCCGAACAGCTGGGTGGGAACGCTTGGGACTCCCCCGGGCGCATCTGGTACGAAACGCTCACCGGCGGTGATTTGCCCACCGGGGCCACCTTCACGGTATTCGCCCGCGCTACAGCGGCTACGGCCCGGGAGCTTTTCGGTTCTGGTTCAAAAGAGCATGACGCCGTGCGGAACGCGTGGGAAACTGTGAAGGTCAAACTTTAACGGGATGCCTGGCTGTCGCACCAAGGGCGATCAGGCCCGATGTACCCAGGAACCATGCCATGAAGATCAGTGTGGAGCGCACCGGTGGCATCGCCGCGATGACCCGGGTTTGGACTGTAAATGCCGTGTCCGAGACCGCCAGGAACCGATGGCAGCCCATTGTGGAAGCATGCCCCTGGGACGCTGTACCCAGGACACCGCGGGCCGCCGCATCCCAATTCCAGGAAGCACAACCGGACCGGTTCATCTACTCCATCCGGGCAGGGCAGCATCGCGCAGCCCTGCCCGAACGGGCGGTCACCGGCCCGTGGCGGGTGCTGGTGGACAGCACCCGGGCGGCCGCTGAAGAAGCCCGCACGGAACAACGCCCGGACACGTAGACCCTGCTGTTACCCCACCTCGGCAAGCTGGCCCCGGAAGGCCCTGCGGTAAGACTGGGGGCTGGTATCCAGGACTTTCCCGAAGTGGTGCCGCAGCAGGACCGGGTGGCCGAATCCGGACTCCCGCGCAATCTCCTCGATGTTCATGTCAGTGGCCTCAAGGAGTTCCTGCGCCCGAAGCACCCGTTGGGAATTGAGCCAGGCTGCGGGCGTCGCACCGGTCTCCGACCGGAACTTCCGGGCGAATGTCCTTGGCGACATGTGCACCCGCGCCGCCAGCTCGTTCACCGTATGCTCACGGTCCAGGTGCTGCACCATCCAGCGAAGGAGTTCCTCTATCGGTGCCGAGCCGCAGGTAGGCATGGGGCGGTCAATGAACTGCGCCTGGCCACCATCCCTGTGCGGGGGAACCACCATGTCCCGGGCTATGGCGGCGGCGACGTGCGCGCCCAATTCCACACGCACCAGGTGCAGGCAGGCATCGATACCGGCTGCTGTACCGGCCGAGGAAACGATATTGCCGTCCTGCACGTACAAGACGTTTTCGTCCACGTGCGCGTTCGGATATTCGGCAGCCAGCTGGCCCGAGTAGTGCCAGTGCGTGGTGCAGCGGCGGCCATCAAGGAGGCCTGCCTGGGCCAGGGCGAAGGCACCGGAGCAGATGGACATCACCCACGCTCCCCGTGCATCTGCAGCCCGAAGGGCTTCCAGGACGGAATCCGGCAACTGCTCATCCCTGCCGTAAGGAGCCATGATCACGAGGTCGGCGTCAGCGGCGGCTTCCAGCCCCAAATCCACGTTCATGGACAAACCGGACCTGAGCGGGACGTTGCCCGGTGAGGGGGTGCAGACCCGGAAATCGAAGGCCGGGACGCCGCTCCCCCGCCCGGTCCTGTCGAGGCCGAACACCTCGAAGGCAGTGCCAAATTCGAACATAGCGAAGTTGGGAACAACGATGACGGCTACTGATTTCAGCATGCTTCCATTGTGGCAGGAATTTTAGCTTTTTGGGCATTTCTGCCACTTTTTCCCGGTTCAGGACAGGAGAAGCATGGAGCCATGGAAATCCTCACAACCATCCTTATCGTCCTGCTGCTCCTCGTATTCGCCGCCACCGTGTCGGCACTTCTGCAAGACGGCCGCGGTCATATGCCTCCTGTCGAATCGCATGAAACCTGGTCCGCGCTGGACCTTCCCAGCACCAACTACACGCTGCGCATCTTCTGACCTTTCGGCCGCCTCAACCGGGATAGCTGCAACCGGTCGAAACGGGAAGCCCGGGCTCCCGCAGTAGACTGGCAGCAGCCATGACACTTCACATCTCCTATCCTGCCGAGCTCCCGGTTTCCGAGCGCCGCGAAGACCTGATGGCCGCCATCGCAGCGAACCAGGTCACCATCATTGCCGGCGAGACCGGCTCGGGTAAGACCACCCAGATCCCCAAGATGTGCCTCGAACTCGGTTTGGGAGACAACGGCCTGATTGGGCACACCCAGCCGCGCAGGCTTGCAGCCCGCACAGTCGCTGAGCGCATCGCGGAGGAACTGGGCGTGGACATTGGCCAGGAAGTCGGCTTCCAGGTCCGGTTCACCGGCGAGGTCAGCCGGAACACGAAGGTCAAACTGATGACCGACGGGATACTGCTCGCGGAAATTCAGCGCGACAAACTCCTGCGCAAATACAACGTAATCATCATCGACGAAGCCCACGAGCGCAGCCTCAATATCGACTTCATTCTCGGCTACCTCAAACGGATCCTGCCGCAACGGCCCGACCTGAAGGTGATCATCACCTCCGCCACCATCGATCCCGAGCGCTTTGCCAACCACTTCGGCACGCCGGAAGACCCTGCGCCTATCATCGAGGTCTCGGGGCGCACATACCCGGTGGAAATCCGGTACCGCCCGCTCTCACAGCCGCCCGCCGGAACAGATGAAGAGAACGCTTCCGACGACGAACTTGAGGAAGACCGGGATCCACTCGATGCCGTCTGTGACGCCGTGGATGAACTCGCGGCGGAAGCGCCCGGCGACATCCTGGTGTTCTTTTCCGGCGAGCGCGAGATCCGGGATGCGGCCGAAGCGCTTCAGGCCCGCATCCAGTCCAACCGGCGGCTGGCCGGAACCGAAGTCCTCCCCCTGTTCGCGCGCCTGAGCCTGCAGGAACAGCACAAGGTGTTCCACCCCGGCAGCAAACGGCGGATCGTCCTTGCCACCAACGTTGCCGAGACGTCGCTGACCGTGCCGGGCATCAAGTACGTAATCGACACCGGCACGGCCCGCATCTCCCGGTACTCCCACCGCACCAAGGTCCAGCGGCTCCCCATTGAACGCGTCTCACAGGCATCGGCCAACCAGCGTTCCGGGCGGTGCGGCCGTGTGTCCGACGGCATTGCCATCCGCCTCTACTCCGAGGACGACTTCGAATCCCGGCCCCGCTTCACCGATCCTGAAATCCTGCGCACCAACCTCGCCGCCGTCATCCTTCAGATGACAGCAATGGGGGTAGCGCGCGGGCCGAAGGACGTCGAGAACTTCCCCTTCGTGGAGCCTCCGGAAACCCGGGCAATCAACGACGGCGTCACGCTGTTGCGCGAACTCGGCGCCCTGGCTGCCGCGCGGCCCCAAAACGGCACGGAGGGGGCTAAGAGCGGCGGCGGCCTCACCGCCGTCGGGCAGAAACTCGCACAGCTGCCCGTGGACCCCCGGCTTGGCCGGATGATCGTGGAAGCGGGAAAACGGGGGTGCGTCCGGGAGGTCATGATCCTGGCAGCAGCCCTCACCATCCAGGACCCCCGCGAGCGTCCGACAGACAAGCAGCAGCTTGCAGCGGAAAAGCACAACCGCTTCAAGGATGAGAACTCGGACTTCACCGGCTTCCTGAACCTCTGGAACTACATCCAGGAGAAGCAGCAGGAGTTGTCGTCGTCGGCCTTCCGGCGCCTGTGCCGGACCGAATTCATCAACTACCTCCGCGTCCGGGAGTGGCAGGACCTGTTTGCCCAGCTGCGGCAGCTGGCCCGCCCCCTCGGCATCAGCCTGGACAACAAACGCCTTGCAGACCCGGTCGGCAACCACGACGGCATCCACATCAGCCTCCTGTCCGGGCTCCTGAGCCATATCGGCATTCTGGACGAACGGAAGCGTGAGTACGCCGGCGCCAGGGGCAGCCGCTTCGCGATCTTCCCCGGCTCGGCCCTGTTCAAAAAGTCGCCAACATTCGTCATGGCGGCGGAGTTGGTGGAAACAAGCCGGCTATGGGCCCGGGTTGCCGCCCGCTTCGACCCCCTTTGGGCAGAACAGGTTGCGCCTGACCTGGTAAAACGCAGTTACAGCGAACCCCACTGGTCCACCCGCCAGGGCGCAGTGATGGCCTACGAAAAGGTCACTCTCTATGGCGTACCCATCATCGCCCAGCGCAGGATCAACTACGGCAGGGTGGATCCCGTCGTGGCCAGGGAGCTTTTCATCAGGCATGCCCTGGTGGAGGGTGACTGGAAAACGCACCACAAGTTCTTCCACCGGAACCGGGCCCTCCTGCAGGAGGTTGAGGAACTCGAAGCGCGGATGCGGCGCCGGGACCTCCTGGTGGACGACGAAACCCTGTTTGAGTTTTATGATGCGCGGATTGGGCCCGACGTGGTGTCCGAACGCCATTTCGATAAGTGGTGGAAGGACGCCCGGCAGGAGAACCCTGACCTCCTGGACTACGACAAATCCCTCCTCCTTAGCGACGACGCCGACAACCTCGATGTCTCCGCCTACCCGAAGACCTGGCTGCACAAGGGCTTCGAACTGCCGCTGACGTACGAGTTCCATCCTGTAGCTCCCGGCTCGCCGCCCAACCCGAGCGACGGCGTCACCGCCGAAGTCCCCGTCCTGTTCCTTAATCAGCTGGACGACAAGGCCTTCCGCTGGCTCATCCCCGGCCCGCGCGTGGAACTCGTGACAGCCCTGATCAAGTCCCTTCCCAAGCAGATCCGCAAAAACTTTGTGCCTGCCCCGGACGTGGCCCGGCAGGCAGTGTCAGTCCTCGAGTCCGACTTCGATCCAGCCGCCGACGAGCTTGAACCGTCCCTTGAACTTGCGCTCCGCCGCGTCCGCGGGCACGTTATCCCGCCCGGTTCGTGGAACTGGGACGCCGTGCCCCCGCACCTGCGTGTGACGTTCAAGGTAGTTGACAGCAAGGGCAAAGTGCTGGAAGAGGGCAAGGACCTGGCTGCCCTCCAGGAAAGGCTTGCCCCTGCCACGCGGCGCGCCATCGCGGAGTCATTGGGTGCCACGCCCGCCTCCGCCGCCCGACGCAGCAAGGCAGGGCGCGCCCCGGGCAAGGCCGACGTCGGGCGGCCCCCCGCGCAGCAGCCCGCCCAGGTGCCGGGCGGGTCCGTCCCCGCCGGGTTCAGGGAGCAGGATGGGCTCATCGAGTGGAGCTTCGGAACCCTCCAGCGCCAGGTCAGCAGCGTAGTCAATGGCCACACCGTCACGGGTTATCCGGCGTTGCAGGACCAGGGCACGTCGGTGGCCCTCCGGGTTTTCCAGACTGCAGACGAACAGCAGGACGCGATGCGGGGTGGCGTGATCCGGCTGCTGGCCCTGCGCGTTCCTGCTCCTGACCGCTATGTGCTGGAGCACCTGAGCAACACGGAGAAGCTGACATTCAGCCAGAACCCCCACGGCTCGGTTGCCGCCCTCATTGCAGACTGTGCACTGGCGGCCATCGACAAGCTCACTCCCGCAGAGCTCCCGTGGGACCGGCCGTCCTTTGACAGGCTTTACGAGCTGGTTCGGGCTGAACTGATTGACACCGTGTTCAGCGTGACGGCGGTGGTGGAGCGCATCCTCGCCAGTACCCGGCGGATTGAAAAGCAATTGAAGGGCACCACCAGCCTGGCCCTTATCAGCGCGCTCAATGACATCAAGAGCCAGCTCGAACAGCTGGTGTATCCGGGCTTTGTGGCCCGCACCGGGTATGCGCAGCTAAGCCAGCTTCCCCGGTATCTTGCCGCCATTGAAAAGCGGCTGGAGCGCCTCCCGGGCAACGTCCAGCGGGACGGGCTCGGCATGGCGGTGGTGCAGCGGCTCGAGGATGACTACGACGACGCCGTGTCGGCGCTGCTTCCCGGCCGGCGGGCCGGCGGCGAACTGGCGCAGGTCCGCTGGATGATCGAAGAGCTCCGGGTGAGCCTTTTCGCCGTCGAACTGGGAACTGCCTACTCTGTGTCCGAGAAACGGATCCGCGCGGTGCTCAACAAGGCACTGGCCCCGGCCTAGCCGGGCCAGCACCCGGCCGGGCAGGCCGTCAGGCTGGAACGAAATCGCCGTATCCTGCTGCCCGGAGTCCCTGCCGAAGTTTCTCGGCGTTGGCGTCCAGGACCTCCGGATCCGGATTCTGGTCCGCGGAGGCGAAGTTGAAGTCGGCCATGCTCCTCGACGGCCAGACGTGCACATGGAGATGGTTGATCTCATAGCCGGCTACGATGAGCCCTGCGCGGGGCGCGTCAAAGATGTCCACCTGGACGGCTCCGATCCGCCGGGCGACTTCCATGACTCTCGCCAGTGTTTCCGGTGATGCATCCGTCCAGCGGTCCACTTCCTCCGTGGGAACCACCAGGGTGTGACCGTCGGCCAGCGGCCCGGTGGTGAGGAACGCGGATACGTCGTTTTCCCGCCACACGAAGCGGCCTGGAATCTCGCCGTTCAGGATGCGGGTGAAAAGCGTGCTCATACGTCTGCCTCCTTGGCGGGTCCCTGCAACGTGCTGGTGTCCAGCACAAACCGGTATTTCACTTCGCCTGCCACCATGCGGTCGTAGGCCTCGTTCAGCTGGTCCGCGCGAACGACTTCGATGTCGGCCACCACGCCGTGCTCCGCGCAGAAGTCCAGCATCTCTTGAGTCTCGGCTATGCCCCCGATCAACGACCCGGCGTAGGCGATCCGCCGCCTGATCAGTGCCCGCGGGTTTACTGGCGGCATCGCCTCGGACGGAAGGCCAAGCTGGAAAAGTGCACCATCAACGCGCAGGGTCCGGAACAGCGGATTCAGGTCGTGCGGAGCAGCGATGGTGTCAATGATCAGATCAATGGTCCGGTTTGCCGCGTCCATCGCAGTTTCGTCCGTGGACAGCACCACTTCGTCGGCCCCCAGTTCCAGTGCGGCCGGCACCTTGGACTCCGAGGTGGTGAACACCACCACCTTTGCCCCCATCGCCTTGGCAAGCTTGACGGCCATATGGCCAAGCCCGCCAAGCCCCACCACACCCACAACGTCTCCCTCTTCTACGTCGAAATGCCGCAGGGGGGAGAACGTCGTGACTCCTGCGCACAGCAGCGGCGCGACGGCGGCGGGGTCCAGGGAGTCCGGGACGTGAAGGACGTAGCGGCGGTCCACCACCACGGAGGAGGAATAGCCGCCCTGTGTGATTGAATCGCCGTTCCTTCGGTCCACGGAACCGTACGTCCCGGTCATGCCGTTTTCGCAGTATTGTTCGAGGCCGTCCAGGCAGCTTTCGCATTCCCGGCAGGAGTCCACGATGCAGCCAACGCCCACGCGGTCCCCGGGCGCAAAGTCGGTAACGGCCGAGCCGACGGCACTGACCGTACCGACAATTTCGTGTCCCGGCACCAGCGGCCAGACCTGGCCGCCCCACTCACCGCGCACTGCGTGGACATCGGAATGGCACAGCCCGCAAAACTCAATCGCAATTTCGACGTCGTCCGCCTGGGGAGCGCGCCGGGCAAGGGTCAGCGGGACCAACCCGCTGTCCGCGGACGTGGCGCCGTAAGCGGCAGCCAGCACACCGCCGTCGGAAGCAACAGGTCCGGGGCCAACAGGTTTCGCGAGGGGCGGCGGCACGGGACGTCCAGGAGTCATAGTGCGACGCTACCCTTGAGCGCCGCCAAGTTTCCACTCAGCAGGGCCGCCGTCGCCGCCGCTGGGTTCCGGCCCCGCCACCACCGGCAGATAGGGATTGCTTGACCACTCGGAAAAGGACCCGGGGTAGAGAGCGGCGCGGAAGCCGGCGAGCTCCAGGGCGGCCACCTGGTGGGCTGCCGTAACACCGGACCCGCAGTAGACGCCCACCTGGGAGTCGTCGCTGATGCCCAGCGACTCGAAACGCCGGCGCAGCTCCGCGGGAGCCAGAAACCGTCCGGCGCTGTCCACGTTATCGGAGGTCGGCGCACTGACAGCGCCGGGAATGTGCCCGGCCCGGGGATCAACAGGCTCGATCTCGCCGCGGTATCTCTCCCCCGCGCGCGCATCGAGCAGGATCCTGTCAGGCAGGCGACCGTCATGGCCGGCACTTCCCGCCATCGGGGTGCTTTCCATCCAGGCGGTCACGCCGGCAGCGTCCAGGACCGGCATCTGCCCTTCCTCCAGGATGACGTCGCCGGAAGGAGGCGCCACCTCGCCCTGCTCGAGCGGCAGCCCTGCAGCCCGCCAAGCGGCCAGGCCGCCGTCGAGCAGGTAAACCTCAGCCAGGCCTGCATTTCTCAACATCCACCACACTCGTGCTGCGGCCATATTTGCGCTGTCGTCATAGGCCACCACAACATCGCCCTTGTTAATGCCCCAGCGCCTCGCCGCATCCTGGAACCGGGGCACTGATGGCAACGGGTGCCTGCCCCGCTCCGGAACTGCAGGGTCCGCAAGTTCGGTCGCCAGGTCAACGAATACGGCGCCCGGCAGATGCCCCTTCAGGTAGTGGTCGTGGCCGTGCGGGTCGCCCAGCGCCCAGCGCACATCCAGCAGCACTGTGCGCAGGCCGCCGGCGCCGCGCTTCTCCAGTTCGGAAACATCCATCAACGGATTCATCCTGCTCCTTAGCGTGGGCAGCCTACGCTCCCACTCTAACGGCAGCTTGGATGGCCGCAGGTAGGCTGGTGCGGTGAAGATCGAGCGCACCGCGGGCAGGGACTGGGCCGACGAAGCCATCCGCAAAATCACGGCGGAAAACAACCGCTCCGCCGATACCCACCTTTACTCGGTACCCCTGCCCGAGCACTGGGGCGTCCAGCTTTATCTCAAGGATGAGTCCACGCACCGCACCGGGAGCCTCAAGCACCGGTTGGCGCGGTCCCTGTTCCTGTTCGGCCTCGTCAACGGCTGGATCAGGGAGGACACCACCATCGTTGAGGCCTCAAGCGGCAGCACAGCGGTATCCGAAGCCTATTTCGCCCAGCTCCTGGGACTGCCGTTCATCGCCGTCATGGCGCGCACCACCAGCTCCGAGAAAATTGCGCTGATTGAGCAGTTCGGCGGCTCCTGCCTCCTGGTGGACCACGCCTCCGAGGTTTACGCAACCGCGGAAGAAGTCGCTGCCACCAGCGGCGGGCACTACATGGACCAGTTCACCTACGCCGAGCGCGCCACGGACTGGCGGGGTAACAACAACATCGCGGAATCCATTTTCGGCCAGCTCGAGCTGGAGGAACATCCCGTGCCGGACTGGATCGTGGTTGGCGCAGGGACCGGCGGCACCAGCGCCACCATCGGCCGGTACCTCCGCTATCACAGCCACCCCACCCGGTTGCTGGTGGTGGACCCGGAGAACTCGGCCTTCTACCCGGGCTGGCTTGGCAGCTCCCACCCCGCTTCCGGATTGCCGTCCCGGATCGAGGGTATCGGCCGGCCCCGGATGGAGCCCAGCTTTGTGCCGTCCGTGATCGACCACATGATCCAAGTCCCCGACGCCGCATCCGTGGCCGCCATGCGGCACCTGCACACCCTTGCCGGTCTCCATGCCGGTCCCTCCACCGGAACAAACCTGTGGGGCGTCTGGCAGATTGTTGCGGGAATGCTTGCCGAAGGCCGCAGGGGCAGCGTCGTTTCGCTGATGTGCGACGGCGGCGAGCGTTACGCGGGCAACTACTACTCTCCGGAGTGGCTGACGTCCCACGGCCTGGACCCCGAGCCGTATGAAGCGGTGATCCGGCGGTTCTTTGATACCGGCAGCTGGGACGGCGGCGGGGCCTAAACCTCCACGGACTCTCCCGGGGCCAGGTGCTGATACTCGGTGCCGTATTTGGCTCCAAGACGTTTGACGTGACCTTCCACGATTTTCAGGCCGTTCTCATTGAGCAGACCGTCGTGGATCTGGAATGCCCGCGGTGCCCGCACGCCGATCACAAAGTCCACCACCTCGGCGGACTTGCTCCATGGCGCGTGGATGGGCACGAGCAGCGTCTGGACGCTGATGCCGTCGGGAACGATGAAAGAGTCACCGGGATGGTAAACGCTCCCGTCCAGGAAATAGCCGATGTTGGCAACCATCGGGATCTGCGGATGGATCAAGGCGTGCTGGCCGCCGAAGCTGCGCACTTCGAAGCCTGCTGCCTGGAAGGATGATCCGGGCTCGACGCTGTGGATCCTCGGTGCTGCTGCGGGGGCTTCCTTGCGCAGGTTGTCCGCTACGCCTGCCGGGGCGAAAACTGCCAGCGCGCTGTTGCCCTTGAGAGCAGCCACCACTGCGGGAACGTCGATGTGGTCGGTGTGTTCGTGCGTGACCAGGACCGCTTCGGCGCCCGCCAGGGCCTCAGCCGTTTCCGAAAAAGTCCCCGGATCCAGCACCAGGACCCGGTTTTGCTTCTCAAGGCGGATGCAGGCATGGGTGTACTTGGTCAACTTCATAGCGCCAGCCTAGGGTCGGACCTGAACCCTGTCCACGAAGCTGCGGCTGGTAATCTTGATCTCTGCCACCATCCTGAGGGAAGCGAGTCTGTTCATGCCGTTCGGCGCCAAGGCTGAATCCACCAATCCCGCTTCGGCCGCAGCCACGAAAGCCAACGCAGGGACCGCTACCAAGCCTGCCGGCGTCGCCGGTCCCACTGCCGTCAAGGAACAGCGCGTCACCAAGCAAAGGCTGGCAGTCAGCGCCGCGCTGGATGAGCTGGCTGATTTTGTGAGCACCCAGGAGCTCTACCGCATCCTGCAGAACCAGGGCGTATCGGTGTCCCTGGCCACCGCCTACCGCATCCTCCAGTCCCTGGCGGACGAGGGGCTGGTGGACGTGCTGCGCAACGGCGACGGCGAAGCGGTCTACCGCCGATGTGCCGTCACCGGCCACCACCACCACCTGCTGTGCCGCAACTGCGGCAAGGCAGTGGAGGTGGAAGCGCCCGCCGTTGAAACGTGGGCAGCCCGCACGGCCAACGAACACGGCTTCACGGAAGTGGCGCACACCGTGGAGATTTTCGGGCTTTGCCCGGACTGCACTTCGCGCAAGGCAGCCGGCACCCTCTAGGCCCCCGAAGCGCAGGGTCAGCGTGCCTGCAGTACCCGTCCGTTGATGCCCCTGGAAGATCGGACGGATCCGACGACGCGGCACACCACATAGATCAGGAACGACAGCGTTGTGACGTAGGGGCTGATGGGGATGCGGCCGCCGAGGGCCAGCAGGATCCCACCGACGGTCGCCGTGACGGCGAAAGCAACGCTCAGCACCACCACTGCCACCGGGGAGGACGTCACCCGAAGGGCCGCCGCAGCCGGCGTGATCAGCAGAGCAAGCACCAGGAGGGCTCCCACCACCTGGATGGAAAGAGCCACACTGACGCCCAGCAGGACCATAAAAACGATGGCAAGCGTTCGGACGGGAACACCGCGGGCCTCGGCCAGCTCCGGATCCACGCTGGCAAAATTCAACGGCCGCCAAATAGCCGCCAGAACCACCATCACCACCACCGCTGTTCCGGCGAGCGCCTGAAGCTGGACGGTGTCGACTGAGACGATCTGCCCGGTCAGCAAACCGAACTTGTTCGCGGCACGGCCCTCGTACAGGGACAGGAACAGGATCCCGAGGCCCAAACCGAAGGGCATAATCACCCCGATGATTGAGTTCTTGTCCCTGGCCCGCACGCCCATGAGCCCCAGAAGCAGAGCAGCCGCTACCGAGCCGATCAGCGAGCCGAAAACGATGTCCGCTCCGATGAGCAGTGCAAAAGCGGCGCCGGCAAAGGACAGTTCCGATATTCCGTGCACGGCGAACGCCAGGTCACGTTTCATCACGAACGTCCCCACCAGCCCGCCGAGCAGCCCCAGGACCGCTCCTGCCCAGATCGAGTTCTGGACAAGGACCAGTAACTCACCGTAGTTCTCGAAGCTGAAGATCGCCCCGATGATGCTGTCCGCATCCATCAGGCCACCTCTCCGGCGAGGGCGTGGGCCTCGGCATGGTGATGGGTGGTGGCATCGGGCAACCCGACCACCACGATGCGGCCGTTGGCGTGGATGACCTCCACGTGGCTGCCGTAAAGATCCGAGAGGACCTCCGTGGTCATGACTTCCTGCGGAGTGCCCACCTTGAACCGCCCGCCGGCCAGGTAGAGCACGCGGTCCACGTAGTCAATCACGGGGTTGATCTCGTGCGTAACAAACACCACTGCGCTGTTCTGCTCGTGGCATTGCTTGTTGATCAGGGCGCTGACTGCCTGCTGGTGGTGCAGGTCAAGCGACAACAGCGGCTCATCGCACAACAGGACCTTAGGGTCAGTGGCAAGGGCCTGCGCCACCCGGAGCCGCTGCTGTTCACCGCCGGAGAGCTGGCCCACGGGTACTTTGGCATAGTCCGTTGCCCCCACCAGTTCGAGGAGTTCGTCAATCCTGCGGTTCGCTTGGCGGGACGACATACGCAGACCCCAGCGGTGGCCGTCCACACCGAGGCCCACCAGGTCGCGGGCGCGCATGGGCGTATCGCGGGCGAACGATTTTTGTTGCGGGATGTAACCGATCAGGCTGCTGCCGCGTTCAACCGGCTTCCCGCCCAGTGTGGCCTTTCCGCTGTGCAGGTCCTGAAGACCCAGCAGGACCTTGAGGAAGCTGGTTTTACCGCTGCCGTTGGGGCCGAGCACGGCAAAAAATTCGCCGGGCCTGATCTCCAGGTCCAGGTCCTCCCAGAGCGTCCGCTTACCGAAAGTGAGGGACGCCCCGGTGAGGCTGACCACGGGTTTCAACTATTTGTCTCCAGAACTTTGCTGACGTTGTTCACATTGTCCGTCATCCACTGCACGTAGGTCTTGCCCTCGGGCAGGGTTTCACTGAAATCGACTACAGGAACGCCTGCCGATTCCGCAGCGTTCTTCAGCGCCTCGGTCTGGGGACCCTCAGTCTGCCCGTTATAGGCAAGGAAGCGCACCGACTTGGAGGACACCAAATCGGTGGCGGCCTTGAGGACGGCCGGCGGAACGTCAGAGCCTTCCTCGATCGCGGCAGTGTAGTCCTCAGGCGTAGCGTTCTCCAGGCCCGCTTCCTCCAGCAGGTACACGGGCACGGGCTCGGTCACAGCAACGGAGGCGCCGGCGGCCCCGGCCTTCAGCCCTTCCAGTTTCCCGGTCAGTTCTTCCAGCCGGGCCTTGAAGGCAGCAGCGTTTTCATCGAAGGCAGCAGCTGAACCGGGCTCCAGCTCGCCGAGCTTTGCTGCCAGATCATCAGCCAGCCGCCCCATGGCATCAAGGCTGTACCAGACGTGCTCGTTCAGCTCGCCGTGGTCGTGTGCGTGGTCCTCGCCCTCTGGCTCCGCAGGTGTTGCCCCGCCGGAGGCTTCCTCCCCGGGGTGTGCCAGCCCGGAGAGTTCGACGGCGTTCAGCACGTTGCCGGCGTCGATGCTGCTGTCCTGCGCCAGGGTATGCAGAAAGTCGTCGTACCCGCCGCCATTTTCAATGAGGAGATCTGCCTTGGACACAGTCAGCCGGTCCTGGGCGGTGGCTTCGTAGGAATGGGGGTCCTGGCTGGTCTTGGTGATAATCGCGGTAACGCTGACCTTGTCCCCGCCGATCGTTTCCGCGATATCGCCGTAGACGTTGGTGGAGGCCACCACGTTGATCCCGTCGGCCGCTTCGGGTGAACCCTCCGGCTGGGGGCTGCACCCCGTGAGCAGCAGGCCAAGCCCGGCAAGGGCGGCCAGGGATGATCGGGCAACGGAGAGACGGCGCACGGAAACCTCGGTTCAAACGGGACGGGAAGGAAAAAGAACCACTTCAGCTTATACCTAAATGGGAATGATTCCTATTTAGGTGAATAGGCGCGCCTGTCCGAGAGGACCCCGGAGCCCCGCGCCGCGGAGCTCCGGGAGCTTCACCCTGCGTTCGGCTGCCCCAGTCTTCGGACGCCGGTGGCCTGGGTGGCATCGCGGATTTCACCCACCAGCTGCTCAATCACGTCCTCCAGGAACAGGACACCCTTGGTATTGCCGTCGGGACCAATAACGCGCGCCAGGTGGGAACCGGTGCGCTGCATGACGGACATCGCCTTTTCGATTTCGTCATCAAGGGCCAGGTTGGCCAGGGACCTGATCCGGCTTTCGGCAATGGGACGGCCGTAAGCCGCCTCGGGAATGGACAGGACGTCCTTTACGTGGAGGTAGCCATACAGCATGTCGTCATCATCGAGCATTGGAAAACGCGAGAATCCGGTGCGGCTCACGGCCTTCTCGAACTCCACCGGAGTTGTTGCCGCCTTCAGCATGACCAGCTTTTTCAGCGGAACCATGATGTCCGCCGCACTGTACTCGGAAAACTCAAGCGCACCGGTGATCAGTCCCGCCTCGTCATCCACCAGGCCGTGACGGGTGGACTCCTGAACAATCGACTGCACCTCCTCCAGGGTGAAGGAGGAGTTAACTTCGTCCTTAGGCTCGATCCTGAGCATCTTGAGGATGTGGTTCGCGGACCAGTTGAGGACCGAGATGACAGGGTGGACGAGCCTTGCGACGAACATGAGCGGCGGGGCGAGCAGGAGCGCTGCCTTGTCAGCGACGCTCACAGAGATGTTCTTCGGCACCATCTCGCCAAAGGTCACGTGCAGGAACGTCACCGCCAGCAACGCGACGGCGAAGGCCGCCACATCGGCAACTTCCACCGGCAGGCCCAGCATCTCCAGCGGCACGGCCAGCAGATGGTGGATGGCCGGCTCTGCCACCAGCAGGATCAGGAGGGAGCAGACGGTAATGCCGAGCTGCGCACATGCCAGCATCAGCGAAACGTTCTCCATTGCACGCAGGGTTGTCTGCGCCCGCTTGGACCCTGCGTCCGCCAGCGGTTCAATCTGGCTGCGCCGGGCTGACATCACCGCGAACTCGGCAGCGACAAAAAACGCGTTGCCGAACAGGAGGACAACCAGCCACAGTATTCCGGCCCAGTCGCTCATCGTCCAGTCCCGTCGTCGTTGTTGCCGGACTCCGGTTCAGGTTCCGCCGGCCGGAAACAGATGCGGTCGATCCGCCTGCCATCCATCCTGGTGACACTGAGCGTTCCGCCGCCAACGGGGACGGTATCGCCCACCACGGCGATCCGGCCAAGTTCGCTCATGACGTAGCCGCCCACTGTTTCGTATGCTGCCTCATCAGGAACGGTCAGGCCGGCAATCTGCTCGGACAGCTCGTCCGGGCGGAGGAGTCCGGGAAAGTACCAGTCGCCGGATGCACTCTGGAGCAAACCGGGGCGGACCTTGTCATGCTCGTCCGCCACCTCGCCCACAATCTCCTCAACCAGGTCCTCAAGAGTGGCGATGCCCGCCGTTCCGCCGTACTCGTCCAGGACAACCGCGAGCTGCAGGTTGCCGTCGCGAAGTTCAGCCAGCAGGGCATCAAGGTGGATGGTCTCCGGCACCCGCAGCACCTCGGTCATGATGGCCCCGGCCTCCAGGTTCTGCCGGCGCTCCCAGGGAACAGCCACCGCCTTCTTGACGTGGACCAGCCCCCTGATGTCATCGGCGGATTCACCTATGACCGGGAACCGGGAGTACCCGGTCCTGCGCGCCGCCGCGAGGATGTCAGCCACAGGCTGGTCCGCCTCGATGGTTTCCACGCGGATGCGCGGCGTCATCACGTCCGCCGCGGTCCGGGTGGAGAAGTTCAGTGTCCGCGACACGAAGTTGGCCGTCCCGGCATCCAGGGTTCCCATCTCGGCCGACCGACGCACCAGCGACGAAAGTTCGGCAGGGGTCCTGGCACCGGAAATTTCCTCCTTCGCCTCCAGTCCAAAGACGTTCAGCACTTTGTTGGAGAAGCCGTTGAGCACCACGATGGCGGGTTTGAACACGGCGGTGAACATGAGCTGCGGCCGGGCCAGGGCGCGGCCCACAGGGAAGGACAGGGCGATTGCCATGTTCTTGGGCACCAGTTCGCCCAGGAGCATTGACAGCAGGGTGGCGATCACCATCGCCAGGACCAACGAGATGGAGGCCACTGCAACGCCGGGAAGCCCGACGGCGGCCAGCGGGGCTTCCAAAAGCCGGCCCACTGATGGCTCCATCACGTACCCGGTCAACAGGGTGGTCAGCGTGATGCCCAGCTGGCAGCTGGAGAGCTGGGTGGAAAGGGACTTAAGGCACGCGAGCAAGGGGACGGCGCCGGTGTCACCGTCGTCGATGGCCCTCTGGACGGTGGCCTGGTCCAGGGCAATCAGGGAAAATTCGACGGCGACAAAAAAGCCCGTGCCGGCGATCAGCAGCAAACCTGCTGCCAGGAGAAGCCATTCCATTCAGCATCCCGCCCGGACAGCCGCGGCCGCGTGGCAGGGCATTGACGGAGAAAAGGGGGGCCAGGGAGATCGGTCCGGCGGAGGATGGTCGGTCGATGCCGACGCAGTATCCTTTACGGCCCCTGCCGGCTGTGCCGGCGAATGGTGATGGGCGTGTGTTCGGGGTTTGCCGGCTCTGCGGGTGGACTGCGCGGCGCTCTTGACGCTCCGCTGACAGCCCCCAGGCCGGCACCTAGATTTACTGTCCATAAGAATTTCAGTCTACAGGGAGCAAACCACCCCCGCGGCGACTCCCGGAGCAGCCTTCCGGGCGCCCTGCCCAGGCCTAAAAAACCCTTCCCTGTCTTCTTTCCAACCGCCATATTCCGGCCTTTTCACGTCACTTCATGATTTGGGTCACCCTTATTGGCAGTTACCACAGGATGCTTACTAGACTGGCAATGGTCTGGGTTCAGAGGACGCAGAGACCGGTTGGATCGTAGTGCTGAGGCACCGTGGGCCGGAGAGAAATCAAACTCATGGAAGAGGCGTATTTCAAGTGCCAGAGCAGCCAAGCCACCGTCTACCAGAGGAATTTGGCGGAAACGAGTGGCTCGTTGACGAACTGTACGAGCAGTACCAGAAGGACAAGAACTCGGTGGACGCCAAATGGTGGCCGCTGTTTGCATCCTTTGGCGCGGCCGCGGGTTCTTCTTCCAACGGAAATTCCGGGCACGCCGCTGCCCACCCTGCAACGAGGGAATTGCCGGTTGTGAATGCGGCTCCTGCGGCACCGGTAGCGCCGCCAGCTGCAGCCCCCGCCCCTCCGTCGACGCCCCCCGCCTCTGCGGCCCCTGCTGCCGCCCCGGCCCCGGCGCCCGTCAAGAAGGCTCCTGCCACTGTGGCCCGCGACGGTTCCAAGAAGACTGGTACCGGCACGGGCTCGCAGCCCATCCCGGCGCAGCTGCCCAAGAATGTCAAGGCACCCACGGCTCCCGAAGAGGACGTCGTTTCGGTCCTCCGCGGCCCGGCGAAGGCCATTGCCACCAACATGGTCACCAGCCTCGAGGTGCCCACCGCCACCAGCGTCCGGGCCATTCCCGCCAAGCTGCTGATCGACAACCGCGTTGTCATCAACTCCAACCTGGCCCGTGCACGCGGCGGCAAGGTCTCCTTCACGCACCTCATTGGCTACGCGGTCATCCGTGCGCTCTCCCAGTTCCCTTCCATGAACGTCTACTACGACGAAGTGGACGGCAAGCCTGTTGCCGTCCAGCCGGCACACGTCAACTTCGGCATCGCCATCGACATGCCGAAGCCCGACGGAACCCGCCTGCTCATGGTGCCGAACATCAAAAAGGCTGAAACCCTCAACTTCTCCGAGTTTTGGCACACCTACGAGGACCTCATCAAGCGCGCCCGCAACGGCAAGCTGACGGCTGAGGACCACCAGGGCACCACCGTTTCGCTGACCAACCCGGGCGGCATCGGTACTGTCCACTCCGTGCCGCGCCTTTCCAAGGGCCAGGCAGCCATCATTGGCGTCGGTGCGCTGGACTACCCGGCCGAGTTCCAGGGCGCCAGTGAGAAGATCATCGCGCAGAACGCCATCAGCAAGGTCCTCACCCTGACCTCCACCTACGATCACCGTGTGATCCAGGGAGCCGGCAGCGGTGAATTCCTGAAGCTGGTACATCAGCTGCTCCTGGGTGCCCAAAACTTCTACGACGAAATTTTCGAGTCCCTGCGCATTCCGTACGAGCCCGTACGCTGGAGCGCGGACAAGCAGGTGGACCCGGCGGACGAGATCAACAAGGTCGCCCGGATCCAGCAGCTCATCCACTCCTACCGCGTCCGCGGACACCTGATGGCGGACACTGATCCCCTCGAATACGTCCAGCGCAAGCACCCGGACCTTGACGTCCTCACCTACGGCCTGACGCTCTGGGACCTGGACCGCGAGTGGCCCACCGGTGGTTTCGGCGGCAAGCCGATGCTCAAGTTCCGCGACATCCTCGGCGTCCTGCGCGACGCCTACTGCCGCACTACGGGCATCGAGTACATGCACATCCAGGAACCGGAGGAACGCAAGTGGTTCCAGGACCAGCTGGAGCACCCGTACTCGAAGCCCAGCCGTGAGGAACAGCTCCGCATTGTCTCGAAGCTGAATGCCGCTGAGGCGTTCGAGACCTTCCTGCAGACCAAGTTCGTGGGCCAGAAGCGCTTCTCCCTTGAGGGCGGCGAGTCCCTGATCCCGCTGCTGGACGCCATCATGTCCGATGCCGCTGACGACGGCCTTGACGAGGTAGCCATCGGCATGGCGCACCGCGGCCGCCTGAACGTGCTCACCAACATCGCGGGCAAGACCTACGCACAGGTTTTCCGCGAATTCGAGGGCACCCAGGATCCGCGCTCGGTCCAGGGCTCCGGTGACGTCAAGTACCACCTGGGCACCGAGGGGACGTTCACCTCGGACAACGGCAAGGAGACAAAGGTTTACCTGGCCGCCAACCCGTCCCACCTGGAGGCAGTCGACCCCGTCCTGGAGGGCATTGTCCGCGCCAAGCAGGACCGCCTGGACCAGGGCGAGTCGTTCCCGGTCCTGCCCATCGTGGTCCACGGCGACGCCGCCTTCGCTGGCCAGGGCGTGGTGGCTGAGACCCTTAACCTGTCCCAGCTCCGCGGTTACCGCACCGGTGGAACCATCCACATTGTGGTCAACAACCAGGTGGGCTTCACCACCGCCCCGTCATCGTCCCGGTCCTCCACGTACTCCACCGACGTTGCCAAAATGATCCAGGCACCGGTGTTCCACGTGAACGGCGACGATCCCGAAGCTGTGGTCCGGATCGGCCAGCTCGCCTACGAGTTCCGCCAGCGGTTCCACAAGGACGTTGTGATCGACATGGTCTGCTACCGCCGGCGCGGGCACAACGAGGGCGATGACCCCTCGATGACCCAGCCGCTGATGTACAACCTGATCGAAGCCAAGAGGTCGGTCCGCAAGCTCTACACCGAGTCCCTCATCGGCCGCGGTGACATCACCGAGGAAGAAGCCGAGCAGCTGCTCCGCGACTACCAGGAGCGCCTGGAGCGGGTCTTCGCTGAGACCCACGCGGCCCAGACATCCCCGATTCCGATCATCACCGCGGACTCGGCAGCCGTCTCGGACATCGAGCGGCCCATCGCCCAGCAGTCCGATTCCGGCACGGGTTCCCAGGTGGCCACCGCCATTTCCGCTGACACCCTGGCGCGGATCGGTAAAGCCCACCTGGAGATTCCGGAAGGCTTCACCGTCCACGCCAAACTCAAGCAGTTGCTGGAGAAGCGCGAACAGATGTCCCGCGAAGGCGGCATCGACTGGGGCTTTGGCGAGATTGCAGCCTTCGGCTCGCTCATCATGGAAGGCGTCCCCGTGCGCTTGGCGGGCCAGGACTCACGCCGCGGAACGTTCGTGCAGCGCCACGCCGTCTTCCACGACCGCGCCAACGGCAAGGAATGGCTGCCGCTGGGCAACCTTTCCGATGACCAGGCCAAGCTGTGGATCTATGACTCGCTGCTGTCCGAATACGCGGCCATGGGCTTCGAATACGGCTATTCAGTGGAACGCCCCGATGCCCTCGTTTTGTGGGAAGCCCAGTTTGGCGACTTCGTCAACGGTGCCCAGACCATCATTGACGAGTTCATCTCCTCGGCCGAGCAAAAGTGGGGCCAGCGTTCCTCGCTGGTACTGATGCTTCCGCACGGCTACGAGGGCCAGGGCCCGGACCACTCCTCGGCGAGGATTGAGCGCTTCCTGCAGATGTGCGCCGAGGAAAACATGATCGTGGCCAACCCCACCACGGCAGCCTCGCACTTCCACCTGCTGCGCCGCCAGGCCTACAGCCGCCCGCGGAAGCCGTTGATCATCTTCACGCCGAAGCAGCTGCTGCGCCTTAAGGGTGCCGCGTCTTCCGTGGAGGACTTCACCAATGGCACGTTCCAGCCTGTCATCGGGGACCATGAACAGCTGGCTGCGGAAGCCGTCGAACGCGTTCTGCTGGTTTCGGGCCGCCTGTACTACGATCTCCTGTCCACGCGGCAGAAGACCGATGACAAGACGACGGCGATCGTCCGCGTGGAGCAGCTTTACCCGCTGCCCTCCGCGGAGATCGCCGCGGAGCTGGCAAAGTACCCGAACGCCGAGGTCGTCTGGGCGCAGGACGAGCCTGCCAACCAGGGACCGTGGCCGTTCATCGGCCTGAACCTGCCGGACGCCCTTGAACGGCGCGTCCGCCTGGTGTCGCGTCCGGCCTCGGCTTCCACGGCCGCCGGCTCCATGAAGCGCCACGCCGCGGAACAGGATGCCCTCTTGAAGCAGGCATTTGCGCGGTAGTAATCAGTAAGGCTGCCCGGCCGGACGTCGAAATACCAGACTCCGGCCGGGCAGTTCTGTTTAATGGGATGGACAGCGCCTGCCCGATCCCCCTAAGTGGTCCGGTTGGCGACGGGCAGTCAGCACCGAAGTTAAGAGGAACGTGTGGAAGACAGGAAGCTGCGTATCGCAGCTGTAGGCGATGAACTGCTGGCGGGGCTCGGTGACCCTCGGGCACTCGGCTGGCTGGGCCGCGTGTTGGCCCGCACTCCCCAGGACGGCGTGCTCCTGGAGAGCTACGCCCTCCCCTGTCCGCAGGAAGGAACGGAAGGCCTGGCCGCCCGGTGGATGGATGAAGCCGGCCGGCGGTTCAGCGGGCAAACCGAGAACCGCCTGGTGATTGGCCTGTCCGGCCGCGACATCGAATTCGGGCTTTCCACCGCCCGCAGCCGGCTCAATCTTGCCAACATCCTGGACTCAGCGTCCCAGAACCGGCTCGGAGTCTTTGTGGTGGGACCTCCCCCAACCCTGGACCCCGCACAGAACCGCCGCCTGGACGAGCTGAACACAGCCTTCGCTGACGTCACCACCCGCCGGAAGCATCTTTATGTGGATACTTTTTCCCCCCTCCTCAACCACGAACAGTGGCGCCAGGACCTGGCGGCAAACGGGGGCACTCCGGGGCAGGCCGGATATGGGCTGATGGCCTGGCTGGTCCTGCACCGCGGCTGGTTCCAGTGGCTGGGGATGGCCGTACCCGAATAGGTACGGATCGCGATATATCTTGACCCGGGCTGCCCGGGGCGGTACGTTGGGTGCATCACGCGATATATCGTTTTTGGAGGACCAATGGCTGATCAGACCTGGGATGTCACAAGCGCGCAAACCATCGACGTCGACTCGGTGACGTCCCTCAAGCTGGGCATGGTGCGCGGCCGCTTCGATGTGGTGGCGCACCACGAGCCGGTTACCCGGATCGAGATCTCGGAGGTCCGGGGCGACCCCGTGGCCGTTTCACTCGAGGACGGCCGGCTTGAGGTCCGCCATCAGCTGCACGGTCCCCAGGGCTGGTTCAAGAACCTGATGGGAACGGTCAACCATAACAGCGAGAACTACGCAGTCATCAGCATTGCGGTTCCCGCCACTGTTGAGGTGGAGGCAGGCACCGTGAGCGGTGACGGCCTCGTTTCGGGGATGGCGGGCCGCACCCGCCTGAACACTGTTTCCGGTTCTGTCATGTCCGACGGCACTGACGGCGAACTGCACGTCAACACCGTCAGCGGCGAGGTAAGCGCCCGGGACCACAGTGGCGTCCTCACGGCCAAGACTGTTTCCGGCGAGGTAACGGCCTCAGGAAACTTCAGCCACATCCGGGCCAATACGGTCAGCGGCGGCATGAATTTCGACCTGCTGGGCTATACCCAGGACTTCGGTGCTAACTCAGTCTCCGGTGACCTCACCATCCGGATTCCCGACGACGTCGGCGTGGACATCGTCGCCAAGTCTGCCAGCGGAACGGTGGTCATCGACCACCAGGAGTATCACGTGCCCGGCGGCAAAGTAGAAACCATCGCCGGACCTGACGCCAAACTCATGCTGGTCAGGACCAACTCCGTCTCAGGCACCACGTCCATCATCCACAGCGGAGCGGCCGGAAACGCGGAAGAACGGTCCTGATGCCCGCCGTCTTCGCCCACGGCGCCCTGCGGCTCTACCTGCTGTCGCTGCTGGAATCCGGCCCGAAGCATGGCTATGAACTCATCAAGGCGCTCAAGGACAGGTTCGGCGGCACCTACTCCCCCAGCGCGGGCACCATCTACCCGCGGCTGGGGAAGCTCGAGGAAGAAGGGCTGGTGGCCACGGAATCGGCCGGGCGCCGCACCAACTACCGCATCACGCCTGCAGGGGTCGCGGAACTGAACCTGCGGCGGGAAGAACTGGCCGCAGTGGAAAAGGAAATTTCCGTTTCTGTCCGGCGGCTTGCGGACAACCTGCGGGAGGACATCCGCAGCAACATGCGCGGGCTGCGGGCTGACCTCGCAGCCACCGCCGAAGCGGCGCGGGCCGCGGCCGGTTCCGTCGATCTCACTGCCGCCGGGACCAGGTCCGCACCGGAAGGCAAACGCGCCCTTAAAGAAGCCGAGATGTTGCTCCAGTCGTTCCGGGACGACCTCCGAGCCGAGCTGCGCCAGCAGGCGGGCCGGCAGCCCATAAGCCCGGTGGCCCTGGAAACCCTTCGGACGGTGCTGGAACAGGCCCGCATCGCAGTCCGCAACTCCCTTGCGGAAAAATAGCTTTGCCACACGAGAGCTCCATCGAACCGCAGGTCACGTGGCTGTTGCCGGTTCGCGGGGCGCCACATCATGTGGGAGACTTGAGGGCAGCTCTTTTTGAGTACAACAGTAAGGAGGCCAGCTATGAGCAAGCGTGCACGCAAGCGTCGTGACCGTAAGCGTGGCGGCGCGAACCACGGGAAGCGCCCCAACACCTAGGCAAAGGCCAGGTACTACGGTTCACAGCAAAAGAACCCCGGAAGCCACATGGCTTTCGGGGTTCCTTTGTGTTCAGGTGAGGAAATCGCGGCCCTGGCCCTGTGGCCGGACAGCCGAGCTAGACATCCACTGGCCGGATCGAGTGGATCCGGTCCAGGATGGCGTTTTTAAGGTTATCCGGCGCAGCTTCGGTACAGGAGCGCTTGACCATGTTGCGGATGACGCACTCAAGGTCATACTGCTCCGTGCATTCGGGGCATTCATCAAGGTGCGTTTTGATTTCCGTGATGTCCTCACGGGTCAGGGCGCCGTCCAGATACTCATAGATGCGTTGCATCCGGGTATCGTCGCAGTCGCCCAATCCCTGGCAGTCGCTCATTTCCTGTTCTCCTGTTGTGTGCTTTCCGCCGCGTCCTGCTGGGGGGCGGCCGTTTTGAATCCCCGCTCTGCGGCGTACTCTGCGAGCATGTCCCGCAACATCCTCCGGCCGCGGTGGAGCCGGGACATCACCGTGCCGATGGGCGTGTTCATGATGTCCGAAATTTCCTTGTACGCGAAGCCTTCGACATCCGCGAAGTACACCGCAAGGCGGAACTCTTCGGGAATGTCCTGGAGCGCACGCTTGACGTCCGAATCGGGCAGGTGATCCAGCGCCTCTGCCTCTGCGGACCGCAGCCCGCTGGAGGTGTGTGATTCGGCCCTCGCGAGCTGCCAATCCTCGATGGTGTCCGAGTTGGACTGAAGCGGCTCGCGCTGCCGTTTGCGGTACAGGTTGATGTAGGTGTTTGTCAGGATGCGGTACAGCCAGGCCTTAAGGTTGGTACCCGGCTTGTACTGGTGAAACGCAGAGAAGGCCTTGGTGTAGGCCTCCTGGACGAGGTCCTCGGCGTCGGCGGGATTCCGGGCCATGCGCATCGCGGCTGAGTACAGCTGATCGACGTACTGCATGGCATCACGCTCGAAACGGGCGCGGCGCGCCTCCGCGGACTCCATGGAAACATCGACTGCCAAGTCAGTAGTTTCCGCATCAAGCGGCTGTACTTCTGCCGTTGGCTCTGCAGGCCCCGGCCGTGCGTCAGTCTTGGCTTCGCTCTGGGAAGCCTCATACATGGCCGAAACGGCCGGATCCAAGGTGCTCATTGCCTTCAAGTCTACTGTCAGGCTCCGCGCACGCGGTGAGCCGTACCCGCGGGGTTCGGTCTCCAGGGAGTCCATTGCCACCGGGCCTGCTGCGTCAATTCCGTCCAACACCCGCCTCAAGGGCCAACTCCACTCTGTTGTCCGGTGCTTTGTCTGTCGGGCCAGGCTTTCGCGGACCCAGTTTCGATAACCCCGGCCCCCGGGCAAATATTCCCCAAAAGTGCAAGACTAGAACCGACTTCGCCGCACCCGACGCGGTTCGTCCAGCCAGGAGGAAATTCATGTCCTTTGTCCGCACTCTCGCACGGCCAATGTTGGCCTCCAGTTTTGTTCTTGCCGGAATGGATAAGCTCAAAAATGCCGATGACACTGCGCAGCAGCTGTCACCGCTTCTGAGCAAGGCCACGGCGGCGCTGCCGTTCCGGACTGATGAGAAAACGCTGGCCCGGGTCATCGGCGGCACCCAGGTGGGCGCGGGTGTCCTCTTTGGGCTCGGGAAGTTTTCGCGGCTTTCGGCCACCGTGCTGACCGTCATTTCCCTCCTCAACACCTTCGTTGAATGGCGCAGTGCGGACATCAGCAGCAAGGAAGGGCGCGGGAACCGCCGCAGCCAGCTGCTGAAGAACCTCTCGCTGAGCGGCGGGGCACTCCTGGCGTCTGTTGACACCAACGGCAAGCCGGGATTGGCCTGGCGCGCTGAGCACCTGGCTGCCGATGCCAGGAAGGGTGCCGCGCACCTTGCCGCGGACGCCAGGAAGACCACCAACAAGAAGCTGAACAAAGCTGATAAGGCTGTACGCCGCGCCGTTGAACAGGCCACGGGGGCATAAGCAGGACATGACCGCAGCAGCCGCCGCCACCCAGGACAACGCAGGAACGTCCCTTCCCCACTGGCCTGCGCCTTTCGCATCTCGGCCTGTCGATGCCACTGTCAGGGTTCCGGGCTCAAAGTCGCTGACCAACCGGTACCTGGTACTTGCAGCGCTGGCCGAGGGCCCGTCACGCCTGCGCGCGCCGCTGCATTCCAGGGATTCGGCGCTGATGATTGATGCGCTCCGGCAGCTGGGCGCCACCATCACGGAGGTCCCGGGTGACGGCGCGTTCGGTCCGGACCTGGAAGTGGTCCCGCTCCCGGCGGGTGCGGCACCGTCCTCCACGAGGATAGATTGCGGCCTTGCCGGCACGGTGATGCGCTTTGTTCCGCCGCTGGCGGCGCTCCGTAACGGGGCCAGCGAGTTCGACGGCGACCCCCACGCCCGTAACCGGCCCATGGGGGCCATTATCGAAGCTCTCAAGGCGCTGGGGGTGGCGGTCACCGCCGAAGGCGGCAGGGCGCCGTCGTCGTTGCCGTTTGTGGTGGAAGGCACCGGAGAGGTGCGCGGCGGCCACCTGGTCATCGACGCCAGCGCGTCCTCGCAGTTCGTTTCGGCGCTGCTTCTGGTGGGCGCAAGGTTCACCGAAGGACTGCACCTTGAGCACGTCGGGAAGCCGGTGCCGAGCCTCGACCACATCAACATGACCGTAGCCGTCCTGCGCGAAGCCGGGGTTGTTGTTGACGATTCGGTTCCCAACCACTGGGTTGTTGCCCCGGGACCCATCCGCGCCTTCGACCAGAGGATCGAGCAGGACCTGTCCAACGCCGGTCCCTTCCTGGCCGCTGCCCTGGCATCCGGCGGAACAGTCCGCATCCCGGACTGGCCGGAACAGACGCAGCAGGTGGGAGACCTTTGGCGGACCATCCTCACTGAAATGGGCGCGGACGTCACGCTTCGGGACGGCGTCCTCACCGTAACGGGCGGACCTGAAATCAAGGGCGCCGATTTTGCGGACACGAGCGAACTCGCCCCCACCGTGGCAGCGCTCTGCGCGCTGGCCACCGGCCCTTCCCGGCTCAGCGGCATAGCGCACCTCCGCGGCCACGAAACCGACAGGCTGGCGGCGCTGGTCACCGAGATCAACCGCCTGGGCGGTGATGCCGAGGAAACCAGTGACGGTCTGGTGATCCGGCCCGCCCAGCTGCACGCCGGCGTCGTGCGCAGTTACGCCGACCACCGCATGGCCACGGCCGGAGCAATCCTTGGCCTGGCAGTGGAGGGCGTGCAGGTGGAGGACATCGCCACTACCGCGAAAACGATGCCGGACTTCCCCCGGCTGTGGGCGGACATGCTGGCCCAGGCAGGGCCGGCCACAGCCCGCGCGGAAGGTACCACCAGTGGCGCGCAGCACTGACTCCTGGGATGAATCCGATGTCCGCATCAGGCCCAGCAAAAAGGGTTCGCGCCCGCGCACCAAAGACCGGCCCAGCCACGACGACGCCGTAACCGGCCGGATCATCACCGTTGACCGCGGGCGCTACACGGCAGTGGTGGGCGAGGACTCAGGAAACGAACGGGTTGTCATAGCCGCGAGGGCCCGGGAGCTGCGCCGCAACCCGGTGGTGGCGGGGGATTTCGTCTCCCTTGTAGGTGACGTCTCGGGCGAACCGGACACCCTGGCCCGGCTGGTGAAGATCCAGGACCGCCGGACCCTGCTGCGGCGCAGCGCCGATGACACGGACCCGGTGGAGCGGGCTGTGGTGGCCAACGCGGACCAGCTGGTGATTGTGGTGGCTGCGGCCAACCCCGAGCCGCGCACCGGCTTCATCGACCGTGCCCTGGTGGCGGCATACGACGCCGGGATCGAGCCGATCCTGTTGGTCACCAAGGCGGACGTCAAGGATCCGGCGGACCTGCTGTCCAACTACACGCACCTGGACTTCCCGGTGATCATCAGCCGCACTGCCGACTCCAGCGCTTCAGGCATTGATGCCCGTTCCGACGACGGACTCTCCGCACGGCTCGACAGCAAAGCCGTGGCTGAGCTCCGCGCGTACCTTGATGAGAAAGTCACGGTCATGCTGGGGCATTCAGGGGTGGGCAAATCCACCATGGTGAATGCCCTGACCGGCGCGGAACGGGCCACCGGCGGGGTCAACGCCGTGACGGGGCGCGGGCGCCACACCTCGTCGTCGGCGCTGGCGTTGAGACTGGCAGACGCACCTGTAGGCAGCTGGATCATCGACACCCCCGGCATCCGTTCATTCGGCCTGGCCCACGTGGATCCGGACCGGATCCTGCGCTCCTTCCCGGACCTCTCCCCCGGCATCGAGGACTGCGAACGCGGTTGCAAGCACACCGCCACCGCGGTGAACTGCGGACTCGACGCCTGGGTGGGCGGCGGCCACGCCGGCGCCACGGGGGCAGCACGGCTCGCTTCGCTGCGGCGCCTGCTGGGCACCGACCCACGCCTGGAGGCGCAGGAGACCAAGGAACTGGGAAGCGTCAACTGACAAGGCCGACCTCCCAGCAGAACCCCGCACAGACGGTAGTTTGGAACCATGATCCAACCCGCTTCAAGCTACAACGATGACCTGCGCCTGGCCCACGTCCTGGCGGACTCCGTGGATGACCAGACCATGAGCCGCTTTAAGGCCCAGGACCTCCACGTGGAGACCAAGCCGGACCTGACGCCGGTCACCGACGCGGACAAGGCCGCAGAAGAAGCCATCCGCGGCCAGTTGTCCCGGTCCCGCCCGCGTGACGCCGTGCTCGGGGAAGAGTTCGGCAGCACCGGCCACGGGTCCCGCCGCTGGATCATCGACCCCATCGACGGCACCAAAAACTTCGTCCGCGGCGTCCCCGTGTGGGCAACCCTGATCGCACTGGTGGATGAAGGCGAGCCCGTCGTCGGAGTGGTGAGCGCACCGGCCCTGGGAAAGCGCTGGTGGGCGGCCAAGGGCATGGGCGCCTACATGGGACGGTCACTGGCGGCCGCCACCCGGCTCCGCGTCTCCAACGTCGCCAACCTGTCCGATGCTTCGCTGTCCTACTCGAGCCTGGGCGGCTGGAAGGAACGCGGCAGCCTGGACAATTTCCTGGGCCTTACCGAGGATGTCTGGCGGACCCGTGCGTACGGCGACTTCTGGTCCTACTGCATGGTGGCTGAAGGCTCGGTGGACATCGCCTGCGAACCCGAACTCAACTTGTACGACATGGCGGCACTTGTGCCGATCGTGGTCGAGGCGGGTGGCCGCTTCACCTCCCTGGAGGGTGAGGACGGGCCCTTTGGCGGCAACGCGCTGGCCACAAATTCCATCCTGCACTCCGAGGTTCTCCGCCGGCTGAACCCTGACCTTGACGATCTCCTCTAAGCGTCTGCATCGAACAATCAGCGGCGGGCGCCTCCCCAAGGAGGCGCCCGCCGTCGTTTTCTTCGGCCATAGCGGGACTTTTCAGTCGGTGCGTAACAAAACGCTTAACATTCCAGCCGGCTTCGAACCTTCCTGCTGCATGTCCTACGCTCTTAACCAGGTCACGAGTGCCAGCGCGAAACCCCGGTTTGCTGGCCGGCAACCCTCCAACCGCGGTGGGGTGCCCCGGGTGACGACCAGGCCGGTCCGGAACGGATGCGGCAAGCGCGGATTCCCGGTGCTGGGAGTCCTTTCAGAGTGAGGTCTGCCCGTGACTACTGCCACCGTCTCCCCCAACGCCGCCGCCCAGCCAGAATTTGTCCAGTCTGATGCTGCCGCCTTCGACGCCCGCCGGGCTGTTGCCGGGCGGCCGCTTTCCGCCGTCACCGGCGCCGAAATCCAGGCGCCGCTGATCTCCGGCGGGCACGTCCGGTACGCCAACCTCGACTACGGAGCCTCTGCTCCCGCCCTCTCCGTGGTCTCGGCCTACCTCAACGAGATCCTGCCGTTCTACGCCAGCGTCCACCGCGGAGCCGGCTACGCGTCCCAGATCAGCACGTCCGTTTATGAAAACGCCCGCAACATCGTGCGCGGATTCGTGGGCGGCCGTCCGGATGATTCGGTGATTTTTACCCGGAACACCACTGATTCGCTGAACCTGCTGGCTGGATGCCTGCCGGAAACGGATGGCCGGCCCGACGGCGACGTCCTGTACCTGGACATCGAGCACCACGCAAACCTGCTTCCGTGGCAGGGCGTCCCCCACCGCAGCATTGTCGCCGCCGACACCATCGCCGGGACCATCGAGTCGGTCCGCGCCGAACTGGAGCAGGGCGGCGTGAGCCTGCTTGCTGTCACCGGTGCCTCCAACGTCACCGGGGAAATCCTTCCCGTCCGGATCCTGGCCACTTTGGCCCACGAACACGGCGCACGGATTGTGGTGGATGCCGCCCAGCTGGCACCGCACCGCCGCATCAATATCGCAGCAGACGGCGTGGACTACCTCGCCTTCTCCGGCCACAAGCTCTACGCACCGTTCGGCGCGGGCGTGCTGGTGGGACGCACGGACTGGCTGGACGCCGGAACGCCGCATCTCGCAGGGGGAGGCGCCGTCAAGGAAGCAAGGCTCGACGGCGTCAGCTGGGCCACCGGCCCGGCCCGCCACGAGGGCGGCTCCCCCAACGTCCTGGGCGCAGCCACTCTGGCACGCGCCACACAGGTGATTGCCGGGCTTGACCAGGACCAGTGGCACGCCCACGAGTCCGCCATCCGCTCGTACCTGGTGGAAGGCCTGCAGAGGATCGACGGCGTAACCGTCCACACGATCTTCAAGGACACGAACCCGGACACGGACACCATCGGCGTGGTCAACTTCTCCGTGGAAGGCTACGACGCCGGACTGGTGGCCGCCTACCTGTCTGCTGAGCACGGTGTGGGCCTGCGCGACGGCCGCTTCTGCGCCCACCCGCTGCTGAAGCGTCTCGGCCTGCCCTCCGGTTCACTGCGCGCCAGCTTCGGCGTCGGCTCACGCCTTGAGGATGCCGAACGGCTCCTTGCCGGCATCGAGTCGCTGCGCCGCCACGGCCTTGGGTGGGACTACGTGGTGGACGCCGGGCGCTGGGTCCCCGCCAACGACACCCGCACCTACCCGCACTGGGCCCCCAACACGCCGGGAACCGCCGGCGCGGCCCCCTGCCTCGACGACTGAGCTCCCTGCCGGGAGCTCCTGTTGCTGCCCGCTGGTTCTGCCTTCTGGCCTTGCCGGCACGACGGGTACGGTAAATTCGAAGGATACCCAGGGCATCAGGCGAAGGAGGCCACACGTGGTACGGGGCGGCCCCAAACTTGATCACGGACGGCGACGGGAGCTCGGCCAGAGCTTCCAGGACGGTGGCCGGCATTACCAGCAGGTCCGCCCTGGCTACCCGGAAGAATCCGCGCAGTGGCTGGTGCCGCAGGGAGCCCTTGACGCCCTCGACGCCGGAGCCGGCACCGGAAAGTTCACCGAACTGCTGCTGGGCCTGGGCCTTACCGTCACCGCCTTGGACCCCTCCGCCGACATGCTCGAACAGTTGCAGGCGCACTACCCCGGCGCCACGGCGGTCCATGCCACCGCAGAGGCAACGGGCCTGCCACCGGAGGCCTTCGACGTCGTCAGTGTTGCCCAGGCCTGGCACTGGTGCGATGCCCTGGCCGCGAGCACGGAACTGGCACGCGTCCTGCGTCCGAACGGAACGCTGGGACTGGTCTGGAACCAGCTGGATACATCGGTTCCCTGGGTCCACCGGCTCTCCCGGATCATGCACGCCGGGGACGTGTACAAACCGGACTTCCGCCCGCTCGTGGGACCGGAGTTCAAGGGGCTTGAGGGCCATGTGACCCATTGGCAGGACCGCGTCACCACCACGGACCTGGTGGAACTCACCAAGTCGCGAAGCTATTACCTCCGCGCAGGTCAAGCAATCCGGGACAAGGTGCTGGCCAACCTGGACTGGTACCTCCACGAGCACCTGGGACACGGCCAGGATGAAGAGCTTGACCTGCCCTACCTGACGCTCACCTGGCGGGCCTTCAAAGCGTGACGGGAAACGGGCAACGGGTAGGCTTGGAGCTGTGAAGACCAGCGCGCCCTCCTCCTCCATCGAGGATTACGTCAAGGTCATCTATTCGTTCACTGAGTGGCAGGACAAGCCCATCACGTCCTCCCAGCTGGCTCAGCGGCTCGGTGTTGCCAATTCTTCAGTCTCCGAGATGGTCCGCAAGCTGAAGGACCAAGGGCTTGTCGACCACAAGCCCTACAGTGCCATCACGCTCACGGACGCCGGCGTTAGGCTGGCACTGTCCATGGTGCGGCGCCACCGCCTGATTGAGACCTACCTTGTCCAGCAGCTGGGCTACAGCTGGGATGAGGTCCATGACGAAGCTGAACTGCTGGAGCACGCAGTCTCAGACACGTTTATTGAGCGCGTTGCCGAAAAACTTGGGAACCCGCAGCGTGATCCGCACGGCGACCCCATTCCCACGGCGGACGGGAAGGTGCTGATGCCTCCGGCCCACCTGATGGGTGAGCTGGACCAGGGCCATACCGGCCGGATCACCCGGATCAGCGACGAAAACCCGGACCTGCTCCGCTACCTTTCCGCGGAGGAGATTGACCTCGACGCCGAAGTGGAGGTGGTGGGCCGCAAGCCGTTCGGCGGTGCCCTGGTAGTGCGGATCAGGAATGCGGGCAGGACCAGGGACTATGACCTCGCGGACGAAATCACCTCGGCACTGTGGGTGCACAGCGACCATCCGCACCCGGGCTGCCTGCTGGGAGAGAGCTGAATGCACGCCGGCATGCCGGCAGGCCGCGCGTGGCTTGCTGTTGCCGCCGGAGGCCTACTCGGCACTGAACTGCGGTACGGACTGGGGCTGGTGTTCCCGGATGCTGCTGGCTCGGTGCCGTGGGCCACGTTGTGGATCAACGTGGCGGGCAGCTTCGTGCTGGCCGCGCTGACTACTGTCTGGATCGCCAGGCCGCATACCGCGTTCTGGTTGCGGGCCGGGCTGGGGCCTGGGCTGGTTGGGTCCTTCACGACGTTTTCTGCGGTGGTGTTTTCGGTGGACCAGCTGGCCCGGGCGGGGGCGCATGTGTTGTGGGTGGCCTACCTGGTGTTGTCGGTTGTTCTGGGGTTGGCCGCGGCCGGCGTGGGATGGCGTTTCGGCACGCTGGTGGCCCGGCGCCACGAAAGCTTGCCTGGTACCCCCTCGTGATGGCTGCTGTTCTGGTGGGCCTGTTCGGCATCGCGGGAGCCCTTCTGCGCTTCGCGGTGGACAGCTGGTTCGCCCATCACACCTCCATCCGGACCGCCAATGCGGTTGGTGCTTCCCCTGCCGGTCCCGGTCCCGGTCCCGGTCGCGGCTGGAAGGCCAGGGCGAGGCTGCACTGGCCCTGGGCCACGCTGCTGGTGAACGTCCTGGGCTGCTTTCTCATCGGCGTTTCCCACGCCATGGCGCTGAAGCTGGGGCTGGCTCCGGAATGGCAGACGGCACTGGCAACGGGGCTGGCAGGCGGTCTCACCACCTTCAGTTCCTGGACCACGGCGACGGTGCGGCTGCTGGCTGAAGCGCGGTTCGGCTCCGCCATGTGGAATGTGGCGGCCAACCTTATCCTCGGCTTTGGCGCTGCCGGGGCCGGCCTTAAGCTGGCCGCTTAGCGCAGCCGCTGACGATTTGGCAGGCTCCCGTATGGTGGATGGTGATGATTAGCAGACGTGACGCGGCCATTGCCCTTGATGTACCGATGGAAATGGCCCAGCGCCACGGCCTTCCAAAGTGGATGACCGAGGCCGAACTGGGCGAGATCCTGGACAACCCGCCGCCCTGGCTGGTCCAGTCCCGCGCCAACCGTACCGGCAAGCGGGCTGTCTGGGTCCATCTTGAGTGCGCCGTCTGTGGATACGAAGAAGCAGCGCGGCCAAAGAAGTGGTGGCCCGACTTTACCTACGTTGTGTGCGGCCACCATCGGCCTGAGGATGTTCCGCGCGTGCGCGAGGGATACGTCCGCAGCGAGTTCGACGGCGTCGGCACGCGTTTCGTGGGCATTGCGGACGTGCCGGGGCAGGACTAGCGCTACACCAGCCACGGCATCTGCGGCCACCGCACCGTGCACGTTACTTTCCGTTGCTGGTCATCTCTTCGGGGACGGCGATGAGACGGATTTCCGTGCCGTCCCGGAGCACCGCGAGCTGGAGGGGTTCGCCGATGGCGTCCGAGAAGAGCAGCCGCTGAAGGCTTTCGGCATCGCTGACAGGGCGTCCGCCGGCGGCAAGGAGGATGTCCCCTGCTGCCAGGCCTGCCTTGTCCGCCGGAGAACCGGGAAGCACCTCCACCACCCGCAGCGCATCCCGCTGGCCCGTTCTGATGACGGCACTGGGGGTGAGCCGGGTTGGCGTGCTGACGAGGCCAAGGTAGGCCCTGCGTACCCGTCCATCCTTGAGCAGGGCCGAGATGATGCGCTGGGTGGTGGCGTTGATGGGGATCGCCAGGCCAAGGCCGGCACCTGCAACTGCAGTGTTGATGCCAACGATTCGGCTGTGCGTATCCGCCAGCGCTCCGCCGGAGTTGCCCGGGTTCAGCGCGGCGTCTGTTTGGATGACATCCTCGATGACCCGCCTGTTGCCGGCGGACCAGACAGGAATGGCCCGGCCGAGACCGCTGACTACTCCCGCCGTCACCGAACCGGACAGGCCCAAGGGGTTGCCCACGGCCACCACGAGCTGGCCTACCCGCAAAGACTCCGCAGCGCCGAACTGCGCCGGTGGTATCCGCGGTGGTCTGCCGTGAACTACAGCAAGATCGGACAACGGATCGGCGCCCACAAGCTCCAGCTCCATCCGGCTGCCATCGGCGAACACCGCGTGCCCGCGCTGGGTACCGGCTACCACGTGGGCATTGGTCAGAAGGTAGCCGTCTTCGGTGAAAAGCACGGCCGAACCGGCTCCTACACGCATGCGGCCGTTGCGGCGCGGGGCAGACATCTCCAAGGCGGCAACGTGAGGTGTAACGGCGGCGGCCACGCGCATGACTGTCTGCGAATACGAATCCAGCGCGTCGACGTCGGGCGCTTCCGAAACTGGCTCGCTGCTTTGGTTCATGGGGCACCTCCTGCATGTAGCCGGATCCCGGCGGTCTGCACGTCCGGGTCCTACCCGAGACAACGACCGGGCGGCTGCCACTAGTCCCGCCTGCGCTACGCCTTGGGTGAACGATGCCTGGACGCGGGGACTTGCAGCGCGCGGGCACCTGCCACGGGCAAAGAAAAACACCCCGGTCCGCAGACCGGGGTGTTATCTGATGAGTCGGCCCATCCGTAAGGATGTGCCGACGCATATCAAATGTGGAGATGGGGGGAATTGAACCGCCCCAGCCACCAGCTATAGCCCCGGAAAATGCCTACATTCCGCGAGTCCGTACGACTCGAAACTACCATCTACAACCGGATAAGACGCTTCCTGTGCACATTGTGCACAGGCTATACGGAGCATTCGAAGCGCCGCTGCAGGCGCGTCCTGGCCTCCTCCGAGAGGCTCCCGATCCAATCCGAGAGAACGCTTCGGGTCACCATGACGTCCTCGGCCAACTCATCGAGCGAGTGCGCCCACGGCGCGTGTTCCCATACCGCTTCCCAGGACACGAGACGGGCAGCGGCAGCAGCACGGACCTTCTTCTCGATGGCCGGCGGTTGGCAGTCTCGGTGCCCTGCCTCGATGTGGACCAGCTCGTGGTAGATAGCGCAGCGCCGCTCCCGGTAGGTGAGGCGGTCATCCAAGTAAATGGTCCTGCCGTCCGTGGCGGCAACAAGGAACCCGGGCAGGCGGTGGGTGACGATACGCACACCCATCGACTCAGCCAAGCGTTCCCCCGATTCCATGCCGCCACCATAGGGGACGGTACCGACAAGCGCCGGTTTGTTACTCCCGTTCCTGGGATTCCTCGCCGCGCTTTGCCGAGTGTGCTGCTTCCCGTTTTCCCTCGGATTCAGGCTCAGTCATGCCGGCCATCTTGGCGAAGTCGATGCGGGAGGGCTCGGACTTGGATGTGGGGAACTGCACAACATTGTCGGAGTTAGCTTCGACTGACTTGCGCCGGCTGCCGTCCATCCAGTTCATGAGTTCCCCGGCCGTGTTTCGGAGGACATCCTGGGACTCCTGCGGGAGGCGTCCAGCGCCCCAGAGGACGAGGTCCGCGTCCCGGTCGTCTCCGACGTCGACGCCAAGGGTCCGGGCAGCTGCCAGGACGAGTTCGCGGGGGCTGATGCTGAAGGCTTTGGAGAGTCCGGCGAAGGTCTCCGGTGAGGGCATGCGGGTGAAGCCGTCTTTGACGATGGACTGTAGTGCGCGTGCTTTGGGGACGCCTCCGGCGCGTTTGGAGATCGTCTCGTAGGAGTCGTCCCGCTTGTGCATCAGGACGAGCTGCTGGAAGTTGGGGCCTGCGTTCGTGGTCATGCTCTGAGCTTTCCTGTGGGCTGCCTTGGGGCGCAACGCCGGTAGTGGGCACTATGCCTACCGATAGGCGGTACACCTAATTTTAGGTTCCGCCTACCAGAAATAACCCCCCATCCCTCTACTGATTAGTAGCGGTGCGGAAAACACGCACTGTCAGTGCTTGACGCAACGCCTACCGGTAGGCAATACTCAAAGGGCAGCAGATAACAGGCAAACCGCCTACCGAAACAGAAGGAGAGCTCATGTCACCCTGGCGCACTAAGGCCCGTTGGCCGAAAGGAACGTACATGCGACTGGTCTCAAAGGAAGCACTCCGCGCATTCCTCATCACGCAGAAGGACATCGAAGCCCACAAGGCCGGGGCCCCGATCCCGCACAAGATGACCCAGCGTGGTCTGGCTGACCGCGTCGGCGTCCATCCGTCATTCATCAACCACCTCACCAGCGGCCGGCGCCGCTGCCTGGAACCGGAGACGGCATCCCGCATCGCGGAGGTACTCAACATCCCTCTTGAGGTCCTTTTCGAGCCCGTTGCGCCGTCTGCCAAGCGGCAAACCACGCGCTCACAGCGTCTACAAGCAGCCTGAGAAAGGACACGCCGACATGACACAAGGAATGGCCCTGGAAGACACCAGTTGGACCGAAGAAGCCGTGGAGAGGATCGCGGAACTCGCCCGCCGGGGAGGAACTGTCACTGCCGACGACCTGCGGAGAAACCACCGCCCAGCACCCCACCCCAACAAAGTGGGAACCGCGTTCAAGATCGCCCGCTCCCGCGGCCTCATCCAGCAGGCAGGGATCAGCAACTCGAAGCACCGGTCACGGCACGGCGGCATCCTCCGGGAATGGATCGCATCGTGACCACCTACTACACAGTCCCCGAGGTAGCCACCATGTTCCGGGTCTGCGAAGAGACCGTCCGCCGCAGGGTCCGCGGGAACAAGTGGCCAGCCTGGCGGGACGGGACACAGATCCGCTTCGGAGAGGAAGACATCGAAGCGATCCGCAACAAAGGCCAGCAGGCGCCGCGGCAGAGCAAGGAAGACCGCAGGGCCAGGAACAAGAAGATCCGGTCCACCGCCATCTTCACCCAATAGAAAAGGGCCCCGCAGCCGGCCAAAGCATCGCGGGACCCATGAACAAGCAAGAAGCTCATCTACCGGAAGGATACCCGATGTACACCTACCACTTCACGAAACGGCAGGCCGAAACCGCTGCCCGCGCCACCATCGTCAACTACTTCGAGCGTTACCCGAACGAGTGGCAGGACGAAGAGGCCCTGGCCTACGACATCAGTGGACTCCTGGGCATCAAGCCCGAACCCAACTACGTCGCCGCCGCCCTGCAGTCCCTCGATGATCTCCGCAAAGTGGAGAACGGCACCCACATGGACCTGGACGCGAATGACCGGGAGGACCTGATCGAGCGCTTTGAGGGCGACCTCCTCACCGCCGTCCGCGACGTCATCACGTCCTTCCCCTTCGGTGGCCGGGATGTCTTCATCCCCACCATGGAGCTTGCAGCGTGAGCCCCCGCCAGCTCCGGGTCCGGTCCACCGTCCGCTTCGCGGTCCTCGTCCTCGCACTGGCCGCCTGGCTGGTCCTCGCCCACGCCATCCCGGCCGCCATCGCACTGGCGGTGGGACTGTGATCTGTTTCTGCCGCGGCTACGGCCTATGCCCCAACTGCGACTCCCACACCTGCAACGGCAACTGCCAGTGCGACGACATAGACCAGAAGGAAGCCCGATGACCACTTTCCGAGAGCCCACAGGCAAACCCCCGTGGCCCATCACCCTCATCGCCGGAGCGGAGAAGGCCGGCAAGTCCTACTCATGCGCCCTCGCATCCTCCTCTGACCTCATCGGAGAAACCTTCTGGATCGGCGTGGGCGAGGACGACCCGGACGAGTACGGCGCAATCCCCGGGGCCCGCTTCAAGATCGCCCAGCATGACGGGACCTACCGCTCAATCCTCGCCGCCCTCGAAGCAGCAGCCGCAGCACCGCGGGTAGACGGCAAGCCCAACCTGATCATCCTCGACTCGGCCACCCGCCTCTGGGAACTCCTGTCGGATGAGGCACAGGTCCTGGCGAACCGCCGCCGGAAGAACAACAACCCGGACCAGGACTCCCCCATCGGCATGGACCTCTGGAACCGGGCAACGGACCGGTGGCAGTCCGTGGTCAACGTCCTCCGCCGTCACGAGGGCCCGTCTCTGGTCACGGCACGCCTCGACGTCGTCACCGTCCTGGACGATTCCGGGAAACCGACCAAGGAGAAGACCTCCAAGATCAAGTCCCAGAAGTCCCTGCCCTACGACGTCGGGATTGTCGTGGAGATGCCCGCCCGTGGGGAAACCTTCATCACCGGTGCTCGGTCTTTGAAGATGGACGTCCGCCTGGATGAGCGGAAGTCCTACAAGAACTTCACCGTGCACGAGCTGTGGACCACCTTGGGCCTCGGTGAAGAGGGAGCAACCGCTCCCCGGCAGCACGCCGACGTGGACGCCACCGCTTCCGCTCAGGAGCAGCGGCCGGTAGCGGTCCAGCAGCAGCATCAGAGTGGGGACGCTGCAGCGGTAAGCCTCAGCCAGTACCGGCAGGAGCAGCCCAACTGGGACGCGCTGCTGGATGCCGCGAAGAACAGCCGGGACATGCTCCTGGATCTCCTCGCCAAGGCCAACGGCATGAAAGCCCCTCAAGAAACCATCGACAAGATCACCGCGGCAGGCAAAGCCCTGCGGGAACGGAGCGCAGCAGCATGAGCATCAAGACCGAGAACCTCCGCATTGCCCTCATCAAGACCTTCGCGGACGCCCTCATGGACTACATGAAGGACGCCCGGGGCGAGCACCTGGAGCAGCTGCTGGAGAAGTACGAGGAGGAGGGCACCAAGTCCTTCGCCATCGTCCTCCCGGACGGGACCCGCGTCGGAAACATCACCCTGCCGGAGGGGAAGCCTTCGGACCAGACCGTGGACGAGGCGGCCCTCTTCGAGTGGGCGGAAGCTCAGGGCGGCATTGATGAGGAAGTCATCCCGGCCACCCGGAAGCGGATCGTAAAGAAGGTTCGGGCCTCCTGGTTGGCCGAGAAGATCAAGAACGCCATCGAGGGAGACGACGGGGAACTTATCGACGTCGTCACCGGCGAAGTCATCCCCGGTGTCCGCCGTGTCCCGGGCAAGGCTCCCTCGTCCTTCACCATTACCTACGCCAAGGACGGTCGGGAGAAGATCGCCACCGCGTACCGACGGGGACTCCTCAACGACCTTGCTGCCGGTTCCGCACTCCCCCAAATTGAGGCTCACCAGCAGGCAGCCGCTGCGTGACCACTCCCACCGCCAACGATGTCGTCCTCCTCCTGGCCCGTCTGGGCCGGGAGTTGGACGCCAAGCAGGGCGAGATTAGCCGTCTTGATGAGGAAGCGGTCCGGCTCCGCTCACGGTACGAGATCAGCCTCTCCCGCTCCTTCCTCCAGGCAGAGGGGCCAATGGATGTCCGGAAGCACCAGTCCATCATCGACGCAGCATCCTACAAGCTGGACGCCGAGATCGCTGACCAGAAGCTCCGGGCGGCCCGGGAGTCCATCCGAGTCCTCCGCGACCGGCTCGACATCGGACGGTCCCTCAACTCAGCAATCAAGTCCGAGTGGGCCGCTCAGCCGGCCGGGCAGCAGGGGGCGGCATGAGCAAGAACACCGGCTTCACCCGGCAGCAGAAGATCACCATCTCCACCCGTGACCTCGGATGCGTCATCCACGGCGCGGGCGGGGAATGCGTCGGGGATCTCCTGCACCATCACCGGAAGGGCCGCGGCGCCGGCGGGGTGAAGTCCCGCAACCGGGTAGCGAACGGCCTCCTGGTCTGCTCCCGCTGGAACACCCTCGTGGAAGACATGCCGGACCTCGCAGCCCAAGCCCGGAAGAACGGCTGGAAGCTCCGCACGGACCACGAGATCGACACCCTCCCCGTCTACATCCCCAAGCTCGGCGCCTTTGTCTTCCTGGACGACGCCGGCAACTACCTCGACATGCAGCACCAACCACTACAGAAAGCAGCCTAAACATGGCCGGCGAAACAACGATCACAGTGATCGGCAACCTGACCAACGACCCGGAACTCCGTTTCACCCCGAGCGGTAGCGCGGTGTCGAACTTCACCATTGCTTCCACCCCGCGGACCTTTGATCGGAACAGCAACGAGTGGAAGGACGGGGAGACCCTCTTCCTCCGGGCCGCGGTCTGGAAGGAAGCGGCCGAGAACGTTGCGGAGTCCCTGACCAAGGGCATGCGCGTCATCGCCCAGGGCCGCTTGAAGTCCCGCAGCTACGAGACCAAAGAGGGCGAAAAGCGCACCTCCATGGAGCTCGAAGTGGACGAAATCGGGCCGAGCCTCCGGAGCGCGAACGCCAAGGTGAACCGCACCCAGCGCAGCACTCAGGGCGGTGGTAACAACCAGGCAGCCTCCGGTAACTGGGGCGGTAACCAGCAGCAGGACCAGTGGGCGGGTAACTCCACCGCCACTGCCGGCGGCTGGGGCAACGGCCCCGACACTGAACCCCCGTTCTAAACCCCTGGTGGCGGGCGCTCAGGCCCGCCACCTGAACCCCCAGATAGGAACACGTTTTGACCATCACCGACCTCACACCTCGCATCGAAGCCCGCGACGGCGTAGCAGTCACTGTCTACACCAAGTCCGAGTGCTGGGGTTGCGGCAAGACCAAAGAACTCCTGGACCGCGCCGGAATTGAGTACACCGAAGTGGACATGGAGCAGGACCAGGCCGCATACCGCTACGTGACCGAGACCTTGGGCTATAAGCAGGCGCCCACTGTCGTCGTCTCCGCCCCTGAAGGGGAACGCCACTGGTCAGGGCTGCAGCCCCACAACATCCGGAAGCACATCACCCACCGTGGTGAAGAGGCCGCGGCGTGAAGACCATTGCCCTCAAGCCGCCCAAGCCGGTCCTGAACATCCCCCGCCGGCAGACGGACATCATCCTCCGCTCCTCGTGCGACAAGCCGCTAAACCGCACCGAAGAGTGCGCCGGCTGCACCAAGTAGACCCGCGCCGCAGCGCCTGCAGAACCGGGCCACGCGCAACACCCGGGGCTCCCACGCCACTAGTGGGAGCCCCCCCACCCCCTTGGAAGGACATTCGATGAACGCAATTACCGAACGGGACATGCTGGATCTGCTGCTTGCCCGTTACAACACCGAAAGGCAAGGCACGATAGCGGACCGCTGGACCCGGGCCGAACACGTCCGCAGCACTCAGGACTACCGGGAGCTGCTGAGCATTGCTGACTTCATCGCCATCGACAAGTACAGCAGCTCACAGGCAATGCACGGGCACGAGGTGAAAGTCTCCCGATCTGACTGGCTCACCGAATTGCGGGACCCAACCAAGGCCGAGCGCATCAAGCGGTACTGCAACTTCTGGTGGCTCGTCATCCCTGACGCCTCCATCGTGAAGCCGGGCGAACTGCCCGAAGACTGGGGCCTCATCCTGAAATCAGGCAACGCGCTCCGAACCAAGGTCAAGGCGCCCGAACTGGACACCGAGCCGCTCACACTGGACTTCCTCGCAGGGCTGGCATCGGCCGTCCAGCGCACAGCTTGCCGTGAACCACTCAGGCACGACGCAAGAACCATCAGTCGATGGAACTCCACCCGCGGCTACTACGCACAATGCCAAGCCTGCGGAGAGCCCGCTCCCTGTCCTCTCCACCAGCCACGTGCAGCAGAACGACAGGTGGCAGCTTGAGCACGAAGCAGGCGTACCGGGTCCAGCACCGAAAACCGCACTTGTATACCTGCCAATGCGGGAAGGTCTACTCCTCCACCAGGGACGAGGCCAGACGCCTTAGACGGGAGATCGCAGGGCCCGACGCGCTGCTGGAGGTGTGTCGGTTCTATGAATGCGAATACGGCAGTTGGCACTGGACCCGCCGGGTCCCGAACTGGAGTGAATGAAATGGCGTGGTTCAACGCAGACGACAAGATGCACTCACACCCGAAGTCGAGGGCCGCAGGGCTCGAAGCGATCGGACTGTGGACCCTGGCCGGGACCTACTGCACCGACTACCTCACGGACGGTGCAGTGCCGGAATGGTTCGTGGACTCCTGGCCCCGCGGCAAGACCCTCGCCGGGAAGCTCGTCAAGGCAGGGTTCTGGGACGTCACCGAGGACGGTTGGCAGTTCCGGGCATGGGCCGAATACCAGCGCACACGGGAACAGGTCCTGATCGACAAAAAGAAAGCCGCAGACCGCAAACGAAAGTGGCAGGAAGAACACGGCAAGAACGGATAAGGAACGCCGTTCCGTCACCGTTCCGAACGCCAGAAGAACGGCGGCGGCACAAGTGCCCAAGACCAAGACCAAGACCAAGTACTTAACTCACCCAGGTGCCACTCCAGTTCTAAAGACCTTGGGGTAAAGAAATCGGTCGATCGTCGCTTAGGTGATAGGCCCACCGGGACGCACGACGATTCACATTTGATCAAGGAGAAATCCATGTACAAGCTCACGGACCAGGAAGGCGCGAGGCTGACCGCCATCATGACGAACACCCGCCCGGACTGGATCCCGAACAAGCCCGGGCTGGTGCTCAAGGAAGCGAACGAGGGTGAGGGGTTCCCGGGTCGGGACTTCGGGCATTGCGTCCGGGCCCTCGCCCACTACGCCACCCAGGTGGACGCCTCTGGGGCTCATGCGAAGCGGACCCCGAACTTCTACCCGCAAGACGGGAAGCACTGGACGGCCACAGCACCCGAGGACTGGCAATCACCCAGGAGCTGGAAACCCTGCGAAGACCACCCCACATTCGAGGCCTCCTGCTGCAGGGCCTGCTGGGGAGACATCAAAGCCGGCCTCCGCCCGGAGAACATGCTCGGCAAACACCACACACCAGAAAGCGAAACCGAATCATGACCAAGACTGACCACTTCCGCCGTTTCACCATCGACACCGAGGACCACGCGATGGCCGTCCTGCTAGACCAGGGCATCTACCGGCACCTGCGCTTCAAGGCTCCCGGTACCGGCATGTACTGGTTCGACGTCATTACATGGCCCGGCAACCTGACCATCAGGGGCGACATGGGCAGCTACACCTTCGCCCGCCTTGAGGACATGTTCGAGTTCTTCGGTGGTCGTGCCCCGGGATACGTCAACGAGGGCTACTGGGCAGAGAAGCTGGTCGCCGTGGATAAGCAGAGCCCGGCGAAGGAGTTTGACGAGGACCTGTTCAAGCAGCAGATCCTCCAGGACTTCTGGGAACGTCGGGAGTACTTCGAGCCGGAAGATGCCCGCATGGTCTGGGAAGCCATCCTGGACCAGATCCTCGATGACTACAGCGACCGGCACGATGCGAACGCCTGCCACGCCCTCCTGCAGGACTTCCAGAGCCCCATGCCGGGATTCAACTACCACGACGCATGGGACTGGGGCAGCTTCGACGACTACGGCCTCCACTTCGTCTGGTGCCTCCATGCCATCACCCACGCCATCCGCACTTACCGAGCAGCAAAGGCAGTCGCAGCATGACCCCCGTGCAGGAGGCCGCTGTGAAGGACCTCATCAAACTCGCGGAGTCCCGGCATGGCAGCCTCTACTGCCACGTCACCACCTTCGAGCTGCGCACCGCACTCGGCATGGACACAACTAACTGGCCCTACGTAGGAGACCTCAAATGACCACCACCCGAACCCGCCAAGCCAAGATCGACCGCCAAGACGTCAAGCGCCTGGTCCACCAAGGCTGGACAACCGAAGACATCGCCAGGCACCTCGAAGCACACCCCTCCACCATCAGCCGCATCCGCACCGAACTCGGCATCGGCATCCCACCCAAGAAGATGACCCCGGACCGCCTCAACAAACTCGAAACCATGCTCGACGACGGATGGTCCTTCAAAGAAATCCACCGCACCGAAGGCGTAGACATGGAAACCCTCCGCAGATACTTCCCCGGCCGCCAATGGACCAAAGAACAAACCATCGAATACCTCCGCCTCCGCCGCATGGAAAACCCCAAACACTTCAACGCCCGCCCAAAGACCTACGACCACACCAAGTACGAGGGCAACCAGAACCGCCACAGCACGGCAGGAACGCCGCAAACACCCCCGAACGTCTCCATGCCCACGGAAGGCACTGATAGTGCGGCAGACAGGCACTGAGCGCGTTACCGGACATGGGGAACAACGCGTATATGGGTTTCATTTGCGGCCGGGGATGTCTGAGCGGGAGTTCCAGGGGATTGTGATGGAGGTGGCGCAGTTGCATGGGTTCGAGCTGGCGTATCACACGCACGATTCCCGGCGTTCAGCTCCTGGGTTCCCGGATCTGGTCCTCGTGTCGACGCGTCGGGCACGGGTCCTCTTCCGGGAGCTGAAGACGGACAAGGGCCGGACCTCGCCCGATCAGCTCAAGTGGCTGGCTGGCCTGACGGCGGCGGGTGCTGATGCTGGTGTGTGGCGGCCGGCGGATCTCGTGTCGGGGCGGATCGTGGCGGAACTATCCGGCAAAGCGTGACCAATCCACGCACTGTCAGTGCTTGCTTGTGGTACTGGTAGGCGGTAGAGTAGGCACTAGCAGCAGACATCGGCCAGGGATGGCCCACCCGAAGGGGGAACAAACAATGAGCAACCCAAACCAGCCCGTCATCTTCGAACAATTCGAAGCGCTGGAAGAGTACCTATCCGACCTGAACTACGAGCACGGCTGCGACCACACAGCCATCCTCACCGAAGGCATCCTGTACTCGGCATTCTGCACCGACCCGGACGGCGCGTGGATCTTGGAGACAGGCGATCCCCGGGAACGCATGACCTACCAGATGCCCGAGGACATCGAACAGACCTACCAGCCGCTCTACCTCGACCACATTAAGAACTGCGAGACGTTCGCAGTCCTCTACTCTCCGGAGGTGCGAGCATGACCGTCAGAACCTACAACGTGGGCGTGACCAAGTGCGCCGGCACCTGCGGCCGCCTTCTCCGCTCCTCACGCCACACCCTCACCCAAGCACCCGGCACCGTCCGCCGATACGCCAACAACATGTGCCACCGCTGCCACGCTGTTGCCGACCAGAAAGCCAAAGAGTACGCCCAAGCAATCCGGCCCTGCCGCAACTGCAACCACCCCACACGGCCGCAGAAGCTGAAGTCCGCCGACGCACCCGGCACGAGGAAGCGGATCGGGGACCTGTGCCAGCGCTGTGACGCGTCCTGCGAATGGGTGGCGCCCGAGGTTGTGACCGCGGCGGTGTCCTCTCTGGAGGCGTACATCCGGGCCCGTAGGGCTCGTGGCATCCCGCCCGAGGGCTTGACGGTCCAAGATGACATGGGCCTCGCATCATGACCGCCGGGGAACTCCAGAAACTGGGCGCCGAAGCCGACCAGCAGGCTCGCCTGGTGGAGGGCATGACCGACCAGCTACTCCTCCGCGGCGCTGTAGCTGCGGCTGAGACGTTCGGGCAGCCGGTCACGAACACGCACCCCATCGCTAAACTCCGGCGCATGGACCCCAACCTCCGGAACACCATCACCAAAGTGGCCACAGCATGAGCACTGAAACCGAGCCGCTCCGCTGCCTGCACTGTGACCAGACCAAGGCCGAGATCAAGCGGGACCAAACCATCTGCGGAATCGTGAGCGGGTACGAGTACCAAGAACTCACCGACGAATGGCCGAACCACCGGTGGGCAGACTGGAAAGACCGCGAGCTGCCCAAGTTCATCCTTCCGGGGTTCCGCGACCTCTACCGCCGTACACAGGTCACCCAGTTCGAATGGCTGCCCTGCGATCACACCACCATCGGCCACAAGTACCCGGCCGACCCGGAATCGATTGAGTACTACGGCGGCGCGGACCAGTGCATGTTCTGCGGCGCCCAGAAGCAGGCGGCAGCATGAACGCCCACGCCGAGCCGCTGACTGTTGAGTACGTGGACCTCGAACTCGAACGCTGGGCAGCCGCCGGCTTCCCCATCTCAGAGGACAATGAGGGGACGGCACGATCGCCCCGGCGGACGCAGAGTGCCGGCTGCCCGACACCGTACGCCAGCGGGAACCAACCACGATCAACCTACCTAGCGCCCGATACCCAGGAGATACCCAGACATGATCGCGGCTAACGGAAGCGGCCCCAAGTGAGATGGCACTGCCACGTCTGCGGGCACTGGCACGGAGCCGAGAATTGTACCGCCATCACCACCCGCGACGCCGACACCCGACGCTGCGGATGCACCAGCCACGGGCCCGGAAGAACCTCATGACGCAGAGTGCTCTTTGCCTTCCGCTCTGCTGCCGCCCTCAGTAGCCTTGTCCCGCTTTTGGAACAAGCGCATTAATTCTTCGTTCTCATCACCAGTCAGAAGTCCAGTCATAAAGGCCAAGGAAAAAAACATGGCGATAGCCGAGCAACTGACAAGCCAGTCAAGGCCCAGCGATTCCTCCTTGGTGCTGAACGCGAAAAGACACACGAACGTTGAAAGAGCGCCACCAGTCACAGCTATGAGTTTCGTGACATGGATCGTTAAGTAGGACCAGCGAGCCCGACGACGGGCGCCGCGAGGTAAACGGCCTTCGATAAGGATGGCGAGGATGAGGGTCGGGTACACCTGGGCGACCAACCCGGCGACCTCTGGAGTGATATGCATGACGCTACTTCTACGGGGTCTGAGCGGCTGCACGGGCTGCGGCAGCATCTTTCAGCCTCTGAAGCTGGGCCTTCGACTGGTACACCCCATACAGCAACAAGTCCATGAAAGTGAGAACACCGTCAGCGTCAGTGGCGTCAACCGCAACAGTGAAGTCACCATGAGCCATATCGTTGCCAAACACACGGATGGTGTGCGCCGTCTCCTTAGCGAAGGCGTCGATAAGGCCAGCAGTGTGCATATCATCGATCTTCTTGAACAGACTGCCCGACGTGATGCCCTTGTCCTTCGCAACAGACTCAATAACAGCCCTGGCCATCAGGATGGACGACATGAGAGCTCCGATGCTCCTGCACCTGTGGGCCTCGGAAGCTGGAGTCGCGACGTGCATGGGGACGTCAGGGTAGTCCTGCCCCTTCACGTGAATAGGAGACCACTCCAACGGGTCCAGTCGGTCCCACCAGGCCCGGACCTGGTCAGGCATAGCTATGTTGGGAACGCTCTTAGCTTTCATCGAGCCGATGTTGAGGCGCTGGCAAGAGTCGCATTTGAATGCACTCTCCAGCCACGAAAATTCCGAGTCGTTGATCTTGCGGGCGTTTGCGGCCCCAAAAAACGTCATGTGGCTAAATGTTCCGCATCGCCCGCAAATTGTACTCGCCATCACTACCCCATCTCAGCCGAAATATGCCCACCCAAAACTACAGGGTGGGGTCAACGAAAGCAGTTTGTGTCAGCCCCAATGCATAGGCTCGTCGAGATGCTCTCTGACCAACAAAAAGCCATGCTCGACCTCGCCGGACAATCCTTCAAGTACGCCGGGTCCCTCGAAGACCAGGCAAAGCAGCAGTTCGGCCTTACACCCACCCGTTACTGGCAGCAGGTGAACCGGCTCATCAACACACCCGCCGCTTACGCTCATAATCCGGCGCTGGCCCGTCGTCTCACCCAGCGCCGCCAACCACGAACCAGACTCCAAACACGCCTCTAGGGGGAACCACTTGCCGAGCTTCGCCGTCCACGTCCACACACTCACCCACGAACACCTCAGCAACGGCGAATACCACCAACCCCTCCTCACAAGACTGCGGAATGCCAGCACTCCCGGTTCCGATGGTGGGAAGGCCGGCGGCGACTCCGGGAAGCCCGTCCCCGTGAACCTCTCCGCGGTGGATCTCTTCTGCCGCATCGAGACGGCCGCCCGGAACGAGTACCGCCTCTACCGCGGATTCGTCTATGTGGGGACGCTGGAGAACCTCCTCCGCGACCTCACCGGAACGCCGTGGACCGAACTGCCGGAGGACTGGGACCAGTACCTGGCCGACCTCGCCACCGAGTGGATCGACGCCATCACCGCCCTCCTGCACCCGAAGAAGCCCCGCCGCCGCCTCCACCGCCCCTGCCCTGCCTGCGGGATCAAGTACCACGGCCCGGACCGCGAACCCGCCCTCACCATGAACTGCTGGGATGAGCATGAGGACATGATGCACCCCTCAAAGTGGGACGCCTCGTGCGTGGCGTGTGGTGCGGAGTGGCACGGTGATGACGTCCAGTGGCTTTCCCATGCACTCGTGAACGTCTGAGCGTGCGCATATCACGCACTGTTGGTGCTTTTTCTGCTAGGCTGGTCACGTCTGCGGAGTAGTGTCTCCTCAGACGTTTTGGTTTCTACCCCCTAGTGCGGGTAGGCATAAACGTGGTGGCGGGTGTCTGCTGCACAGATCTCCAAGCGGCGAGCTCGGCCCATCCAGCCTTGAGTACTGACCCGCACGGGCCCGCCACCACCAACTTCCCCCACTGAAAAGCCGTCCCCCACGGCTGAGGCGGGAAACCCGACCCTATGGGAATTCCGAGGGGTCAAAGGCAAGTGCATATCGGACCAACATGGCGGCTGGCCATGGAGTGGAAGACACTGATCGAAGACTTCCGGGCAGGGCTTCGGCGCGAAATCGGCGTAGTGACCTGTACCAGCCACGGTGCGCGGTAGGGCAGTGGTAGCCCGCAAGGCTCATAACCTTTGAGGTCGTCGGTTCGAATCCGACCCGCGCAACTAAGTGTGAAAGCCGCCGGGCAACCACCAACGAACCGCGGACGAGCCGTGTAGCACTCCACCCATCCCAAACCCCGAAGGCGGTGACTAACCTCTTGTGCCCAACCCGAAACGCACACAAGCGGACAAAGACATCGTCCTCGCCCTCCACGCCCAAGACATCAGCCGCAACGACATCGCCCGGCAGACCGGATATTCCACAGCCTGGATAAGCAACGTCGTCAGGGATGCCGGACTCACCTTCGCCCGCTCCGACAGGGTCAAAGCAGCGACCGAGGCGAAGACGCAGGACAACAAAGCCCGCCGCGCCAAACTCGTCGGGCGCATGTATGACCGGGCGGAGTTCATCCTCAACCGCCTCGAAGCGCCCACGTTTTCCGCCCTGGTCCCCATCGGGCCCGGCCAGCAATCACCCCGCGACCTCGATTTTGTCCCCGCCGGTGAAGAACGCAACCTCGCCACCAGCGTCGCCGTCTACCTGGATAAAGCCATGCTCCTCGAAAAGGTAGACGCCGTCCCCGAACGCTCCGAAGCCCAATCCATGCTCTCCCGGCTCGCAGAACAATTGGGGGTCACCAATGCTCCCAGCAGTGAGCCCGAAACAACTGAACTTCCTGAGGGGCAGCAACCGTAAGGTCAACATCCTCGAAGGGTCCATCCGTTCCGGGAAAACCATCATCGCCCTAGTCCGGTGGATGATGTTCGTGGCCACCGCCCCCAAGACCGGCGCCCTCGTCATGGTGGGCCGGACCAGGGACTCCGTGTGGCGGAACATGATCGGGCCCCTGCAGGATGACACCCTGTTCGGGGCCCTCGCTGACGACGTCGTAGGCAACTACGGCGCCCCCACGGTCAAGATCTTCGGCCGCCTCGTCCACGTCCTCGGAGCCAGTGACGCGAAGTCCGAGAAGGTCCTCCGCGGCCTCACCGTCGCCGGCGCCATGGTGGACGAGATCACGACCATCCCGGAGGAGTTCTTCACCCAACTCCTCGGCCGCATGTCCGTCGCCGGCGCCCAACTCTTCGGCACCACCAACCCGGACGGGCCCGCCCACTGGTTCAAAAAGAAGTTCCTGGACCGCATCGGCAAGGGCAAGGGCATGCTCCCCCACTGGACCCGGTGGCGGTTCACCATGGACGACAACCCCAGCCTCTCCCCGGAGTACATCGAGGAGAAGAAGCTCGAATTTACCGGTCTGTTCTACAAGCGCTTCATTGAGGGCTTGTGGGTGGCTGCTGAGGGCGCAGTGTTCGACTTCTGGGACGAACAAGAGCACGTCGTCCGGTGGGAGGATCTCCCGCCCATGCAACGCTACTTCGGCTGCGGCATCGACTACGGCACTACGCACGCCACCTCAGCGATCATCCTGGGGCTCGGCGTGGACGGGGTCCTGTACTTTGTGGACGAGTGGCGGTACGAAGCCGCTGACCGGTCCATGCGCCTCAACGATGCCACCATCACCACGGCGATCAAGGAGTGGCTGCCGGTCCAGCACACGCCGCACCCCTCCACCCTGCAGCCTGAGTGGGTCATCATCGACCCCGCCGCAGCCTCGCTCCATGTGGAGTTCGGCACGCAGGGTGTCCGGAACGTCATCGCCGCGAACAACGAGGTGTTGTACGGCATCCGGACTATGTCCTCGCTTATGGCCAACGGCAAGCTCAAGGTCTCCTCCCGCTGCACCGGCCTCATCCAAGAGATGCCGGGGTACAGCTGGGATCCCGTGGCCACGGCCCGCGGCGAAGACAAGCCCATCAAGACCGCCGACGACTCCATTGACCCTGCGCGGTACGTCGTCACGACCACCGAAACGAACTGGCGTTCCCTCGTGGACCTCGCCGCCTAACCCCTGAGGAGGCCACATTGGCACTGCCTGACAACGGCATCGCGTGGCCGCCCAAGGAACTTGGCAACGTCCTCCCCCGACTCCGCAGCTACGCCGCCTGGTACAGCAACGAGACGGCGACCCTGTCCAGCATCTACGCCCAGTCCACCAGCCGCCCGGGCCTGCTGGAGCGCATTCGGACATGGTTTGTCGGGGCGAAGACCTCCGGCCAGCAGGACCTGTCCACGATCCACATCTCTCTGGCTCAGGAGATCTGCCGGACCTCGGCTAACCTCCTGTTTTCTGAGCCGGCGTCCGCGGTCATTGATGTCGAAGAGGGCACCGCTGAGGACAAGGTCACTGCAGCGCAGGAACGCCTGGATCTCATCACCGGGCCCGAGTTCGAACAGACCGTCGTGGCCGGCGCGGAGATCTCCGCCGCGCTCGGTGGCGTGTTCCTCCGCGCAACGTGGGACAAGGCCACCGCTGAGCACGTGTTCATCACCAAGGTGGACGCGGACATGGCATGGCCGGTCTTCCGCTGGGGCCGCCTCCACACCGTCACCTTCTGGCGGACCGTGAAGACCGAGGGGCAGCAGGTCACCCGCCACCTGGAGCACCACTGGAAAGACGCTGACGGCGTCGGGATGATCTCCCACGGCCTGTACGTCGGCACTGTGGATAAGCTCGGCCAGCGGACCACGTTCGATGCCCACGAGGCCACAGCATGGCTAGCAGCCCCCGGCAACGTGGAACTCCTCCTCGACGGGGACACCCTTTCCACCCTCACCCCGGGTCTCGCCGTAGAGTACGCACCCAACATCACCCCCTCCGCCCTGTGGAGGAATGACCCGGTGGGCGCGCACCTCGGACGCTCAGACCTCGAAGGCATTGAGCAGAAGCTCGACGCCCTGGACGAGCTCTACTCCTCCTGGCTGCGGGACATCCGCCTCGGCAAGGGCCGCCTCATCGTCGGTGAGTCCATGCTGCAGGACCTCGGCGCCGGCAAGGGCACGGGCTTCGACCTGGACACGTCCATCTTCACCCCCGTGAAGGCGGCCCCGTCGTCCATGGGTGACTCAAAGATGGCCATTGAGCAGGTCCAGTTCGAGATCCGCACCGAGGACTTCCTCACCGCCATCGACCACTTCCGGCGCATCATCATCACCGCCGCCGGCTACTCCCCCGCAACATTCGGGATGCAGGACTCCTCCGGCGCTGCGGTCACGGCCACCGAGGTGGCAGCGAAAGCCCAGACGAGCTACACCACGAGGAAGCGGAAGATCCTCGGCCTCAAGCCGGCCATGGAACGCATCCTCACCAAGGCCCTCGCTGTGGACGCGCTGATCTTCACCACCGGCGTGACGCCCTACCCTGTGCGGGTGGACTTCACGGACGGTGTCGCGGAAGACGCTGAGGCAGTTGCCCGTCAGAACCAGCTGGACTACAGCAGCCAGTCCGCCTCCATCGAGGAGCGGGTGAAGCGCCGTAACCCGGACTGGGATCAGACAGCGGTGGACGAGGAAGTGGAACGCATCCGTGCGGACTTCAACCTTGGAGAACTCGCTGACCCTGACGCCGTGGGCGAGAACGGGAACAACCTCTCAGATTCGTTCACCAGTTAGGATGCTCGCATGGCGATCCGCCCGGATGATGCCACGACCCTGGCGAAAGGGCTGAGGGAACAGTTCGCAGAAGCTGAAACCCTCCTCCTCCAGAAGATCGCTAAGGCACTGGCAGACGGCAAGGATGGGCCTGAGTGGGCGGAACGGAAGCTCCGCAACATCCAGGCCCTCCGCGCACAAACGGACGGGATCATCGCCCGCCTCCAGCAAGGAGTCCCCGGCGCCGTTGAGGAGGCTGTGGGGCTCGCCTACAACCGCGGCATAGCAACTGCCGGCGGTGACCTGACCAGGGCGGGTCTGATCCATGGGGCTTTCGCGGAGGTGCAGCCCACCGGCGCGGTAACTGCCATCGTTTCGGACATGCTCGAACTGCTGCGGCCCATGAGGCTCCAGATAGTCCGGGCCGTGAATGACATCTACCAGCAGGTGGTCCGCCAGGCAGTCGCGCAGGCTGCCCTTGGTGTGGTCACGAGGCGGGAAGCGTCCGGGATCATCCTGGAACGCCTCGGCAAGGCAGGGATCAACGGGTTCCGGGACAACAGCGGCCGGAACTGGAACATGGTCTCCTACGCCGAGATGGCGGCCAGAACTTCCACCTCGAAGGCCATGCTGCAGGGCCACACGGACAGAATCCGGGAACTCGGCGTGGACACCGTCATCGTGTCCAACGCGCCCGAGGAGTGTGAGATCTGCCGGCCGTTTGAGGGCAAGGTCCTTTCCCTGTCCGGGCAGACCACCGGGCAGCTCCGGGACGGCAACACGGTGATGGCCTCCCTCGCTGAAGCGAAAGCCCGCGGCCTCTACCACCCGAACTGCCGCCACTCACACAGCATCTACCTTCCGGGCATCACCAAGGGCCCCGAAACGGACACCGCAGACCCTGAGGGTGACGCTCTCCGGCAGCAGCAGCGGGCCTATGAGCGGCGCATCCGGGAGCTAAAGCGGCAGGTGGCCATCGCTGACGAGTTCGGTGGTAACAACGCGGCACAGGCCCGGGCGAAGCTCCGCGCCAAGCAAGAAGAGTTCAAAGCTTGGCGCGAAGACCACGGCCGAAAGAACCTCAGCTACCGGACATCGCTGACCGTCCGTTAGCTGTAGAAGTTCCCGTTGGTGAACCGGCCACCTTTACCGCTCAGGGCGTCCGTCGAAGAGACGTGACGAATACCGTGAACGTCTACCCATGCGTGGGGAGCGTATTCCTTCACGACTTTCCATTTCGAGGAAGTAGCGTCACGGGTATCGATGAGCTGCAAGACACCGCTGCTCGTGATGTTGTAAGCGCCCTCTTTGTCGTTGGCGAACGGTTCTGACCCGTCCGACAATTTGACCGTGTAACCCATAGCCATTTCCCCAATCTGAGTTCATGGTGAACCACCTGTTGGCCCACACACCAGAAGAACTCTAACCAATTCCACGCCACTGCTTCCTGCGGTGGCTTTTTCTATGCCACTTGGAGGGCAGCATGAGCAAGAAGCGCACAATCCACGGTATCGATCCATACGCCCCGGGCGGCGTCGAGGCCCTCCTGGCACACCACCGGCTGGCCTTCGGGGACGCCGTCATGGAAGCAGGCGCAGGCGATCCCGCTGGAGACCCTGCTGGTGACCCGGCCCCGGCCGGTGATCCCGCCCCGCAGGGTGACCCCAAGCCGGCGGAGGACCCGAAGCCCACTGAGTGGGACGGCAAGGTGGAGTCCCTGCCCGCAGGCGCTCAGAAGATCATCAACGACCTCCGCAAGGCTGACGGTGACGAACGGGTAGCCAAGAAGACCCTGGACGCCATCACCAAGGCGCTCAACCCCGACGCCAAGGGCGGCGAGAAGCCAGACCCGGACGCTCTCACCCGCTCCCTCACCGAGCAGCAGGCCGAAGCCAAACAGGCCAAGACCGAACTGGCCGTCTACAAAGCAGCCGGAAAACACGGCGCCGACGCTGACGCCCTCCTAGACTCCCGCGGCTTCCTGGCGAAGCTCGGAGACATTGACCCGTCCGACACGAAGGCCATCGAAAAGGCCATCCAGGACGCAGTCAAAGACAACCCCAAGCTCAAGGCGGCCCGGGCGGCCGGCACGAGCGGCGGCGACTTCACCGGCGGGACCGGGGAACAGCCTGCGAAACCCACCACCCTCGAAGACGCCATCGCCAAAAAGATGGCCCGCTAACCCCTTAGGAGCATGCAATGCCCGTAACACTCGCCCAGGCGAAGCTCAACGTCACTGACGCCGTCGATGTCCAGATCATCGATGAGTTCCAGAAGTCCAACGACATCCTCAACCGCATCACGTTCGATGAGGCTGTCTCCCCCGCAGGTGGAGGCGCGACCCTCACCTACTCGTACACCCGGCAGCTGACCCAGCGCGGCGCGTCGTTCCGTGCGATCAACTCCGAGTACGCTCCGCAGGAAGCCACCAAGGTCCGCGCTTCCGTGGACCTGAAGCCCCTCGGCGGCTCGTTCCAGATTGACCGTGTCCTGGACAGCATCGGGCAGGCCCGTGAGACCGCGTTCCAGATGCGCGAACTCCTGAAGGCCACGTCGGCGAAGTTCAACGACGCCGTCTTCAACGGTGACACCGCGGTGGACGCCAACGGCTTCGACGGACTGTCCAAGATCCTGACCGGCACCACCACGGAGTACCTGCCGCTGACCAACGGCACCAGCACGGGCTACCGCGACTGGACCACGGTGGACACCAAGGCTGAGGCCATCGCAGAGATCGAGCAGATCGACGCTTGGCTGTCGCTTCTGGACCAGACTCCGGACGCCATCTACGGCCCCAAGAAGGTCCTGTCCATGTTCAAGCGCCTGGCCATGTGGGCTGACCAGTACGAGAAGACCACGGACGCCTTCGGCCGCACCGTGGGCTCGTACAACGGCATCCCGCTCATCGACCCGGGCACCAAGGACGGCTCCAACACGGACGTCCTCGCAACTGCTGCCCGTGACGCTGACGGCGGCGGCGCCGGCGGTTCCATCACCGGCCTCGGTGACCTGTACGCGGTCCGCTTTGGCCTGGACGGCTTCCACGCAGTGTCCACCACGGGCTCCCTGGTCCGCAACTGGATGCCGGACTTCTCCACCGCCGGTGCTGTGAAGACCGGTGAGGCTGAGCTCGGCCCGGCCGCCGTGGTCCTCAAGAAGACCAAGGCCGCGGGTGTCTTCCGCAACATCAAGGTTGCCTAACCTCTGACCAGTACGACCGGCGCCGGGCTGCCCACGGGTGGCCCGGCTCCGGACTACAGCCCTAGGAGGGCAGCATGAAAATCACCAGCCCAGACAAGACGTACACCGGAACCTCGGCGTACGGATCCACCACTCTCCAATTCAAGGAAGGCGTAGCCGACCACGACGGAGACCTTCCCGCGGGTGTGCGGCTGTACCTGCAGGGCGCCGGCTACGGCCTCGACAGCGAAGCCACACCCCCGGCAGCGCCGGAGCTCGTGGACCCCCGCGACGTCGACGGTCTGCAGCAGCTCGGCACGGCACTGCGAGACGCTGCAGTTGACCCGAAGCCGGAGGACTACCTCGTTCCCACGAACGCGGGCGAGGCCAACCCCCACGGCCCGGAAGTGATCGCCCCGGAGATCCACGCCTCCGAAGGTGTCCGCCCGGTCAAGCCCGGAGACGTGCACGTGGACGACATCGCCAAGCAGGACAAGGCTGAGACCGAACACGTCACCGACCCCACCGCAGCCCCTACCGCTCCGGCAGGGAATGCATCCAAGGCTGATTGGCGCGCCTACGCGCTGTCCATCGGCATCCCTGAGGAGTCCCTCGAGGACCTCTCCCGCGATGAAATCCGCGAGGCCGTCACCAACGTCACCGCCGAATAAGTAGGAGGCCGCCGTGAAGCTCTACGCCACCGAAGCTGAACTATCCGCATGGATGGAACCAGCAACCGCCCCGAGCAACGCGGCGGCCCTCCTCCGCTCCGCTTCGTCCACTATTCGGGCGGAGACCCGGTCCGCCCGGTACGCCACGGACGCGGACGGGTATCCGACTGACACGGCTCTGCGGCAAGCGTTCCGTGAGGCTGTGTGCGCACAGGTCAAGTTCTGGGCGGACCTAGGGGTAGACCCGACCCTTGGGGCTGCTGGTGTGAAGCCGGCTGCCGCGTCCAAGTCCATCGGCGGCGCCTCAATCACCTATGAGCAGGGCGCGACGGCGGCGAAGGTGGAAGCGGTTGGGGTTCTCGCTCCGGACGCTTACTACCTCCTCGCAGACGCGGGCCTGTTGGGCGGGACGGTGCAACTGCTGTGATCGAGGACTTTGAGGAGTTCATGGTCCACACAGTCAGGGTTGAAACCCATGGCGGAGAGGACCCCTTCGGGAATGTCCACACCACGCTCTCGGACCCTGTCCCGGGGTTCTTGGATGACTCCCGGCAGTTGGTCCGCTCGGCCGCCGGCGATCAGGTGGTGTCCGAATCAACGTTCTACACCGGCAAGGAACACAAGGACCTCTTCAAGCCCGAATCCCTCGTGCACCTTACGGACCGGACCGCGACCGTCATCCTCTGCAAAACAGCGGACAGCGGCCCCCTGGACCTTCCGGACCATATCGCCGTGACCCTGACCTAGGAGGCCCCATGGCTGATAAGGGCAGTTCATGGAAGCTGAAGCTGGACAAGAAGCTGGTCAAGGAGTTCCACGATGAAGCCGCCCGCGGTCTCGCCCTCGCAGGGGAGCACGTGCTCGGTGAGGCGAAGCGGCGGGTCCCCATTGAGGAGCACATCCTGGAGGAGTCCGGGGCCGTCTCCACCGACCCGGCCAACCTCAAGGTGGCTGTCACCTTTGACACCCCCTATGCCGTGTACCAGCACGAAACGTTCGGGCTGAAGCACGACGCCGGCCGGGAACCGAAGTACCTGGAGAACGCCATCAACGCAGAGATCGACACGGTCCGGGACATCGTGGCCATGACGATCAGGGGGGAGCTCTAAATGGCTATCGCCTACGGCGCCGCAGGGTTCCGCATCAGCCTCTTGTCCTCCATCGGCCAGTACCTCCAATCCCAGGGTGTGGCGAAGTGGACGAGCCCCTGGGCTGCGACTGACACGGCCATCGCCGTGGATGTCCTCCCCTCCGCCCCGGACAAAGCCATCGCACTGACCCTCTACCCGGTCTCCAGCGAGGGACCGGACGTGGTCATGGGCCTGCAGCTCCGGATCCGGGGGAAGCCCGGGAACCGGACCGAAGACAAGGACATCCTGGACCGGGCGGAAGACGCCCTGGACGGGCTCAGCGGCATCACCTGGGCCGGTGTCCCCATCGTCCTCGTGGAACTCAAGTCCGGCGCCTACCTGGGGCAGGACGGCAGCAACAGGCCCGAACACACCGCCAACTACTACATCACTTTGACCCGCGAGGGTCCGAACAGACAGGACTAGAACCATGGCCATCACTCCCGGACTTGTTTCCGACTGGACCCTTGAAGTCGCCGCGTACACCACCGGCGCAGAACCCGCCTCCTACACCCGCGTGTACGGCATCACCGACTTCACTCCCCCGGGCGTCTCCAAGAGCCTTGAGGATGACTCGGACTTCGACTCCGGCGCCTGGGGTTCCCAGACCGCCACCGGCCTCGATTACGAGATCAGCGGCACGGTGAAGGTGCCCCGCGCTACCGCCACCGTTGACCCGGGCCAGGAGATCCTGCGCACCGCCGGCCGCGGTGTCGCTGAGGACGGTTACGTGCACTTCCGCGTCATCAAGAAGGGCGCGACGACCGGTTACACCGGTGTTGCTGATGCGACCTTCACCGAAGGCGGCGGATCCCGCACCGACCTGACCAAGGCGGAGTTCACCCTCTCCGGCCGCGGTGAGCTGGAAGATTACACTCCCGTCGTCACCCCGTAGCCCCACCAGACCCCGTGGCCGCCTGTTTCCAAGGGCAGGCGGCCACGGCCCCCAATGCACCACATTGCACACCCTTGGAACCCCCCGACCGACAACCCCTGGAGACCACCATGCCCGAAATCACTGACCTCAAAGAACTCGACGACTTCTTCAACCCGGCCCTGCTCCTGCCCATCAACGGCAAGGAATACCGGGTCCCAGCCGTGGACGCCGCCACCGGCCTCCGGCTCCAGAACCTCCTCAGCGTCGGGCTCAAAGCCGCGTCCGGCGAAGACATCACCACCAAAGACATCGAACTCGTCTCCGACGAGGACGAACCGGACTTCTTCACCACCATCCTCGGCCCGGTCTACCAGGAGCTCGTGGAGGACGGCATCTCCTACAAGGGCATCCAGTTCGTCTCCTCCGTCGTGTTCGTGTGGACCACCCAATCCCTCGACGTCGCCCAAGAGATGTGGCGCACGGGGGGAAAAGCGCCAGCGCAGAACCGGGAACAGCGCCGAACGGCGACCCGGACATCTACGGCCGCGGCAACTACAACCCGGAAACGGGCCTCAGCGAGTACTACGAGTACCCGCAAGGCAACCGGAACGGCCGCACGTGGCGCGAAATCCTCACCCACTGGAACGCCATCGAAGCAGACTTCCAAGATCTCGGAATAGACCTCTCCTCCGGCATCCTGCGGGAGCGTTCGTGGCGCTGGTTCGCCGTGCGCGTCATGGGGCTCATCAACAAACCGCCCGGGTTCATGCCGGACGGGGCCCAGATGCCCTTGACCCGTATCGGGCTGGCACTGAACCCGCCGAAACCCGTAACTAAATAGGAGGCACCCGTGGCCCTGTCCCTCGGTGAACTGTCCGGCGTTATCAGCCTGAACGAGAAGCCGGCACTGTTCTCTCTGGGCCGGGTGCAGAAGGGCATGGCGGACACCGCGAAGGCGGGCCAGGCCTCCACGGACAAGATGCAGGCGCAGGTCAAGAAGTACGAGGCCGCGGTAGAGAGCGCGTCAGCGAACATTGCGAAGGCGAAGCGGCGGGAAGAGGACGCGACCGCGAAGGTAGCGGCTGCTGAGGCTTCCCTCGCTTCCGCCCGCAGCAAGCACGCCGCGGACTCGGAGCAGGTTATCCGTGCGCAGGACCGGCTGGCCTCGGCCCACCGCCGGGTCCAGGACGCGCAGGATAACACCGCACGCTCCACCCGCACCCTCCAGCAGGCGCAGGAGCGGCTGGCTGACACCGTCTCACGCAGCACCAACCGCATCAGCGTCGACTACGAGAAGATGTCCCAGAACGTCGCCCGGGCCGGTTCACGCGGCGGCCGGGCATTCACCCAGGCGTTCCTGGGCGTCACTGGTGGCCTGTCCGCCATCACGCCCGCTGTGGGTGCTGCCGGGGCAGCCATGGTGGCCGGGGCCGGTAACGCGGTCACGTTCGCCGCGTCCCTCTCCTCACTCGCGGGCGTCGCAGCGCTGGTCCCTGCCGGTCTGATGGCCGTAGGCGCCGGCGCCGGGGTGCTGATCACTGCGTTCTCCGGCGTCGGGGACGCACTCAAGAGCGCACTGGATGCCTCCACCGCACTTGCCGGGCCTAACCCACGGCTGGCAGCCATGGCCGTGGAAGACGCCATGCTGGCCATCACGATGGCTGAGGAAAACGCGGCGGAAGCGCAGGAGAACTCCGCCCGCCGGGTTGCTGATGCTAAACGCGCCCTCATGGACATCGTCACGGCTAACGCAGAAGCGCAACAAGCTGCCGCTAAAGCCGTTGTTATGGCCGAACGGGATGAAGTAAAGGCCGCCCGCGACCTTCTGGAAGCGGAAAAGGAACTGGCTGAGGCCAAGGCCCTGCCGGTATCAGACGCGAACACCGAGAAGGTGTTGAAGGCGGAGCAGCGGCTCGCTGACGCCCGGCAGGACCATGGCGACGCGGTCCAGAACCGTAAGGATGCCCAAGCCGATGCTGTGAAGCAGGAGCAGGAAGGCGCCCGGCGTGTCGCTGACGCACAGCAGGCCATCACCGACGCCACGAAGCAAGCTGAGAAGGCTCAGGTTGACGCTGCCCGCGCCGTGGAGCAAGCACACCGGAACCTTGAGCGCGTCCAGATGCAGCAGGCCGACGCCGCGCAACAGGCAGGGGCGAAGTCCACTGAGGCAATGGACAAGCTCACCCCCTCGGCACGCGAAGCTGTTGGCGCTCTTCTCCAGGTCAAGGAGCAGCTGGGCGGTATCCGGCGGATCGCGCAGGAGAACTTCTTCAAGGGGTTCGCCGCGCCACTGCTGAGCCTGTCCGGATCTGTGATGCCGCAGCTGGCCGCCGGTGTGGGGGCTATCGCCTCCGCCCTAGGGTCCGGGGCGCAACTGTTCATGGGGTCCCTTGAGCGGGCGCTGGGCGGCGGGGTCCTTGAGTCCCTACTGATGGGCGTGGCTGACAGCACCGCGATCCTCAACACGGGCATCACCCCGCTAGTCGCGTCCTTTACCACCCTGGGTGTGGTGGGCATGAAGTACATGCCGCGCCTTGCCCAGTCCATCGCTGACGCCGCCGGCCGGTTCGACGGTTTTATCCAGGCTGCCGCCGCTGACGGGAGCCTGGACCGGTGGATTGAAGACGGCATCCGCGGGATGAAGGACCTCTGGTCCATCGCCGGTTCCGTGTCCGGGATCTTCTCCGCACTGAACAAGGCGGCGGAGGCCGGTGGGGCTGTCGCCACCCTTAGCGGGATGGCTGCCGCCCTCCGCAACGTCGAAGCCATCATGCAAGGCCCGGTCTTCCAGGCCACCATGGCCACCATCTTCTCCGGCGCGGAGAAGGGTGCGCAGGGGCTGCTGGCAGCTCTTGGGCCTATCGGTGAGGCCTTTGTGCGCGGGGCCCCTGCTATGGCAGAGTTCCTGCGGCTGGGCGGCCTGATCGCGGGCACCTTCCTGGGCGGCGTGTTCACTGCACTGTCTGACCCTGCCTTCGGTGCCGGGCTGACCACCTTTATGGAGGGTCTGCAGGTGGGTGTTGAGGCTACGGCCCCGCACCTTCCCGGCATGGCAGCGGCCTTCGGGCGCCTGTTGGAGGCCTCAGCTCCCATCGCTGAGGTCATCGGTCCGGCCCTGGTGCAGGTGCTGACGTTCATGGCGGACGGCATGGCAGGAGTTATCGAGTTCCTGTCACCGCTGCTGGTCCTGATCGCCGGCAGCCCCACCGCCATGGGAATCCTGATCGGCGTATTCACTGCCGCCACAATCGCCGCCGGGATCTTCAGCGCGGCCATGGCAGTACAGCGCGTCATCGTGGTTGGTGCCTGGGCTCTCATGAGCGCACAGGCACTAATTCACGGCGCCCGGATGGCTCTGGCGTGGGTTATCGCGCTGGGCCCCATCGCCTGGGTTATCGCCGCCGTGGTGGGGCTCGCTGCGCTGATCCTCTTGAACTGGGACAAGATCAGCCTGGCCACCCGGCTCATGTGGGAAAAGCACGTCAAACCCCACCTGGACACCTTCCACAAGTTCATCAACGAAACCCTGCCGGAGGCTTCTAAGTTCGGCATCGGGATAATCAAGACACAGTGGGAAAAGCTCCAGGAAATCGCTAAGGTCCCGGTCCGGTTCGTCATCAACAAGGTCATCAACGAGGGCCTGATCGACGGGTTGAACGGTATCGGCAAGATCATGGGCTTGGACCCCATGGACCACGTCAAACTGCCTTCCGGGTTCTCCCGTGGCGGCGTGCTGCCCGGGTACGAGGCGCGGAAGCGTGACACCGTCCTCACTCCCATGCGTCCCGGTGAGGGTGTCCTGGTCCCGGAGGTTGTCCGGGGCGCCGGCAGGGGCTTCATTGACACGCTCAACGCTGCGGGTAACCGCGGCATCGGGGCTGTCCGTAACCTCCTGGCGAACGGGTTCCACCCCGGCAGGGCTGAAGGTGGCCTTATCCACCCGCTCCCGGGCGCTCCGGTGTCCAGCGGGTACGGCCCCCGCGCCGGTGGCGTGCACAACGGTATCGACTTCGCGGCAGCCGCCGGGACGCCGGTACGCGCTGCCGGCCCCGGACGGGTGTCCATGGCCGGCTGGTCCTCCGGCGGCGGCGGCAACGAAGTCCATGTGGATCACCCGAACGGGCTCCAGACCTGGTACTCGCACCTGTCATCGTTCGCGGTGAAGCTGGGCGACATGGTCAAGGCCGGGACCCGGATCGGCGGGGTGGGCACCACGGGTAACTCCACGGGCAACCACCTCCACTACATGGTCCTCAAAGGCGGCTGGCCGAACTACGTCAACCCTGCCGGGTACCTCGAAGGCGGCGGAGACATCCCCTCCGGCGGCACACCCTGGAACCCCCTCGGCGGGATCGTGGAAGGCCTCCTTGGCAAGTTCAAAGAGGCGTTCCCGGCTGCCGGGTTCATCGCGGATCTCGCTATCGGGGCGGGCAAGAAGATCCTGGACGGCGCGGTGGCTTTCGTCACCGGGCAGTCCGGGACCGACAAGAACGCCAAGGGCTCCACCATGGGTGTGGCACCGACCGTGTACGACGGCGGCGGCTGGCTGGAGAACACCGGCGGACCGCAGCTCGTCCAACACAACAAGTCCAAACCGGACGCTGTCCTCTCGGATCAGCAGTGGGCTGACATCCACAAGTTGGCCGTGGGGAACGCATCCGCCGGGGTGACCTACTCACCGACGTACCAGTACATGGGCGAGGACCCTGAAACGGTCATGCGTCGGGATAAAGCCCGCGCCATGGACCTGCTCAACTCTCTCGCTGACTAACCCGAAGGAGCCACATTGGCAGGCATTATTTATGGGGCTCCTTCGGTGGTCCCCGCAGACCCGGCCCCGGCCTGGTCCGGGATGCCGATGACGTGGACGGCCAAGGGTGTTACTTGGCCCCTCACTGACCGGCGGACGGGAGTGTTCCTTCGCCCGGGCGTGAGGGGCCTCGGCACGATCACCACCGAACGGCACTCCTCGAGTTCGCCGGCGGTGGCCGGGTCACGGCATGAGGGCGTCTCGGTCCTTGACCGGGAGGTGTTCTGGCCGCTGCGGATCTACTCCAACGAAGGTTCCACCGCGTGGATGCTGCGGGACCGGGCGTTCTGGGCGGGCATGGACCCGGAAGACACCGGGGTGTGGGAAATCATCCACCCGGACGGCGCGAAACGCTCCTTGCGGCTCAGGTTCCGGGACGACGGGGACCACACCAGGACGAAGAACCCGATCAAGACGGGCTGGGATAACTACAACATCACCCTGGTGGCGGAACAGCCGTACTGGGAGGGCGAGCCGGAGGTGCAGTCCTTCAAGGCCCCACCGCCGCCGGAACCGTTCTTCGAGCCGGACGGCCCGCACCTCGTCAACCTTATCTCCGGGTACTCGGTGGAGAACGCCGCGATAGACAACCTCGGGGACGTGGAGTCCTTCGCCCGGTGGTTCATCGACGGCGAAGTGACCTATGCGGAGGTGGGTGTGGGCGGGGTTGTCGTGACGGTCCCGTTCACTACCCCGGAAGGGAAGTGCTTGGTGATCGAGTCAGACCCGGCGCTGGATGATCTCGGCGCCACCATGTATGACATCAGCCCGGAGCAGCTGGCACTGGACCCCAAGGAACGTATGAAGCCGTCCGCCCGGGTGATCGGTGTGGACCTGCTCAACCCGGTGGATAAGACCAAGGATCTCGGGGAGGTGGACTTCGCACCGATCCCCGCCGGCAAACAGGTTCCGCTGTCCCTGGCCCTGATGGGCTCCGGCGTAGTGGAGGCCCTGCTGCCGTCCCTGTACAGGAGGCCCTGGTGAGTGCCTTCCGCATCTCGGTCTACGACAAGGACCGGGTGTACCAGTGCCCCATCGGGAACCCCACAAGCCTTACAGCCACGATCAAACACAACGAGGTCTCCACCCTCACCATGTCCCTGCCCCTGAACCACAAACGGGTGCAGGCGCTCATGGCAGACGGCGCCCGGCTGAAGGTCACCTTCAAGGGTGAGCACCTTCTCTCCGGGCCGATCATCCGGGAGGAGATTGAGGCGAACGGCGGGAAGAACGACACCTACACGGTCTATGTGGAGGACGACTTCCGGGTACTCAAGGAAATCGCCGGCTTCCCCGTCCCCACCGCCGGGATCACAGGGCAGGGCGCGGCAGAGTACCGTACCTACACCGGGAACGCGGAGACCATCGTCAAAACGGCCGTCACCGAGAACGGGGTGACCCGTCTCGGCGTGCCCGGGCTGACGGTAGCGCCGAACCTGAACCGCGGCATCATGGTCCCGGGCGGGGTCCCGCTGCGGATGCACCCACTCTATGACCAGCTCTTCCCCGCGGTCACGGAGGCCGGGCTGGGGGTCACCGTCCGGCAGATCGGGGCATCCCTGGTGCTGGACGTGTACGAACCGGAAACCCACCCGCACACCCTGTCTGTGGGCGGCAGGACGCTCAAGCAGGTCACGATGACCAGGTCCCGGCCCCGCGCCTCACGCGTCATCGTCGGAGGCCCCGGCGAAGGCACAGAGCGGACCTTCCGGTACCTCACCGACGCTGCCCGGGAAGCAGCCTACGGGATGCGGGCCGAGACGTTCCGGGACGCCCGGGACGCGAAGGACGACCCGGACACCGGCGCCGTAGCGTCCGTGACCATGGACGCCCGCGGGCAGGAAACCATGGACGAGTTCGGACCCACCAACGGGGTGGCCATCACCCTGGCTGGGTCCGGGATCTTCCAGTACGGGCCCGGCGGCTTCCACGTAGGCGACCGCGCCCCCGTCAGGGTCATCGAGGGCATCGTCCTAACCGAGGTAGTCAAGGAAACCACCCTTGTGTGGAAGGCCAAGAACTTCGCCACCGTGGACCCCGTCCTCGGGGAAATCACCAACCAGCCAGAGCGGAAAACCGCCAATCTTTTCAAAGCCCTCGCTAAGGGCCTACGCAACCAGGAGCGCCGATAGATGGCAGTTGACTTCATTTCCTACGGATACGACACCAAACCCGGAGAAGGCATCTCGGAGTCGGTGTGGCACGACATGTTTCCAGCCATCGGGCAAGCGTCCTATGCCGTCCGATCCCCCACCGACTGGAAGGTATCCGCCGTTTCGGGTGCTGACCGCACGGTATCTATCGCCGCTGGCCGGGGCCTGGGCAGGGGTGTGATCGACAAGACGGTAGCGAACGATACGATCCAGCTGGACGCGATCACCTCCGGGTCCCGTTGGGATCTGATCGCCTGCCGCCGCGACCCCACCCCCACCGCCGGAGTCTCCCAGTTCACCAAGGTCAACGGCGGGGCAACCGCGGTGATCCCCGGTGGCCGACTCTCCGGCCCCGGCATCCATGACCAGCCCCTCGCCCTGGTGCAGGTCACGGCCGGGCAGACGCAGCCGACCAGCATCATTGACCTGCGGACCTGGGTGGGTGACGGCGGCGGCCTCGTCGCGGTCAGTGACCTTGTCCGGACCTACCTCAACTCCGTGGGCACGCGGATATGGATCAACGGCTCTGACTGGATCCGGGTTGTGGGCGCCAACGATACCCCGGAGTGGCGGCAGTCATCTCAGATTGAATCCACGGTTGGGAAGCCAGCGGATGTGCCGTGGCGGCCATTCGGCCCAGCCCTCATCACCGCCGTCTCAGGCACTGACGTGAACGGTTATGGGGAGCTCAGATTCGGCGTAAACGGTCTGCCAAATTTTGCTGGAATCTCAGGGGTCCAACTGACCGGATTCCACCCCACTGAGGCGTTCATGTTCGTGCCCGTGGTGCAGGACTACAACACCACCCGGATCCGGTTCCGCGCCCGCCGACTGGACGGGTCCGGCTGGGCCAACGGTTACGGCTCCATCTCCATGTTTGTCACTGTCGTCGGCTGGTAAAGCAGCACCCATCCAGGGAGGGCTAGACGTGTGGACGCCGGAATCATCACAGCCATTGTCGGCGCCCTCGGGGTCCTCGGGGCCGGTGCAAAGTACATCATCGACCGGATGGACCGGAAGCGGGAACGGCGGGAGGCGGCAGTGGAAGAACTACTGAAAACCCAAGCGTCGGAGGCGAAGGCTTTGGCTGCCGCCGTTGAGCAGCGTTACGCGAAACTCCGGTCTACCGCGGGTAAGTGGCGGGACCAGTTGATCGCTAATGGTATTGACCCGTTACCCGCTGAATGGCCGGAGGAGTCTGTATGAGTGAGTTTGATGTGGCTTTGCAGGCCGCGAAGGAGGAAGCTGCCCGTTCCAGACGGACGGCGAAGTGGACGATGCTGGGCCTCGCTCTCCTGTCCATCATCCTTTTCGGCGCTGTAGCTGTGGCGGTGTGGCTGGCGAACGATAACGCGCACCTTGCGGAGGCAAACAAAGCGTACGGTATCGAGCAGCAGCAGGAGAAGCAAAACCTTGCGCAGGAGTTCGATGACGCCTGCAAAACCGCTGACTTTCAGCAGACCCCGGCCGGGTCCAACATTTGCCGGAAAGCAGAACAGGTAGCGTCCGAACCGGGCGGTGCACTGGCCGGTCCGCAGGGTGTTCAAGGCGTCCCGGGGCCTCGTGGTGAGCAGGGCTTCCAAGGGCCTGCGGGGCCGAAGGGCGACAAGGGCGATATGGGCTTGGCTGGGATGCTCGGCTTGGCTGGTGCTAGCGGCGTCAACGGCGCGGAGGGTCCACCCGGGCCTATTGGGCCGATGGGGCCTGTTGGGCCTACTGGACCGATGGGCGCATCTGGCCCGCCCGGACCCGCGGGCACCCCCGGTACTGACTCCTCCACCCGGGGTCCACCTGGCCCGCCCGGCCCCGCTGGCGCTGACGGCGCTTCCGGGCCTCAAGGCGAGCCCGGCCGCGGCATCAATTCCGCGTTCTGTGGAGACGACGGCCGCTGGACCATCACCTACACGGACGGCGCCACCTCAGACGGCGGCCAGTGCCGCAACCAAATCACACCACCCGTTGGGGGAACACCATGATCCAATTCGTTAGGCCGTCCCGCGGCCACATCACCCAGCCTTTCGCCAACCGGCAGCCGGACGGGAACCCCCACGCCGGGCAGGACTACGCCTACAGCAACGGCCGGGAAATCTTTCCGGAGGTCTACGCCGCAGCGGACGGGAAGGTGTTGTTCGCCGGCGACTCCCGCGGCCTCGCATGGCCGAACATCATGTACGTCAACATCGACTTCAACCGGTCCGACAATCAGGACTCCTCGGCCGGGAACTACACCATCATCCAGCACTACGAGAACGGCGTCCCAGTCGCGCTCACCGGCTACGGACATCAGGAAGAAGTCTGGGTGAAGGCGGGCCAGTGGGTCACGGCCGGGCAGCGGATCGGCACGGTAGGAGCTACCGGGTTCAGCTTCGGCAAGCACCTGCACTTTGACCTTGTCCTGGCACCGTTCGACGTGGACGACGCACCGTTCTACGGGCGTGTGGACCCTAACCGATACATCAGCAACCTCTCCTACGCGGGGAGCGTCACCCAATCAGGCAGCACTACCAAGAAGGAGTGGGACGAAATGGCAACACCAGCAGAACTTCACGCGGCAGTATGGGGCGGCCCCGGCATGCCCATGATCCACAACCACGAGCTTGGCCGCGGCGAGTACGCCTCCACCACGCTCGGGGCGATGACTGACCGGATTGTTCGGCAGCAGCTCGTCCCCCTCCGGCAGGAAGTCGCCTCCCAGAACGCCCAAATCAACAACCTCATCTCAGCCCTGGCCAACGTGTCCAAGGGTGAATCCTTCGATGAGGCAAAGCTTTTGGCCGGTGTCCAGGCGGCGGCGGAGGCTGGCGTGAAGTCCGCCATCGACTCCATCGAGACCACGGAAACCACCACCGTCACAATCAAGGAAGGCTAAGCCGTGCTGCTGACCTCCATCCTCCGCACCTTGGTCCCGGCCCTGTGGGGCAGCCTCGTGGCGTGGCTCCTCGGTGTCGCCCCACTCCTCGCGCCGCTGGAAGCCCACCTGCTGGGCGTGGCGGACATCATCCTCCCGATCCTCACCGCGGTAATCATCGGCGCCTGGTACGCGTTCTGGCGGTGGCTGGAGCCCCGTCTGCCTGACTGGTTGACCCGCGCTGTGCTCGGATCGGCTAAGACGCCCACATACACGCCCGTCACCCCCGTGAACCCACCTTCCTCCACGTCCGCGGAAGCTGCCCGTATCGCAGCCCAGTCTCTGGACCGCGTAGAAGGCCCGGACCACCGCGCCTAACCTTTCCGCCCAAACCCGCAGCGCCTCTCACAGGGCGCTTTTTTAGTGCCCAAGGAGGGCCCTGTGACTGACTACCCATACGACATGGATCTTGTGGTGGACCCACTGAACCCGGCCAACGTGGTGGCCAACGGCATGGTGTCGATCTATGACCCGTCCGACACTGCCGGCACCACGCTGCTGGCGCTCAAGGACCCCACCGGTTCGCCACTACCCAACCCGCTCCCGTCGAACGCGAACGGGTTCCTGCCGCCACGTGTCGCCACGGTTCCGCAGACGCTGTGGAAGTCGGGCGGGTTCGAGGGTTACTTCAACTCGTACAAGGGCTTGCGGGATGAGGCTGTGCAGGCTGTTACGGCAGCGCAGAGCGCAGCCAACACTGCTGCTACCGCTGCTGCCCAGACCGTGACAGCGGCGGCTGTTGACGGGGCTGGCAAGCTGATCCTGACCAAGGCTGACGGTGGGACCGTCGATGCTGGCAACGTGAAGGGCGCGCCCGGTGCAAAGGGCGACAAGGGCGACAAGGGCCTCGACGGCTCCAACGTCCTGCCCACGGCTGAGGCTATCGCCCAGGCAGTGACCACGGACGGCCCAGCAAAGACGGCACTTAATGCCACTTATGCCCCCGCGCTCGTCGGCGACAAGGCGCCCATTCGTAAGGGCGAGATTTTCGTGAACGTCAAGGACTTCGGCGCGAAAGGCGACCGGGCCAGTGATGATTCGCCGGCCATCCAGGCGGCGCTCGATTCCATCGACCAGACTCTCACCTACACGGGCACGGCGGGCGGTACCGTCTACTTTCCGCCTGGGCACTACAAGTGCCTGACTGGACTCACGCTGCTGCGCGGCATCCGACTGCTTGGTGCCGGCTCAATCGGCAACAGCGAGGACGCTACCAACGCACCCGGCTCCAGTATCTATGCCGGCACGGCTGGGATGACCCTGTTCACCATCAACCCTGGCTCCCAGGTCAATCAGACCGGCCCTACCTTTGAGCATCTGATCCTCGGGGACAACACCACTGGGCTGCACACGGTCAGGCTGGTCTACGTCCGCAATACCAACCGCGTCAGCTTCCGCCGCGTGAACTTCAAGAACGCGGCCATCGGCGTGCAGTTCGACTCGGGTGAGGTCGGCACGGGCGGGGACTGCTCATGGTGGGACGTGACTGACTGCTCGTTCTGGTCCTGCAACACCGGCATCCTTGGTTCTGTCGGGTCATCGGGTAATGTCCGAGGCGGCGACTTCAACGCCTGCGCTAACTACGCCATCGACCTCGATGGGCACTCCGCCCCGATGCGTATCCACGGGATAAAGATCGACGCGACCGCCAACGCAGTGGGTATCCGCACCAAGGGGTATGCCTCGCAGATCCTGCAATGCGCCTTTGAGTTGACGGGTAACGCTATCGGACTCATCTTCGACGGCAACCCGGCGCTGTACCCGTCGCCACCTGCAGGTGACGGAAATGTTGCAATGGCCTGCGAATTTGTAGGTCACGGAACGGGCGGCACCGGCATCCAGATCACCACCAACGCCCGAAACACGCAGCTAGCGGGGCTCAACTTCTCGGCGCTGACAACGAACATCAGCAACTCGGGCGTGAACACAGGCCTAGTAGTACCGTCTGATGCATTTGTCGGCCCGCCCGCCGCTTACCTGCAACTCGGTGCGCTCGGCACGGGGGATGCGTGGGTGGACGCAAAAGGTTCCGCGGCGAACGTGACCCTAAACCTGCGGGCTAAGGGGACAAACCCGATCATCGCAAACTCGAATCTGCGCATAGCTAACGGCAAGACGTTCGCTATCGGTAACTCGACGGCTGGAACGACGCCGGGCGCGGTGGTAAAGAAGTTCCAGATCTTCGATTCCAACGGAACCTCCCTCGGCTTCGTGCCGATCTATGACACCATCACCTAATCAGAGCTACGTGGCCCCGCCAGCCTTAGCGCCGGGGCCACGTAGAATTACCCCTCATGGGGTATCTTCTGGAGCGCAAACCTGCGCCCACTAAAGCACTGATCTGCACTCTCGCCGTAGCGCTCATGCTCGCCGGAACAAGGTGGGGCTCGTACATCGGCTACTCGCCCCTGTTCCTCACGGACGTGCTGATAGCTGCCGCTGTTGTGGATCGCGCTTTAGCCAGGTCCGTTAACGGTGCCCCTAAGCTTCCAGTGACGGGCAAGGCTCACCCGACGCTGTTGTTCATAGCTTTCTTTGTGTACGTGGCCTTCCGCGGCATCTTCTCGCCGCACCTACTGACGATGGAATGGGTGCGGGACCTCATGCCGTTCCTATACGGCGTCCTCGCCTTCCTGTCCGCCGGCGCCTATGCCCGTTCCACCCCTGACGAGCGTAAGAAGACCATGAAGTATCTGTGGTGGGCGATGCTGTTCCACCTTGCGTGGGTGGCTGTGGTCATACTGGGGCGGATCCCGTTCGGCGCTTTCCCTCGTATGCCCGGCTCCGATGTGGCATTCCTTTCCGTCCGCCCCGACGTTGACATGGCGTTCCTAGGGCTCACGGCCGCGCTGCTTCTTCGACGCCTGATCCGTGGCGAGTGCAGCCGATTCTGGGGCACCATCGGGCTCGTCCTCGCCGTCGTGACAACAGCATCCATGCACTCACGCGCCGGGCTAATCTCCCTCGCCCTTGCACTGGCCGTTTCGTTTGGGCTGACCTACAGCTCAGCGCCGCAACGCAGCAACCGGCGGTTCATGATGGTCATGGCCGTCCCGGTACTTCTCGCCGTATCCCTCGCCGGCCTAGCGCAAACAACACCCGGCGAACGACTCCTAGCATCAATCACAACCACGTCAACAGGGTCCCTCAATGAACAGAGCGCACGAGGCACAGAGCGGGCCAGGGAGCTAACTTGGTCTGGTGTTATCGACTGGACCTATGACGATACCGCGAGGGCTGTTGTGGGCGGCGGGTTCGGCAACGACTTTCTTAGCCAGTCCGGGGTCAAGCAGTTCCTTGAGGGCACCGAGTACGTCTCAGTCAGGAGCCCACATAACTGGTTCGTAGGCATCCTTGCCAGGACAGGGCTCATCGGGCTGGGGCTTATCCTCGCCGTCCTCATATCCACGGCAGCGACCATTTACCGGAACCGTCGCAGGATCAGCGAAGACGAAACCCTAACCACCGCAGCGGTTGGTGTACTTGTTCTGATACCGGTGGGCACGCTCGGCGTCGTCCTTGAATCACCATTCGGCGCCATCCCGTTCTGGTGGTTCCTCGGCATCATCATGACACTGCACGGGACGAGGGACGACATCCTGACGACGCAGATGAGTGAACGTCCAAGGCCCACGCTTGTCAGGTAACGTGAATAACGGCCGAACATCCCCCAGGAGACCGGCCCAGGCACGCCCCTACTACGGTTGGGGCGTTGCTTGCTTAATGCTCCCGCTCAGGAACACCGAACCACCACAGACCCAGCAGTGACATGATGAACGTGACAGCGGCCGCAGCAAGCATCACGTCATAAGGAAGCTCAGGGCTGCCCACGGAAACGTGCGCCCAGCAAACGATGACCGCGATGAACGAGCCAATGACCGTGCGAAGTGTCGCACGCTGAAGAACTGTTCCCCCAAAAGACATGGCCTCAGTATAAGGGCCACATAAGCCCGGTAGGCGCATCTTCGCGGACAGCCTTACTCCAGTAAACGGCGCGTTACAGGCCCTCTAGTGACCAAGTACGGCATCGCGCTCGTCTAGTTGTGAAAGGTGGCCCGGCAGTCACATGCCGGGCCACCTACAACGTCCCCGGAGCCCTCGTCCTCGTAGGCGCACCTTGCGGCTACTGGTGACAGCTTGAATAGGCGGCGGAAAGCGTCAATTAGGAGGTTCCGTGCGCCTCCATCTGAGTGGCTGCAATCGACGCAGGTAGTGGTCCGCATTCCGCAATTATACGGGTGGGATATATCGAACTTCTTACACGCGGTGGACCCGGTTTCGGACGGGCCAGACGTACAGTGCATTCATAGCTGGCACCTTCCGTCTAAGGGCTGCCATGCCCCACCCTGCAAGCGACCCGACACAGACGTTCAGGACGATATACGCCAAATCCCACCGGACGCCGAGTGCCACGAGTAGGGTACAAGCCAGCCACATCGCCGGCCAGTGCGCGAGGTAAAACACTATCGAATCACGGCCTACCCGCTGCATGGTATCGGTGACGAGGCTCTCTGGTGCGGCTGGGGCAAAGCGAACCGCCAAAGCGATAGCAGCCGCCACGCCACCTATCCAGACGGCTTCAAACTTCACATGCACACCAGCGGCACTGAGCAGTGCCGTCCCAAGCGCCAGGGCGGCGGCGACAGTAGACCATGCCGGCGATAGAGCCGCCCTAATCCGCCCCTCATGGGTGGAGTACAGATGCCCAAGCATAAAGAACACTGCTAGGTAAAAGAATCCTGCCAGCCCATAGCGCGGCGTGACGACGAAGGCTGCGGCTAGGGCGAGGGCGATAACGCCCAGAATGGGGATGCCCAGGCGTGTGACTACCAAGGCGGCGAGGTAAAACGCGAACAGGTACCAGAGATACCAAAGGTACGTTGGTGGCACTAGCAGTACATGCAGCAGCACATCAGGCGTGACACCGGTGGACATGCCCAGGAAGATGAGGGACCAGAGCCAGTACGGCCACGCCAGAGCACGGACTTTGCCTGTCACGAACGGTAGCGCCGGTTTACGCAGCGACTTAGCCAGGAGCATCCCCGACAGAAACACGAGCGCCGGCATTCTGAATGGTTCCCAAAACCGGTCAAGCACTCCAAGGAATTCAGGTGAGTTCCCCAGGAACAGCGTGGTCAGGTACACCGAGTGGTGGCAGATGACCATGACGATGGCGCAGCCACGGATTAGGTCCATCCACGCTTGGCGCTCATTTGCCATTAGTTGCTCCCCAGCAGCAGTAATTGAAGCGGATCGCAGACCGGGCGAATCGCCCGGACATGTCAGCTGGGGAGTTCACGGACACGCGCTGCGGGGACTCCTACGTACAGCCCGTTAGGTTCACAGTCTTTAGTCACGACAGAGCCTGCCGCGATGACGCAAGCCGCGCCGATGGTGACGCCTGGTAAAATCGTGGCCCCGGCTCCGATCCATGTCCCGTCACCCACGCTGATGGGCTTGTGTGCGTGCCGGCCTGATCGGTGTGAAGGGTTGTCATCGATCTCATGCGATGACGTGATGAATGAAACCCTTGGGCCTACGGCAACGTTTCGTCCCAGCGTGACAGCTGCGGCTGAATCGAACAGGCATCCATGGTTCACATATGAACCGCGGCCGATGGTCACATTCCCGCCTGAAATGAACCGCTGCCCGGACGATACCGCCGCCTGCCCGGCGCGGACACCCCCCACCCGAAGGATGGCGGAGCGTAGCTTGAAGGGCCAGAGGGGCGAGCCTCCCACCGTGTTCAGTAGCGTCTCAAGCCCATTTGCGCGCAGTGATGCAAGACCCATAGCAATCCCCCCAGGAATTTGTCACGTATGAACTATTGATTCTACAGGTGCCCATAAGACCGGTTAAGTTCCCCAACGTTATGAGCGCCCGTCCACTTCGGTGGGCGGGCGCTTTCGGTGGTTAAGTGGTCGGGTGGCACGTATCGAGAAACGAACCAAGTTCACGCTGACCGGCACCACGAACGAGCATGCCAACCTGGAGCCGGAGCTGGCCGCTGGGAGCGTCAGCAGGTTTGAGCACGGCACCGAGCCGCAGGTCATTGCACAGGTCCCGCTTGCGGACGGTGGGACTCTGGAAGTCCACGGCTACGCCACCCACTACACCCAGGAATGGGTCACCGTGGTGTGGAATGACGACAACTTCCAGCATTTCGACTGCTGGACGCCGGCGGCCGACGTGCGCCGCCCTGCGGAGGGTGAGTGGCGCGGACGGTACGTCCCCTTCTAGCGGGCCAAGGCGGAAGTAGCTATGGCCGCCCCGGACTGCCTCGATGAGGGCATGAGGTGCGCGTACCGGGAGTCTGTGGTCAGGGTGGACTGGTGCCCGAGGCGGTAGGACAGCTGGAAGAGGTCCATGCCGCCCTCGATCATCCACGAGGCGTGCGTGTGCCGGAGGTCGTGGATCCTGGCCCACCTTTCCTTTGGGACGCCGGTCTTCTTCCAGGCTGGCTCCCATGCCCGGTTATAGGTGGCGCCTGAGCGCATGGGCCCGCCGCGCTTGAGGGTGAATACCAGTCCGCTGCCGGCGGCCTCCACGAGGGGCCGGACGAGCTCTGCCGTGAACCCGGCCATGGGCACGGTCCTCCACGAGCGTTCCGTCTTTGGCGGGCCGACGTAGTAGGCCCCGGACTCGTCTTCCTTCCACGCCTTGTTGACCCTCACCACGGGCACTGAGGCGTCGAGATCGAAGTCCTCCCGGAGCAGGGCGGTGGCTTCCCCGAAGCGGAGGCCGGTGTCGATGAGGAAGTTGAAGAATGGACGGAAGTGTGGATCCATGGCCTCGTCCAGGGTGCGGAACTCGGCTTTGGTGAGGAAGCGCATTTGGTCTCCTCCCTCTGTCTTTTTGGGGAGCTTGATGCCCTTGCAGGGGTTCCCGTCCCGGTAGCCGAGGATCTCGGCTGTGGAGAAGGCCGCAGAGAGGAGGCCGTGGTGGTTGGCCAGGGTCTTGGCTGCCATCGTGGTGCCACGGTTGCGGCCGGGCTTGGCTTGCATCTCCTTCACCCAGAGGATGACGTCCTCATAGGTCACGGCGGCGACGGGGAGCCGGCCGAGGGCTGTGCCGGCGAAGTGGTGGGTGATGGATCTCTTGTACCGTCCCATCTGGTCACCGCCCACATTGGTCAAGAGGGAGATGTGCTTGTGGAGCAGCTGCACCACTGTGGGGCCGCCTATGTTTGCGTTATCCATGGCCCGTTGGGCGGCAGTCAGGGAGTGGCCGTTGGCCTCCAGAATCGCCTTCCAGACCTCGGCCTGCTCCCGCGTTGGGAGCGTCATGCTGTCCGGGACTCCCTCGAACCGCCACCGCAGCAGGAAGGACGGACCCTTCTTGCCGGGCCGCTCGGTAATGCTTGCCATGCTCTCCACCCCTCAGATTTGTACACAGCCACCGTACTTCTGTGCACAGACAATAAAAAAGCCCCGGAAAACCGGGGCTTTTTTGGTGGAGATGGGGGGAATTGAACCCCCGTCCGATGTCGTGTTGTCAGGGCTTCTCCGGGCGCAGTTTGCGTCGGAATTTCTCGGCCCCAGCCATGCCGCAAACAGCTGGCTGATCCGGGCCCAGTCATCTAAGAGTCCCGTTCACCCCGATGACGGAGGTGAACAGCAGTGGCTATCTAAATGACGCCAGGATCCGGGGCGATAGCAACCTCGGGCTGACGGACTGTCTTACTGGTTAAGCAGCAAGAGCGAAGTCAGTGCGCTTAGATTCGGCACTTATTGGTTTGCAGAAAGCGTTTACGAGATAATTCTGCATCCTCGGCCCGCTTCACCTGTCGCGACTAACATCGTCGAAACCGATCATCCCCATATTCTTTTACCAAACCGGCTGGCAAGCCCGCCGGACTACTCACTATAACGCATCCTGCGCGGTATTCATTCCAGGCTAGCGGCGGCGGTTGCGGTCACGCATTTCGCGCTGGGCTTCGCGGTTGTCCTGCTGCTCGCGGAGGGTTTGGCGCTTGTCGTACTCGCGCTTGCCGCGGGCCACCCCAATCTCCACCTTGGCCCGGCCGTCAACGAAGTACAGCTGCAGCGGGACGATGGTGTAGCCCGATTCGCGCACCTTATGCGAGATCTTGATCAGTTCCTCGCGGTGCAGCAGCAGCTTGCGGCGGCGGCGGGCGGCGTGGTTGGTCCAGCTGCCCTGGTTGTATTCGGGGATATGGATGGCTTCCATCCACAGCTCGTCATTGTAGAAGGTGCAAAATCCGTCCACCATGGAGGCATGGCCCTCGCGCAGGGATTTCACTTCGGTCCCCATAAGGGCAATTCCAGCCTCGTAGGTATCCAGCACGTGGTAATCGTGCCGGGCCTTGCGGTTGGTGGCCACCACTTTACGGCCACTTTCTTTAGGCAACGGAATGCTCCTCAGTTCAAGAATCGGATGTCCTCCAGCCCAGCCGGTGCGGAGTCATACCAGTGTACGGCAGGGTAAAGCGCCCTACAGCAGTCCCGTCGGGTCCACGGCGTTGCCGTTCAGCCAGGTTTCGAAGTGGGCGTGGCAGCCTGTGGAGTTGCCGGTGTTGCCGGAGTAGGCGATCAACTGGCCCTGCGAGACCCGCTGGCCGTTCGACACCACGACGCTGGCATTGTGGTAAACGATAGTGGTCAGCGTGTTGCCTTGGACCAGGCCGTGCGAAATCTTCACCCGCCAGCCGCCGCCGTCGGCAGAGCTCCAGCCGGAGCTGAAAACTTCCCCTGCCGCTGCAGCGTAAACGGGTGTACCACACGCTGCGCCGAAGTCCAGGCCGGTGTGCATGTAGCCGCCCTTCCCATAGAAGTCGATGGTGCCGAGCGGGGTGGCGCGCCACCCGAACCCGGATGTGATCGGCACGCCGCCGTTGAAGGGATGCCGGAGGCCAAAGGCCGACGGCGAACCTACCACCGGCGCCGATGGTGCGGGGGGCACGTAGGGTTGCACGGGCGGTGGCGGCTGTTTGCGTGCTGCCGCCGCGGCAGCAGCGGCAGCAGCGGCAGCTTCCGCCTGCCTCCGGTGCTCCGCTGCGGCTGCTTCCGCCAGGCGGCGCTGCTCGGCTTCCCACGCTTCACGCAGTTTCCGGTCACGTTCCTGAATCTCAGCTGCAACGGCGTCCTGACTTGCCTGGACCCCGGCGAGCTGGGTCTGGATGCCAGGCTTGGCTGCTTGGAGCTCGGCGTCAAGGCGGGTGGTGTCCGCGATCAGCCTGTCCACTTCTTCCTTCTTAACAGCGGCTTCGTCGCGGGCGGCCTTCTCCCGCTCAAGGGCTGCGTCAGCCTTCCCTTTCAGGTCCTTGATTTCGACTTCCACCGCTTGCAGACGGGCCTCGGAATTCACGTTCGTGGCGTTCTGCTGCTGCAGCTTGTCCATGGCCGCGTTCTGGCTGCGCATGGCTTGGTCTGCCAGGTCCATGGTCTCGGTCAAGCTTCCGCCATTGTTGGAGCCGAAAAAGAGTGAGAGGTTTGAGGGTACTCCCCCGGACTTGTACGCCTGGGTGGCGATCTGGCCGATCAGCTTTTTGGTGTCGGCGATCTTTTGTTTGTCCGTTTCCATCTGCTGCGTAATTTTGGCCTTGTTCTGCTGGGCCATGTCTACGCGGGCGGAAAGTGCTTCGACTTCCTTGACTGCCCCGGCTACTCGGCCCTGGGCTTCCAGAAGCGACTGCTGGGCGCCGGGCAGCCGGCCCTGGTACAGGACCAGGTCGCTTGCAGCCTTGGCGATACGGGAATCGACGAACTCCAACGACTGCTGGACCCTGGCTGCTTCTGCCTCGAGGGCTTTCTGCCGGTCTTCAAGCTCATCCGCAAAAGCCACCGGGGTGGAGGACGCAAGCCCCGCTGCGAGGACAACGGCGAGCAAGGCGCTGATGACTCCGCTTCGCTGCAGGCCTTTGCGCCGGCGGGCCGGCCTGTGCATGGAGGAAGTTTGGTCCGTAAAGTTCATGGGCATTCCTTGTTCGGTTTGCATACCTAGACGTGAAGGTATCTGCGCAAGGTCAAGAGGGACGAAATTCCGGCCAAGGATCCGCCAAGGATTATCAGTGCCGGCACGAGGATCAGTGTCTGGCCGGACGAGATGAAGGCGGTATCGGGGTACTGCTGGGACATGTATTCGCCGAGGAAGAAGTGCGCCACGGCCCAGAGTGTCGCGGAGGCCAGGGCGGCGCCAATGACAGCGGCGATGACGCCTTCGAGGATAAAGGGAAGCTGGATCACCGTCTTTGAGGCGCCCACCAGGCGCATGATGCCCGTTTCGCGGCGGCGGCTGAAGGCGGAGAGCCTGATGGTGGTGGCGATCAGCAGGATGGCGCACACAATCATTACACCGGCGATGCTCACTGCAACTAGGGAGGCGCCGTTCATGACCGAGAACAGCCGCTCAAGCAGTTGGCGCTGGTCGATGACGGTTTCGACGCCGGGCTGGGACGAGAAGGTCTCGCTGATGATCTGGTACTTTTCCGGGTCCTTCATGTTGATCCGGAAGGAGGCCGGCAACTGGTCCGGCGTCACGGAATCCACGATCGGCGAATTCGAGAACTGGTCCTTGAAGTGCGTATACGCCTCTTCCTTGGACTCGAACTGGAAGTCGTTGACGTACTGCGCCACGGCGGGGGATTCCAGCAACCCGTTGAGGCTTTCCTGCTGCTCGGCGGTGACGGGACCGCCCGCGCAACCAGCCGCCGTCGACCCTTCACTGCACAGGAAGATGGCCACCTGGACTTTGTCGTACCAGTAGCCCTTCATCTGGTTAATCTGCATCTGCAGCATTCCTGCCGCACCGACGAAGGTGAGTGAGACGAAAGTGACCAGGATGACCGAGACCACCATGGAGACGTTGCGGCGGAGTCCGCTGCCGATCTCGCTGAGGATGAACGCGAGCCTCATCGCCGTCCCCCGTCTTCCTGCAGCTGTCCCGTTTCCGGGTCTTCCCTGCCGCTGGCGTCCTTGAGCCGGCGCGACTGGCCGACGACCGGGATCATCGAGGTGTACAGCGCCTTTGCCTCGTCGCGGATGATGATGCCGTTCTTGAGCTCAACCACGCGCTTGCGCATCTCGTTGACGATGTCGTCGTCGTGGGTTGCCATCACCACGGTGGTTCCGTTTTGGTTGATCTTGTCCAGGATGCCCATGATGCCCATCGAGGTGGTGGGGTCCAGGTTTCCGGTGGGTTCATCGGCCAGGAGGATGCCGGGCCGGTTGACGACGGCGCGGGCGATGGCCACGCGCTGCTGCTCACCGCCCGACAATTCGTGCGGCATCCGGTGCTCTTTGCCCTCCAGGCCCACTGTCTTAAGTACCTCGGGAACGGTGTCCCGGATGACGCTGCGGCTCTTGCCAATGACCTGCATGGCGAAGGCCACGTTTGCGAAGACGTTTTTCTGCGGCAGGAGGCGGAAGTCCTGGAAGACGACGCCGATTCCACGCCGGAGCCGCGGGACGCGCCAGCTGGAAATCTTGGCGACGTTCTGGCCTGCGACGTACACCGCACCTGAACTTGCCCGGTCCTCCTTGAGGACAAGCCGGAGGAACGTGGATTTGCCGGAGCCGGATGCGCCCACCAGGAAGGCGAATTCGCCACGGTCAATCTCAAGGTTGACGGCGTCCAGTGCAGGCCTTGCCTTCTGGTCGTATACCTTGGTGACATTTTCGAATCGGATCATGGCCCTAAGTACCCTGCAGGCATGGCTGATTCTGATGCAGCCCAGTTCTGCAGCCGGTGCGCGGGTTTCGTTGGGGGAAAGTAGGGCCCCGGCCCCTTGACTATACGCAGTACTTCCGGTGTATCACGCGGGTTTCAGGGGGTGTGTCGCCGGTTCCTGTTCGTCCGGCAGTTCCTTCAGTGCCTTATTTTTCGGCGTTCCGGTTGTCCGTCCGCCACCGGATGCCGGCGTCGATGAAGTCATCGATCTCCCCATCGAACACTGCCGAGGTGTTGCCGACTTCGTGCTCGGTCCGGAGGTCTTTGACCATCTGGTATGGGTTGAGCACGTAGGACCTCATTTGGTCACCCCAGGACGCCTTGACGTCGCCGGCCAGCGCTTTCTTTTCGGCGTCTTCCTGCTCCTTTTTGAGGAGCAGAAGCCGGGACTGCAGCACTCGCATGGCGGCGGCGCGGTTCTGCAGCTGCGACTTTTCGTTCTGCATGGAGACGACGGTTCCGGTGGGAATGTGGGTGAGGCGGACCGCCGAGTCGGTGGTGTTCACCGACTGGCCGCCCGGGCCTGAGGAGCGGAAGACGTCGACGCGGATCTCGTTGTCCGGGATCTCTATGGAGTCCGTCTGCTCGATCAACGGGATGACTTCGACGGCGGCGAAGGAGGTCTGGCGCCTGCCCTGGTTATCGAAGGGGCTGATCCTCACGAGCCGGTGTGTTCCGGCTTCAACGCTGAGGGTGCCGAAGGCGTAGGGTGCCTTCACTTCAAACGTTGCGGACTTCAGACCGGCCTCTTCTGCGTAGGAGGTGTCCATAACGGTGGTGGGGTACCCGTGCCGCTCGGCCCAGCGGAGGTACATGCGCATCAGCATCTCCGCGAAGTCTGCAGCATCAACGCCGCCTGCTCCTGCGCGGATTGAAACGACGGCCTCACGCTCGTCGTATTCGCCCGAGAGCAGGGTGACTACTTCGAGGTCTTTCAATGCCTTTTTGATTGACTCGAGTTCTGCCGCGGCCTCTCCCATGGAGTCGGCGTCGTCCTCGTCCTGCCCGAGCTCCACCAGTACTTCGAGGTCGTCGATCCTTGAAGTCAGGCTGTTCAGGCGCTCAAGCTCCGACTGGCGGTGGGAAAGCCGTGAGGTGATTTTCTGTGCCGCTGAGGGGTCGTCCCACAGGTCCGGTTCGCCCGCCCGCTCGCTCAGTTCGGCGATGTCTTCCTTCAGCGCCTCCACATCGGAGACCCTCTCGATCGAGTCGTAGGTGGCGCGAAGGGCGCGGATTTCAGCGGAAAAATCAATATTGGCCATGGTGGTTTAAGCCTACGCCATCCGGCTGCAGGCCCGGACCTTGCCACCTGGCGACCAGCCCGGGGTCGCTCGGCCAGCTGGGGCGTCCGAGAGCGGTCAGCGCGTAAGCCGTGAGCGGGCGGTCGAGGTCGCCTCGATCCGGATGCCGCCAGGCATCAGGAAGTTCACCACCGGCGGGTGAACAGCAGCAGTCAAGACGACGACGGCGGTGGCACCGTCAGGGCTGCCTGTTGCCGCTGTGACGGCGAGGCCACGGAAGCGCTGCGACGCGGGGCTCCTGGCAATGAAGTCTGCTGCCACGTTCCTCACTCTTCCGGGGCTCAGGACTGCCGAGGGGCTGCCGCCCTGTGTTGCTACCTCGCCCAGGGTGTAGCTATCCGCGGCAGCCACGGAGGCGCTGTCGGCCAGTGAAAGCAGCCGCTTTTGCTCAAGGTAGACGGAGGAGATACCGATGACAACAGTTGTAACAAGCAAAGCTAGGACGACGTAGCCGAGGATCATCACCATCATCTGGCCGTCTTCATCCTTGGTCACTGCTTTCACCGAAACCTGCCCACGAGTTGCGTCGACGACGCCTCCACCTCGCTGGCATTGAGGCGGAAATCGTCATTAAACGGCAGGAACGGGAGGGGCACCGTGAGGGCCACGGTTACGGTGACCGTGCTGCCGGCCGCCTGGCAGTCTGCGGCACTACAGGACGTTGCTACCCTCGCCTGTTCCGGCTGGTGCCCGAAGTCGGCGAGCGCGATCGCCACCGCCTGTTCAGCTGCTGCCTGGGCGGTGGCCGGGTCTGGCTGCGCTATGTAGACTTTGGCGGCCTGGTCAGCTGCGCCGACGACTGCAAATGAGCCGCCCTGAATTTGGCTCATCGTGATGATGAAGTACACGAGCGGAACCATCAGCAGGAGCGCAAGGAAAGTGAACTCCACTACCGCGCTCCCCCGTTCATGGCTTTCGGCGCCCGGCTTCCGCGGCGCAAATTGTTTGCGGTGCGCACCTTCTTGGCGGGGTGTGACTTTTGTTGGACACGGTGACTCGTGCTTAGCGAAGGGTCTCGCCGCTGCAACTCGCGGTTCACGGCAGAGGGCAATCATCAAACGGGCACAAAGGGGTTTCAGGAGCGGGTTAAGGCTGCACGGCGGAATGACCTTTCACCTCCAGCAAGTTTCGGGGACCGATAAGACCGATCACCGGCATCGGGGCACGGATGGTCACTTCCAAAGTCCGGAAGCCCTGGTACGTAACCTCAGTGGTGCTCACTTGCTGCGCAAAGCCTGCGTTGAGGGCGGACTGAATAAGGCTGCGGGTCCGTTCTTCCGCGTCCGCGGCACTTCGGTCAGCGAGAGTCCCATAGCGTGCACCGGAGGCCGCCGCGTCGATCAGCGTGTTCCTCACATGCAGGACCAGTGTCAGCTGAATGATCGCAAGGAAGAACAGCGTGAGCAGGCTGCCGACCAGGACAAAATCAACCACGGCAGAGCCTCGCTCCCGCGACGCGGCCTCCCGCTGGGATGCCCTGTCCTGGGCTGACTTGCCCCAGGGCGTATCTTTTCGGCGGATGTCCAGAGCGCGGTTGGTGGTCCAACCGGGGGTGGACGGTGACATCGGTTAGCTTCCGACCTTGTCCATGGCCTGGTTAAACATGGCTTCCAGCGCCGGACCTGCGAGCGCCAGCAGCGCCGCTACGAGGACAGCGGACATCAAGGTGATCATGACCCAGCCCGGGACGTCACCCCTTTCAGGGTTGTCGCCCGCAGTGAGGCTGCGAAAGCGGCGGGGACGGGATACATGGACCCCCGCTGTTCCCCGAATGTGTTTTTCCTTCCAGCTGCCATTTCCTGGAAGCAGCGTCGCCATGACCGCCAGGAACAGCACCATGCAGCGAATCCCCATTTTCTCCATCATTTCCGTCCCATTCCTGATTCCATTTCCGGCTTTGGTTCTTTTGGTGTTTCGGTTTGTGTCTGACCTCTAGAGGCCCAGGTTGATCGCGGCGATGCCCGGGAAGACCGCAAAAACCACAGTCAGGGGCAACACGCCGAATACGAGCGGTACCATCATGGCGATTTCATTCTTGCCGGCTGCCTCCATAAGGTCGCGCTTTGCGGTATCACGTACATCCTGGGCCTGGGCACGGAGAACATCAGCCAATGGCGTTCCACGCTCTACAGCTACGACAATGCCGTCCACGAAGCGGACGAGCGGCGCCAGGTCCGTCCTTGCCGAAAACTCTTGAAGCGCCTGGATCAGCGGTTTACCTGCGCGCGTTTCAGTGAGAACCTTTGAAAATTCCTTCGTAAGCTCACCCTTGGCACTGCGGCACACCCGGTCCAGAGCTCCTGTTGCGCTCTCCCCCGCGCTGACTGCCAACGCCATCAGTTCTGCCAGGCTGGGGAACTCCGCCATCATTTTCGACTCCCGGCGGCGAATCTGGGAACCGAGCCAGTAGTCCCGGAACATGAACCCGCCTATGGCACTGCCAAGAACAGCAACGGCCGCCAGGACTGGGTTGAATTTGCCGGAAGCCGCACCGAGGACGATGAAGACGATCGAGATAGCGAAGCCGGCTGCCGCCCACAAGAGCTGTTCAGCGCGGAAGTCAACAGGCGACTTGTTGATTCCCGCTTGCGCCAGTCTGCGGGCCGTAGCTTGTGATACGGGATTCAGTCGGCCAAGTGCCGCCAGACCGTCGCGCAATATTGGCCGAAGTATCCGTTCGAGCGGGCCGAAGGGCGCCAGGTTGTGTTCCCCGGTGTTCAACAGCCTGGATTCAAGATTTTGGGACTTTAGCTGTGGTTCAATGCGCTCCGAAAACGTGACAGCACGCATGAAGGGAGACCGAAAAATCATCAACCATAGACCAACGCCCATCAGGATGCCGCACACCACTGCCGGGGGTGAAATTGCCATCACCTGAGCACCCTCTCGTCCTGGGGAAGCGCCCCGATCCGAAGCATTAGGGAGTAGCAAACCAAGGAGACGACCAAGCCGCCCAGCAGAACCGCAGCTCCCACTGGTGTGTTGTAGGCCTGGACTGCCTCCGGCCGGGTGGCAAGGAGCATCATGACGATCCAGGGCGCGGCAACGGCGAGCCGTGCCGCGTTGATTGTCCAGGACTGACGTGCCTCCAGTTCGCTGCGGGTACGGCGTTTTCCCGCAGAAACTCGGCCAGAGTTCCGAGGAGCTTTCCGAGGTCTGAGCCTCCAACTTCCCTTGTAAGGCGCAGCGCTTCAACGATCCGATCCGCCACAGGATCGGCGAGCCGGTGCTTGAGTTGGTTGAGCGACGCTTCGAAATGGCCGCCCGCCCGGTAGTCAGCACCGAAATCCCGGAAGACGTGCCGGAGCTCTTCAGGTCCTTTTTCACCGAGCTGAATAAGCGCCTCCGGCAGCGGAAGCCCGGCGCGAATTGCGGATCGCAGGTGGTCGACGATGTCGGGCCAGAGCGTGCGCAGCAACGCGCTCCTCTTCTTTGCCCTCCAGCGGAGAACGGTTATGGGAAGCCAAGCCGCAAAGAGGCCGAAGCAAAAGGAGATCGGCCAGGAACGCGTTACGGCGAAAAAGATTAGCACTACAAAAAGCCCAAGCCCCAGGCAGGTTCCCACCAGTCCAGACGCAGAAACCTTCTCGATTCCAGCTCCAGCCAGCAGGTCCCCGAGACGGCTGGTCTTTTGCTTGGGGAGCGCTGGTTTCGGCGACTCCCAAAAGGACCACCAGATCAGGAAAAGCCCTGTCCCCGCAGTAACTCCCAGAAGAGTTGAGATCATCGCGGGTCCAGCAACGCCGCGACGTCGTACCCTGCCCGGGCAAATTTTTCCTGTGCCGGCATGGAGTTGGGCCGTGATTGCAGTGCCCCGTCCTCCATGGTGAACACCGGTGATGATTCGATGATGCCGTTTTCCACTCGTCGGCCGAGGGCGAGGACTTCTGTCACTTCCCTGCGCCCGTCAGCTCGGCGGCTGCAATGCACCACAAGGGCGATGCACGAAGCGACAGTCGGCACAACGAAGGCGCTGGAGATGTTCTCGCCGGCCAGCAACGGGAGTGTGCAGATTTTCGTGACTGCGTCATGCGCGGAATTTGCGTGGACAGTGCACATGCCGGGCAAGCCTGAGTTCAGCGCAATCAGCATGTCGAGGCTTTCAGCTTCCCGGACTTCACCCACTACCAGCCGGTCCGGACGCATACGGAGTGCTTCCTTCACCAGCCGACGCAGTGGTATCTCACCCTCGCCTTCCAGGTTGGGCTGGCGGCACTGCAACCCAACAACGTCCCGAAGTGGGAACTGCAGCTCGAAAATTTCCTCAACAGTGATCACCCGTTCCCGGCTCCCGATGCTGGCCGCAAGGCAGTTGAGCATCGTAGTCTTGCCTGCTTGGGTCGCTCCTGAGACCAGGATGTTGAGCCCACTGGAAACGGCGGCCCCGAGGAACCGGGCCGACTGCGGCGTCAGCGTACCCAACTCGACCAGATGTTCCAGCCGACTGGCCTTGACCACAAACTTCCGGATGTTAACTGCCCAATGCCTCCGCGTCACGTCAGGGATGACTACGTGCAACCTCGACCCGTCAGGCAGGGCTGCGTCTACGAAGGGCGACGACATGTCCAGCCGGCGGCCGGAGCTTTTGAGCATCCTTTCGACCAGATCCCGCACCTGTTGCTCCGTCAGACTGAGGGAGGTCAACTCGGATTCGCCGTTGCGGGCTACGTAGATTTCATTGGGCGAGTTGATCCAGACTTCCTCGATGGTCGGATCATCCAGGAGCGGCTGGAGGACGCCGAACCCTGCCACGGCGTCGAAGAGAAACCTACGCGCCGCATCAAGAGGGCCAATCGGAGGCAACGGACCCATCAGTGCCCGCTCGTCATAGTCCGATACCGCCGCATCCACGAGGCGGCGCACTTCTCCTGCCTGCTGCAGCGGGTCAAGCCCACGGCGACGAATCAGCTCGCGGACTTCGTCCTCGACAATCCCCAATGCGTCCATAGTTCCCCAATACAACTGCCGCCTCCGGCGGAGGCAGTGCAACTGGGATAAAGACTAGAGAGCACACATGTTGCTGCCAAGTCCTTAGGACTTTATGTGGATAAGCGCAGGATCGCAACAGTATTAACACATGCACCACCAGCACCTCTATTTCCACCAGCAACACGGTGCTATGGTGAGCGCGTTAAGTGTCAAAATTTCCTGTCCCGGTGATTCCTGGGGAACCAGCCGGAACAGCAAACCAGATGAGGGCTCCTGTGAGCGCCTCATTGTCTCCGGAGCCAATATGAAACGGAACCTGTCTCAGTCCCGTCACCCTGTAATGAAGCCATTTTGGATAGCCCTCTTGGCTGCCTCTCTGGTTGCTGGCCCCGGGTTTGCGGAGGTCGCTTCCGCCGTCGAACTCCCGCCGACCCCCACAGCTTCGCCCACTGGTGATGCCTCGCAGACTGCAGCACCCGCTCCGACTGTTCCATCAACGACTCCGCCACCCGAGAAGACATCTTCAGCGGAAAGCCAGACTGCCAGGCCTTCCGCAGACGCCACGCAGTCCATGGCGGAGGCCGTGGGTGTGGGCGGCGCTGAGATGGGACAGCGTTCCGCTCGAGTCACCGCATCAACCCCCTCGGAATCGTTCAGGCGCCTCAGCACGGAGTCTCTGTCCTCAGAGGGCACATGGATGCCCACCTTCGGTGTCCAAGGCCTGGACGTCAGCGGACACCAGCCCAGTGTGGACTGGCAGCAGCAGTGGAACATGGGCTCAAGGTTCGCCTATGTAAAGGCCACGGAAGGAAACTACTACACCAACCCGTCGTACAGCTCGCAATACCAGGGTTCACGAAACGTCGGCATGATCCGGGGCGCGTACCACTTCGCTATTCCGAACTGGTCCTCGGGAGCGGACCAGGCCCGCTTTTTCGTTCAAAACGGTGGGGGCTGGTCTGCCGACGGATATACCATGCCGCCCGTTTTGGACTTCGAGTTCAACCCCTATGAAGGCAAAACCATAAACGGTTTCTACTTCGGCAACACGTGCTACAACATGTCACCGGCCCAGCTTCAATCATGGGTGAGGGACTTCGGCAACACCGTTCGCTCGATGACCGGAAGGCTTCCCGTCATCTACACGAACACGAGTTGGTGGAACCAGTGCCTGGGCAACCCAGCAGGGTTTGGTGACTACCCCCTTTGGGTCGCTGCTTACCCCAACTCACCGACCAACAATGCGGGACCGGTGCCAACGGCAAGTTGGAGCACCTACAGCATCTGGCAGTACAGCAGTACCGGACCCTTTGCAGGTGACTCCAATGTCTGGAACGGCGATTACGCTTCACTTCGTGCTTTCGCTGGCGCACCAGCCCCAAGTGGCTCCTTCGATGGGCTAACACTCCAACGTACTGGCCCTACCGTCGAACTCGGCCTTCGAGGCTGGGCCGTCGATTTCGCACGACCTTCCGTCTCAACCGAAGCCCATGCCTATGTCACGTCGCCTGACGGCACCCGCACTGGGTACGTGATCCCAGCCAACACAGCCCGTCCTGACGTGAATGCTGCGTTCGGGGTGAGTGGACAGCACGGCTTTGACGGGCGAATAAGGATTCAAAAATCCGGAACCTACCAAGTCTGCGTGCACGCAATAGGCAGTTTCAGCAACACATCCATCGGGTGCAAGTCACTGGATGCGAAAGGTGTTGAACCGCCAATCGGAAGCCTGGACGAGGCAAAAGAGATACGTACCGCTGATAAGGTGACGCTTTCGGTGCGCGGTTGGGCGATCGATGTGGCCAATCCAGCCACCTCCACCGAGGCTCACGCCTATGTCACTGCCCCCGACGGCAAGCGCACTGGCTTCGTTATTCCGGCCAACCTCTCACGCCCTGACGTTGATCAAGCTCTCCGACTGGGCGCCAACCACGGTTTCCAGAAGGATATTGCCATCACAAGCCCCGGCACCTACACGCTTTGCGTCTATGCGATCGGGCAGTACAGCAATTCAGAAATCGCGTGCCGGAACCTACACTTTGCTCCCGCCGCTGCCCCAGTCGGCAGCTTCGACGAATCAACCCTCATTAAAACGTCGACAACCGCCGCTCTCTCGGTAAAAGGTTGGGCATTGGACCACGGGGATGCAGCGCGATCCATCGCCATACATGTCTATGTGACCTCTCCTGATGGATTGACCAGGAGCTATCCGTTCACGGCCTCCCAGGCCCGAGCGGACGTAAACAGCGCCTTGGGAGTCACGGGAAATCATGGCTACGCTGCAGCAATTCCCATCAGCGCTCCCGGCGTCTATAAAGTGTGTTCCTACGCGATAGCGCTAAGTCCGCTCGCACCAGGAAATCCGCTCCTGGGATGCCGCTCTGTTGAGGCCGCAGCGGTCGCCACTCCAGTCGGTAGTTTGGACGCGGTAGCCGTCAACAAGACGAGCACGTCTGCATCACTAAACGTTTCTGGCTGGGCGCTCGATAAGGCAGATGCAGCTCAACCCATCGACGTACACATCTACGTAACCTCTCCTGACGGCTCCATCAAGGGCTATCCCTTCACAGCTACCCAGCCCCGGCCTGACGTCAACACTATCCTCGGAGTTCCGGGAGACCACGGCTATAAACCGTCGATACCTATCAGCAGTCCTGGCATCTATACAGTCTGCGCATATGCCATAGCACCCAGTCCGTTGGCCCCCAACAATCCGCTCCTAGGCTGCCGCTCTGCGGATGCAGGTAAGAGCGGGGCACCACAGGGCCGTCTGGACTCAGTAGCAGTCCAAAGCGCAGGAGGCGTCTCCTCGCTGGTGGCTACCGGCTGGTCGTACGACCCGGACATGCCCGCTTTATCAAATCCCGTTCACGCATACGTGACCGCACCTGATGGAAAGACCACCGGATATACTTTCTCCACAACCATCGACCGTGCTGACGTCAACCAAGCTTTCGGCGTATCAGGCATCCACGGGTACGTGGCCAAAGTTGATCTGACGCAACGGGGGACGTACACGATGTGCACCTATGGCATCGGAATTTCTCCCTTTTCCACAGGTAACAGCGCCTTGGGTTGTCGGACCGTGACGTACTAGCCGCTTAAAGGGCAGGAAAAAGGGTGAAGCTTTCGGCTTCACCCTTTTTCCATGTTTTCATTTCGACGCTAGCGGCCTTTCTCGGCCAACAGTTCCAACAGATAGGCTCCATACCCGCTCTTCACCATGGGCTCTGCGCGTTCCCGCAACTCGTCATCGGTCAGGAACCCCAAACGCCACGAGATTTCTTCCGGAGCACCGATCTTCAAACCCTGACGGTTTTCGACTGTTCGAATGAAGTTGGAAGCATCGTTCAGGTCGTTGAAGGTCCCCGTGTCCAGCCAAGCGGTTCCCCGTGGCAGTATCTCCACTTGCAACTTTCCGGCGTCCAGATAAGCCCTGTTGACGTCAGTTATCTCAAGCTCCCCCCGGGGCGACGGCTCGAGGTTCTTGGCGATATCCACCACGTTGTTGTCATAGAAGTACAGCCCGGGAACGGCATAGTGGCTTTTGGGGACGGATGGCTTTTCTTCAAGGGACAGGGCTCGGCCATCGCCGTCGAATTCAACTACGCCATATGCGGACGGATCCTTCACCCAATAGCCGAAGACAGCGCCGCCGTCGATGTCCTTGAAGCGGCGAAGCTGCGTCCCCATTCCTTGACCATAGAAGATGTTGTCACCCAGAACGAGGGCAACGCTGTCTTCACCGATGTGGTCCGCGCCGAGCACAAAAGCCTGCGCCAGTCCGTCCGGCGATGGTTGTTGCTTGTAGGTGATGGAAACACCGAACCGGGAGCCGTCTCCCAGGAGACGCTCAAACTGCTCCGCGTCATGGGGCGTGGTGATAATAAGTATGTCCCGGATCCCGGCAAGGATTAACGTGGACAGCGGGTAGTAGATCATAGGCTTGTCGTAGACCGGGACCAACTGCTTGCTGACGCCAAGTGTGATGGGGTGGAGCCGGGAGCCGGTACCGCCGGCAAGTATTATTCCGCGCATGCACCCATCTTTCCCTTCGCTTAGTGCCGCGGCAAATCCGGTAGTCTTGGGAATTATGCAGCGACTTCTTGTTACCGGCGGCGCCGGCTTCATTGGTTCAAATTTTGTCCATTACGCACTGGAAAACACTGACTCCCACGTCACCGTTCTGGACAAGCTGACCTACGCCGGCAACCTGGAATCGTTGAAGGGCCTCCCGGAGGACCGCTTCACGTTTGTCCAGGGTGATATTGCAGACAGCGAACTGGTGGACCTGTTGGTGACTGACACCGACGTTGTGGTTCACTATGCAGCCGAATCCCACAATGACAACTCACTGCACGATCCCCGCCCGTTCCTGGACACCAACATCATTGGCACCTACACCCTGATAGAAGCGGCACGGAAGCACAGCAAGCGTTTCCACCACATCTCCACAGATGAGGTCTACGGTGACCTCGAACTGGATGACCCGGAGCGGTTTACAGAGGAGACTCCGTACAACCCGTCCAGCCCGTATTCCTCCACAAAGGCCGGCTCCGATCTGCTGGTCCGTGCCTGGGTGCGTTCCTTCGGACTGCAGGCCACTATCAGCAACTGCTCCAACAACTACGGCCCCTACCAGCACGTGGAGAAGTTCATCCCGCGCCAGATCACCAACGTCATCGACGGAATCCGTCCCAAGCTCTACGGCAAGGGCGAAAACGTCCGGGACTGGATCCACGCCAACGATCACTCCTCCGCGGTCCTGGCCATCATCGCCAAGGGCAAGATCGGCGAGACGTACCTCATTGGCGCCGACGGGGAGAAGAACAACAAGGACGTCGTTGAACTGATTCTCAAGCACATGGGACAAGCGCCGGACGCCTACGACCATGTGGTGGACCGGCCCGGCCACGACCTGCGCTACGCCATCGATTCGTCCAAGCTGCGCGATGAGCTGGGCTGGGAACCGCAGTTCTCCAATTTTGACGAAGGTATCGAGGACACCATCGCCTGGTACAGGGACAACGAAAACTGGTGGCGGCCCCAGAAAGCAGCCACAGAAGCCAAATACAAGGAACAGGGCCAGTAGTCCATGTCTTTGGAGTTCTCAAGGAAGCTTGCTGCCCACGAAACCCCCATTCCCGGCGTCGTTCTCTACGACCTGCCGGTGCACGGCGACAACCGTGGCTGGTTCAAGGAAAACTGGCAGCGGGAGAAAATGGTGGCCTTGGGGCTGCCTGACTTCCGTCCTGTCCAGAACAACATCTCCTTCAACGAAAAGGCCGGAACCACCCGCGGCATCCACGCAGAGCCTTGGGACAAATTCATCTCTGTAGCCACCGGCAGGATCTTCGGGGCTTGGGTGGACCTGCGCGAGGGTCCTTCGTTCGGTGCAGTCTTCACTGCTGAGCTTGACCCCAGCCAAGCTATCTTCATCCCCCGTGGTGTGGGCAACTCGTTCCAGACCTTGGAGGACAACACCGCCTATACATACCTGGTCAATGACCACTGGAGTGCGGACGCCCAGGGACAATACACCTTCCTCAACCTGGCGGATGAGACCGCGGCCATAGCGTGGCCGGTGCCACTGGGGCAAGCAGAACTCTCGGACAAAGACAAGGCACATCCCCGCCTCGCCGACGTCGTACCCATGCCGCCCAAGAAGACGCTGGTCGTCGGCGCCAATGGACAATTGGGCCTGGCCCTACGGAAGGTTTACGACGGCGACACCGGGGTGGAATTCGCCAGCCGCCAGGAGTTTGATCTCTCCGATGAGAGCAGTGTCAGCCAGAGGAACTGGAAGCAGTACTCCACCATCGTCAACGCCGCCGCTTACACTGCCGTGGACCAGGCTGAAACGGCAGAAGGCCGCGCTGCCGCTTGGGCCGTCAATGTCACCGCGGTTGCCCGGTTGGCACGTACAGCCGTGGAGCATGACCTTACCCTGGTCCATATCTCGTCTGACTATGTTTTCGACGGCGAACGGGATGTTCATGATGAAGATGAGCCGCTTAGCCCCCTGAGCGTTTACGGGCAGAGCAAGGCCGCCGGCGATGCCGCAGTTAGCGTTGTTCCCAAGCACTACATTCTTCGGACAAGCTGGGTCATCGGCGAAGGCAATAACTTCGTTCGCACAATGGCCAGTCTCGCTGGCCGCGGTGTGAAGCCCTCCGTCGTCAATGACCAGATAGGACGGCTGAGCTTCACACAGGACATCGCAGCCTTCATCAGGCATCTCCTTGACGCCAAGCCACAGTACGGCGTTTACAACTTCAGCAACGAAGGAACGCCGCAGACGTGGGCCGATATCGCCGCGGACGTTTACGAACACTCCGGAGCCTCCAGGAATGATGTCACGGGAATCAGCACATCTGAGTACTTCAAGGACAAACCTGCAGCACCGCGGCCCCTCAACAGCACACTGAATCTGGCGAAGGTGCACTCAGTTGGTTTTCGTGTCCCAGAGGCTGCGGAGCGTCTTGCCGAATACCTAAAGTTGGACGTAGATCGAGCATGACTCCCCCACAACAGCGTCGCAAGACGCTGGTGATCATGCCGGCTTGGAATGAGTCGGAGGCCATAGGTAACACCATCCGGGAAGTGTTCGAGTTCGGCCCTGACTGCGACGTGTTGGTGGTGGACGATGGGTCCCGCGACAGCACAGCACAGGTGGCGCGGGAAGCGGGTGCCTTGGTTGTGCAACTCCCCTTTAATATGGGTGTGGGCGGTGCCATGAGAGCTGGCTTCAAATACGCAAAATTGCACGGCTATACCCAGGTCATTCAAGTTGACTCCGATGGGCAGCATGATCCCCGGGACATAAAGGCAGTTCTGGACGGTCTGCACGAGGCCGACATAGTCATCGGCGCACGCTTTGCAGATAAGGGCAACTACACGGTTAGCGGGCCACGAAAATGGGCCATGAATGTGCTTGCATGGACTATTTCCCGGATTGCTGACACCCGGCTTACGGACGTCACGTCGGGTTTCCGCGCCGCAAACGCCAAGGCCATCCGCCAATACGTAGACCATTATCCGGCTGAGTACCTGGGCGACACCATTGACTCGCTGGTCGTTGCCATCCGTTCCGGGTGCACCGTCCGTCAAGTAGGTGTGTCCATGCGCGAACGCCAGGGAGGCACCCCGAGCCACGACCCTGTCAAGGCAGCCGTCTATTTGGGCCGTTCGGCTTTTGCGCTTCTCTTCGCCTTGACGCGCAAGAAGAACGAACCGTCATCCAACTAGGAGTTTCCATGGCCACCCTTGTTGGCTTCATTTTTGTGCTGGTCATCTTGCTCATCATCTTTGAGATGTTGCGCCGTCGGCACTTGCGGGAGAAGTACGCTGTCATCTGGATCATTATCGGGATCGGCGTCCTGGTGCTGGCGGCCTTCCCGCAATTGCTCTTCTGGTTAAGCGGAGTACTGGGCGTCCAGGTGCCGTCCAACCTCCTGTTCGCAATGGCCCTTGTGCTGCTGGTATCGGTTTGCCTCCACTTGTCCTTTGAACAGTCGCAGGCTGAAGACGAAATCCGGGTATTGGCAGAGGAAGTCGGAATCCTTCGGCTTAAGGTTCTCGAACTTGAAGAGGATCGAACACGTGGTGGCCATGCAGCCGGCAACATGCCCAGGCCGGAAGCCATGCCGCCGCACGATCCAACGCCTTAAAGAAAGCAGGTGGCTGCCCCGTTCCCGGGGCAGCCACCTGCTTCTTAAGGTCGTTCGCTAGGACACAACATGCTTCAGCAACCGGGGCAGCGAATCGGTCTTTCCGATCATCAACGAACGGGCCACCAAGGTGGCGGCATTCAACCGTGAGGTTGTATGGAAAGCAGCAGCCCGCGCAGTTCCGTTCCAGCCGAGTTCCCGGAAACGCCGAGCCTGTCCCTCGAAGTAAGCGCGCTCTTCATCGAACCGGCGGCCGTCAAGGGCCTTGACTGAGGAGTCTGATGCCGAATGCCGACGGTAGAGAAACGACAGTGTCGGATCAACCACCATGGAGCCGCCCTCGGCGGCGATATCAAGCAGCAGCGCAAGGTCCTGCACTACATGCAAACCTTCCGTGAAGCCGATGCGGCGGATTACGTCCGTACGCCACGCCAGGGACGGGAAGTAAGCCCAGTCGGCCCGGACCAGGCTGGTGGCCATCTTCTCACCCTGCAGCAGCACGGTCGATTTGGTAGACGGCGCGTAGACCTTCTTCACGATGTCCACGAGCGGCGAGCAGGCACGGCCCTTCTCATCGATAACCTGCACGCCCGGCTGGACGACACTGGCTTCGGGGTAGTCTTCGAACGCTTTGGAAACGACGTCGAGGTAGTTCGGCAGCATGATGTCGTCGGCGCCCATGACCACAACGATGGGCGCCTCGGCGAGCTCAAGAGCCTTGCGGTAGTTGCCGTTGGCGCCGAGGTTCTCTTCGTTCTTCAGGTAACTAACTCGGGAATCCGACATAGACTCGAACCAACGCTGGGGTTCCGGGCTGGGGTATCCGTCGTCGACCACGATGAGACGCCAATCCTCGAACTGCTGGCTCATGACACTCTGGGCCGCAAGTTTCATCAGGTCGACGTCCCCGTAATAGGGAAGCAATACATCAATGGCCATGTGCCAGGTAGGTCCTTTTCTTGAAAATTCACAGGGTTGGATCTGTTTGCCCGGAGATGAGCACCCCGTCAATGCTACCGTGTCGCCTCGAGCGGCCATTCGTAAACGCTCCCACGCCGGCCGGCAGCGGACAAACGGAGGCCTCCTTCCGGCAACGATAGACTGAAGCCTGCTGTCTGACAGTTCCCTGAGGTATTGGAACTGTCTATTCGGGTTAGCGAAAAGGAACCATACGACGTGACGCACCAGAGTGACCCGCGCGTGGTGGCTGTAATTTCAGCCTTTCACCCTCCCCAGGACCTCCCGGAGAGGGTTAAGCAACTCAACCGGCAGGTCATCCATACGGTGGTGGTCGACGACGGCTCCGACATCGGACGAACCAGCACCGTCCTGCGCGATTTAGAAGCCCTCGGCTGCACAGTGGTGCGCATGCCCGGGAACGTCGGAATCGCCGCAGCGCTGAATGCGGGTATCGACACTGCGCTGAAAAACTGGTCACCGGACTTCGTGGTCACCCTGGACCAGGACTCCGCACTTGATGACGGCTATATCGCAGCCGCGCTAAAGACCTGCGCGGACGCCCGCGACAGCGGAATTGAAGTCGGTCTGATCAGCGCGCAGTCGCACAACGGCCTGGATGTTCCACTGCTGAGGAAACGTGCCCGGTTCCCGGAGGCCTTCGACCCCCTGCAGTCCGGGGCTGTCATTCCTGTCTCCACCTTGAAAACCGCAGGAATGCTGGACGGCCGACTTTTCATCGACTGCGTTGATTCTGAATTCAACCTTCGCGTCAGGTCCCACGGCCTTGCCACGCTCGTCGGCAAGGGATGCAATATGACCCACGCCCTGGGCCAGGCACAGCCGATGATGCTCCTCGGGTGGCACGTCTCGATTTTGGGCAGGAAGCGCCACGTACATTCACATGCGCCCTTCCGGGTTTACTACATGACCCGTAATAACATCCATCTGTGGCGGCAGTACGGTTTCAGATTTCCCATTTGGCTGGTTCGCAGGCTTCGCTTCCAAGTGGAAAGTGACGTGTTCAGGATGCTTTACGGGGCCAACAGAAAAGGGCAGTACCGTGCATTTGCGCAGGGTTTCGTCGACGGCTGGCGCGGGCACCTGGGCAAAATTGACCCGGCTTTGCAGCGGAAGATCAGTGCATGACCGGGACCGGGACAGTGCGCGTTTCCGTCTGCATGGCAACCTACAACGGGCAGGAATATGTAGCCGAGCAAGTCCAATCCATCCTGGCCCAACTGACCCCGGAGGATGAACTGATCATCGTTGACGATGCATCGAAGGATGCAACCCGCGACGTCGTCCGTCGCCTTGGCGACCCACGCATCGTTTTCCTGCCAAGCATGGAGAACCACGGTTACGTTGCCAGCTTCGAAAAGGCGGTGGCCGCCAGCACGGGCGAATACATCATGTTGTCGGACCAGGACGACGTCTGGCTGCCTGGGCGTGTGGACGCCCTCATCAGTGCCCTCCAAACCAAAGACTTCGCGGCCAGCAATTTCACCGTTTTCGGTGGTCCTGGCAACAGGTACCACCGGGTCCAGCTCAAAGAATCCGACAGCCGGCGGTGGGTAGCCAACCTCGTCGCCACCTGGATAGGAATCCGCCCCTATTACGGATGCACCATGGCCTTCAGGGCCGCGGCAAAGAAGCTCATCCTCCCCTTTCCGGACTTTTTGACCGAGACCCACGATCAGTGGATTGCCATTGTGGCCAACCTCAATCGGAACATGGTCCACGTGGCAACGCCTACGGTGGCACGGCGCCTTCATGACGACAACACGACTCCGAAAACCCGTCGGCCTGTGCAGGTAATTGTGCGGGCGAGAATTATGCTTATTCGGGCCTTCTTCGTGGCCTTGGGTAGAAAGCCGGAGGCCCGATGACAACGCCAAACCCCTCTTCCTCCGGGCAGTCCGGCATGGCAGGGACGTTCGGCGCGGTGGCCCTAGCCGCCTATCAGCCGGATGAGCCCATGTTCGCCCGCCAGCTGCTGTCCATCCAGGCGCAGACCCACAGCAACTTCATCTGTCTCATCTCCGTTGATGGTGACTACCAAAGTGTTGCGGACATGGTGCTCCGTGCATGTGGCGATGATGACCGCTTTCAGGTTGTCGGATACGACAGTAGGCTCGGGTTCCACCACAACTTCGAGCGGGCTCTCAAAGCGGTGCCGCCGGCAGCCCGCTGGGTTGCCCTTAGCGACCAGGACGACTACTGGTATCCCGAGAAGTTGTCGACGCTCCTCCCCCGGCTGGAACATGCCGCACTTGTTACAGCACAGGCGCGGGTTGTGACCTCGGAAGTATCTGCCATCGACCGGGATCCGGCACGCGGCAGTTTTACGGACAGGAGAAACGTCGGAGCTGCCGACCTTATAGCCAACAACCAAGTGACAGGGTCCCTATGCGTCTTTCGCCGCGAGGTGCTTGACCTGGCCCTGCCCTTCCCTTCACTTCACGCGCCCTCCCAGTACCACGATCACTGGATCGGACTTTGCGCGTTGGCTTGCGGGGGAATTAGCATCCAAAACCTGGTGCTGCAGGACTACATCCAGCACGGCGGAAACGTGGTCGGCGAATCCCGGCAGAGCTTGATTACTTCCATCCGCAACACCCTCCGATTCGTGAAGCGCTACGAGGGCAATGCGTCCCTGAAGAGTATCTGCAGAATCATTTACAAAACCGGGCTGGGATGGCGGACCCTGATGGCCAGAACCTTACTCGAACGGATCAACAACGACACAGCCCGCCTCCCGGCCGATCTGCCCGCCAGCCTGGATTCCTATGCTTCCCCCAGCACGTTCCCGCTTATCCAGGTTGTGTTCGCTGGCGTCCGCAGGGGCAATGTCTCGGGCATGAGGGCCCTTGAGATCCTCCTTGCTGCAGCCCTGCGGCGGATGGCAGGCTAAGGTTTCTTGCTGAACTGCATACGCTTTCCCGCCGGCAACGTCTTCAGCAGGTCGCCAGGACTCAGCACGGCTGGGAGTCGGAACATTCCTTCGCTCAGGCCCTTGAGGGTACCCAAAAGCCACTGCCTCTTGTCCTTTGCCACCGGGAACTGCTGCATTGCCAGTACAGCGAGTTCAGCAAGCCTGAAGACGGGACGTTTCGTCAACGACCAAGGGCGGGGATTGAGCCGGGTCAGCCACAGTTGGTTTCGAAGGTAGTAATAGAGCCGCCAGCCCATGTCCTCGACCCCGGCATTATTTGGATGAATCATGCGGGCGTCCACAACGTGGACTCCGAGAGAAGACTGCGCCAGCCGCTTTGTGTACTCGACGTCGTCAAACCAGATAAAGAAGTCCGCGTATGGCAGCGGCATGGCAGCTGCTAGTTTCAGATCTATAAGTACGCCGACAAATGTTGTATGGGCCAGGGCAATACCACCAAGTTTCTGGGCGGCCAACTGGGCATTTGCATCAGTAGAAACAGTCGGAAGATTACCCACCACTACTTCCCCTGCCACGTCTTCAACAAGGGGTGCGGCGAAGCTTGGCCGCAGTTCGCTCTCCATGGCCTTCAGCAGGGGTGCCAGTGCGTTCCTGTGTGGCTCGGCGTCATCATCCATTAACCAGGCAAAAGTGTGCCCGTGCTGCAACGCAAGTTCAATTCCCCAGGCAAATCCTCCGGCGCCCCCAAGGTTCGCACCCGTTTCAAAAAGCGTAATACCCGGGTGCTTTAGCCTTACATAGTCAGCGCTACCGTCCGTCGACCCATTCTCGACGACAATAATCTCATCCAGTGGGTGTGTCTGCCCCTCCAAAGCTGCTAGGCACTTTTTCAGGTAGTTCAGTCTGTTATAGGACACAACTACGGCTGCTACGGACATGCATCATCCTGACTTTGCGGTGCGAGGTACCCACACAGCTTAGTCGAACGGGCCGCGCATCCGGCGCGTCCGGGGTTCGGGCTGCTCTAAGCTGGAGACTTTGGTATTGCCCCTGCGCCACGGTACGAAAGGATGGATTGCCGCCTATGAAAGCAATCATGTCCGCGCTCCTGAGGCTGGGGACCTTCGCCCTGACTGTGGGGGCAGGCACGATAGTTGGGCTGCTGGCTATCCCGGTCATAACCAGCGTTGTCGGGGCGGACGCCTGGGGTGTACAAGTCCTCGTGCAGTCACAAGCGACCTTGTTCGGTGTCCTGGTCGCCTTCGGCTGGGGAACAGTTGGTCCAGGTCTTGTAGCTTCGACGGCTAAGGCCTTGCGGCCTCAGCTTTTCCTGGATTCCCTCGTGACCCGGGCCTACCTGCTTCTTATCGCTGCCCCGCTCATGATTCTCTTAATGACCGCGCTCAGGCCCCGGGAAGCAGTGTTCGTTTCGGTCGCATCAGTGGCCTACCTCTTGCCGTTTCTGGGCGCCTCCTGGTACTTCGTGGGGGAAGGGCGACCGCTCCGGCTGTTCCTCTATGATGCGCTCCCCCAGCTGCTTGGGACCCTGACGGGCCTAGGCGTACTTGTCACGACGGGAAACTTCACGCTGATGGTCGTTACTCAACTGGTCTTCAATCTTGTTGCCGTCTGCATCAGCACCGCCGTCATCCTTCGCCAAAACCTTTACGCCAAGGCCAATTTCGCCCTTAGCAACTCGCTGAAGCAGATGTCCATGCAACGTCATGGGGTTATCACGGCCGCAACAGGAAGTTTTTATGTCAATCTCCCAATATTGGTTGTGAACACCTTCATACCGGCGCAGTTGGGCACCTATGCAATCGCGGACCGCCTGTTCCGGTTTGCCGTGACGGCCTTCTCACCTGTGCTGCAGTTTGTCCAAGGCTGGATACCGGAGGGAGGCAGTGAGTCCTTTAATCACCGCATTAGGAGGGCCTTTCAACTGGCACCCCTGCTTGGGCTCCTAGGGGGAGTCGGTCTCGTATGGCTGGGTCCGGTGGCTGCCCAGGTTCTTGTTCGGGAACCCACCGATTTTGGTTACGATCTAAGCCTTCCCGTCGGTGTCAGCTTTGCTGCAGTAGCAGTTTCACAGGTCATTGGCCTAGCGTGCCTCGTAGCAATCGGCAGGGCTCGCGACCTGGCCACCTCGACCGTTGTAGGCGCTGTCCTGGGCACTCCCCTAATAGTGGCCGGAGCGCTATTTTTTGGCGTCTCCGGAGTCATCTGGGGCATGGCAGTTTCTGAAGTTGCCGTTGCCCTAGTCCAGGTCCACGTCCTGCGACGCCATCTTTCGGTTCACCGATAGCTCGGAGAACCAACGGCTGGCAGCACAGCAAATCGCCGTCGGCAGGAGGCCGCAAGTGGCGAGTTTTTGCCCAGTCGAATAAGTTGTTAGGTGATCGCCCCGAATTGGGGCGCGATACCGCTGGGGAACCTTTGAAGTCTGCCATTAAGACCGCGTCCATCTACCTACTCGCCTTTGTCTCCTTAGCCTTGATAGCCCTGTGGAGGATCCCCGGGCGGAGCCGGGGAGTTATGTGGGCCGAGGACGGGAACATTTTCATTGCGGGCGCTCTGGACCATGCTGGCTTGACATCCTTCTTCCGTCCTTATGCTGGTTACCTTCATGTCTTGCCACGGGTTGCCGCTGCGATTATTGTTCGATTGTTCGAACCTGAGAGCTATGCAATTGCAATGACAATACTCGCCTGCATGATGCTCGCAGGTGTCGCTCTCGTCACCTATTACTGCTCAAGTGCGCTGACTGATCTCGTCTGGGTCCGGGCTGCATGGGCCGGTATACCAGTGCTAACCAACGTGGGCGCCATAGAGACCCTTGGCAACTTTGCAAACCTTCACTGGTACCTGCTGTGGTTAACCCCCTGGCTCCTGCTACGCCAAGCGAAGTCTCCATTCTCTGGGATTCTTATGTTCGTTGCGGCGGCGGCAGTTTCCTTGACAGAAATAATCTCGATCATCTTCCTTCCCCTTTTGCTCGTCAAGTTCAAAACGAGAGGGTACTGGTACGCGCGGGCGGGCCTGATGATTGGGCTCACAGGTCAGATGTACACCACACTGGCCTATCCCCGCCCCGGCGGGACGGACTACGAACTACATCCACTTTCGGCAGTCATGGGCTGGGCTCTCAACACGGCGGGACCGATGGTCTACGGTGATTCCGGCAGCGTCGTGCAACTCGTCCTGACTTTTGGGGCAGCGCCCCTGCTGTTGGCCGTACTAGCCGTGGCTGGCCTCATCGTCACGGCCGTTGCCATCGGTAATCGCAAAGAGCGGATGATAATCGCTCTCTTCACTTACGCTTCCATCGTTGTTTACTTTGCCTGTGTAATTGCCAATCGATCGATATTTTTCGACTATGCGGTCTTTAGCAGCAAAGAATGGGTCGAACTCTTCAGCTTCACCCGGTATTCCGTCGTTCCAACGATGTTTATCCTGGCTATAATTCCCACGCTCGGGATGTCACTAAGCCGGCGGAAGCAGGGCTCACAGAAAGTTATCCTGGCGGGTTTTGCGTTCTTTGCCGTAGCCATGTACTTCGTCCCCGGTACGAACCGGGACGGGGGCCCCGTATGGGCGGAGCAGGTGAGCACAGCGCGTCTGGAGTGCAGCTCAGGGCATGAGATGACTGCTGTCATTAAGGTTGCACCGCACTTCTACGATGGGGATGTGCATCTATCATGCGGGCTATTGCAGGGATCCCGTCCCTGACAGGCCACCGCGGCCCTGAACCGCAAGCGGGACGTTAGGGAAAGCGCCACATGAACTACAGGTCCATTCAAGCCCGGTGGTAGAGGGCTCTCACAACTCCTCTTCAGGAGGTGACGGCAAGAGCACAGTCCAACTCGGCGGGTTCCCGCCGGAGTTCGGGCTATTGTGCCCCGCAGAGGTGCAGTTTGTAAAGCTTCGCTTCGCCTTCCGAATCCTCAAGTGTTGCCATACCAGAGGCGATAAGGCTGTCCAGTCCCTTGTAACCGCTGTCCCGGCCATGCACTTCGCGATGGCCAAAGTCCAGAATGTAACTGATGTTTAGCTTCCGAACCGCTGGGCAGACAGCAGGATCACCCTTTGACGGGGTAGGTCCATTCAGAAGAGCAGCAGTCCCCTCTGGAACAGCACTAAGGATGTGCAGCTGAATGAGTTTTCTGTCGGCAAGGGCATAGGCCAGGGAACTGCCGTTCCAAGGATTTCCTACCATGACTGCTTCAGCTGGCACTTCTTCGGGTAGGCGGTCAATCAGTAGCAATTCATCGCTGGAAATTAGGGCCGAGTCAGAGGACAGCCGATAGGAGCCGGCCATGGCCTCCTGGGCTTGGCGCACGTTTCCCCGCTGAGTGGCAAAGGCCAGGCCCAACACAATTACCAGACCAGCAGCCCCGACGTAAAAGGCCGGGCGTAAACGGCCGGGGTACCCAAGCCTTGTGCCTGACCTCTCTAAACGCGTCCGCTGCAAGACCTCCAGGCCACGGGTGGCCCCCTGGAGCAGGAGTTCCCAGACAAAAAACGCACCACGGCTGGCAAGTGGTATTGTCACCAGCGGCAGCAGTGCAGCAAGCCTCGGAGGATCGTTGTACCAAATACCTGTCCAGTAGGCTCGGAATTCATCTGCTGGGAAGGAACTCACCACGACGAAGAGGAACGCCGCCACTGTATAAGTACCCAACAACCACAGCTGCTGGCCAGACCTGATGATAACGAAGATCCCAATGAGCGTTAAAGCCATGACGACCCACGCCACCGGACGTCCAATAGCCGAGCTGGTGATTACTTCACCGATGGCTTGGCCAGTACTCTCCACGGGTGGCCAGAACGCTGCCTCCGCCGGCGGGCGGACGACGTCCCAGAGGATGCGCACAACGACGACGGCGACCACAGCAACAGCAAGCCAGGTCGCTGAAGCTATCAACCGAGTCCGTCCGCGCGCGCTTGACAGCGTCCGCACCAAAAGGCGGACGTAGACAAAGGTTGCAGGCGGCGACATGAGCGCAATCCAGGCCATGGCAGCACTGGGATGGGCAAGGGCAAGACCGGGGAGAACGGCCAGCAGGACCAGCAGTCCGATGAATCTGGAATGGATAGGCACTGCCGACAACCCGAAGACTTCCAGCGATGCGGCTATAACCAGCGGCAGGAGCGCAACAGCAAGAAAGTTTGGGTAAAGAACCCCGAAGTCCAGTAGGGAAATAGGGAAAGCACCAAAGGCTGCCGAAAGCACACCGGCTGAAAGGACTACCGCCGGACGGCTTCCCCAGATGGTCTGCGCGAGCCAGATACAGCCGAGAGGCCAAACGACGGCAGCTACAACTATGTTGACAACGTTTACTGAGACTGGGATTGCGCCGCCGCCGAGAGTAACGACCAGCGAAACCAAATCATGCCATGCAGCTGGGTACGATGCAGCCCCTGTCATTGAGTTGAGAGTAAGGGACGATCCCGAGCCGGTGTCGAGGATGTAACGAATGGCGTTCAGGTGAAACACATTGTCGAAAGTCTGGGAAAAGGCCTCCGGTTGGCCAATGGCATCCAGCAGCCTGCGGGAAATCAACACGGCAGCCAGCGCTACCGCCACCAACGAGGCTGCCAGGATACTGCTCAAGGAGCTGTCAAGCACATCAAATTCAGCCCTTGGAGCCTTCCTTGCGATGACAAGGGAGGCTACAAAGGCTAACCCGCCAACAATTGCGGTCACAGCCAGAACAGGCAACAGCGACCACGAAACTCCTGCGAACGGTGCCGCGATGGCGGCGATGGCTACTATCGACACACTGATGCCCGGAGCTACAGCAAACAAGCGTAATCCTCTGAGCTTGGCTGCGGTGGCAACGGCGAGGCCCGGAATGAAGAACAGTGCCACTGCGAGCAGGAATTGTGGGACCGCGTCAAACCAGGACAAAAATCCTCCGAATCGTAAGTGGCACCATGGCCATGGCGGCATCATGTGCCACAAGTTGTCAATTTAGGGATCACAGGCACACGCAGACCAGCTGCCGGCTGCTTATAGTCAGGCTCGCAAAATCGAAACGGCCTCGTGAATGGGTCCGTCGAACTTGACGTTACCGTGCTCCAAAAGAATCCCGCGACCACAAATGCGGGAGACCAAATCCAGGTCATGACTCACGACCACAAGCGTCTTTCCGTCGCGCGCCAGCTCTTGAATCTTATCGATGCATTTCCGCTGGAACGGCTCGTCGCCCACTGCGAGAATCTCATCGATCAGGAACACCTCCGGATCTGTATGAACAGCCACGGAGAACGCAAGGCGGAGGTACATCCCGGAGGAATAGAACTTGACCTCGGTATCGATGAACTGCCCAATTTCCGAGAACTCAACAATGTCATCGAACCTGTCTTTGACTTGCTGCTCCGTCATGCCCAGAATCGCCCCATTCAGGTAAACATTATCCCGGCCCGAAAGATCCGGATGAAAACCTGCACCCACCTCGATAAGGCCGGCTACTCTTCCCCTCGTCTTCACAGTTCCAGTGTCGGGCAGCATGACGCCGGAAATGTGCTTGAGCAGAGTTGACTTACCCGAACCGTTAAGTCCCAAGAGCGCCACCGTTTCACCCGCCTTGACCTCAAGGGAAACGCCCTTCAGTGCGTGAAACTTTTCAGACAGATCGCCTTTGCGGCCCTTAGCCAGCCACACCATAGCCTCCTTCAGGGACCTGGTATGACGCAGAACAAACTGTTTATTGATATTTGAAACTTCTATCGCCGTGACCACTAAAGCTCCTGCGCAAAACGGCCCTCAAGGCGCCGAAACGTAAATTGACCCACGATGATAATCACGACGGCTACTATCAATCCGACAGGCAGCCATAGACTGAAGAGATTGGGCGGCATAGAAGCCGAACCGTCCGTGGTGGGGAACCAAAACGCGTAATGGAACAGCTCTACGCCGATAGTGATCGGATTCGCTTGGTAGATGGCAAACGCTGTACTACCGAGCTTCTCCTCCACCATGGACCACGCGTACATTACAGGGGAAGCCCAGGTCGCGACCATTAGCAGCATGTCGACGAGGTTCTCAGAGTCGCGGAAGTAGACATTGGCGGCCCCGAACAGGAGGCCCAGTCCTGTTGCGAGCAGGCCCACGATGATAAAGCCGGCCACCGCTGAGAGCAATTGAAGGACGCTCGGTTGCCAACCCGCGAAAATGCATGCGACGACGAGAACAACCAGTTGCGGGAAAAAGTGGACAGCGGATACCCACACCGAGGCTATAGGAAACAGCTCACGGGGAAGGTATATCTTTTTGATCAGGTTTCCATTCAGGACAATGGACCGGGCCGCATTCCCTAGTGCTTCTGAAAAGAAGTTAATCAGAACGATTCCGGAAAAAAGATAGACGGCATAGTTGGCCAGCCCATCCGGGTTCCGGGCACTTCGTTCCAGCCCAAGAAAAACACCCAAGGCAATATAAAAAACGATGAACTGCACGCCGGGTTTGACGTAGGACCATAGGAGGCCTAAAACAGAGCCCCGGTAACGTACTTTGAGTTCTTTCCGCACCAAGAGCTTCAGCAGAAAGTTCGACTGCCGAATGTCCCGTAGGCCACGGCCTAACCCTGGGGTTGTCAGATCAGCGGCTGTGACTGCGCTCACCGGATCTCGTTCTGCGTGTGTTTCTCGAAGGTCTTCCTCCATGACTCAATCGACGTCAGGTCGTCCACAGCGGCTTTGTACTTCTTGCTGAGCGCCGGCCAGTCTTTGATCAGGACAGAGTGAAGGCGGGCGCTTTCGGCGAGCATCTTTCTCAACTGTTTGGGGTCACGCCGGTACCAGGACGCCCCTGTTCCTTCAGCGTTTGAAACAACGGCGCTGTCATACTGGGCCATCCGCCACCACCGGTTGTCCTGGTGGGCAACGGTCGTCTGCGGCCGCTCGGCAGTGGTTCCATGGACGGGGCTCAGCAACTGACGGACAACAGTCTTGGCTGCCCAAGGCAGCAGCGTGAGCCGTGTCGGCTGGGACGGCCCGTGGCCGCGACGCGGGGGCTTATCCATCTTCGGTGCAGGGAAGTCGTCTGGATCAGGACGAAAAACTGCATCGGAATGCTTCGCCATCATCTCCCGAATTTGGGGCAGCTTGGTAGACAACAAGTCTGGCAGGGCTGCTGGGCCTTTCAGCACATCTTCCAAGGCCCACTGCCTGCCTTGTGCGGTGGCGTACTGCATGGACACCAAGTGCTTCACCGCACCGTACTGTGAAGACTTCACGACCTCGCCCCCGAATTCGTAGGGGCTGTGCAACAACGCGGTCACGAGTCGATTCCGGGAATGGAAGTAGGCCTGCCACCCCACCAGGTCGTCCTTGTCGATCCATGAAACATGCCACACAGCAGAACCGGGCAACGAAACCGTGGGATAGCCGTTGACCTTTGCCCGCAAGCCGTATTCAGCGTCGTCCCACTTGATGAAAAGGGGCAGCGAGAGTCCAATTTCGCGGATGACCTTAGTAGGAATCAGGCACATCCACCAGCCGTTGTAATCAACATCGCAGCGCCGGTGAAGCCACGGCGTCTGCCGCAGATTGGACGACATAAAATCATGACCCAGAATCATGTCATCACTGGGCAGGGACGGCTGGAAGCGGTAGGGATTGACCACTTCTCCGAAGGTGTGCAGGACAGTCCGATTGTACAAATCGAACATATGCCCGCCCACAAGTGTGGGGGTCTTGCATCGGTCCGCAAAGGTCAGCAGACGGATGATGCTTTCCGGCTCAACGACGATGTCGTCGTCCATAAGCAGCACATAGTCACTGCCGTTTTCGACAGCTTCGAACATACCTCGCGCAAACCCGCCAGAACCGCCGAGGTTGGACTGGTTGATAATGCGAAGCTTTCCGTTCAGCGTTTTCTTGACGTCGTTGAATCCGTCCGCCTCCGAAAGCTTTTGAGTGCCTTGGTCCACGATGAGGATTTCCTGCACGTGCGCGAGGGCCTCCTCACTTTCTGCGAGAAGCCGGAGGTTGTTGAGGCAAAAGTCTGTCTTGTTAAGGGTGGTGATTTGGAGGGTTACCGACCCTGGGGCGCTCTTGCCAGCAGGACCCTGCCATTCGGCGTCGAGCATGACCAGGGGTTCCGAACCGGCCACCAGGTCAAACCAATACCATCCACCGTCACCGAAAGGGGCCAGCGACAGTTCGAAGAAGTTTTCCGCTATGCCTTCGACGCGGCGTGTGTCGACGCGCTGCAAGGATCCACGGGCGTTCGATTTGTAAACGATGACCGAGCCCGCGCCTTGGGTCCGCACGTGCAGACGGACTTTATCCACGGTGGTCCAGCGGCGCCAATAGCTGGCGGGAAATGCATTGAAGTAGGTACCGAAGGACACCCGCTCGCCGGACCGGACAGAGGTTGAATGCCGTGAAAGGAAGTCCTCCACGTGTGCTTCTTTTGTCGGGCTGCTGATGGTGCGAGCCTTGGAGGCGTTTGCGTCCCTGTCACCAATAGTTGGCAGCTGGATACCGGTGGCCGTCCCCATATCCATGTAGAGAGGTACCGTGTCCATCTGGCTTACGCTGGGCAGGATTACCCGCTGAAGAGTGGCCCATTCTCCGGACGGCGTCTCGGTCACCGCTGCAGTGGCCTTCTTCTGGCTTTCGGTTGACACGCTCATGCGTCCACGCCTCCACTTTCCAGCTTTGCGCCGCTTTCAAAATGCGGCCGGATCTTGTTGTCGAACATGCTGAGCGCGGACCCAATGGCCATGTGCATGTCCAGGTATTTGTAGGTACCCAGGCGTCCGCCGAACAGGACGTCCTTCTCTGCTGCCGCCAGGTCGCGGTACTTGAGCAACCGGTCGCGGTCGGCGGAGGTGTTGATCGGGTAATAGGGCTCGTCGCCCTTCTCCGCGAAGCGTGAGAATTCGCGCATGATGACGGTCTTCTCCGTCTGGTAGTCCCGCTCCGGGTGGAAGTGGCGGGGTTCGATAACGCGCGTGTACGCCACGTCGTCGTCGTTATAGTTCACTACTGATGTGCCCTGGAAGTCCCCCACTTCGAGAACTTCCTCCTCGAAGTCGATGGTGCGCCATGAGAGGTCGCCTTCGGCGTAGTCAAAGTAACGGTCAACCGGACCCGTGTAGATTACCGGGATGTTGCCCACGACCTTGTTCTTGCTGTACTCGTGCGACTCGTCGAAGAAGTCGGTGTTCAGCCGGACCTCGATGTTCGGGTGCTCGGCCATCTTTTCGATCCACGCGGTGTAACCGTTTGTGGGCAAACCCTCGTACTTGTCATTGAAGTACCGGTTGTCGTAGTTGTAGCGAACAGGCAACCGCGAGATGATGCCCGCCGGCAGGTCCTTTGGATCCGTCTGCCACTGCTTGCCGGTGTAGTGCTTGATGAATGCCTCATACAGCGGCCGCCCGATCAGCTGAATGCCCTTGTCATTGAGGTTCTGCGGATCGGTGCCCGCAAGCTCACCGGCTTGCTCCTGAATGAGGTCCCTGGCCTGGCCAGGAGTCAAGTTGGCACGGAAGAACTGGTTTATGGTGGCCAGGTTGATAGGCAGGGAGTAAACCTCGCCCTTGTGCACGCCATAGACCTTGTGAACGTAGTTCGTGAAGGTGGTGAACCGGTTGACGTACTCCCACACGCGCTCATTCGAGGTGTGGAACAGGTGGGCACCGTAGCGGTGCACCTCGATACCCGTTTGCTCTTCTTTTTCGCTGTAGGCATTGCCGCCGATGTGGTGGCGGCGGTCGATAACGACAACCTTCAAGCCGAGCTCAGTAGCGGCCTGCTCTGCGATTGTCAGGCCAAAAAAGCCGGACCCTACGATGACAAGGTCAGCGGTCACAAAATCTCCTGGTTTGAATGCGGGCAGCGCAATGGTGCGCATTGTCTGCTGCTCTAGCCTACCCGAGGCACTATGGCGCCCGTCGAATCAAGCGCGGCCAAGGCGGTTTGTGGTGATCCTCATCAAGGGGCGCCGAACGTTGTCCACATACGGACACTGACCCGGGCAACGCGTCGCAGCGCTCACTAGCGTGGGCGAAAAGGCCGTAAGGATTCGTACCCATGGAATTTCATTTCACGCTGGTCCGCAGCCCAAGTGCGGGGCTGCAGGAACTACCCCGGGAGCTGACCATAGATGCACCTGAGGGGACCGCCGGTGAACATGTACATGCCCAGCTGATTCAGCACTTCGGAACAGGGCCGGTCACTATCAACGGCGAAGACATCCGCTTGATGACCGTGGGCTTGGCCCCATTGGTTAACGGCGCCGTCCTTGTCGATGGGCCTACCCAGCGGAATGCCCGCAAAGTTCAACGGCGGGCGACGGCCGGGGACGCGCACCTCGCACTGGCGGTCCACACCGGAGTGGGAGCGGGCACCGTTGTCCCGCTGCGGCGGGGTTCCTACTCAATTGGGCGAAGCGGCACCCGCATCGTGATCCCCGACCCCGAACTGTCGCGGGAGCACGCCCGCCTCGACGTTACAGACACAGCCATCATGATCATCGACCTGGACAGCGCCAACGGCATCCGCATCGACGGCGAACGGGTCCGCGTCGCCGTCATTTCCACAGGCTCAATTATCACCTGCGGCAACACAAGCATGTCGCTGGTCTTTATGGACATAACGGATAAAGAACTAGCCGACGCCGGCGCCTCCACCCGTCAGCCCTTCACCGTCCCCGGCCGAATGGATACAGCCAACAGGGCGGCCCTCCTACTGGCTGCTATTCTTCCCCTGCTGGTTGGGATAGGACTTGCCGTGCTCACCGGTATGTGGATGTTCCTGGCCTTTGCTGCCGCCTCCGCGGTGTCTGTCCTCGTGCCCGTCGCCTCACATCGCAGGCAACACCGGGACCTGACAAAAGCAGTCATGGCCGCTATGGCAGAAGACCAAAAACGACGACGGCGGGCCGGCCCATCACTGGCGGTCCTCGTGCTGGTCGTCAGTCAGAGACAGGGCCGCAACCCTATTTGCTCCAGCGAGGAAAGAGTCTGGCTGCGGCTTGGGGAGGCTCCGCAACCCGCCAACGTGAAAGTCGAGCCTTCCATCTCCTCCATCCACCTTCCGCCCCTGGCCGCTGTTCCGGTATCGCTGGACCCGGCATCCATCAAAACCACGTTCCGCGGACCACGGGCAGAGACGGACGGCCTCGTCCGTTCGCTCGTCATGCAGCTTGCGGGCTATCCCAGGGGCCAGGGCACACGAATCATCATCTTTGGGGAAGCAGACCGACTTCCTCTGGGTGCCAGGTATTTAGCTGCTGTCACTCTCACCGCTTCTGTACCGGACGTATTCCGTGTCCTGGATGAGGGCTTCGGGCGGAACTACCGGCACGGCGTACTCCTGCTGCTGGATCCTGCCGCTGCAGCGGGCGACGACGGCGCAGTCTGCGAAAGTGCTGCGGCGCTCGGTTGGCAGGTCCTTGAGTTCCTCGCGGCCGGGGAAGGTGCGGGTGCAGATGTGGAACTATCCGAGCAGAAATCACTGCTGCGGCTCGCCGCCGGCAACATAACCTTTGTCCCTGACTTGGCACCAGAGAGTGTCTTCCTCAGCTTCTGCCGGCACCTGGCATCCCATCCGGAACCACGGGAAAGCGAGGAGTCTGCTGTCCCCGAGGTGTGCTCACTCCAGGACGTGCTGCCGCTCTCGCCCCATGAAACTGCCGCCCGCTGGAATGCCAGCGCCCGGGAACGACGTCTTCACTTTCCTCTAGGTCTGGGTACCACCGGACCACGCACTCTGGACCTTCAGACAGACGGCCCCCATCTGCTGGTCGCCGGTACCACCGGTTCCGGCAAGTCGGAACTCCTCCGCAGCCTCACCCTGGCTTTGGCCCTCAGCCACCCACCGGAGCGGGTTAATTTCCTGTTCATCGACTTCAAGGGCGGGTCCGGGCTCGGGCCCCTAGCGGAACTGGTGCATTGCGTCGGGCTCCTGACGGACCTGTCCGCCTACGAGCTCGAACGCACCCTTACTTCCCTCCGTGCGGAAATCCGCCTGCGGGAGGAAGCGCTGGCTACCGCGGGGGTGTCGGACTTAGCGGCATACGAGTCCACCCCTGCGGCACATGACTTCCCACTTCCCCATCTGGTCATTGTCATCGATGAGTTCCGCATGCTAGTGGACGATGCCCCGGAAGTACTTCGGGAACTGATGCGGATAGCGGCCATTGGCCGCTCGCTGGGAATCCACTTGGTCATGGCCACCCAGCGCCCGCAAGGAGCACTGACAGCGGACATTCGGGCCAATGTGACTTCAAGCATCGCGCTTCGGGTTCAGTCGGAGATGGAGTCGTTGGACATCATCAATTCCAAGGTTGCGGCGGCCATCAGCATTGATGCCCCTGGGCGCGCCTTCCTGGCGCGCGGCACGGAAGCTCCCCAGGAATTTCAGGCCGCTTCCGCGGGACCAACCCGGTGCACGTTCGGCACGAGCGCCGCCGTCATCGTGCAGCCCGCCATCGATTGTCTTGCCTTCGACAAGACGGGTGGCTCTGAAAGTGTCCCCGCTGCCGAATCACCCGCGCAGGCTGCAGCACCACTCGTGGCTATGATGCAGGACCTCTGGTGTGATCGGATGGGCCGGAGGCCGAGGCGGCCAGTCGCCCGTCCCCTCCCACCGGATCTGAGGGGACCCCACGAGGCGATATCAGCAACTCCGGCAGGCAGTCGCACGAGCGTGGCAGGATCGATGACCCTCGGCCTGCTGGACCTGCCGGAACAGCAAAGAGTGGCGCCACTGACGTGGAATCCTGCTGAGGACAGTCACTTGGCCCTCATCGGCGCCCCATCCTCCGGGGGCACAGATGCCTTGGAACTGGCAGTGATGCAAGTGCTTTCGCACCCCTTTGAAACGCACGGCTACATCCTGGATGCAGGGGGCACCCTTCATCGCACAGCCAATCATGCCCGTATCGGGGCATATGTGGGCCTGCACGACCCGCGGCGGGCCGTCCGCGTGTTGGAACGCTTGAAAAAGGAAATGTCACGCCGGCTAAGCAAATCCGGTGAACAAGACAAAGTGCCTTTGCTCCTCGTCATCTCTGGCTGGGGTTCGTGGCTTTCAACATTCCGTGCCGGGCCTTTGTCCTGGGCCGAAGACCTTGTCCAGGACCTGACCCGTGACGGCGCAGGTGCAACGATCATTGTGCTTGTTTCGGGCGACCGCGAACTTGTCAGCTCAAGGGCGTTCCCGGCACTTCCCAACCGGCTTTACTTCCCCACCGGTTCAAATCCGGACAGCCGGATAGCGTGGCCCCGAATGCCCTCTACGGCCGAGGTTAGAGGCCGCGCCGTAGCATTTGGTCCCATCGCGCGTGGCGGTCCGGCCACTTGCCAGCTGTACAGCGCCGCCCCTAACCAGTCCTGGGAGTCCGGACCAGCAGCGAGCATGAATAATAACAACATAACCAGCATGGACAATGCGGACGACGTGGACAGCCATGCAAGCGCGAGTAGTGCGGGAAACTCGAGCTGCCCAGCAAGTACGCGCCCGTTCAAAGTTGAACAATTGCCGGCCTTGGTGGTGGCCACAGAAATACGATCCAGCACGGAGCCACTCGGGATGGAACAAGCCCTGACCCGTGGGCGACAATTAAGACCCGCGCGGGGCAGCACCACTCCGCGCGAGGTCCTCGTGGGTGTGGGCGGTGATGAACTAGTCCCCATGTCCTTCAGGCTGCCGGCGGCAGGAGTATTCACCGTCCTGGGAGGATCTGGATCGGGAAAAACCAATGTCCTTCGCGCGCTGCCGCTGATGAACCCCGGCGGCGGCCCTTGGCTCTTCCCGGAAGACGGGACGGACCCGGTTGACTTCTGGCAGCGGGAACTGGCCGTCGCAGCGGCAGGCGAAACACCAAAGGGAACCGTCGCGTTGGCCGATGATGCCGATCTTCTCCCCGCCGAGGCCATCCGGGTTTTATCGGAAATGCACGCCTTGGGTTACCCCGTGGTCCTCACCGCGTCCTACAGCTCCTTGCTCATCCAACGTGTGCCGCTGGTCATAAACTCCCGCTCGGCCGGGACGGGACTCCTGCTAGCACCACGTTCACTACAGGATGGTGATCTTTTTGGAATCAGGTTCGACGTAGATGCCGACGCACCGCCCGGCAGGGGCGTTCTCGTCGCCCAGGGCCACGCCCGCAATATCCAAGTCGGCTGGGCTGGACCCATCTCCAAGCATGATCCGCGGGAACGCTAGTAAAGGGCCCCGAGAACCAGTAGCCAGAGTCATGGCAGGAAGCTCGCAAAAAAGACAGGCTGAAGGATGCCGGCCAGGACATGCAGACAGGCCCGCACACAGGTGCTGCCGGACAAGCGGTCAGAGGGCCGGGGTTGTGCTTCCGGTCCGGGAGGCAAAACTGATGACCTTGTTATGGAACAGCAGCACGATGGCGCTGACGGCCGGGACCAGGATGGCCAGCCCAGCCAACGGCAGACCGCCAGTCAGAGTGGGAAAACCGATGGTCAAAGCAAACAATTGTGCCACCAGCGCGGCCGCCCTGGTCCAGCGGTATCCCCGGTAAAGGAACACAGCTACCGCGAACAACCAAGCAGAGAAGGCCAGCAGCAGCACAAGGGTAAAGACTGCGCCCCAAAATGAAAGGACCGGACTGCCGGCCGCCAACTGGTAGCCGTACCAGGCCGCGGCTGCCAGCAGGGCTGTCGCCTCCGCCGCCACAACCAGCGCCACCACGAGGACAGCCGGGGGCCGGCCCCCGTGGGTGCTACGCGTATGCGGTCCAGGCGGAGCCTCCTCAGGACCTTTGCCTGCGCTGCCTGAGCCGCTCGGAGGGTCGGTGGGGTACTCGGGAGGTCTTGACACATTGGCACCCTACCGGACATAGTCGGACAGTGGTGAGGGCCGCTGCCGCTACTGTGATGCATCGCTCAGCGTTCCCGGGATTTCAAGCCTTATTACCTCTTGTTTACACAGCGTTAACATGACAGGCTTGATGCAGATGACCAACGGGGCCCTGTCGGGCCCCTTTCCTTTGTAGCTACTAGTGAATAATTTCACAAAGAGCTTTTCCCAGAATTGGAGCAACTGATCAGCATGGATTGGCGTAACCGCGCAGCGTGCCTTGAAAAGGACCCGGAACTGTTCTTCCCCGTTGGAAACACAGGCCCGGCGCTCCTGCAGATTGAGGAAGCGAAAAGCGTGTGCCGCCGCTGCCCGGTGGTGGACACCTGCCTGCAGTGGGCCCTCGAGTCTGGCCAGGATGCCGGTGTCTGGGGCGGCATGAGCGAAGACGAGCGCCGCGCACTCAAGCGCCGGGCAGCCCGCGCCCGCCGGGCCTCCTGACTCCATTAGGCACACCGACCAACAAGCTTTCAAGAAAAGGCCCCGGCAGCAACCGCAAGGTTGCCGCCGGGGCCTTTTGCTGTCCCCCGACTATTTGGCTTCGAGGCTTAGACGGATCTGAACGGCAGTGCCGCCGCCTTCGCGCGGCTGCCACTGGATGGTGCCGCCGAGCTCACTGGTCACCAGGGTACGAACGATCTGCAGGCCAAGCCCCTCAACGTGAGGCGTCTCGGGAAGCCCCACGCCGTCGTCGGCGATAGTGACAGTCAGCTCTTCCCCGCCTTCTTCCCCTTCGGAGCGGTCAGCCAACAGCCAGACTGTTCCCGTACGCCCCTCAAGGCCATGCTCCACGGCATTGGTAACCAGCTCATTGATGACCAGGGCCAAGGGTGTGGCGAAGTCACTGGGCAGTTCGCCGAACATGCCGGAGCGCTCGGTCCGGACCTGTTGCGACGGCGAGGCGACCTCTGCTGAGAGCCGGAACTGCCGCCCGATCAGCTCGTCAAAGTCCACACTTTGCGTCAGACCTTGGGACAGCGTCTCGTGGACCAGCGCGATGGTGGCCACGCGGCGCATCGCCTGCTCCAGGCCCTGCTTCGCCTCGTCGCTCACCATGCGGCGGGACTGCATCCGCAGCAGCGCCGCAACAGTCTGCAGGTTGTTCTTAACGCGGTGGTGGATCTCGCGGATGGTCGCATCTTTGGTCACCAGCTCCATTTCCCGCCGTCGCAGTTCGGAAACATCCCGGCAGAGAACCAGGGCGCCGAAGCGCTGCTGCTCATCCCGCAGCGGGATCGCGCGCAGGGACAGGCTCACCCCGCGCGATTCAATCTCGCTGCGCCACGGCATCCGGCCGGTCACCACCAGGGGCAACGTCTCGTCAACCATGCGCCGGTCCTTCAGCAGGCTTGCCGTGACCTCCGCCAGCGACCGCCCCTCCAGCGATTCCCCGTCACCGAGGCGCCGGAAAGCGGAGACACCGTTGGGGCTGGCGTACTGCACGATGCCCTCGGCGTCGAGCCGGATCAGCCCGTCGCCTACACGCGGGGCACCGCGGCGGGAACCCGTGGGAGACGCGAAGTCCGGCCACAGGCCCAGGGTGCCCATCCTGAGAAGGTCGTACGCGCATTGCCGGTACGTCAGCTCCAGCCGGGACGGCATACGCGAGCTCGAGAGATCCATGTGCGTGGTGACTACGGCCAGCGTGCGGCCGTTCCGCACCATGGGAACGGCCTCCACCCGCAGCGCCATGTCGCTGTTCCAGTTGGTTTCACTGGAACGCTCAATAGAGCGGCTGTTCCATGCCTTGTCCACCAGCGGTTGGAGATCGGAGCGGATGGGATCCCCCACGAAGTCACCGTGGAACACCGTGTGGGTGGTGGATGGCCGGACATGCGCCAGTGCCACATAGCCGTGGTCAGGGTGGGGGAACCAGAGCGCGAGGTCCGCGAACGCCAGGTCCGCAACCATCTGCCAGTCCCCCACCAGGAGGTGCAGCCATTCGGCATCGCCCGGCCCGAAATCAGCATGTTCCCTGATGGGGTCCGTAAAGATTGCCACTGCACCTCCATTTGCGACGCCGGACTCGCTAGCGTCGAACGATTGACCTCAAGAGCCTCAATGCTACCGACAGTGAGGCCATGTCGTCGGCTTCAAGCGCATTGACCTCATCGAACATGCTCTTGGCCCGGCCCAACTGCTCCGCGTTCAGGGCCTCCCAATCCTTCAGGCGCGCCTCCGGCGAGAGCGCTGCGCTGGTGGCGTCCAGCACCGCGGTCGTCATGTCCGAAATAGTCGAGTACAGGTCATCCCGCAGGGCTGCCCTGGCCAACGCCTGCCACCTGTCCTGCCGCGGCAAGCTGCTGATGCGCTCCAACAGCGAATCTGCGTGGAACCGGTTGAAGGCGGTGTAGTAGACGGCAGCTATTTCCTCCACGGGATCCTTGCGGACGCGGGCAATCTTTGCGATGTCCAGCAGGACAAAGCTCTCGAAAAGCTCAGCCCAGCGGAGAGCGAGCCCTTCGGGCAGCTCCCAATCGCGCGCATTTTCCAGCCAGCCGGCAACCCGGTCCCGGTCATCGCCGCGCAGGTAGTCCAGCAGGCGGGCGCACATGGGATCCACGAGGGGTTTGAATTCACCGACGACCTCGGCAATCGGCCGCGAAACGCTGCCCTGCCCCAGCAGCCACCGGACGGCCCTATCGAGCAGCCGCCGGATGTCCAGGTGGACGGTACTCCAGTGCTCGGTGGGGAACGATGCCGGCAGGTTGTTCAGCTCCTCGACCATTACGTCGAGCTCGTACACCTCCCGCAGGGCAACAAACGCTTTGGCCACAGCCACTTCCGAGGCCGAAGTTTCCTCCATGGTCCTGAAAGCGAAAGTAATGCCGCCCATGTTGATCATGTCGTTGGCCACGACTGTGGCGATGATCTCGCGCCGCAGTGGGTGGGTGTCCAGCTCCGCGTCAAACCGGTCGCGCAGCTGCTCGGGGAAGTAGGCCCGCAGCGTTTTCCTGAACCACGGGTCATCAGCCAAATCACTGTCCCGCAGTGCGGACGCCAGCTCAATCTTGGCGTAGGCGGCCAGCACGGACAGCTCCGGCGACGTCAGTCCCTGTCCCTGCTGCAACCGTTCCCGCAGGGTTGCCGTGGTGGGAAGCGCCTCCAGCTCACGGTTCAGGTCAGCCTTTTTCTCCAGCCAGTCCATCAGCCGCTCATAGCTGGGACTCCACTCTGCCACCTTGGTCCGGTCGTTCAGCAGCAGGATGTTCTGGTCGATGTTGTCCTCCAGCACCAGCCGGCCCACCTCATCGGTCATGGAGGCAAGGAAACCTGCACGCTCTTCTGCCGACAGATTCCCCGCAGCAACCATCCGGTTCACGAAGATCTTGATGTTGACCTCATGGTCCGAGCAGTCAACACCGGCGGAGTTGTCGATGGCGTCGGTGTTGAGAATGACCCCCTGCAGAGCTGCCTCAATGCGGCCGCGTTGGGTCATCCCCAGGTTTCCACCCTCGCCCACCACCTTCACGCGCAGGTCCTTGCCGTCAACACGGATGGCATCATTGGCTTTGTCCCCTACGGAAGCGTTGGTCTCCGTGCTCGCCTTGACGTAGGTGCCGATTCCGCCGTTGTACAGCAGGTCGGCAGGAGCCAGCAGGATTGCACGCAGGAGTTCCGGCGGGCTGAGCTCGGTGGTTTCAGCGGGAAGGCCCAGGGCGGCCCGCACTTGGGCTGAAACAGGAATTGACTTGGCCTGCCTGGCGAAGACGCCGCCGCCTTCGCTGATGAGGGACTTGTTGTAGTCGTCCCATGAGGACCTCGGCAATTCGAACAGCCGCTGCCGCTCCACGAAGGAGGTTTCTTCGTCCGGGTTGGGGTCGAGGAAGATGTGGCGGTGGTCGAAGGCGGCGACAAGCCGGATGTGGCGTGAGAGGAGCATGCCATTGCCGAACACGTCGCCGGACATGTCGCCCACCCCGACCACCGTGAAGGGCTGGGTCTGGGTGTCCAGGTCGAGCTCGCTGAAGTGGCGCTTCACGGATTCCCAGGCGCCGCGCGCGGTGATGCCCATCGCCTTATGGTCGTATCCAACCGACCCGCCGGAGGCAAACGCGTCGCCGAGCCAGAACCCGTATTCCTGCGCCAGGCCGTTGGCGATGTCGGAAAAGGTCGCGGTTCCCTTGTCTGCCGCCACCACGAGATAGGAATCGTCGTCGTCGTGCCTTACAACGTCCGACGGCGGCACCAGCCTTTCGCCGTCTCCCCCAGTGACGAGGTTGTCAGTGAGATCGAGGAGACCGCGGATGAAGGTTTTGTAGCTTTCAATGCCTTCGGCCATCCAGGCGGAGCGGTCGAGGGTAGGGTCGGGAAGCTGCTTGGCGAAGAAGCCGCCCTTGGCTCCGGTGGGGACGATGACGGCGTTCTTGACCGTTTGTGCCTTGACCAGGCCCAGCACCTCGGTGCGGAAATCCTCGCGGCGGTCGGACCAGCGCAGCCCGCCCCGGGCTACCTTGCCGAAGCGGAGGTGAACGCCCTCGACGCGTGGTGCATAGACCCAGATTTCGAACATGGGGCGGGGGAAGGGCAGCCCTTCAATTGTTGCGGGGTTGAGCTTGAAGCTCAGGTGTGGCTTGTACTGGTAGAAGTTGGTCCGAAGCGTGGACTCGATGAGGTTCACGAAGGTTCGCAGCACCCTGTCGGCGTCAAGAGTCGCAACTTTTTCGATGGCCGCTGCCAGACCCTCGCGGACGGACGCCTGCGCCTCCAGCCGTTCTTCCTCGTTCAGGGAAGGATCAAAGCGGGCAGCGAAAAGCGCGCTCAGCCCCTTCGTCACATCGGGATTGGCCAGCAAGGTGTCGGCCATGAAACCGAAGGAGTTGGCGTTGCCCATCTGCCGCATGTAGCGGGCGTAGGCACGCAGCACCGTGATCTGGCGCCACTGCAGGCCCTCCCGCAGGACGAGCCGGTCGAAGGCGTCCGATTCAGCGGCGCCGGTGACTGCGGCTGAGAACGAATCAGCCAGCAATTGGCCGGTGGAAACAGGATCAACTCCGGCCGGATACTTGAGGCCCAGGTCGTAGAGGAAGAAATCCCTGCGGTCCGCGGTCTCGATTTCGAACGGCCGCTCGTCAAGGACCTCCAGGCCAAGGTTGTGGAAGAAGGGCAGGATCTGGCTCAGGCTTTTGGGCTCCAGCATGTAGAGCTTGACGCGGGCGTCCTCCTCGAGTGTCGCCCCCGCTCCTTCAGGGAGGTAGACATGGACGCCGGGACGTTCCTGCTTGGTGCCGGCAGTCCGTTCCGCCGTCGCGCCGTATCTTTCGAAGCGGGCGATGTCCTCCAGGGCGTCCTCAACTTCGTAGTCAACGCGATAACTTGCGGGGAAGGCCTCCGACCAGATGGCGGCTAGCTCCTTTGCCTCTGCAACGTCCCGCCCTTCCCGCAGGACTTCCGCGATGCCTTCACTCCAGGAACGGGCGGCACGCACCAGCCGCTTCTCCAGTTCCTCGGTGTTGACGTTGCTGAAATCCGCCCCCTTGGGCAGGCGGATACGGAAGAACAGCCGGGCGAGTGCCGACTCTGTCATGCGCGCTTCATAGTCGATTGACACGGCCTGGAACGTCTCGCGTAGTTCCTGCTCAATGCGGAGTCGGACGTTGGTGGTGTACCTGTCCCTGGGAAGGTAGACGACGGCGGACATAAACCGCCCGTAGATGTCCGGGCGCAAAAAGAGCCGGGTCCGCCTCCGCTCCTGGAGTTTTTGGATGCCGAGGGCTGTGGCTGCGAGGTCCGGGACCTCGATCTGGAAGAGCTCATCCCTGGGGTAGGTTTCCAGGATTCCCAGGAGGTCCTTCCCCGAGTGGGAATCCGGAGGGAAACCTGCGCTGCCCAGGACCGCATCGACCTTTTCCCGGATAATCGGGATATTCCGGACGGAACCGGTGTAGGCGCTGGTGGCAAAGAGTCCGATGAAGCGACGCTCTCCGTTGACATTGCCGGCGGCGTCAAAACTCTTGACCCCAATGTAGTCCAGGTACGCAGAGCGGTGGACGGTGGAACGGGAATTGGCCTTGGTGATCACGAGCGCGCGCTTTTCGCGCGCCTTTTTCCTGCCCGTGTCCGTGAGGTGCTGGATGTGCGGAGAATCTGCCGCAGCGCGCAGCAGCCCGAGGCCGCTGTCTTCACGCAGCTCGAGGACGTCTTCCCCGTCCACGTTGATGAGGTCATACTCGCGGTACCCCAGGAACGTGAAGTTCCCGTCGTCAAGCCAGTGCAGGAGGTCCTTCGCCTGGCGGAGCTCCGCGATCTGCGCCGGGTTCGCAACCTTGTCGAGGCTTTCCGCGATTTGCAGCGCTTTCTGGCGCATCTGCGGCCAGTCCTCAACGGCTGCACGGACATCGCTCAGTACCCTCTGCAGACCTTCGAGCAGCGCTGCTTTCGCTTCCTCGGAAACGCGGTTGATTTCGACGGCGATCCAGGACTCCATATGCGAGGCGTTTTCACCCTGCGCTATGAGGTGGGACAGATTGGGCATGGCAGCGGTATCACCACTGGAGATGCCCAGATGCGAAGGCACCTTGTTCACCTTTACCAGCGCCGCGGTGTCCCTGTTACGGGTAGCCACGAAAAGAGGGTGCACCACAAGCCTGATGGCTGCATGCTGGCGGACGAGCTCCGCATTGACGGAGTCGACCAGGAACGGCATGTCGTCCGTGACAACGAAGACCACGCTGCTGTCTTCCTCGTCCAGAATCGAAACGAGGGCCTGGCCTGGCTTCCGCACCGACGCCACGTTCCGGTGCGCTTCCGCCCGCGCTGTCAGGGTGTCTGCCGGATAGCTCCGTGCATCCTCATCGGCTAGGTGTTGATAGTAGTCCCCGATGAAGCCTTCCTGGCCTTCAATGGAAAGGGGCTGATCCTCCACGCTGGATCCAGACGACATCGACACACGCCTCCATCACAAGATTTCCGCTGCTTCCTTGCAGCTCTTACCGCGAGCCTAGTCTTTTAGCTTCCGGGCTGCTGTGGAAGAAAATACAGAGCTTTTTGCATTTCGCTGGGCGGGTGCACAAACAAGCTCCGCAATGGCCCGGCGAAGGGGCGACTCCGGTGCAGCCTCCAGCAACAGCGATCCTCGGAGCAGAGCTGCATCGGCAGCGGTGCGGTCTTCAGGAAGGAATGCTTTCAGCTCCGTTGCCGGTCCGAACCTCTGCCATGCTTCCTGCAGTTGCCGTTCAGGGCTCCGGCCTACCGAGGAGGCCCGCACCTTGTTCATCACAACAATGGGGGCAGTCTGTGGAACGGCGGTCACAAGCTCGGCCAACCCCCGCACGAGTCTTGGCACTCCGACAGGATCCGCGGCGCCCACAGCGTAAACAGTGTCGGCCAGTTCGAGGGAGCGCAAAGTGGCGGCGTTGCGGCGTGGGGCCATGGTGTCAAAACTGAGTTCCTCGTCAGCCTCAAGGCAGAATCCGGTATCCACCACAACCACCTCGGCAAGCTGTTTCGCCCGTTCCAGGACGAGAGCCAGTGCCGAGGCCCTGAGCTCCGTCCACCGGTCTGCACGGGTGATCCCGGTGAGGACGCGGAAAGTACCCTGTTTAGTGGTGACTGGCGTTGCTACTTTTCTTAGTGCTTCCGCATTCAGGAGCCCCTGGTCTGCGAGCCTGCATGCCTGGGCCAGGCCGGCGGACTCATCCATCAGGCCCAGCACAGCCGCGATGCTCGCACCGTAGCTGTCGGCGTCCACGAGGATGACTGTCTTTCCCTCGGCGGTGAGTTCGCCTGCGATATTCGCCGCTACGATAGTCCTCCCGGGTGCCCCCGCAGGGCCCCAGACAGCGATGATCCGTCCCGGGCCGGGCTCGTCGGGGCTGCTTTCCGGTTCCGCCGGAACGGGCTGGAGGGCAGCCCCGGTATCGGCGGCATTACTCCAGTACGTGCCCAGTTGCCCGCCGCCCGTCAGCTGGGCCACGGCCTCGGTAATCCTGTCGGATAGCATGGCTGATTCCACGCCTGTCAGGGCCGAGGCAACTCCTATCCCCCGGAGTCTCGCAGCCTCTTCCGGGGAATCGGTCAGGGCGACAATAGCGACACCGACCGCTCCCAGCCGATCGACGAGGGACGCGGTCAAGCCTTCGGAACCCTCGGCAACCACGGCGGCCCGTGCCAGTCCGCTCTGGCATGCCGCCAGCAGCTCGGCCAGTTCTGCACATCTCCGAACCACGGTAACCGGACCGTGCAAGCGTTCGAGGCCGCCAACCAGGTCCTCACGGCTCTGTCCGACGGTGACGACGGGAATACTCATCGGGTGCCGCCCCCGGGGTTCCACACGACAGAGATTTTCGCTTCGTTTGCCTGTGCGCCCAGCAGGGCGGGCATCTGGCTGTCCTCCACCAACACCATCAACACCGTGGTGCGGGAGGATCCAAGGGCTGTTGAACCTTCCGTCACCTCGGCTATTTCAGCTCCCGGCAGCAGAAGCTTCGGTTCGCTGAAGCCGTTTCGGGCATCCGGCTGGGCTACCCAGACATCAACCCTGGCACCTGCAACCGCCTGCGCCGGCAAGGTCTCCTCGATGGTTAAGGCAACCGGCTTGCGGTCCAATTCATCTACTGCGCCAAGGCTTGCCCGGGGAACGAGCTGGTCCTTGCCAATCCTTTGCACCGCCACCATATTCTCCGGCAGGCCCGACTCGGCCGTGACGTACTGCGCCTCGGTCTCCCCGAGCCTCACCTTGGCACGGACCACGTTTTCCGAGGTCAGCTTTTCGCCCACGGCGATGCCATCACGGGCAGCATAAACCTCCGCGGTCCGGTCCGCGCTCCCCACCAGGACAACGACGCCAGCCACGGATGCCAGCACGAGGAGAACACCTACCAGTAAGCGGGGGTCCTTCCATGAAGGCCGTTTCAACCTTGCCGCAGTGGCAGCTGATTCAGGAACCATTACCGTTTCTCCCCCTATGCGCACCGCGACTGTTGTGTGTGTCCGGACTCCCTCATTGTTACGGCAGGGACGCAGGAACGAAAGTCATCAGGCCAAACAAGGCCAAATTGTGGATAACACCAGCAAAACGCTCGGTTGTGGGGCAAAATGGGTGTATGCCCAGGTTTCTTACACTCGCGGATGTTGCCGAGCAGCTGCAGATTAATTCTCCGGCTGCATATGCCCTAGTCCGAAGCGGTGAGCTCAAGGCTATTCAGGTCGGCGGCCGCGGGCAGTGGCGGGTCGAGGAAAAGATGCTTGAGCAGTACATCGAGGAGCGGTACGCCGAAGCAAGCCGGATGATTCAGGAATCAAAGTCCAAGTCGGTCTGACTCTCACGGGCTTGTTCCTCCGGTCTCCCTTGGTGCTCGGCCCGCCGGCGGTCAGATCCCGTCCGCCCGCCGCGACCTGATGGCAGCCAATGCGGCGAAGGGGATAGTGGCAATCTGGCCAACGTGGTGGCTGCGGCGCGCCTCGCCCGGGGCGAGGACAGCGAGGTCAAGTAGTCCCGTCCCACCCGGTCTATGACTCCTGCCAGCCGAACTATGCCGCCGGCATTCCCGGTCAGAACTGAAAGTTCCGCCCGGTCCCGGGCCATGACGCGAAGGGCGCTCGCCAGCCCAATTCCACGGCGCACGGAGGACGCTTCAGCCAGCGACACCCGGCCGAGTCCCATATAGCGCACTGCTGCCGCGTAGGGAATGAGCAACTGATGCTGTTCCTCGTCGAGCACCAGGGCGTCTCCACCGGCGTGGGTGAGCACCCCGGAAAAAGACTCACCGCCGGCAACGTGGACAGTCAGCCGGCAGCCCAGACCTGCCCGCAACCGGTCGACCAGTTCCAGGCCAACCATTTCCGCCCGGATCCGCTCGTTGACTTCGGCGTCCAGGGCCAGCCGGTCCGTCTCTGCAATTTGGCTCTCGAGATCATCGAAGAGTGAATCCCAGCGCATTCGGCCAGAGTAGGGCCCGCACCATCGGACGTCAATAACGGTTCCTACTTCAGTCCAACGTCTGGACAAAGAATGAAGGACGGGTGCACACTGGGCATAACAACATCAATCTGCATCAAACTGCATCAAAAGGAAATCTGATGACGAGATCGCCAGAGCCTGTCCGGTGGACTGACGCCGTAAGCGCTACAACCATACTGCTCCTGGGTATCCTGCTTTTTGCCGCGGGTTCAGGGATTCTGGAGCAATGGAAGGAGTCCTCAGCCCGTCACCAGGAACTCGATGCTGAGCACCTGTTGGGGGCAGCCGCGGCGGCCGCCGGCGCTGTACTGGTGGGTTGGTGGTTCCTTGGATTGTTCTTCGCCTGCGCCACCACGCTCCTCGAACGGAAGGGCAAAACCCGCGCGGCTTCCTTAACCGCGAACTTCTCACCTGCCCTGATGCAGCGGCTGGTCCTGGGCGTACTTTCGATCCACCTGGTAACAGGCCCCGCCGCGACTGCGCATACCGGGCTACCCGGACCGGAATGGAATCCTACCCAGGACCAGGTTGCATCGGTTCGAGCCGCGGCTCCAGCCTCCCCTCCCGGTGCGGGGGGCACCGGGAGCGACCCAGCTCCAGTTTCAATGGAGGACGGCAGCCCCGACCCTAAAGTTCCGGCATCCGAGACTCATCCGGGTTGGCAGCCGTCTGCCCCGCCATCGGACCCGGGACTGCTGACGGCCCCTGCTGCACGCACCGCCTCGGGCGCTACGGGCAATGCCGCTGCCGTCACAGTGCTGGCGGGAGACACACTCTGGGACGTTGCAGCGCAGGCAATGGGGCCAGGGGCCTCGGATGTTGAAATTGCCACCCAATGGCCCCGGTGGTACGAAGCCAACCGGTCAGTCATCGGCCACAATCCCGATGTGCTGCTCCCAGGACAAGTTCTGCAGCCGCCGGCGGCCTCCTAAGCAGGGCCGGCCCCAAACGATTCACACCAACACCAGCTACCAGCCAAGGGGAAAGTCATGACTGCAGCCATACCTGTTCGAGCCCTCCCACCACAAGCGCGCCAGGCTAATCACTCACCCCGGCGGCTTCCACCGCAGCCTCCGGCGGCCACTTCCCCTGCAGCGCATACCCGAACCCAGCCTCCGGTAGTGCGTCCTCTTGATGACTTATCGGAGGTGCGGGCGGTCACCCGCAGCACCGTCCAGGCGGCCATGGAGGTGCTCGCAGGAATCCGCCCCGTCCACCAGCTGGCACGGCGGCTTGATCCGCGTTGCCTGGCAGCGCTGCAGCACCGTGCTTCCCTCATCAGGCGCGAAATCACACGAAGCGGGAACCCAGCCTTGGCACGGCTGCACAGGAACTCCGTCGTCCGTTCAGTGCGCGTCTGCGAAGTGGCGGACGGTATCTATGAGGCCAGCACCGTTGTGGTGGACGATGTCCGCGCCCGGGCGATTGCTGTCCGGCTCGAGCGGGGCAAACAAGTGTGGCGGGTGACCGAGCTTGTCATTGGCTGACGGCGCGCGGCAGCGGCAGCGGCAGGCTGACTCGGTCGGAGACGGGACAGGGCCGGGGAACAACTCCCGGCCCTGCTCCAACTTCGGATACCAGCCTTTACCCGTAACGGGTCAGCGCTTCTTCTTCTTGGCCGGCCGCCTGGTCGGATCCTGCGCCGCAGCCTTCGCGGGGTTGCCTGACCGGCCTGAAGACCGGGTTTCCACGCGCGTCTGTGTGCCGCCATCCTCACGCGGAGCGGTGTATTGCAGCTGAGCAGGCTGAGCGGGCGCTTCCAGCCCGGCTGCCCGGACCTGCGGCTCCACGTGCTCGGTATGTCCACCCTCATCGTCCCCCACCACGACGTCCTGCGCGGGGGTGACTTCCACTTCGAGGTTGAAGAGGAATCCTACGCTTTCCTCCCTGATGGCCTCCATCATGCTCTGGAACAGGGTGAAGCCCTCACGCTGGTACTCAACAAGGGGATCACGCTGGGCCATTGCGCGCAGGCCGATGCCTTCCTTGAGGTAATCCATCTCGTAAAGGTGTTCCTGCCATTTGCGTCCGATGACTGACAGAACCACGCGGCGCTCCAGCTCGCGCATGCTTTCGGAACCGATGGCTTCTTCGCGGGCCTGGTACATCAGGCGTGCGTCAGAGAGCAGCTCCTCCTTCAGGAACTCCACGGTAAGCCTGGACTTTCCGCCGGCTTCCTCGATGATCTCATCGGCGGTGACGCTCACCGGGTACAGGGTCTTGAGGTTGGTCCAGAGCTGGTTGAAGTCCCAATCGTCGCCGTTGCCCTCGGCCGTTGCAGCATCGATGAGGGCGGTGATGGTGTCCTCCACGAAGAACTGCACCTTCTCGTGCAGGTCATCTCCTTCGAGGATCCGCCGGCGGTCGCCATAGATGGCTTCGCGCTGGCGGTTCAGGACGTCGTCGTACTTCAACACGTTCTTGCGTTGTTCGGCGTTTCGGCCTTCCACCTGGCCCTGGGCTGAAGCGATGGCACGGGAGACGAGCTTGGATTCCAGCGCGACGTCGTCCGGCACCGAGCTGTTCATCAGGCGCTCCGCCGCACCGGAGTTGAAGAGCCTCATGAGGTCGTCGGTCAGCGACAGGTAGAAACGGGACTCGCCGGGGTCGCCCTGGCGGCCGGAACGGCCACGAAGCTGATTGTCGATGCGGCGCGACTCGTGCCGTTCGGTTCCGAGCACATAGAGGCCGCCCAGGTTGAGGACTTCCTCGTGCTCGTCCTTGACAGACTGCTTGGCAGCTTCGAGGGCCGCAGGCCACGCCGACTCGTATTCCTCGGAGTTTTCTTCAGGATCCAGCCCGCGCTTGGCGAGTTCGGCCACTGCAGTGAACTCGGCGTTGCCGCCGAGCATGATGTCCGTACCGCGCCCGGCCATGTTGGTTGCCACGGTAACAGCGCCCTTCCGGCCTGCCTGCGCCACGATGGCTGCTTCCCGGGCGTGGTTCTTGGCGTTCAAAACTTCGTGGCGGATGCCTTCCTTGGCAAGAAGCCGGGACAGGTATTCGCTCTTTTCAACGCTCGTGGTGCCCACCAGAACGGGCTGTCCTTTTTCGTGCCGCTCGGCGATGTCCTTGACGACGGCGTCAAACTTCACTGTCTCGTTCTTGAAGACCAGGTCCGATTGGTCGATCCGCTGCATGTCCCGGTTGGTGGGAATGGCCACCACACCCAGCTTGTAGGTGCTCATGAATTCCGCTGCCTCGGTTTCGGCAGTTCCGGTCATGCCCGAGAGCTTGCCGTACATACGGAAGTAGTTCTGCAGGGTCACAGTGGCCAGCGTCTGGTTCTCAGCCTTGATTTCAACGCCTTCTTTGGCCTCGATGGCCTGGTGCATGCCCTCGTTGTAGCGGCGGCCGGCCAGGATGCGGCCGGTGTGCTCATCAACAATCAGGACTTCGCCGTCGAGGATGACGTAGTCTTTGTCCCGCTTGAAAAGTTCCTTGGCCTTAATGGCGTTGTTCAGGAAACCGATGAGGGGGGTGTTGGCGGATTCGTATAGGTTCTGGATCCCGAGGTAGTCCTCCACCTTTTCGATGCCGCTTTCCAGGACACCAACGGTGCGCTTCTTTTCGTCCACCTCGTAGTCCTTCTCCGGCTGGAGCCGCAGGACCACCTTGGCGAACTCGCTGTACCAGCGGTTGGTGTCTCCCTGGGCGGGACCGGAAATGATGAGCGGGGTACGGGCTTCATCGATGAGAATGGAGTCGACTTCGTCAACGATGGCGAAATTGTGCCCGCGCTGAACCAGTTCGGACTTGTCCCAGGCCATATTGTCGCGGAGGTAGTCGAAACCGAACTCGTTATTGGTGCCGTAGGTGATATCTGAGGCGTACTGGTGGCGCCGCACGGCCGGGTCCTGGTTGGCGAGGATACAGCCGCTGGTCAGTCCGAGGAAACGGTAGACGCGGCCCATAAGATCGGACTGGTATTCGGCCAGGTAGTCATTGACGGTGATGACGTGGACGCCCTTGCCGGTGAGCGCATTGAGGTAGGCAGGAGCAGTTGCCACCAAAGTTTTGCCTTCACCGGTCTTCATCTCCGCGATGTTGCCCAGGTGCAGGGCCGCGCCGCCCATCAGCTGGACGTCGAAGTGGCGCATGCCCAGAGTTCGTGAGGAAGCTTCCCGGACAGCGGCAAAGGCCTCGGGAAGCAGGTCATCAAGCTTCTCCCCGCCCTCCTGATGGCGCTCGCGCAGCCGGTCCGTTTCTTCACGGAGTTCGGCGTCCGTGAAGGTCTTGAATGAGTCTTCCAGGGCGTTGATGGAGTCGGCATAGTTCCGCAGCTGCCGGAGCGTTTTTTTATCGCCGGTGCGGAGAAGTTTTTCGATGAGTGATGCCACGTGAAGTTGCTCCCAGTCTGATGCCGCCGAATTCTGGCGTTTTTAGTCTACGGGAGACACGCGGCCCCGCGGCCTGTTTGTTCCCTGAGAGCGGATACGGGTTGAGTGCCGGCTACGGCCTCTGCCAGGGCGTTGGCCAGATCGCCGCGCGAGCCCACCTCCACATCGGGAAGTCCCAGCCACGCCGCCATCAACCGAAGCTCTGCGGCGAGTTCGACGGCGGTGTCCGCCGGGGCGCATGGTTCGGCGAAGGCTGATTTAGCCAGCAGTTTCCCGCCTAAGCGGTCAGCCTTCAGGTCCACCCGTGCCACCAACGAGTCGCGCAGGAGGAAAGGAAGGACGTAGTACCCGTAACGCCTCTTGTCCTCCGGGGTATAGATCTCAATCCGGTAGTGAAACCCAAAGAGTTCCTCCAGCCTGCGACGCTCAAAGACCAGGGAATCAAAAGGGCTCACCAGTGCCCGGCCGGTTGCGCTGCGCGGCAGCTTGGCTTCGGCGTGGCGGAACACTTCGCGGTTCCAGCCGGTCACGGTCACGCGCTCCAGCCGCCCGCAATCCACAAGATATTCCACGGAGGCGGCCGCGGCCTTGACGGGAGTGCGGAAGTAGTCGGCGAAACAGCGCACGGTTCCGATGCCGTGTGCTTGGGCCGCCGCGTCGATGAGCCGATGCAGCGCTGGGCCGGGATCGGGTTCACCATCGTCTGCAAGGGACACATGCGGCAGCACCCTGGCAGTCAGTGTGTACTTACGCTCAAACTGCTCAGTCCTGGAGGCCGCCGAAACCAGGCCCTCCTCGAACAGGTGTTCCAGGACGCGCTTGACGGCGCTCCAGTTCCAGCCCCAGTTGTCCGTCTGTTTCTCCTCTACGTGACCGATCCTGGCCGCAATTTGGGCAGCAGTCATGGGGCGTGAGGAAGCGAGCGTTTCCAGGATCCTGGCAGATATGGCGGAACGCACGCCCGGGTCCATTCCGGCGGCGCCTACCCAGGCCCTTTTTTGCCACAGCCGGAGGTCCGGAAAGTGTTCGGGGCGGATATAGCTGGCTTCATGCGCCCAGTACTCCACCATGCGCCGGGGATGGGTACCGGACATCCGTTGAAGGATGGTGCGGTCGTAGTTCCCCAGCCGGGAGAAGAAAGGCAGGAAGTGACTCCTGGCTAACACGTTGACGGAATCAATCTGGACGAGCTGGAGCCGGGCAAAGGTGCGGCCCACCGTCCGTGAAGTCACGGGGCCGGTGGGCCGTCCTTTGTCGAGTCCCTGTGCCGCCAGGGCGATCCGCCGGGCCTGGTTCAGGCTCAGCGTCGCTGGCACGTCAGTCCTCTCTGCGGATGGTGTTCACCACCCTAGGCGTTGGCTGCTGCGTCATCCGAACGGTACGCGATGATTTTTTCTTCGACCACGGTGTCACCCGGTTCGCACTCATGGTCCAGGGTGATGACGCCGTACGTCCAGCCGCGGCGCCGGTAAACGACGGACGGCGTATTCGTAGCCTTGTCCACGAAAAGGTAGAAATCGTGGCCGACGAGCTCCATGTTGTCCACCGCGTCGTCGAGGGAAAGTTGGGCGGCGGGGAAAACCTTGCGCCGTATCAGGACCGGGGAATCACCGGCGGGGATGTCGTTGTCAACATCGTAGGGTGATGTCTCTGCAGGGGGCTCGGTGGTTTCGTTCCGGTGGCTCGCTTCGACATAAAGGGGTTCGTGGGTGCTGGCGGGCTCCAGTGTTGCAGTTGCTTCACGGACAGCTTTAGGCGTGTGCCTTCCGTGATGAACCTTCTTGCGGTCCTTGGCCCGGCGGAGCCGCTCAAGCAGCTTGTTGTACGCGAGGTCGAATGCAGCAAATTTGTCAGCGGCGCTAGCTTCGGCGCGGATTACCGGTCCCTTGCCCAGAACTGTCACCTCGACTGTCAACTGGTCGCCGGTCTGCCGTGAACTGGTCTCCTTGGAAACTTTGGCATCAACGCGCTGGACTTTGTCGCCCAGCGACTCGATTTTCGAGATCTTCTCCCCGGCATACTCGCGGAACCGGTCTGAAACTGTCAGATTTCGTCCGCTGATCATAAACTCCATGGTGCCCTCCAAATGACTTCGGTGACACGATGGCAGCACTTCCCGGGGCCGATCTGTTTGACAGTCGAGCCCCTCTCCGAGCCGCCATCGACAGGTACATTCTGTTCTTGGTACCCACACCCGACGTTAGTTCATAGCCACATGTTATTCATCCTTTCCTGGTTTATTTTTTTCGAAAGTCATGCGCGGTTACCCGAAGTTCAGCGGAGGCGGCACCGGCCCATAAGAGTCAGGCGGGCGTGTCGCTGCCAGAACCACAGCGCCGGCCACAATGGCTCCTGACAGGTGCAGCGCGCGGGCGGCTTCGGCGAGTGTGGCGCCGGTGGTCAGGACGTCGTCGATGATGATGCAGCGCTTTCCAACCATGTCCTCCTTCCGGCGGCGGCGAACCCGCATGGAACCGCGCACGCGCTTGGCGCGGCCTCCGCGGTCCAGCCCCTTCTGGCCTCCGGGCAGCTGCAGGCTGCCTGATCCGGATTTTTCCAGCACGTCCTGCACGCTGAAACCCGGCAGTTGCCGTGACACTTCGTGCAGGAGCAGGTGGACAGGGCTGAATCCGCGCTTCAGGAAGGCGGCGTTGCTGCTCGGCACCGGAACCAGCCATGCCACCTCCCTTCCCGGCGCTGCCGAGCGGACGCCGCCGCCGAGCGCCCGGCCAAGACTGCGCCTGAGCTGAAACTGGCCGTGCCGCTTAAAGGACAACAGGGCCTGTGCCAGCTCGTCCCGGTATACACCCGCAGCCACGACCGGCAGCAGGACGGTCCCGCCGACGTCCATCAGGGCAGGTGCTCCGCTTTCAGCCCGGAAGGGGTGGCGCGTCAGGTGGCGGATGTGGCGGTCGCACTGTACGCAGAGGGCCCGGTCTTCGGCTCCGCAGCACACGCAGTCCACGGGTACTGCGAGCGCCAGCAGGTCTGTCACGGCTCCGGCGGCGGAATCCACCAGTCGCAGGAGGGGGCTCTGATACTCGGCGCGGTGGGCAGCAGACGGTTCTGCGGGTAAAAGGTCCGGGTCCAGCCGCATCCTTGTTCGCGCTCCGGCCGCCACGATGGTTGTGTTCCTCACGCGGACAAGCTTCGGCCCAAACTTGCTCCCAGTACAGTCCGTTCCCCCGTCCATGTGGACAACGCCCTGGGTGACGGGCGTCTCAAAGCCCGCTGGGGTTACGGCATCAGCCGGGGAAGGACGGGTCGATGGGACCCTTGATCTGCGGGGACCAGCCGTTGCCCAACCGTTGAAAGATGCCTTCGGCGGACTGGGCGTAGATCTCCTCGGGACCGTTGCCGGCGCTCAGTGCCACGAGTCCGGGCCACGGGGCCAGCTGTTGGGGCTGTCCCGACGTGAGGGAAAGCAGTTCGGGAGTAACGTTTGATGCCGCCGCCCCCCTCATCACCGCGATAGTGGTGTCGCTGACCCAAACGCCCTGGTCCGGCTCGCTGTCGGTGGCCAGGGTGACCGGCGGTGTCAGCTCACGGGGAGTTCCGTCCCCGGCCCGGATAATGCCGGTCACCTGCACGCGGGTTTTCCCGTTTTGTTCGGAAATCACCAGCGCCCGCACTCCTTCGCGCGAAATCCGGAGGTCCTTCACGGTTCGTCCAGCCAGCCAGGCAGGTGCCAGGGTCACTGACGGAACGTTGGCTCCCTCGGCCACACCGGTGGGGCGGTAGGCAACAACTTCGGTTTCCCCCGATGCTCCCGGCCCCGCAGACCACACCCAGTCATTCGGCCCGAAGGACGGCCCGGTCAGGGTGCTCCGCGTGGTCAGGGCCCGTGCGGGCTGGCCGGGACTGATGCTGTAAAGAGTGGTACGGCTGTCGTTGAGGAAGGCCGCGGTCTGCGATACCTGGGATTCTGCGGGGAACCGCGGATTGAGGGAAGACACCGGCTGTATGTCCGGCAGTGGCGACACCCGGTTGTTCTCGTACCGCACCAGTTCGTTGCCGCTGACCGCGATCTGGCGCGGTGGCACGCTCTTGTCCAACGTGGGCGGCAGCACCGAGCCGTTGTCCTCCACGCGGATCAGGTCCTGGTTTGCGCGCAGCTCCACGTTGACCACGTCCGGCTGGCTGCGGAAGGTCAGGGTCAGCTGCATCTGCATCCGCAGGCGGTCCTCGGGCGAAGATTCTGTCAGTTCCTTGGCAGTCAAGTCCACCTGGGCCGCCCCTGAGACGACCGGCACGGACTCGCGGGCGAGCTTTATCCCCGAAGGAAAGGCACTTACTACGGCACCACGAAGGTACGGGGCGGGCCCTGCAAGCAGCGCGCTGGTCATGGCCTTCACTGTCTTGTTCTTGATGAACCAGCGCACGTCCGGCACCGCGTACGTAAAGCTCGGGTCATAGAAATAAATGGGGTAGGCGCCGTAAATAACCTTGAACGTCTCTTCAGCAATAGCCGTCCCGTCCGGAAGGGCGGAGATGCGCCATTCCCCGTCCACCTGGGTGACCGTTACCGGGATCTTTTCCACCGTTCCTTGCGGGGATTGGGTGGCGATGCCGTCCGCGTCGACCGTGTAGGCGACGTCGAGTTCGTAGTTGTAGACATTCTCGGCCTCCGCTGCCACCACCCTGGCCTCGCGGTAGACAAGGGCACGCTGGTCCGGCTTCCAGGAAACCGACGATGCCTGGGTCAGGTATTGCCGTGCGACGGCGTAATCGTCCTCGTAGCCGCTGCCGGCCCGGTAGAAGTAGTCGATGATGGTTTCGGGCGCAGCGCCTGCCTGCGGCGCCGCCGGCAGGAACACGGGCGCGCTGAGGTTGCCGGCGCTTCCCTCGCTGCTTTTGCCCACCGGCCCGGAAGTGGGAATGCGGGCGCATGCGGCCAGCAGTGCCACCAGCAGGACCAGCAGTAAAGCTACGGGCTTGGCCCGGCGGGGGGCGTGGCCTGTCATGTGGTCTCCTTCGACGGCAACGCCGGAGCAAGCGGCGCTCCGCCGGCTTCCAGCACCAGCATGTTCCGGTTGTCCCTTTCGCCGGGAATAGTGATGTCCTCCGGTTCCAGTTGGACCGGCGACTTATCGATGTCCTCGCCCTGGCGGAGGGGCAACGTCAGCCGGAAGTTCGCTCCGCTGCCCTTCTTCCCCCACGCCTGCAGCCAGCCGTTGTGGAGCTTGGTGTCCTCCATGGCAATGGACAGGCCGAGTCCACTTCCTCCGGTGGTGCGGGCACGGGCAGGGTCTGCGCGCCAGAACCTGTCAAAGACGCGGGCCGCTTCAGCCGGCGCCATGCCAATTCCATAGTCCCTGACGGCTATTCCGACGGCGGTCTGGCTCGCTGCCACGGTGACCCTCACCGGTTTCCCTTCGCCGTGTTCCACAGCGTTGAGGATGAGGTTGCGCAGGATACGGTCAATTCTGCGGGCATCCATTTCCGCAATGATGGCACCGGAAGGGGCGCTCAGGATGATCTCGGAGCCGTATTCGGCGGCGACGGGAGCCGCTCCTTCAATCACGTGGGCCACCACCTGCAGGATGTCCTCCGGCTCGGCGTCGAGCATGGCCACGCCGGCATCGAAGCGGGAAATCTCCAGCAGGTCGGAGAGGAGGGACTGGAACCGCTCCACCTGGTTGTAGAGGAGTTCGGCGGAACGTTTGTTGATGGGATCGAATTCTTCCCTGGCGTCGTAAAGCACTTCCGCGGCCATCCGGACGGTGGTTAGCGGCGTCCGGAGTTCGTGGGAAACATCGGACACAAAGCGCTGCTGCATCTGGGACAGCGTGGCCAACTGGGTGATCTGTTCCTGGAGGCTGGCTGCCATGTGGTTGAAGGAGGCGCCCAGGCGGGCCACCTCGTCTTCGCCGCGGACCACCATGCGCTCCTGCAGCTGGCCTGCCGCCAGTTTCTCGGAGACCATGGCAGCGTGGCTGACGGGGCTGACGACGTTGCGGGTGACATACCAGGCGATGGCGCCGATCATCAGGACCAGCACGGCGCCGCCGGCCCACAGCACGCTTTGAATTTCGTCGAGGGTCTGCTGGGCGGTGTTGAGGTCGTAAATCAGGTACAGCTCATACACGGTTCCGTTGAAGGTCACTTTGTTGCCCACGGCGATGCCGGGACGGTCCTCGGTTCCAACCGGGATCACGGTGGAGGCCCAGTACTGGTCCTTTCCGGACTCCTGTACGGCTTTGCGCAGTTCGGGCGGAATAACACTGACCGTCAGCTGATCCGAGGCCCGTGACTCCACCCACCGGTTCCGGGGCTTTGTCTGTTCGGGCATGGCCTCGAAGACATACCTGCGCTGGATCACCGAGCCGCGGCCCTCCACGGCGTTGAGGGTGTCGTACACCAGGGTGATCACGCTGGACTGGTCGGTGACCTGGGCGCCGTCGAACGTGTCCTGGACCTGCTTGACGTTGTAGCGTGTCTCCGACTCGGCCTGGGTTAGCCGCTCCTGGAAAAGGTTGTTGGCGATCTGGTTCGACAGGTACGCGCCCACCACCGCAAACGAGGTGACCGCGAGGAGCAGCGTGGTGAGAACGGTACGGAACTGCAGGGAGCGGCGCCACCGCTGGTGCAGGACCTGCCCCAGGTAGCGGAGTGCCGGAAGGAACCGCCGGAATCCTGTGCGGACCAGCCGGGCTACTCTGAGGGTCACGATCAAAGCGCGGCGCTGCCAGATCCGGGTACGGAAAGACAACCTGTGGAAGCTGCCGGTTACGGCGTCGGTGTGCTCCGCAGCGTTGTGCAGGGCCTTGTGCTCCAGAGACGTGCCGGGCTCGGGCCCGTCAGGTGCGCCGTGCGGTTCCGAGGATTGTTCCGCTCCGGGCGCGTTGGCAGGTCCCCCCTGGGGAACTGCGGGGTCAGGCCCCTGCTTTGTAGCCGACACCACGCACCGTTAACACAACTTCCGGCGCTTCCGGATCCTGCTCGATTTTGGAACGGAGGCGCTGGACATGGACATTGACCAGCCGGGTGTCGGCGGCGTGGCGGTATCCCCAAACCTGCTCGAGCAGCAGTTCGCGGGTGAAAACCTGCCATGGTTTGCGGGCCAATGCCACCAGGAGGTCGAACTCCAGGGGCGTCAGGGAAATCCGCTCGCTGCCCCGGCTCACGGTGTGACCGGCGACATCGATGGTGATGTCGGCTATCCGCAGCGTTTCCGGGGCTTTCTGGTCGCCGGGCCGCAGCCGCGCGCGGACGCGCGCCACGAGTTCGGCCGGTTTGAACGGTTTGGGCACATAGTCGTCGGCGCCGGATTCCAGGCCGCGGACGACGTCCGACGTGTCCGCCTTAGCGGTCAGCATCACGATGGGCACGTCAGACTCCGAGCGGATCTGCCTGCAGACCTCAATACCGTCCACGCCGGGAAGCATAAGGTCCAACAGCACCAGGTCCGGCCGGGATGAACGGAAGATGTCGAGCGCCTTGGCGCCGTCGGCGCAGAAGACCGGCTCGAAGCCGTCATTGCGAAGAACAATCCCGATCATTTCGGCCAGCGCTTCGTCATCGTCTACCACCAGAATGCGTGCCTTCATAGTTATATATTCCCTTATCAGGCAGGCTTTGTCCTGTTCAGGGCGTTGCGGCATGGCGGAACGCTAGGTAGGCCTGCCTGCCGAACTATAGGCTGGCCTCATGCCTGGGTATTCCCCGGCGTCCCTGCCTGCTAATCCATGGGCGCCGGCGGCTGAGGTACTGGTACAGGGGGAAGGAACACGGGTGTCACAACAGGAACCGGGCGCGCAGCAGCCCCTGGGCGGGGAGGGGCCGGCCGGCAATGGCGGCCCGCACAGCACGGACCCCGGCTTCAAGGGCCGCCCTGGCGCCGATGCTCACGACGACGACGGACGTGTTTCCGGCGTAAACGGCCAGCCCGCGCGCCCCGCAAGGGAGGCGGAATGGGGTACGCCCCCAGCGTGGGGCCGGCACCCCGGGTGGGGTGTGCCGCCCGCAGCGCGGAGTCAGCCGGAGTGGGGAACGCCGCAGGCCAGGGGCAGTCAGCCTGAGTGGGGTGGCCAGGTTTCCTGGGGATTGCAGCCAGGGCAGCAGGGCACTCCCCTGCCCCCGCAGCAGAGCCCACCCTACGGCCGGCCCTCATACCAAGGACCGGCCTACGGGCAGCCCCGCTATATGGCCCCGCCCAAACCCGGCATCGTCCCGTTGCGCCCCCTGATGTTCGGCGAAATCCTGGACGGGTCCTTCCACACAATCCGGCGCAACGCAAAAGCAATGCTGGGCGCGGCCGTGCTGGCGCAATCGCTCGCCGCCATCCTCGCCGCAGTCATCACGGCCGTGACAGCCACATCCCTGGTCTCCGTCGAGGCCTGGGCGCAGGACGCTGGCCCCGCAGGCCTCGCGTCACTCGCCCTGGGGTTTGTGGCCGCCGTCCTGGTGGTGGTAGTCCTGACGCTTTTTATCTCGGCAGTGCTCCAGGGCGCGATGGTGGTACCGGTGGCCCGGTCCATTCTCAACCGCCCTACAGGGTTCCGGCAGATGTGGGGCCTTGCCCGTTCCCGTGCATGGGCGCTGGTCCGTCTGGCCGCCCTGATGATGGCGGCGGGATTGCTTTCCTTCCTGGTGCTGGCCGGCATGGCAGTTGCGTTGGCCGCCGGCCTGGAAGGCACCGGCGCCCTTTTGCTCATTCCCGTAGTGGCGGCCTTCTTTGCCATGTTTGTATGGGTCTATATCAAGCTGATGGTGGCGCCGGCCGCCGTCGTCATCGAAGAGCTCGGAGCGGTTGCCGCCCTGCGCCGCTCCTGGTCCCTGACCCGGGGAAACTGGTGGCGGATCTTCGGCATCACCCTGGTGGTGGGCATCATGGTGGGCGTCATCGGGCAGGTGGTGATGATTCCGGTGAGCCTGCTGCCAACCTTCCTTGGCGGCGTCATCTCCCCGCACGGCGGCACGGGACAGGAAGTCGCCATGGCGGTTGCGGTGGGGGTGGCGACTGCCGTCCTGGCTGCACTGATCGGTGCCGTCGGTTTTGCGTTCCAGACATCGGTGATGGCGTTGCTCTACATGGATCTTCGGATGCGGAAGGACGGACTGGACCTCGCCCTGCTCCGGCTGCTCGAAACGGGCGCAGATCCTGTAGGCATCCCGGGGCGCGGGATGGCTGCACCGGGGCCGGGCATGTTTCCCGGGGCGGGCCGCGGCGGAGCCTGGCCGGATGGACGCTGAAGCTCCGGTGCTCCCCGACGCCGGGGAAGCCCGGCGATGGGCGGTCGAGGAACTTGCCAAAGCCGAATACCGTAACGCTGAACCAAGCTGGCTCGACTCGCTGTGGCGCAGTTTCCTTGACTGGCTGCTGACCCTGGACGGACCTTCAGGCGAAGCGGGTCCGGTACCAGGCCCGGTGATCGGGATCGTCATCGCAGTAATTATCGCCGCCGCCGTGATCCTGGCCCGGCCCCGCCTAAACCCAAAAACCCGGCACCGGACGGAAGTGTTCGAGCCCGACAGCGAACTGACCGCTGCGGACTACCGGAAGTGTGCGGAGACTTCAGCCGCGGCAGGCAAGTGGGGGGACGCCGTCGTCGACCGTTTCCGTGCGCTGGTCCGCTCGGCGGAAGACCGTACTGTGCTGGATCCGCAGCCGGGCCGCACCGCCGATGAGGTGGTGCTCGCCCTGTCCGTTCCTTTCCCGGCGGAAGCGGCCCGCCTGAACCAGGCCGCCGGCATCTTTGACGCGGTCCGTTACGGCAACTGGGCAGCGGCCAGTGATGATTACCAGGCCATGGCCGGCCTCGACCAGGATCTCGAGGTACAGAGGCCCGCCAAAAGCCTCGGCCGGCAGGATGACATCAGGCAGCAGGATCGGGCGGCGCTGTGATGACTTCTACGGTCCCCGGCACAGAAAGCAGCACAAGCGGATCCGGAACTGCCCGCCGGAGTACGTTCGGGTGGCTCCGCCGGTGCTGGGCCTTCGCAGCCGTTGTGGCCGCGGCGCTGGGACTGGTCATTTGGGGGCAACTGGCGCCTCACGGCGACGGAACTCCACTGTCCATCCATAACCCCGGACCGGACGGGGCTCGGGCTGTCGGCCAAATCCTGGGCCGTCACGGAGTCCATATCCAGGACACTGCCACGTTCGAAGAAGCGATGAGCGCCCTGGCTGCCGGTGATTCCCCCACGCTCCTGCTGTACGACCCGGATGGGTTCCTTGATGACTCCCGCCTGCGCGAACTGTCCGCCGCGGCGAAGCGCCTGGTGGTTGTGACGCCCCGGCTGCAGACACTTGCCGCGCTCGGCACCGGGATCAGCCAGGCCGGTGTTGTACCTGAGGCGTCCTCGGTGCTGGAACCGGGCTGTTCCTTTGCTGATGCGGAAGCGGCGGGCCCGGTTCACAGCGGGTCAGGTTTTGTGTATGACGGCGGGACGTCCTGTTACCGGCCGGCCGCGTCCCCTGCCGGGCTGCTCGCCGTCAGCGGGGACGGGCACGTTACAGTCCTGGGCAGCACGGCGATCCTCAGTAACGAACGGCTGGATGAACTGGGCAACGCAGCCCTCGGAATCCGGACCCTCGGCAGCTCACAGGACCTGGTCTGGTACCTGCCGTCCGTGGCGGACCTGGATACCCCGGTATCCCCGAAAACGCTCGATGAGCTCGCGCCGGCCTGGGCACGCTTCCTTGGCCTGTGGCTCGCCCTGGTGGCCCTGGCTGCGATCGTGTGGCGGGGCCGGCGCCATGGCCCGCTGGTGTTCGAGCCGTTGCCGGTGGTGGTCAAGGCCGTGGAGACTGCAGAGGGCAGGGCGCGGCTGTACCACGACTCGCATGCGGTCGAACAGGCACGGGACAACCTTCGGGCCGGAACCCTGGTGCGGCTGGCGCGGAAGCTGCGGCTGGGGCCGGGTGCTACCGCCGATGAGGCGGCGGAGGCCACGGCGCGGTTCCTGGACCGGCCGCCCCATGACATCAAACAACTCCTTGACGAACGTCCGGGCACCGAGTCCAGGCTGATGGCCTGGTCTCAGGAACTGGACGCCTTAGAGAAAGAGGTCAACTGCCGATGAGCGAACAAGGCGGCGGCCCCCGGGTCCTTGACAACACCCATGATGCGGCGCGGCAGGCGCTGCTGGACGTGCGCCATGAGGTGGCAAAGGCTGTGGTGGGGCAGGACGCAACCGTCACCGGCCTGCTGGTTGCTTTGCTTTCCCAGGGGCATGTGCTGCTGGAAGGAGTGCCGGGCGTGGCAAAGACCCTGCTGGTCCGGGCGTTGTCCGCAGCTTTGAGCCTTGACACCAAGCGTGTGCAGTTCACCCCGGACCTGATGCCGGGGGACGTCACGGGGTCTTTGGTGTACGACTCGCGCAGCTCGGAGTTCTCGTTCCGGGAAGGACCCGTGTTCACGAACCTCCTGTTGGCTGACGAGATCAACCGGACACCGCCCAAGACGCAGGCGTCGCTGCTCGAGGCCATGGAGGAGCGGCAGGTTTCAGTGGACGGCGTTTCCCGCCCGCTGCCCTCACCTTTCCTCGTGGCCGCCACCCAAAACCCGGTGGAGTACGAGGGCACCTATCCCCTCCCCGAAGCGCAGCTGGACCGGTTCCTGCTCAAGCTCACCATGCCGCTGCCGGAGCGCGGGGATGAGATGGAAGTCATCAGGCGTCACGCAGCCGGATTCGACCCCCGGGACCTGGCCGCCGCCGGTGTACGGGCAGTGGCGGGGGCCGCGGCGCTGGAGCGGGCCCGGCACGCTGTGGCTACCGTTGCGGTCGGGCCCGAAATCATTGGCTACATTGTGGACCTGGTGCGTGCCACCCGTTCGGCGCCCTCGTTCCAGTTGGGCGTCTCACCCCGCGGCGCGACTGCGCTGCTTAACGCCTCCCGGTCCTGGGCATGGTTGTCGGGTCGGGGCTTCGTCACCCCGGATGACGTTAAGGCGCTGGCCTTGCCCTGCCTCCGGCACCGGGTGGCGCTGCAGCCCGAGGCGCAGATGGACGGGGTCCGGATAGACGACGTCCTGGCCACCATCCTCGCCTCCGTGCCCGTCCCGCGCTGATGGCCGTTTCCGGGCGGTTTGTAATTCTGGTGCTGCTGGGCCTGGTGCCGGTCCTGTTGCTGCCCGGGTGGGGAACTGTCCTCCTCACAACCGGCCTTCTGCTGGCACTGGCGGCCGGGGACCTAATTTTGGCCGGCTCGCTTCGCCAGGTCCACGTTGCGCGCCAGGATGCCGGCAACGTGACCCTGCATGGGACAGCGGTCCCGGGGGTCACTGTCCGGAACGAGGGACGGCGCCGGGTTCGCGGGACTTTGCGGGACGCTTGGCAGCCCTCCGCCGGGGCACAAAATCCTCTGCAGGCCATCAACGTTCCGGCCGGGGAAGGCCGGCGCGTCACCGTTCGACTGCAGCCCGTCCGCCGCGGCGACCTCAAAGCCCCGCACATCACCATCCGCTCCTTCGGCCCGTTGCTGCTGGCCGCCCGCCAGCGGACCCTCGACTGCCCCGGGTTACTGCGGGTCCTGCCGCCTTTTCATTCCCGGCGCCACCTGCCGTCCAAACTGCGTAAGCTGCGCGAACTCGACGGCAAGGCTGCCGTCCAGATCAGGGGCGCCGGCACCGAGTTCGATTCCCTGCGTGACTACGTCCGCGGCGACGACGTCCGCTCCATCGACTGGCGGGCAACAGCGCGCCGGTCTGGGGTGGTGGTGCGTACCTGGCGGCCGGAGCGGGACCGTCGGGTAGTGATGGTGCTCGATTCGTCCAGGACGTCTGCGGCAAGGATCGACGACGAGCCGCGGCTTGATACGGGCATGGAAGCGGCCCTCCTGCTGGGAGTCCTCGCGGAGAGGGGCGGTGACCGGGTGGACTTCCTGGCCTTTGACCGCCGAACCCGGGCCAGGGCGGGTACTGCAGGACAGGGTAATCTCCTCGGTCAAATGGTCCAGGCCATGGCCCCCCTGGAGGCGGAACTCATTGAACTGGACTGGTCAGCGATCCCCGGCCAGATCCGCGCCGTCACCGTCCACCGGTCGCTGGTGGTGCTGTTGACCGCCCTGGATGGCGGTGCGCCCGAGGAAGGCCTCATTCCAACGGCCGTGCAACTGGCCCGACGGCACGTTGTGGTGGTCGCAGCAGTCCGGGACCCCCAGCTCGGGCTGATGCTGCGGGAGCGGAACAGTGCCGCGGGCGTCTTCCGCGCCGCCGCTGCCGAGCGGACCCTTCTGCAGCGCGCCGCGGTAACAGCCGAACTCCGGCACCACGGCGTGGAGGTGGTCGACGCCGAGCCGCAGGAACTGCCGCCCCGGCTGGCTGACATGTACATCAGGCTCAAGGCTGCAGGTAGATTGTGAAGTCACCATTGCTGTCCGTGCCCCTTAGAAGGAGGTCTTCATGAACTTACCGATTTACCAGCAGGCCCTGGGAACGGACTTCCACCGGTTGCAGCCCGAACTGCAGGAGTACTTTTCCTTGGTTCCAGGCAGCGGCCACTACGGCGTAGGCGAGGGTACCTTCGACGTCGTCGGCTGCAGGCAGGACTGGCTGCGTCCCCTGCTGCGGCTCACCGGCGGAGAAGAAGCGTTTTTCCCCGAGTACGGTGAAAACATTCCGTTCCGGATCGAGAACCACGCCCACCAGGACCCCTTCGGCCGTTCCAGCCTGACGGCCCGCCGTGAGATCCGTTTCCCCGGCCGGAAAAGGATCTTCCAGGACACCACCAGCGTGACCCGCAGGAACGGGGAGCCGCAGCTCGTGGACTACGTGGGCCGGTACCGGCGGCTCGTGACGGACCTGAATCTGGGCGTAACGCCGGAGGGGCGGCTCCGCGGTGTTTCCGAAGCTTCCCGGCTTTTCCTTGGCCCCCTCCGCATTCCCCTTCCCGCGGCCCTGGACGCCAAAGCCTACGCGGAACAGTGGTGGGACCCGGCCGACGGCGACAACGGAAGGCACCATATCCAGGTCAAGGTGATCCAGCCCCAGATCGGCCTGGTGCTGGTCTACGCCGGAAGCTTCGACTACCGTCTGCGCCGCTACACCGGCGGCAGCTCCGCGGAAAGCTTCCTGCCGTGGTACGCCCAGCCGGACCGCTGGGAAAACCGGATCTGAGCCCCGCTCCCCTGCCTGCACTGGCAGTGTGTTTTGCCGCTACCCCTGGGCCACCTGGTTCAGCCCGTCAGCCAGCTGGGTGAGGCGGCCAAGGACTGCCTGGGCCTGGGCCGGGCTGCCCCCGGCGAGTCCGGCAGACGGCGTGACGCGCAGGGCGCTGAGGGATTCTGCCGGCAGGCCCAACTGCCGCCAGGGGCGCCACACTGCCTCCACGCAGTCGGCCACCCTCGGCAGGGAGCTCCCCGTGACGTCCAGGGCGCCAAGCCACAGACGCTTGTCGGATTCCACGGCGCCTGCCAGTTGTTCCCACTGCCGGGAAGTCAGGGCCTTCAACGGAACGGCAATACCGTCAGCTCCGGCCGCCAGGATCTGTTCAAAGGGCGCCTCAATCTCAGGAACAGCCATAACGATCTCGGCGGCACCGGCGGACCGCAGAGCGTCAAGTACCACCCGCCAGGACTCCCGCGCCTCCGAAGCCCCTACGGCGCGCAGGGTGCGGTAACCGCTGGAGGTGGGGATGGTGCCGGCCAGGATCGCTGCGATATCAGGCTCGTCCACCTGTACCACCAGCCGGGCACCAGGCACAGCCGCCGACACCCGCGACAGATAGAGCCCGACGCCGGCAGCAAGTGAAGCAGCCAGGTCCCGGCGTGCCCCGTAGTCGAGAAGGGCGCGCTCGCCGCTGTGCAGGTGGAGGTTGGCCGCGAGGCTGAGCGGACCCACCAGTTGGACCTTGACCTCGTCCGCCGGCTTTTCCTCGGCCCCCGCTACATCGGCCAGAATGTTGATGTCAGTGGCAAGGGCTGAAGCGGCGCGGCGGAAGTCCTTGCCGGGCCGGTCCACCAGGCGCCAACCGTAGGGCTGGACGTCCACCGCCAACTCCACCAGGAGGCTGGCGGTGCGCCCCACTGCATCTGAACCGACGCCACGGTCCGGCAGTTCGGCGAGGAACGGCAAGTGGGGGCTGCCCAGCTCCCCGCGGATGATTTTCGCTGCCTCCACCGGATCTTCGCCTGGCCACGGCCCCAGCCCGGTTGCTGTTACTTCCTGCGGCGGTGCCTGGTTCCCGCCGGCGGCGCGGGGACCTGCCTGATGCCGTTCACTGATGCTCACGCGAGCGCTGATGCCTGCGGGTGCTGACCGGACGCGGCTTCATGGTCCTCGGCAATCGCCTCGTGATGCCGGATCACCTCACCGATGATGAAGTTCAGGAACTTCTCCGCGAACGCGGGATCCAGGTGGGCGTCTTCTGCCAGCCTGCGGAGCCGGGCGATCTGGGCTGCCTCGCGGCCAGGGTCGCCGGCCGGCAGCCGGTGTGTTGCTTTCAGGAACCCCACTTTTTGGGTGGCCTTGAAACGTTCGGCCAGGAGATAGACCAGGGTGGCGTCGATGTTGTCGATACTGGAGCGGATGGAGAGCAGTTCAGCCATCACCGAGTTGTCCACCTGGCCGGCCAGTGAGCTGGCGGAGGGGTCGAAGTCATCGGAGCCAGGAGTGTGAAGGTTGTGCTGCGTCATGGTTCAAGTCTATGGGAGGGCTCCGCTTTCGACCGGGTGTTAAGCGCCGGCGCCGGGGCCCGGCACCGGCGCTGACCTGAACCCGGGGCAACAGCGCCTCAGATGCCGAGCAGCGCCCGGTGTTGTTCCCGCCGCCTGGCCTGTTCCTGCGGATCCGGTACGGGCAGGGACGCGATGAGCCGCCGTGTGTAGTCGTGCTGCGGACTGCCCATGACGTCGCTGCCGATCCCCTGCTCCACCATCCTGCCCTTGTACAGCACGCCCACCCAGGAGGACAGGGTGTCCACCACCGCCAGGTCATGGCTGATGAACAGGCAGGCGAACCCGAACTCCTGCTGGATGTCCTTGAACAGCTCCAGGACCTTGGCCTGCACCGAGACGTCCAGGGCCGAAGTGGGCTCATCGGCTATGAGCAGCCGCGGATTCAGGCTGAGCGCTCGTGCAAGGGAGGCCCGCTGGCGCTGGCCGCCGGACAGTTCATGGGGGTAGCGTCCTGCGTACGACGCCGGCAGCTGGACTGATTCAAGCAGCTCGCCGACGCGTTTGCGTGCCTGCGCCGGGCTGGGTCTGGTGTGGATGACCATAGGTTCGGCGATGCAGTCCCCGATGGTCAGCTGCGGGTTGAAGGAGGCCGCCGGATCCTGGAACACGAAGCCGATGTCCTTGCGGAGCGGCTTGAAGGTGCGCTCGCGGAGGTTCAGCATCTCGTAGCCCAGCACGCGCAGACTGCCGCCGGTGGTCCTGTTGAGCCCTGCGATGGCGCGGCCGATGGTGGTCTTTCCGGAACCGGACTCCCCCACCAGTCCAAACACTTCTCCCCTGGACAGGGTGAAGCTGACCCCCTCGACGGCCTTGAAAGCCGGTGTTCCCAGCCGGCCCGGGTACTCGATGGTCAGGTTGCCCGCTTCCACCAGGACTTCCTCATTTTGGTGCGCCCGGCTGGTCAGGCCTTTCGAAGCGGAGTGGTGCCCCAGGTGCGGTACCGCGGCCAGCAGCTTCCGGGTGTAGTCCTGCCGCGGTTCCGCAAACAGGGTCCGGGCAGGCGCTTCCTCCACAACGCCCCCCTGGTACATCACCACCACGCGGTCCGCGAGGTCTGCCACCACCCCCATGTTGTGGGTAATGAGCACGATGGATGTGCCGTACTTGTCCCGCAGGTCCCGGAGGAGTTCCAGGATCTCGGCCTGAACGGTGACATCCAGCGCGGTGGTTGGTTCATCGGCGACGATGAGCCCGGGATTCAGGGCCAGCGCCGCGGCGATGACCACCCGCTGCTTTTGTCCGCCCGAGAACTGGTGCGGGTAATAGTTGACGCGGCGCTCCGGATCCGGGATGCCGACTTTGCGCAGCGCTTCAATGGCCCGCATTTTGGCGTCCCTGGCCGAAACACGCTTCCCGCCGCCACCCGCGTGCGCGCGGATGCCTTCGGCGATCTGCCAGCCCACGGTGAATACCGGGTTCAGCGCCGTGGACGGTTCCTGGAAAACCATGGCCACGTCACGGCCCCGGATCTGGCGCAGGCGGGAAGCACTGACGCTGATGACGTCAGCCCCGTTGATCACAACGGCACCGGAACTGCTGGCGGTTTCCGGCAGCAGCCCCAGAATCGTCTTGGCTGTGACCGTTTTTCCCGAGCCGGACTCTCCCACAATTGCGAGCACCTCCCCCTTTCGAACCTCCAGGCTGACATCCTTGACGGCGTGAACCGGGCCGCCGTCGGTGGCGAAAGTGACCTGGAGGTGGTTGATGTCGAGGACCGGGCGGCCGCCACCGGAATCGTGTTCGCCAGGCTGCCTGCCGGACAACGGGTCGAGGTTGACGGTCATGATGCCCTCACTTCTGTTTCAATAGCGTTGGTGTCCGCGGGCGCCGGTGGGCTGCCGCCCGTGCTCTTGCGGCCACGGAGGCGCGGATCGTTGAGGTCGTTGATGCTCTCACCCACCAGGGTCAGGCCCACCACGCTCAGCACGATGGCCAGGCCGGGGAACAGGCCGGTCCACCAGATCCCGGATGTGGTGTCGGCGAGCGCCTTGTTGAGGTCGAAGCCCCATTCCGCGGCGGAGCTGGGTTCGATACCAAACCCGAGGAACCCCAGTCCGGCAAGGGTGAGGATGGCTTCGGAGGCGTTGAGCGTGAAGATCAGCGGCAGGGTACGGGTGGCGTTCCGGTAGATGTGGCGGCTCATGATGCGGACGTTTGAGGCCCCCACCACCTTGGCTGACTCAACGAACGGCTCGGCCTTCAACCTGACGGTCTCGGCCCTGATGACGCGGAAATACTGCGGGATGAATACCAGCGTGATGGCTGTGCCTGCGGCGAAGATGCCGCCGATGAGGCTGGACTGGCCGCCGCTGATGACGATGGCCATCACGATGGCCACCAGCAGCGACGGAAAGGCGTAAACGGCGTCGGCGATTACTACCAGGATCCGGTCCAGCCACCCGCCCAGGTAGCCGCTGACCAACCCAAGCACGACACCCACAACGATGGACATGGCCACGGCGACGACGATTACCAGGATCGCCGTCTGCGCTCCCCAGACCACCCGGGAGAGGACGTCGTAGCCACCTACGGTGGTTCCGAGGAGGTGCTTGCCGCCCGGTGCCTGCTGCGTGGGGAAGTTGCCGTCGGCGTCGGAAAGCTGGGAGAAGCCGTAAGGCGCGAGCAGCGGGGCGAAGAGAGCGGTCAGGATGAAAGCTCCGGTGAGGACCAGTCCCGCCACCAGCATGCCGCGCTGGAGCCCGACGCTCTTGTTGTAATGCGAAATGACCGGAAGGCGCCGGTACCAGGGGGCCCGGGGACTTTCCATGGGGACGGGTACAGCTGGGATGCTCATGGTCAGTACCTCACGCGGGGATCGATCAGCGCGGCGATGATGTCCACGATGAAGTTGGTCATGGCCACGATGATGGCGAGCAGCACCACGATGCCCTGGACGGCGACGAAGTCGCGGGCCGTGAGGTAGTTGGCCAGCTGGAAGCCCAGGCCCTTCCATTCGAACGTCTTTTCCGTCAGCACCGCGCCGCCGAGCATGACGGCTATCTGCAGGCCCATCACGGTGATGATGGGGATCAGGGCGGGCTTGTAGGCGTGCTTGGTGACCAGGCGGAATTCGCTGACTCCCCTGGACCGGCCGGCCTCCACGTAATCCCTGCCGAGGGTTCCGATCACGTTGGTCCGGACAAGGCGGAGGAAGATTCCCGCTGTCAGGAGTCCCAGTGCCACCGCGGGAAGGACAGCGTGGGCCAGGACGTCCGTAAGCGCAGCCACGTTTCCGCTGCGAAGCGCGTCCAGCCAGTAGATCCCGGTGGGCGCCTCGAGTGACGTCAGGGCGAGCTCGCTGGATGTTTTAGCCCTTCCTGCCACCGGGAGCCAGCCCAGCCAGACGGAGAAGGTGAGCTTGAGCAGCATGCCCGCGAAGAACACGGGAGTGGCGTAGCAAAGGATGGCGAAAACCCGCAGGACGGCGTCGGGTGCTTTGTCCCGGCGGTGAGCAGCAACCATTCCGAGGGGGATCCCCACCAGGAGGGCGACGAGCAGTGCGTTGATGGTCAGTTCCAGGGTCGCCGAGCCATAGGTGGTGAGCATTTCGACGACAGCCCGGTTGTCCGTGAGGGTGCGGCCGAAGTTGCCGGTGGCCAGCTGGCCGAGGTATTCGAAGTATTGGATCAGGAGGGGCCGGTCGTAGCCGGCCGCCTGGATGCGCTCCTGGAGCTGGTCCTCGGGGAGCCGGCCTCCCATCGCTGCCGTAATGGGGTCACCGGTGATCCTCATCAGGAAGAAGACCATGGTCACGAGGATGAAGATCGTAGGGAAGATCAGCAGGAACCGGATCAGGATGTACTGGCCCAGCCCTCCGCCGGAAGTTTTCTTTGTGGGCGGGAGCAGGCCGTCCGCGTTTGGGGGCGCGTCGATAAGTGTTGTCATGGGTACCTAAGGTTGTGGTTGCCGGCACAGCGGCGCAGGAGTGCGGGACCGCAGCCAGCACGTTGGGGCAGGACGCCGTGCAGGCGTCCCGCCCCGCGTGCGGTCATAACCGGCCGGCGGTTGACCTACTTCGACATCACGCCAAGACGGGTCTTGAACGAGGGGTCAAGGGTTTTTTCGACTCCCTGGACATCCGTTCCCGCCACCATCACCTGGGCACCCTGCAGCAGTGGCAACGTGGACAGATCCTTGGCGATGGCTTCCTGGGCCTGGCCCAGCAGTTCACTCCGCTCCGCCTTGTCGGTGGTCACCAGCTGCTTCTTCACAATGTCCGTCACGGCGGCGTTTTCGTAGTGGTTGCCGAGGAAGTTGCCGGGAATGAAGAACGGGGTCAGGTAGTTGTCCGCGTCCGAGTAGTCCGGGAACCAGCCGAGCTGGTAGGCCGGGTAGGCGTCAGCCCGGCGTTCCTTGGTGTACGTGGTCCACTCCGTGGACTTGAGGTCCACGGAGAAGAGGCCGGACTTCTCGAGCTGTTCCTTCACGAGGGCGTACTCGTCCGCGGCGGATGTGCCGTAGCGGTCCGTGTACTGCAGTTTGAGGTCAACCACCGAGGTGATGCCGGCGTCGGCCAGGACGTTCTTGGCCTTGTCCAGGCTGGGTTTGCCGCTGCCGTCACCGTAGAGGCTCTTCAGCGGCTCCGTGGCTCCCTCGAATTCCTTGGGGACATACGAGTACACGGGAGTATAGGTGTTCTTGAAAACCTGGGAGGCGATGACATCGCGGTCAACGAGGTGCGCGACAGCCTGACGGACGGCCAGGGACTTGGCCGGATCAGCCTCCGGAGTTTTCGCGCCGAAGGGCATGGTGTCGAAGTTGAAGACGATGTAGCGGAGCTCACCGCCGGGGCCCTTGTGGACCTTGACCTTGGAGTCCTTTTCCAGGTCCGAGACGTCGGTGGCGGTGAGGATGCGGCCGGCGACGTCGATGTTGCCCTGCTGGACATCGAGTTTCAGGTTGTTCGGGTCAGCATAGTGCTTAAGTGTGGCGCCGTCGTTGGCGGCCGCACCCAGAAGGCCCTGGTAGTCAGGGTTGGGCTTGAAGCTGATCAGCTCGTTCTTTTTGTAGCTTTCGATCGTGTACTGGCCTGCGAACGGCTTCGCGGCAACGATCGCGTCGTCGTCCATGATTTTGTCCGCGGGGAAGACTTGCTCGTCCACGATCGGTCCCGGGTTGGAGGCAAGGACGCCCGGGAACACCTGGTCGTTTCCGGCGGCGAGGGTGAACACGACAGTGTTGGCGTCCGTCGCCTCAATCTTCTCCATGTTCGAGAGGAGCGAGGCGGGGCCGTTGGGATCGTCGATGGCCTTCACGCGGTTGAAGGAGAAGACGACGTCCGAGGAGTCGAGGGTGTTTCCGTTGGCGAACTTCAGGCCCGGCTTCAGTTTCACCGTGTACTCGGTGGGGCTGGTGAAGGACGCTGACTCGGCGATGTCGGGGCTGGCGTCGGCGGTACCGGGCTTGTAGTTAAGCAGGAAGGGGTAAATCTGGTTCATCACCATGAACGAGCCGCCGTCGTACGAACCGGCTGGATCCAGCGTGACGACCTTGTCAGTGGTTCCGTAGGTGATGGCACCGCCGCCGGCCTCGCCGGTTGATGTTCCGCCGCCGCCTGAGGGGCCCGTGCAGGCCGTCAGTGCAAGTGCCGAGATACCTGCCAGCGCGATCGCGCCGTGCAGTGTCCTGTTGCTCTTCGTCATCTGTGAACTCTCTGTTCGATGAGTGCGCGCCCCGCCGACCCCTGTAGGGTGCCTCTGCTGAGGCGGGAGCGGGCTGTGCTGATGGCTAGATTCAATCAGAGAGTCAACCCCCACAAGCGCTAATTTAGTGAGTTGAGACACAATATTTACCTGGGCCCTGTTCACTTCCCGGCGACCGGCGCAAAAAAGAACGCCGCCCCGGCGGAACGGGGCGGCGTTTGAGTCTGCCAGTGCGGTTAGAGTTCGGCTCGCTGAAGGGAGCGCGCGGCGTCGATGGTTGCCTGGCCGAGGACCCGGCTGCCCTGGTAAAGGACCACGGTCTGCCCGGGGGCCACGCCGCGCAGGGGGTTGGTCAGCCTGACTACCAACTGTCCGCCGGCAGCGTCCGGCCCGTTTTCGGGAAGTTCCATGCGGGCGGTCGCCGAGACAGGGTCCCCATGCGCGCGGACCTGGGCGTAGCAGTCGAACTCCGCGCCGGTCTCCACCTCCGCGATAGGCAGTCCCGCCCAGGACACCTTGATGCCGCGGATCTCGTCGATGGCCAGCAGGGCCTCGGGACCGACCACCACCTTGTTTTCCTTGGGCCGGATCTCCAGGACGAACCGCGGCTTGCCGTCGGCTGCTGGAGTACCCAGTTTCAGGCCGCGGCGCTGGCCGACGGTGAAGGCGTTGGCGCCGGGATGCTCCCCGACTTTGGTGCCTGTTTCGTCCACGATGTCACCGGTGGACATATCGATCTTTTCGGCCAGCCAGCCGGCGGTGTCGCCGTCCGGGATGAAGCAGATGTCGTGGCTGTCCGGCTTGTTGGCCACCGAGAGGCCCCGCCGTTCCGCCTCTGCACGCACTTCAGCCTTCGAGGGGGTCTCGGCCAGCGGAAACATCGAGTGCTTAAGCTGCTCGTGGGTCAGGACGCCCAGGACGTAGCTTTGGTCCTTGGCCCAGTCTGCGGCACGGTGGAGTTCACGGTTGCCGTCGGCGTCCTCGATGACCTTGGCATAGTGTCCGGTGCAGACGGCGTCGAAGCCGAGGGCTATGGCCTTTTCCAGCAGCGCCGCGAACTTAATCCGTTCGTTGCAGCGCATGCACGGATTGGGCGTTCGGCCCGCAGCGTACTCGTCGATGAAGTCCTGGACAACGTCCTCTTTGAAGCGTTCGGAAAAGTCCCACACGTAGTACGGAATTCCCAGGACGTCGCAGGCGCGCCACGCGTCACGGGAGTCCTCGATGGTGCAGCAGCCCCGGCTTCCGGTGCGCAGCGTGCCGGGCATGCGGGACAGCGCCAGGTGGACCCCGACGACGTCGTGTCCCGCCTCGACGGCGCGGGCGGCTGCGACGGCGGAGTCAACTCCGCCGCTCATGGCTGCTAGAACTCGCATTTTGGCTTCCTGTTGGGGTTCTTTTCCGGCTCGTGGCCGGCGCTGCGGACCGCTTTACCGGTGCTGCCAAAAAGGTTGTTGGAAAGGCAGGCACGCTTGCGGAAACGATCTTCGCCTATCTATTCTACGGCCTGCCGGGAAGGCAATGTCAGCGGCTGCCCAAACCCTGTCGGGCTACGGTGCCGGCGGTCTGGATGGAGGACTCATGGCCGGCCATGCCTGCCTGCCGCGCCCTCGAATACGCATCGGGAAGCGCCGCCAGCAGCGCGTCCACATCCTCATCCCGTGAGGCATGCCCCAGCGTGAAGCGTTGCGCCCCGCGCGCGGTCTCCTCATCCAGCCCCATGGCGAGCAGCACGTGCGAGGGACGCGGCACCCCCGCTGTGCAGGCGGACCCGGTGGATGACTCCACGCCCGCCAAATCCAGGAGGAACAGCAGAGAGTCGCCTTCGCAGCCGGGAAAGGTAAAGTGGGCGTTTCCCGGGAGGCGGCCGTTCCCGGCCGGGCCGCGCAAAACTGCCTCCGGCACCCGGTCCCGGACGCCGTCGATCAGGCGGTCACGAAGAGCTGCAATCCGGGCGGATTCGTGGCCGAGGCTCGCAGTGGCACTCCTGGCCGCAGCCGCGAACGCGGCGATGGAAGCGGTGTCCAGGGTGCCGGAGCGGACGTCGCGTTCCTGGCCCCCGCCATGCTGGACCGGGGTAAGTATCACCGACCTTCCCAGCAGCAGTGCACCTACTCCTACCGGTCCGCCAATTTTGTGTCCCGAGACGGACATGGCGTCCAGGCCCGAGGCCTTGAAGTCAACGGGCAACGATCCGAAGGCCTGGACCGCGTCGGAGTGGACGGGAACACCGGCCGCGTGCGCGAGTTCCACTACGCGCCCGATGGGCTGGATGGTTCCCACCTCGTTGTTGGCCCACATCACGGTCACCAGGGCAATGGTGTCCGGGTCCCGGGATAGCTCCGCTTCGAGGAAGGCCAGATCCAACACTCCCTCTGCGTCAACCGGAAGCCAGGTGACCTCCGCGCCTTCGTGCCGTTCCAGCCACTCGACGGTGTCCATCACCGCGTGGTGTTCGACGGCGGAACACAGGACGCGCCGCCGTGCCGGGTTCTCCCCCGTCCTGGACCAATAGAGGCCCTTGACGGCAAGGTTGTCCGCTTCGGTGCCGCCGGAGGTGAAGATGACTTCCGAAGGATGGGCGCCCGCCGCTGCGGCGAGGTCTTCGCGGGCATCTTCCACAGCTCTGCGCGCCCTGCGGCCGGAGCCATGAAGGGAAGACGGGTTTCCGGTACGGGCCAGCTCGCGCGTCAGGGCAGCCAGCGCCTCGGCAGAAAGTGGCGTGGTGGCTGCGTGGTCGAGGTAAACGGGCACCCTCCAATTCTAGCGACACCACGCTGGCTGGACGGCGGGGGGGCCACCATGGACGCGCGGTCATCACCCTTTACCAGCACCGACTGGTTGATCCGCATGCCGTCACCGGCGCTTTTCCCGGCCAGGCACTGGGGGCCCGCCCCGCCGTCGTCCGCTCTTCCACCCCCACTCCGATTCGTTCCAATGCCCCGCCGCCGCGGGCCGCAACCTTGACGAGTCCAGACGCAGCCCCGCCTGAATCGGAGGCCGGGAACCCTCAACACCGGGGCGATCGTTGTCAGGGCAAAGGCCGATAAGCTGGGCCCACAGGGCTGCCCGGCGGATGGCCACACCAACAGAAGGATGAGTGCTTGACCGAGAGCAGCTCCCACTATCAGGTGCTTCGCGTGGCAGTCACTGCCACGGAAAAAGAAATCAAGGTGGCCTATCGGCGTGCTGCACGCACCGCCCACCCGGACCACGGCGGGGACGCGGCCGCCTTCCGCCGCGTAACCAGCGCCTACGAAACCCTTATCGATCCCCAGCGCAGGAAAGCCTACGACCGCTCCTACGCGGCCGGCACGGCCGGGGCGAAAACGGACGCGGAGCCGCACTTTGACGCACCGCCGGCGGGCAGCAGGGCCTCCGCCACCGTCCACAGGCCGGGCGGCAGCCGCAACACCGCCGGTGACCCTCCGGTCTACGTCCCGCCCTTCGGTTCCACGGCCGACGGCGGGGTCCCCCTGATCCCGCTGTCTGAAGCCAGTCAGCAGGTCCACGGCATGCCGCGGAAGCGCGGGATCTTCGGCGCTGAAGCGCGGATCCAACGGGAAATGCGCACCGTCCAGCTGCTGACCCGCCAGGTGCTGCCCGCCATCCCGGCGGCGCGTCTTATCAACGGGCTCCAGTCACCGGCGGACAACAGCCACATCGACCACGCCGTGCTGTCCGGCTACCGGCTGGCGCTGATTGGCTCCATGCTTTTGCCCAAGGGCGCCTATGCCTGGGACGGCAGGACTTTGAACCATGGCGGACGCTCGGTAGCCCCGCCGCAACTGGCACACGTTGTATGGGCCATGCAGGACATCTTCCCGGAACTCAATGTCACCGGCTGGACTGTTGTGCACAGCCCGGGAGGAAACCTGCACGAGCCGGTGATCGACCAGCACCGCCGCTCAGCCGGCGCACTGGAGACGGTCAGGATCGTTAACGCAGCCGGAATGGTGCGGGGCCTGAAGGAGTTCCTGGCGTCCGGGCCGGCTCCCAACACTGTCAACGTGCCGGTACTGGCCAGGCTGCTGCGCGGCATGCACTGACCGCGTTGACTAGGATGGGACCGTGTTCCGCATCCTCTTCCACGCCCCCGAAATTCCCGGCAACACCGGCAACGCCATCCGCCTGGCCGCCATCACCGGCGCCGAACTGCACCTGGTGGAGCCCTTGGGCTTCGACTTTTCGGATGCGAAACTCCGCCGGGCCGGCCTGGATTACCACGACCTCGCCGTCGTCACCGTGCACGGGACCATCGAGGAGGCCTGGCAGCATCTCCAGCCGGAGCGCGTCTATGCCTTTACCTCTGACGGAAGTGCCAGCTACACGGACATTGCCTACCAGCCCGGCGACGTCCTGATGTTCGGCCGGGAATCGGTGGGCCTGCCGCCGGAACTGAAAACCGATCCGCACGTCACCTCCACCGTGCGGCTGCCCATGCTGCCGGCGCTGCGCTCGCTGAACCTTGCCAACGCCGCCTCCATTGCCGTGTACGAAGCCTGGCGTCAGCAGGGCTTCGCCGGGGCGCGGCTCTGACGCCAGGGACCTGGCTGAGAGCGGCCGTACCGTTTGCCGTTCCGCAGGACCTGCCAGCCAAACAATTCCGGACCCCGACCCATCCACCACCGCCGCCGTACCGAATCCCTTTTGATTACAGTCCACAGTGGTGAAGGAGCGGCAGGTGACACTTCTCCGGGCAGATTCCAGGAGATCCCGCCGCATCCCCGGTGGGAGCGCAGAGAATCCGTCCCTTGGAGACTTATGCTTGTCAGTGATGGAAACTCCCAACGCACCTCATTCGGAGGCTCCGGCCACGGTGACAGACACACCGGCCGACGCCAGCCACCGCCTCGCTGCGCTGCTGGAGCAGATAGGCCAGGGCGACCGTGCAGCATTCGCGGAGTTCTACCAGCTGACGTCCCGCCGTGTGTACGGCATGGCGCGCAGGGTCCTGATAGATGCCGAACTCAGCGAGGACACCACGCAGGAAGTGTTCCTTCAGGTCTGGCAGAATGCGGCGAAGTTCGACAGGGCTGCCGGCACCCCGCTCTCCTGGCTCATGACCATCTCGCATCGGCGTGCAGTGGACAAAGTCCGGTCAGCACAATCGGCCACTGACCGCGAAGCCCGTTACGGTGCCAGTACCCAGGACGTCGACCACGACAGCGTGTCCGACGAGGTGGACAGCAGGCTCGAAGCGGAGGCCGTGGTCCGATGCCTGGGCACGCTGACCGAGACGCAACAGGAATCGGTCCGCCTCGCCTACTACGGAGGCCTGACCTACCGCGAAGTCGCAGAGCGCTTGAATACCGCAGTTCCCACCATAAAGTCCCGCATCCGCGACGGACTGATCCGCTTGAAGACCTGTTTGGGGGTGAGTTGAGATGACCGAAATGAATAGTGGACACAACGGCCGACCCGGCGCCTTCGGCGACACCGTTGCCGCCGACCTCGCTTCGGGCCGCGCTGTTGACCTCGCCGAGCTGTATGCGCTGGATGCGGTAACGGACGGGGAACGCCGGACCATAGAGCAGTACATGTCAACGGCACCGGCAGCGGAACGGGACTCCTTCTACGAACGTGTCAACCAATCCAGGGAAACACTCTCCCGGACTTTTACGGCCGAGGAAGAGCCCCCCACGGACCTTTTCCACCAGATCGTCGCACAGCTGCCGGCCCAGACCCCGCTGGCGGACGCGCGCCAGGATACTGGTGCAGCGCCGTCCCCTGATTCCGCCGTCTCAGCCGGGGCCGGCGCTCAAGCGGGCGCACGGGGCGCTGGTGATGAACTCGCCAAGGCGCGGCAGCGCCGGGAGGAACGGCGCCGTCCGGCCGGTGCCCGGCGCTGGTTTGCCGGGATCGCGGCGGCAGCAGCGCTGGCGCTGGGTGGAGTGGGCGTCGGGTCTTACATCGCCGACCAAAATGACCCCCTGAAGCAGGTGGTCCGGGCAGGAGACCTGCGGGAAGCTTCGGTGGACGTGGCCGGGGGCGGTACTGCCACCGTCCAGGTCTCTTCGTCCCGGGACGCCGCGGTGGTGAGGATGAAAGACGTTCCTGCCCCGCCCGAGGGCAAGGTTTACCAGATGTGGCTGATCCCCAAGGACGGTTCAGCTCCAGTCTCACAGGGGCTCATGGATGCGGAGGCACTGTCCAAGCCTGCTGTCGTGGAGGGGATTGCCTCTGCCGCCGCTCTCGGGATCACCGTGGAGCCTGCCGGCGGATCCAAGTCCCCCACTCTTCCCACGGTTGCTGCCGCACGCCTGGACGCGTAGCACCGGCTCAGCGCGCAAAAAACGCCCCGCGGCTTCCGGAAACGAAAGCCGCGGGGCGTTTTTTCGTGGCCTGCGGACGCTAAAAACCGGCGATCGTTCCGGGTCCGTTCACCGCAACAACGTGAAACGCTTCGGCGCTGTGTCCTTCGGGAAGTCCGGCCCGCGCAGCATTCGCCTGCATCCCCTGGCGGACTGCTGATTCCATGGCCTCGACATCCGGGTGCTGGCTTACGTGGACATGGATGGCCTTCAGCTTTGCCTCCACGTGCACGGTGACGTCAACGAAATGGTTTTCCCGTTCGTCCGGGCCGGCGTACAGCCAAAGCCACGGCAGCTTGTACGCCTCCAGCCCGGCCCCGGCAAGTTCCGGGTATGCGAACGGATTCTCCACGGCGGGGTACACGGCGCGGGTCACGGCCTCCCCCACGGCAAGATGGTCAGGGTGGCTCTTCTGGAGCCGCCGCCAGTTCCGTTCCGGATGCATCGAAAGAACGACGTCGGGCCGCAGTTCGCGGATGAGCTTCACCACGCCCTGCATCACCTCATGCGAAGGTTCGAGGTAGCCGTCGCGCTGATGCAGGTAGTGGATGTCGGACACACCCACCAGTTCTGCGGCACGGCGCTGCTCGGCGTCGCGCATGGCAATAATGTTTGCGCGGTGGGCCGGATCGAAACCACCGGCGTCACCGTCGGTCATGATGCAGTAGCTGACGTGGACACCAGCCGCCGTCCAGGCCGCAATGGTACCCGCGGCGCCGAAGTCAATGTCGTCCGGGTGCGCCGCAAAACAGAGCACCCGCCCAACCCGGTCCGTGGCCGGGTCGAACGGGCTCTCGAAGGGCGCAGCGAAGGCAGCCAATAATCAGCCTTTTCGCTTCTTGATCTCTGCCGTCGCCTGCGGAAGGACGTCGAAGAGGTCGCCGACGATGCCGAAATCCGCGATCTCGAACACCGGTGATTCGGCGTCCTTATTCACCGCAATTATCACCTTTGCCGTCTGCATGCCGGCTTTCTGCTGGATCGCACCGGAAATGCCGGCAGAAATGTACAGCTGCGGCGAAACGGTCTTGCCGGTCTGCCCCACCTGGGCATCGTGGCTGATCCAGCCGGCGTCTGTGGCTGCACGTGAGGCTCCCACGGCCGCTCCCAGTGCGTCTGCCAGTTCTTCGACGGGACCGAAGTCGCCGTCGAGGCCACGCCCGCCGGCCACCACGATGCGGGCGTCCGTCAGGTCCGGGCGGCCGCTGGCAACCTTCTGCTCACGGGCTGTAATCCGGGCTGCCGCCTCAGCGCTTCCAACCGGAACGTCGACCGTAAGGGTTTCCGGCGCAGTGGGTGCGGCGGCCGGCTCCGGAACAATGTTGTTGGCCTTAATGGTCAGCACGGACACGGGTGTGGTTGCCTTGCACGACGTGTTGTAGGAGCCTGCAAGGACGGATTTGTGGGCTGTCCCGTCGGCATCCACGCCCACGACGTCGGTAATGACACCGGCAGCGAGTCGGATTCCCAGCCGGGCGGCGATTTCTTTGCCTTCCGGGGAATTGTCGAGCAGCACGATGGTGGCCCCGGTGCTTTGGGCTGCGGCCGCAAGGTAGGCGGCTTTGGGCGCCACCAGGTAGTCGTCCAGGTCCTGCACAGAGGGGCGAAGGACAGCGCTGACACCATACTCCGCAAACGCAGCTGACACTTCCTGGTGCAGTTCCCCGTTAAGGGCAACAACGCTTTCGCCAAGGGAACGTGCCAGGGTGAGCAGTTCAAGGCTGCTCTTCTTGAGCCCGGCGCCGGGGTTGTCTATGAAAACAAGTACTTTTGCCATGTTGGTGTTCCCTCTTAGAGCAGCTTCTGGGCGGCCAGGAAGTCAACCAGCTTGATGCCGGCGTCGCCTTCGTCGGTGATGATGGTGCCGGCGGTGCGCGGTGGCCGCTCCTCGGCGTTGGTCACAGTGGTCCAGGAACCGGCGTGCCCCACCTGGGCAGGATCGACTCCGATGTCGGTGAGGGACAGAGTGGTGATGGTCTTGCGCTTGGCGGCGATGATGCCCTTGAAGTTGGGGTAGCGCGGCTCGTTGATCTGGTCGGTCACTGAGACCAGCGCGGGGAGGTCGGCCTCCACCGTTTCGGAACTCATGTCCGCATCGCGCCGGGCCACGAGCCGTCCGCCGTCCACCTCCAAGGACGAGGCGAACGTGACCTGGGGAAGGTTGAGGCGTTCGGCCAGCTGCGCCGGTACCAGGGAGGTCTCGCCGTCGGTGGAGGCCATACCGGTGATGATCAGGTCCACCGGGGCGTCCTGGCCCAGGTACCGGACGGCTGCGGAAAGCGCCAGCGATGTAGCGGCTGCGTCCGAGCCCGCCAGGGCGGGGTCCGACAGGTGCACGCCCTCGGTTGCACCCATCTGCAGGGACTTCTTGACCGAGTTCACCGCACCGGCGGGACCCATGCTGAGGGCGATGACCTGGTTGCCTGCCTTGCTGCCACCGCGCGCCTCGGCCAGCTGCAAGGCGGCCTCCAGCGCATACTCGTCCAGTTCGGACAAAATGCTTTCGTCACGGTCCGTCGTGTACCCCTCCCCGTTGAGGTGACGGTCGAACTGGGCGTCCGGTACATGCTTGACCAGGACGATGATCTTCAATGTCTTCTCCACTGTATCGACAGCAGCCTTCCATGCTTGTGGACAGCCAGCCGGGTGAGGTCATGGCCGCGGAATGCCCGGCGTACGGGTAGGTCCTAGCTAACCACATAGGCGCGCCCGCGCGCCGACTTCCGTTAACGCCTGTGTCAGGGCCATCAGCTTTTCCGCTGGTGTTCCCAAATGACGACGGCGGCGTCCCCGCCGAAGTGGGGACACCGCCGTCGAGCCTTCCCTGGTTTCCTGTCCTTGCTGCAAGCGCGGTGCTAGCTGGCTGCGGCCCCCAGGGTGACATCCAGGGTTTGCTCTGCACCGCTGCGCAGGACGGTGATCCTGACCTTTGCACCAGCAGGCTGTTCGCGTACGGCTGCCGTCAACTGCTCCGGTTCACCGATGGCGAGATCGTTGAACTTGGTGATGACGTCGCCCACTTTGATTCCGGCTTTGGCCGCAGCCGAATCGGGCTCAAGGGTGGCGACATCCGCGCCGACGGAGAAACCCGAACCGTTGCTGGAGGCGGGCTTTTCTTTGACGCTGACGCCCAGTTGCCCATGTGACGCCTTCCCGGTATCGATGATCTCCTGCGCAACCCGTTTGGCGTGGTTGATGGGGATGCTGAAGCCCACACCGATGTTGCCGCTGGAGGAGGACAGTGAGTCAGATCCGGCCGAGGCGATGGCCACGTTGACGCCGATGATCTCGCCGCTGCTGTTGACCAGGGCACCGCCTGAGTTGCCGGGGTTGATGGCGGCATCGGTCTGGATCACGTTGATGGAGATGTCGTTCTGGGCCGTCGGTTGCTGGCTCTGGCCGCCCCCCGGGGGAGCAAACTGGAACCCGCCTTCGTCGTCGCCCTCGGCGCTGTCTCCCTCTTTGGGGGCTGCAGCCGAGGCGACACTGATGGTCCTGTTGAGCGTGGAGACAATACCGTCAGTTACCGTGCCCGTCAGACCCAGCGGTGAGCCGATGGCAATGGCAGTGTCGCCGACGTTGAGCTTCCCCGAGTCGCCCAGCGTGGCAGGTGTAAGGCCGGAGGCGTTATCCACTTTGATAACGGCGAGGTCTGACAAAGGGTCGGTGCCGACCAGTTTGGCAGTAAGAACCCTGCCATCGCTGGTCCGGACTTCGAGGGCGGCGTTGGCTGACTGGCCATCCAAAGTGACCACGTGCGTATTGGTGAGGACATGGCCCTGGTCGTCCAGAATGATGCCGGAACCCGTGCCCCCCGCGCCGCCGCTTGAAGCGCTGATGGTCACCACACTGGGCGAGGCCTTCAAGGCGGCCGCCGTTATGGCGTTCACGTCATCCTGGTTGTTGACGATGACGGTTCCAGGCTGGCTGTTGCTGCTGGTGGCAGCCGTGGAACCGGAGTTGTCAAAGAATTCACCGGCGCCAACGGTTGCTACTCCCCCGCCCACCAGGCCTGCAGCCAAGATGCTGGCCACCAGGGTGCCGACGCCAAAAGACGCCTTCCTGCGCGGAGCGTCCTTCGGGTTTGGAACCATGCCTCCATAACCGCCGGGTGCGGTGTACTGGGCGTTGTACTGGCCCTGGCCGTAGTAGCCGTAGTGGGTCTGGGACCCCGGGGCTTCGTGGTGCGCTGACTGGTCCGGGCTTGCCTGTTCTGCAGCGGATTGTCCGTAAAACGGCTGGCGCTGGGGATACGGCTGGCGCTGCGGGTAGGCCGGGCGCGCTCCCGGAAGTTCCTGGGTGGGGTTCCCGCGGCTTGAGGCTACTGCGTCATCCGCACCCGGAACCTGCCCGGCGCTGCGTCCGGCGTCGGCGGTGGGCTGCTGCCAGGGATCCTGGCCGCCCGGTCCGCGGCCCTCAGGAGACACGCCGGGGGTTTGGTTCTCAGTCATGGGACTTCCTTTCATCCTCGTCTGAATTAACTATGGACTCCCTGCCTGTAACAAGCTCGGATGTTTGCTGAGAGCTTGCTGGAGTTCCTATGCCTGTTCCTCCGGTTTCCGACCGTTTCGCTGGTGGCATATTCGGCTCAATGGACGGCCTGTGGGGTGCACCATAGAATCAAGATGATTGCCACAGCGACCTGCGGCTACACACATGCGTGGGGGCGCTGCTGCATTCTGAGACGACCGGTTCGTCCCGAATCGGTGTCAGGCGTGCTGAAGGGTTGCACATGCGGTCAAAGTTCATACGTATTCTCGCCGTGATCGGCCTTACCGGGCTGCTGGCAGTGCCTGCCGGTGCGGCCTCGGCTGAGCCGCCGGTCACCATTCCGTCCGGAACAAACGTCGTTGACAACGCCAATGTCCTTGGCGGCCGCAAGGGCGAGGTTCAGGAAGCCGTACAAAAGCTTCTGAAGGACCACAAGTACAACCTCTACGTTGTCACGGTTAAGTCCTTCGAGAACCCGGCCGATCCTGCCGCCTGGGGCCAGGAAGTAGCCAAGGCAAAAGGCATGGGCCGTGCTGATGTCATTCTCGCCATAGCAACAGATCAGGGGCGGTATTACTTCGCCCCGAACTCGGCGAGCTCCATCTACTCGAAGCGCTCCAACATCTCGCAAAACGCCATTGCCGCCAACCTCGGTGCCGGAAAGCGTGATTTCGCGCAGGCAGCCATCGACACTGCTGCGGCAGTCGGCGATGCAGCAGGCGGCGGCAGCGGCAACGTCCCCTCGGGTGACGGTGCCGGCGCAGCTGTCCTGGTAGGAACAGGAGTCGTGGCTGCTGGCGGTGCCGGCGCGTACCTGTACTTCCGCAACAAGCGCAGGAAAGCTGCCACTCAGGCGTCCAGCGCGAGCTACGGTCCGCAGGGTGCCGAAGTTGATCCGTTGGCGTCACACACCATCGAGGAGCTGCGCCGCAAGAGCGGTTCCCTCCTCATCGAGGCCGACGACGCCATCAAGTCCAGCGAGCAGGAACTCATGTTCGCCCAGGCGCAGTACGGCGACTCCGCCGTCGGCAACTTCACCAAGGCACTCGAAGAAGCCAAGGGCCACATGACCGAATCGTTCAAGCTGCAGCAGCAGTTGGACGACCACATTCCTGACACCGAAGAGCAGCAGCGCGCCTGGCTCGGCGAAATCATCCGCCGGTCTGAGGCGGCACTGGCGTCACTCCAGGAGCAGAAGGCAGACTTCGATTCCCTCCGGGAGCTGGAGAAGAACGCCCCCCGCGCACTCGCAGCCGTTAACGCCGGAGCCCGGGAAGCTGACGCGAAGATCTCCAGCGCCGAACAGTCCCTCACCGCGCTTCGGAGCAAGTATGCCGAGACCGCGCTGGCACAGGTTTCGGACAACATCCTGCAGGCGAAGGAACGGCTGGCTTTCGTTCAGAACGCTTCCGCCACCGCAGAACAGAAACTGGGTGAAGGTGAAGGAAGCCTCGCCGCCGTAGCAGTCCGCGCCGCGGAGGAGAGCCTGCACCAGACGAACGTCCTCCTCGACGCGATCTCCAAGCGCTCGTCCAGCCTGGATGAGGCCCGCAGCAGCCTGGACTCGGCAGTAGTGGACACGTCCCACGACCTCGCGCAGGCAAGGGCAATGATCCAGTCAGGAACCCATTCGGAGCTTGCGGGCCCAGTGGCCGCCGTGGAAGCGGCACTGGCCCAGGTGAAGGCGGAAATTCAGGGCGGAAAGATCGACCCCATCGCCACACTGCAGCGGGTAGAGACGGCCCACCAGTCACTCGACCAGGCGCTCAGCGGTGTCCGGGACCAGCAGGAACAGGCCCGCCGGGCCCAGGCGTCACTCCAGCAGACCATCATGTCTGCCCAGGCCCAGATCAGCGCCACCTCCGACTACATCACCGCCCGGCGCGGTGGCGTGGGAACGGAGGCCCGCACGCGGCTGGCGGAGTCGCAGCGGAACCTGGATTACGCGCTGTCCATCGCGCGCACCGATCCGGTAACCGCCCTGACGTACGCCCAGCAGGCCCACGCCCTGGCTGCCCAGGCGGCCCAGCTGGCCCAGGCGGATGTCGACCACTTCGATGGCTACGCGAACCAGGGCTACGGCCGCGGCGGCATGTTCGGCGGAGGCGGCGGCGGCGGACTCGGCGGTGCCATCCTCGGCGGCATCCTGATCAACTCCATCCTCAACGGCGGCGGTGGCGGCGGCTGGGGCGGCGGCCACAGTGACGGCGGCGGCTGGGGCGGCGGAGACTTTGGCGGTGGCGATTTTGGCGGCGGGGACTTCGGCGGAGGCGACTCCGGAAGCTTCTGAGAGCTGCAACCCACTCCCGGCCGGAACCACACGGCTGACCGATCTGTACCAACACAACTGTTCACTGATTTCAGTGCTCACCACAGAGCAGGACGAAAGGTAACACCATGGTTAAACAGTCCATTTTCGGCCGTATCGCACAGCTGGCAAAGGCAAACATCAACACTTTGCTGGACAATGCTGAGGATCCGCAGAAGATGCTGGACCAGATGGTCCGGGACTACACCAACAACATCGCCGAGGCAGAGTCCGCCGTGGCGCAGACCATCGGCAACCTTCGCATGCTCGAGGACGACTACAACGAGGACGTCAAGAACTCGCGCGACTGGGGCAACAAGGCCCTCGCCGCGTCGCGCAAGGCCGACGAGTACCGCGCCAGCGGAAATCCGGCTGATGCGGAGAAGTTTGACAACCTCGCCAAAGTTGCACTGCAGCGCCAGATCGCCGCGGAGAACGAGGCCAAGGGGGCCGAACCGAGCATTGCTTCCCAGCGCGAAGTGGTGGACAAGCTCAAGACCGGCCTGGACCAGATGAAGGGCAAGCTCAACCAGCTGACCAGCAAGCGCAACGAACTGGTGGCCCGTTCCAAGACGGCGGCCGCGCAGTCGCAGGTGCACGATGCCATCAAGAGCATCGACATCATGGATCCCACCAGCGAAGTGGGCCGCTTCGAAGAGAAGATCCGCCGCGAAGAGGCCAAGGTCCGCGGACAGCAGGAGCTCACCGAGTCCAGCCTGGACGCCCAGTTCAACCAGCTTGAGGACCTCGGCGAGCAGGTGGAAATTGAAGCACGCCTTGCCGCGCTGAAGTCCGGTGGCACAGCCAAGCCTGCCATTGGTGCGGGTGCCGGCGGTTCAGCGGGTTCTGAGTCCACCGTGAACGAAGCTGATTTCGACAAGCTCTGACGGCTGGCAGGGATTTTCCCTGATGGCGAGTAAGGCCGGGGTCACCACCCCGGCCTTACTTATGCCCGTTTGTGTACCGTGGTGGCATGGCTTCCTCCAATGCAACTTCCATCGTCTGGCTGCGCGACGATCTCCGCCTGGACGATAACCCGGCACTGACCGAAGCGGCGGCGCTGGGTTTGCCTGTGACCGTTGTCTTTATTCACGACGAGGAGTCAGCGGGGATCCGGCCCCTGGGCGGAGCAAGCCGGTGGTGGCTGCACCATTCGCTCTCCGCGCTGGCAACCTCGTTGGAGCAGGCAGGGTCACGGCTCCTCCTTCGCCGGGGACCTGCGGCCACCGTTCTCCGGGAACTGGCTGCCGAGACGGCCGCTGCCCACCTGTTGTGGAACCGGCGCTACGGACTGCCGGAGCGCACGGTGGATGCCGCCGTGGAGAAGTGGGCCAGGGACAACGGCGTTTCATCATCGAGCTGCCAGGCGAACCTCCTCTTCGAACCTTGGACTATCCGCACCGGCGGCGGCGGACCCTACAAAGTGTTCACGCCCTTTTGGCGGGCCTGCCTCGCTGCAGGGGACATCAGGGAGCCGCACGGTGCACCGGACCAGCTTCCCCCTCCCGCCCCAGGCCCGGGAGGGGGACTTCCTGCCGGAGAAGATCTCCACAGCTGGCACCTCCTGCCGCACTCCCCCGACTGGAGCGGGGGCCTGGCCGACACTTGGGAACCGGGAGAGGACGGTGCCCGGCGCCGTCTGGAAGACTTTCTGGACGGACCGGCGGAAGACTACGCGACGGGCCGGAACGTGCCCGCAGTCGAAGGAACCAGCCGCCTTTCCCCGCACCTGCGCTTCGGCGAGATCAGCCCCTTCCGGGTGTGGCGGGAAATCCGGCAGCGGTTCCCCCGCAAGGTGCCGGCCGACGTCGGGATCTTCCAGTCCGAGCTCGGCTGGCGGGAATTCTGCTGGCATCTTCTGGATACCAACCCCAACCTGGCCACCCGCAACTACCGGCCGGAGTTTGACCGCTTTGAGTGGCAGTCACTCAGCAGCGGCGAACTGAAGGCCTGGCAGCAGGGCCGCACCGGCTACCCCCTGGTGGACGCGGGGATGCGGCAGTTGTGGCAGACCGGTTGGATGCACAACCGCGTGCGCATGGCGACGGCGTCCTTCCTGGTCAAGAACCTGCTGGCCGACTGGCGCATTGGTGAGCAGTGGTTTTGGGACACCCTTGTTGATGCTGACGCCGCAAGCAACCCCGCCAACTGGCAGTGGGTAGCAGGTTCAGGAGCGGACGCATCCCCCTACTTCCGCATCTTTAACCCTGTAACGCAAAGCAAGAAGTTCGATCCGGCTGGGCGGTACCTGCGCCAATTCGTCCCTGAACTCGCCGGCCTTGACGGCAAGACCATCCACGAGCCGTGGAAAGCTGACAACGTGCCGGGTTACCCGAAGCCCCTGGTCGGGCTGCCTGAGTCGCGCGGAAGGGCCCTGGAGACCTACAGCCGACTCAAGGACTGAGGGACCCGCGAGCGGGACGGATGCCGGCCGGCAGGTACTACCGGCTGACCTTGCCCATCAGGGACGCAATCGGCCGCAGGAAGATGGGGCGGGCCAGGAACCAGGCCGCGGCCATGACCACCAACGAGGCGAGGAAGACCCAAAACCCGAACCAGCCGTCGCCGTCCCTCACCCCGTACATATGGTTGAGGTTCCGCAGCGCCCCAGTGGCGAGCACCAGGAAAACGTGCACCACGATAAAGGCAACAAAGTAGATCATCACCGGGAAGTGGACGGCCCGCGCCCATTCAATGGGGTAGGCCTTATTGAGGCCGGCAGACTTCTTGGGCCAGGCTGAGGACATGCGCAGGCCAGTGATGAATGCCAGCGGCGCCGCGATGAACACGGTAACGAAGTAGGAGAGCAACTGAAGGGCGTTGTAGTTCACCCAGCCGTTCTCGGTGGGCCAGTTCAGCGAGGCGTACTGAAGGGCGGCTGAAAGCGCGTTCGGGAAGATATCCCAGCTGGTGGGAACGATCCGCATCCACTGTCCCGTGGCGAACAGCAGCACCGCGAAGACCAGGCCGTTGAGGATCCAGAGTGCATCCAGGGTGAGGTGGAACCACAGTTCAAGGCTGATCTTGGTGGGCGGGTTCTTGGTCTTGATGAATCCCTTGTTGTTGCGCGTCCAGTGACCACTGGGGCGCGTTGTGGTTCGTACCTGCCATCCAGTGCGGATAATCAACAGCAGGAAGAAAGCATTCAGGAAGTGCTGCCAGGCAAGCCAGGCCGGGAATCCCTCCGGGGCTTCTGCCGGCAGCTCAGAATGGCCCGGATAGTTTGCTACGAATGAAGCAACGGCGGGCAGGCCCATCAGCCACTTGGCGATCAACACCACGAGGACCAGCACCGCGAGGACCGCGGGGACACCCCAGTAGAGTCGGGACCGCTTGCCCGCGGCAGTGCCGGGCCTTTTCGTGGGTGTGGACATCGAGCAACATTCCTCTCGAGAATGACTGGCGAAGTGCTCACAATCTGTGAGGCTCTGCGAAAGAGAATACTAGGAACTAACCACATGTAAGGAAAAAGAAGGCCCCGCCCGGCTTGTCTGCCGGTCGGGGCCTTCTTATAGTTGCGGGGACAGGATTTGAACCTGTGACCTCTGGGTTATGAGCCCAGCGAGCTACCGAACTGCTCCACCCCGCGTCGCTGAAACAACACTACCCTACTTCGGCGGCAAATTTTTACACGATCCATAGTGGCGGCCTAACTCCAGACCCGGGAGTGACGCTGTCCCGCAGGCGCAGCGTCCGGGCTGGCGGCTTAAACCAGGAAGTCCCGGACACTGTTTCCAGTGTCCGGGACTTCCGTCAGTTGCGGGGACAGGATTTGAACCTGTGACCTCTGGGTTATGAGCCCAGCGAGCTACCGAACTGCTCCACCCCGCGTCGCAAGAACTACTTTACCGGCCGGTGAACACCAGGCCAAATCGCGGGGGCGTGATCTCCGTCTCGCCGGTCCGTCGCCCGCTCCGGAGGGAGCGGGCGACGGTGGCGACGTGCTGGTCAGCTGCCGGTCAGCAGGCCGATGGCCGGCCAGCTGCCGGGTGGTCAGCTGGTGGGCGAAGGCGAAGGCGTGGCATCGGGCGTCGCGGTGGAAGCTGGAGCCGGAGTTGCCTCGGGAGCGGCAACCGGAATCTTGCCCTCCGCATCCACCGCCCTTTGGAGGGCAGCTGCAATGCGCTTCTGCGCTTCACCATAGGCTGCGAAGTCACCGGCTGACAATGCGGCCTGGCCTGCCTGGATGGCAGCGTTTGCCTCGTCCAGCGCTGCCCTCAGCTCGGCCTTGGCATCTGCGCCCGCCGGGGTGGCCGGAGCCGCCGGATCCGCGGGCGTCTGGCCGTTGTTGTCGGAGTCACCGGCAGCAGCCCCCGAGTCGCCGCCGAAGAGCTGCTTGAGCGCTTCGTCGAGGGTTGGGGCGAAGCCGACCTTGTCACCAAAGGCCACAAGGACACGCTGCAGCGTCGGGTAGGACGTCTCACCGGTGGACTTGAGGTAAACCGGCTGGACGTAAAGGATGCCGCCGCCCACCGGAAGTGTGAGCAGGTTGCCGTTCAGCACGTCCGAAGCACCTTGGCGAAGCAGGTTCAGTGCCTGCGAAACGGTGGGGTCAGAGTTGAACTTGTTCTGTGCCTGGCCCGGCCCGGGAACCTGGATCTCCGGCGGGATCTGCAGCAGCCGCAGCTTGCCATAGCTCTCAGCTCTAACACCCGCCTGGTTGCCGGCGTCGGAGTCAGCTGCGAGGAAGCCGTAGAGAACGTTGCGGGCGTTGCCGTTGACGATCTGCGGAATGAACGATGACGTCAGCTGGAAGGCCGGCTTCTCCTGGTCCGGCATCTGCAGGGACATGTAGAACGGCGGTTGCTTGACGTCGGTGTCCACTGTGGGATCCGCGGGGACGCTCCAGGCGTCGTTGGTCTTGTAGAAGCTGGACGGATCCGTGACGTGGTACTCCCCCAGCAGCTGGCGCTGGACCTTGAACAGGTCCTCCGGGTACCGGACGTGGCTCATGACATCGCCGGACATTTCCGAGAACGGTTTCAGCGACGTGGGGAAGACCTTCTGCCAGGACTTCAGCAGCGGATCCTGGTCGTCCCAGGCGTACAGGGTGACTGACCCGTCGTAGGCATCAACCGTGGCCTTCACCGAGTTGCGGATGTAGTTGACCGTGCTGTTGGGCAGGGCGACCGCGCGCCCGGACGTGGTCTGGGAGTCAGCAGTGGCGTCCGACAATTGCTCCTGCTGGGAGTACGGGTAGTACTGGCTGGTGGTGTAGCCGTCCACGATCCACTTGACCCGGCCGTCCACCACGGCCGGGTAAGCGTTGCCGTCAACCGTCAGGTATGGGGCAACCTTCTCCACGCGTTCACGGGGGTTGCGTTCGTACAGGATCTGCGACTCCGGGTTAACACCATCCGACAGCAGCAGATCGGAGGACTGGAACTTGATGGAGTACAGCACCCTGTTGAAGAACGTGCCGACGTTGGGCCCGCCGTTGCCTTCGAAGGTGTACTGGGTCTCCCCCTCGCCTGACGGCCTGTCCTGCTCGCGGGCCGGGGCACCGTCCGGTGCACCAACAATGGAATAGTCCGGCGAGGACTCGCCGAAGTAGATCCGGGGCTGGTAGCTCGAGTCATCGCCGAGGACGCCGGTTGAGGGAATGCCCGACTGGAGGAACTCCGGCTTGCCGTCGACGGTGAACTTGTTGCCCTTGGCCGCCACCACACCGTAGCCGTGGGTGTACACAACGTGCTGGTTGAGCCAGCCCTGCTGGTTGGTTGCCACGTTGGTGGGGTTCAGCTCCCGGACAGCGATCACGGTGTCCTGGATTTTGCCGTCCACTTCGTAGCGGTCCACGTTCAGCGCTTCCGGGAACTGGTAATAGGGGCGGTACTGCTCCAGCTGGGAGAACGCGTCAGAGATCAGGTTCGGGTCCAGCAGGCGGATGTTGGCGGTCGTCTGGGCATCCGGCGCCAGCGCTCCTGTAGTGGCCGTGTTGGTGGCGTCGTACCGGTCAACCTGAATTTTATCCAGGCCATAGGCGGCACGGGTGTTTTCAATGTTGCGCTGGATAAATTCCTTTTCCAGCGTCTCTTCGGAGGGGCGCACCTGGAACTGCTGGATCACCCAGGGGTAGACGCCGCCGGCCAGGATGGAGGTAATGACCAGCATTGCGGTTCCGATGACGGGCAGGCGCCAGCGGCCGATCACCGCAGCCACAACGAACAAAACGGCAACCAGCAGAGCTGCCACGGCGAGGATCGCCTTCGTGGGGATGACCGCGTTGACGTCCGTGTACAGGGCACCAGCCCAGCGTCCGTTGTTGCCCTGCACTGCAGAGTAGCGGTCCAGCCAGAAGTTGATGCCCAGCAGCACCAGGAAAGCGGCGCCGGTGACGGCGATGTGGATCTGCGCCGCGCGGCTGGTGAAGACCCCCCGCTCCATGAGCCGGATGCTGCCGTAGAGGTAGTGCGTCAGGATGCCTGCGATACCGGCGATCACCACCACGCTGATCAGGAAACCGGTAACGAAACCGAGGAACGGCAGCGTCATGAGGTAGAAGCTGATGTCCAGGCCGAACTCCGGGTCCTGTTTGCCGAACTGTTCCTGGTTGAAGAACAGGAGGACCTTCTGCCACTGGCTCGCCGCGGCGCTGCCGGCAAAAAGGCCGAAGAGGACGGGCAGGCCCACCATGACTACCCGGCGGACGGGTTCGAGCTGCGCCTGGTAGCGGTTGAGGTTGTCGCGGATTTCGGAGTCGGGGGCGTACACCGGCCGGGACTGGTAGGCGATCCGGATGGCGAAGAAGACAGCAAGGAACATCACCGCGAAGCCGGCGGCGAAGATCGCGATCCGGGCCAGGTTCTCGGTAACGAACACTTCGATGAAGCCAAGCTGCCGGTACCAGAGGACATCGGTCCAAACATTGGCAAAGAAGATGAAGCCCACTACCACCAGGGCGACAACGATCAGGGTGGGCGTCAACGCCCCGCGTCTTGAAGGGGGTTTACCTGTGGACATGGTGCTGGCGGGACGGGACAAACTCGGTACCTCATAGCTGGTCGTCAGTTATTCGAAACGTGCGTGCGAGCGACGTACGTACCGGTCAAACGCTGGTTTCGTCCGTCTTAAGTGCCACGAGTGGCGGTAAAGCTTAGTTCCTGCCCAGTCTAGTTCGTCGTGCAGCCCGGAAGGCCGGATGTGTCCCCGCCGGAACCGGCAAGCTCGACGGCGCGGCGGGCCTCCGCAAGGCTCTCCACCTTGACCGCTTGCAGGCCGTCAGGAACATGGCCCACCACGTCACCGCAGTTGGCAGCCGGGGCGAGGAACAGGGTGGCTCCTGCTGCCCTTGCGCCCTGCATCTTCTGAGCGATGCCGCCGATGGGCCCCACCACGCCGTCGGGGGTGATGGTCCCGGTACCCGCTACATGTTTTCCTCCGGTGAGGTCTCCGGGAGTGACGGTGTCGATGATGCCGAGGGAAAACATCAGTCCCGCGCTGGGCCCGCCCACTTTGTCCAGCGAGATCTCCACGTTGAAGGGGAAGGTGAACAGGTATTTGAGCATCACACCGAGAATAAACCGCCCCGCACCGTTGTCCTTCGGGGTGATCTCCTGCGTGACCTGCCGGCCGGCGCGTTCCACCACCACTGTGGCGGGGGCACCCTTTCCTGCCGCCAGTTCCTGCTGGATAACAGCGAGGGACGTGATGTCCTTGCCGTTGATGGTTTTGAGGATGTCGCCGGGATCAATTTTTCCGGCCGCGGCAGAGCCCTCGGAAAGATCTGCAGCCTGGAGCTGCTGCCCGAAAGGAATCTCCAGTTCCTTAAGGGCGGACGCCACAGCGTTCTCCTGGGACGTGGCCATGGCGACCGAGCTCTGTTCCTCGGCCTCTTCCTTGCTGGTCCCGGTGGGGTAGATCAACTCCTGCGGGTACACCGCCTTGGACGGGTCGAGCCAAGCGGAGAAAACGCCCATGATGCTCACCGGGCTGCTGGGACCGCCGCTCACGTACACAGTAGTCAGGTCAAGGTTGCCCGCTGCAGGATAGGTCTCCCGGCCGGTGACAGTGATGACCGGTCTGCCCTGGCTCTGGCCCAGGGTGTTGTACGCCGGGCCGGGTGTTTCGACGACGTACGGCACCGGCAGGGTGCCCACAGCGAGTCCGAGCACCAGGGCGCTTACTCCGGCCACCATCATGGCCGAAACCTTTTTGTCCCGGCGCTCCTGTCCGCCCGGAACCGCTGCCGTTCCAGCTTCCGGGGTACCTGCCGGCGCGCCGGTTTCAAAGCCCTCTGACACCCCGTGCCAGGGGCGGGAGGAAAGTTCGGCGGCGTGGTCCTCTGAGGGGTTGCCGCCACGGGTCGTAGTCACTGAACCAACACTACCGGTGCCCGCCGTGCGGAGTTCTTTGCCGACAGCGAACGGCAACCTGGTGCGGCAGACAGCCGACCACCACCGGGGTACCGTGAAGGTTGATCAACAGTCACACCGACGATCGGCGGGATCATGACCTCCAACCCACTTAATCCGTCCAACGGCGACGACACCCCCAAGGACCCGTTGACAGAGATGCTGCAAAACCTGATGGGCGGCCAGGGGATGGAAAACTTCGACCCTGCCGAACTGGCCAAGGCGGCCGGCCTGCCCAACGACCCCAACCTGCTGGCCCAGATGTTTTCCCAGGTGCAGGCCATGATGAGCGCACCGTCCGAAGGACCGGTGAACTGGAAGCTGGCCCACGAGAACGCCAGGCGGGTCGCAGCCGGCAGCGCTGACCCGTCAGTCAACCCCCAGCAGTCCCGCGAAGTGGACGAAGCCCTCCGGCTCGCCGAACTGTGGCTCGACCCTGTCACCGATCTTCCCGCCACCGGCCTGATCGGGCGCGCTTGGTCACGGGCGGAGTGGGTCGAAGCCACCCTCGGCACCTGGAAGAGACTGACGGAGCCGGTGGCGAACAGCATCGCCAATGCACTGTCATCGGCGATGACCGAGCAGATGCCCGAAGAAATGAAGTCCATGATGGGCGGGGCCTCGTCGATGCTCCAGAACATGGGCGGTGCGATCTTCGGTATGCAGTTGGGGCAGGCAATCGGCGCCCTCTCCACCGACGTCGTGAGCTCCACCGACATCGGTGTTCCCCTCGCAGACCTGGAGATGGCCCTGCTGCCCACCAACGTCGCTGCCTTCGGCGAAGGGCTTTCGCTGCCTGAGAACGATATCCGGCTTTTCCTGGCTGTCCGGGAAGCTGCCCACGCCCGCCTCTTTGTCCAGGTTCCCTGGCTGCGTGGCCACCTGCTGGGCGCCATCGAGGCCTACGCCCGAGGAATCCACATTGATACTTCCCGCATAGAGGAATTGGCCCGGGACCTTGATCCCAGCAATCCGGAGGGTATCCAGGAAGCCCTTTCCCAAGGCGTGTTCATGCCCCAGCGGACGCCCGCCCAGGACCAGGCCCTGGAAAAGCTGGAAACAGCGCTCGCACTGGTGGAGGGCTGGGTGGATGAACTCACTGCCGCGGCCACGGAGAAGGTCCTGCCATCCGCAAGCGCCCTGCGGGAAACAGTCCGCCGGCGCCGTGCCACGGGCGGCCCGGCAGAGCACGCCTTCGCCTCTTTGGTGGGACTCGAACTTCGTCCCCGCCGCCTGAGGGATGCGGCCACGCTGTGGGCAACGCTGAAGGAAGAACGCGGCGTTGAAGGCCGTGACGCCATCTGGCACCACCCCGACCTGCTGCCCACTGCCGAGGACCTGGACGATCCCCGTGGCTTCAGCGGACGCCGGAAACTCGCTGAAGCCAGCGACACTGAGGTGGACGATGCCCTGCAGAAGCTGCTGAGCGGTGGCTTTGACGACGCTCCTTCCAGCGGAGCCGAAGAAGCCGACGGCGGGCAGGACGGCAAGCTTGCCGATGGCACGGATACCGACGGGACGGGCGCCGGCAGCCAGGAGGACGGACAGGACGGGCCCGGCGGCGGGCCCAAGAGCTAAGGACTAGTCGGCGTCGTCCGCCCAGTGCTCCTGCCCTGGACGGGTGACGCCGGTGGCGTCCCCTGCTTTACTGCCGGGCAGGCCGCGGGCCACGGCGAAGGACACTCCTTCCAGGAAGGCCTTCGCCCGTGCAGTCTCCGGGTAAGCCTCCAGCAGCTTCCAGAACGCGGCGTTGTGCCCGGCCACCAGGAGGTGTGCGAGCTCATGGAGCAGTACGTAGTCGATGACCCACTGCGGCATGGGACGCAGCTTGTCCGAGAGGCGGATGGTGCCGTCCGCAGGGGTGGCCGAACCCCATCTCGAGTTCTGGTTACCGACCCAGCGTACCGACGCCGGCACGGCCTTTCCGCCGAGGTACCTTTCCGAGAGCTGGGCTGCGTGGGCGGCCAGGGCGGCGTCTGAGGCGGGACGCCTCCTTGCGGAAGCTGAGCGCCGGTCCCCCTGCCGGTGCAGTTTGGCCAGCATCCGGTGAACCCATTCCTTCTCCTGGGCTGCCGTGAACCGCGCCGGGATGGCGACCACGGCGGTTCCGTTTTCCCAGAACGCCGCAACCGTGCGGGTGCGGCGGGCGGAACGGCGGACCTCAACGGGAGCACCGCCCTCCGTGGTGATCACAGGGACGTGCTTTCCACCAGGACCCGCAGGACATCTTCCCCGTAGCGTTCCAGCTTTGACGGTCCGACTCCCGCCAGCGCCGCAAGTTCCTCCAGCGACGCCGGCCGGGCCTCCGCGATGGCGGTGAGTGTTGCATCCGTAAACACCACGAACGCGGGTACATCGGCAGCGAGCGCCACCTCGCGCCGCCAGGTTCTCAGGGCGTCGAAGGTCTGTTCCTCATAGCTTGGCGGGCAGGCACTGCACCGGCCCACCTTCCGTTCGGCTCCGGTGGTCAGCATGCTGCCGCAAACCCGGCATACAGCCGGGGCGGCAGCCTTGCGGCGGGGAGCCGGTCCCTTGCCCCTGATGTTTGAGCCGGCCACGGAATCCGGGCGCAGGCCGTCCAGGAACCTGGACGGCCTGCGGTTGGCGCGGCCGCCGGGAGTCCTGGCCGTGGACCAGGACAGAGACAGGTGTTCCCGCGCGCGGGTGATTCCGACGTAGAGGAGCCGCCGTTCCTCGTCCACCGATTCGGGTGTGTCGGCGAAGGAGATGGGCATCAGTCCTTCGCTGAGCCCCACCAGGAACACGGCGTCCCATTCCAGGCCCTTGGCCGCGTGCAGGGAAGCAAGGGTGACGCCCTGCACCGTGGGTGCATGCTGGGCCAGTGAACGTTCCTGAAGCTCGTTGACAAATTCGGCGAGGCCAAACTCCGGCCCCCGGCTCTTGACGAGTTCATCGGCGAGGGCAACCAGCGCCGCAAGGGATTCCCAGCGTTCCCTGAGCGCACCGCCGCTGTGGGGGGCGGCATCCGTGTAGCCAAGGGAAGCCACGATGTCACGGACCAGCTGGCCCAGCGGTTCCGGCGATTCGCCGGAAACTGCCCGGGTGGCTGCCCGCAGCTGCAGGATGGCATCGCGTACTTCCTTGCGGGCAAAGAAGCGCTCGCCGCCGCGCAGCTGGTAACCAATGCCGGCGGCAGCAAGCGCCTGTTCGTAAGCTTCGGACTGGCCGTTGGTGCGGAACAGGACAGCCACCTCGCTGGCCGGAGTGCCGGCGTCGAGCAGTGCCTTGATCTTCTGCGCCACCGTGGCGGCTTCCGCTTCATCGTCCGTGCACTCCGTGAACTGGGGCGCCGGCCCGGACGGCCGCTGCGCCACCAGCTGGAGCGGCGCAGCCCAGGCCGCGTCGGCAACGGCTCCTCCGCTCCGCCGGCCGGCCAGCAGATCGTTGGCGAGCTTGACCACCTGCGGCGTGGAGCGGTAGTCCCTGACCAGTTTGACCACATTGGCCTGTGGATAGCGGGCCTTGAACTCCAGGAGGTGTTTCGGCGAGGCACCGGTGAACGAGTAAATGGTCTGGCTTGCGTCCCCGACGACGCACAGCTCGTCCCTTCCTCCCAGCCATAGCTCAAGGAGCCGCTGCTGCAGCGGTGAAACGTCCTGGTACTCGTCCACCACAAAGTGCCGGTACTGCTCGCGGACGGTGGCGGCGACCTTTTCGTCCTCCTGCAGGATGCCCACGGTAATCAGCAGGACGTCTTCGAAGTCAATGACGTTGCGGTCTGTCTTGACATCCTCATAGGACTGGAAGACCCTCGCGACGGCGGTGAGGTCGAAACCGCCCGGAGCGCCACGGTCCTGCGCGTTTTCCAGGTAATTGGCGGGGGTCAGCATGGATACTTTTGCCCACTCTATTTCCGAGGCAAGGTCCCGGATGGAGGCCCTGTCCGTGCTCAGCCGAAGCCGCCGGGCCGCTTCGGCAAGTATCTGGGCTTTGTGGTCGAGCAGGTTGGGCAGCGTTCCGCCGACAGCCTGCGGCCAGAAAAACTGGAGCTGCCGCAGAGCCGCAGCGTGGAAGGTGCGGGCCTGGACGTTGCCTGCGCCAAGGTCCCGCAGCCGGCTGCGCATCTCCGCCGCCGCACGGGCAGTGAAGGTCACGGCCAGCAGCCGCTGGGGGGTGTAAACCCCGGTGTGCACACCGTAGGCGATGCGGTGCGTGATGGCGCGGGTCTTGCCGGTCCCGGCACCGGCAAGGACACACAAGGGACCCTTGAGCGTGCTCGCCACCTCGCGCTGTTCCGCGTCCAGCCCGCCAAGAATGCGGTCCTCCACGGAAGCTGCACTGTCAAAAATATCTGTAGTCACTCTTGCTGCTTTTTCGTCTCGACTACCGCGTGCTGGAGTCTGGTGGATAACTAAAGTTTCAGGAACCTGACAGGTCCTGAATACGTCCGCCGAACCAGTGCTCTATCAGGGAGCGGGCAATCGATAACCGGCTGGAGATGGTGATCTCACCGGCGAGCACGGCGTCCTGGAGTTCCTCGCGGCTGAACCAGCGCGCCCTGGTGACCTCCACGCCGTCGGGCGTTGCCTCTGCGTCTTCAGTGACGGCGGTAAATCCAAGCATAAGGGAGGCCGGGAACGGCCAGGACTGCGAGCCAAGATACTGGCACGCGGTAACCCGCACTCCCACTTCCTCGTGGATCTCCCGGACCACCGCCTGTTCCAGCGACTCCCCGGGCTCCACGAACCCCGCCAGGGTCGAGTAATTTGTGGCAGCAGGGTCTCCGCCGCCGCCGAGGAGCAGGCGGCCGTCCGGGCCCACTACGGTGACGATGATGGCGGGATCGGTGCGGGGGTAGTGCTCCGAGGAATCAACCGGGCAGCGCCGCACCCATCCCCCGGCCTCGACGCCCGTGGGCGAACCGCAGCGCGGGCAATGCGTGTGGGTGGCGTGCCACTTGGCGATGGCGCTGGCTTCCACGAAGAGCGCGGTCTGCGTTGGGGTCAGTCCAGCGGCAACATCGCGGAACCCTGCCCACGCTGCATCCAAAGGGACGCCGGCCGTTCCGGGCTCAATTGTTTCCGGCAGGACGAAGAGCAGCAGCTGGGTACCCGGGGCCAGGTCCGAGTCAGGAAGGGCGGAACCAAGGTATACGGTCAGCCGCGGTGCGGCACCGGCAGCGGCAAGGTCATCACGCAGTGCTCCTGCCTTCGCCATAAACAGTCCGCCGCCCTGGACCAGGCCCTGCCGGCCGGAAATGACCACTGCCATGGTGTCGGTTGCGGCCAGGAGTTCTTCCACCATCCCCGGTTGGGCCCGGGCGACAGATCCGCGGTCGATCAGGGCAGGAGGGACCGGGAGTACCGTTTCCGTCAGGTGGTTCGCCGGCAGCCGGGCTGCCTTTCCCGGTTGGACCGGTGTCACAGACTCCGCATGGCTCATGGGTCCACCGTACTGACTGGGACGGACAATTGATATTCAGGGGCACGTCCCACCCACGGGGCCCGCATGCCTACCCTGTTTTGGACTATCTGAAGACTCGCCGTCCTTGGACCGGTGTCTTGGACTGGACGCAATCTACCGTGGAACGGTGAGAAGAAAACCGATTGAACTGGCAGCCGTTGCAACCGCGGCAGTCCCCGGACTGACCCCGACGGCCGTCAGCTCTGCCCCGGACGACCCCGCGGACTTCGACTCTGCCCTCCTTCTCGATTCCGAGGGCAAGCGGTGGCGGGTCCGCTCGCCGCGCCACGCCGAGGCAAGCGCACGGCTGGAGACGGAATTCCTCGTGCTGCGGGCGTTCGCCCCGGGCATCCGCGCCGAACTGCCTTTCCTTATGCCCACCGTTGCCGGCAGTGTACGGCTGGGAACCTTGAGCACGTTCGTCTACTCGCACCTGTCCGGCAGCACGCGCAGCGTCGAGGAATTGACCGCCGGCCCGGATGCCCTTGCCCGCGACATTGGCGGTGCCCTTGCCGCCATCCATGACCTGCCCCGTTCGCTGGTCAGCAACGCCGACCTGCCCAGCTACACGCCAAACGAGTTCCGGCAGCGCCGGCTGAATGAACTTGACCAGGCTGCAACCACCGGGAAAATCCCCCCGGCCCTGCTGCTCCGCTGGGAGCACGCGATGGAAGACGTCTCCTTGTGGCGCTTCAACCCCAGTGTGGTGCACGGCGACCTTCACGAAGATAACCTCCTGGTGGAAGGCCAGCGGGTGACTGCCGTGACCGGGTGGACCGATCTGCGGATCGGCGATCCTGCCGACGATTTCGCCTGGCTTGTAGCCTCTAACGAGCAGGACTTCGTGGACGCGGTCCTGGGTGCCTATACTGCCGGGCGCCGCGACACGCCGGACAACCACCTCCTGCGGCGGGCAGCACTGTCGGCCGAGTTCGCCCTTGCCCAGTACCTGGTGAAGGGAATCGCGTCGGATGACCCCGGCATGGTTTCCGAAGCAGAGGAAATGCTTCGCAGCCTTGCCCGGGACATCGAAGAGTACGGCGGGCAGCCTATCAGCGTGGAGCCACAGCCGGCCCCGGGGACTCCGGCTACGGGCAGTGTGCCCGCAGTGGGCAACGTGCCCGCAGCTGCCGGCGTGCCGGTCATGCGGGCAGCCGACGCCGGCCCTGCCGTTGCGGTGCCTTCCGTCACAGTGGTCCCGCTGCCCGTCCAGGCCCCCGTCCAGCCGGCGGTTCACGTCACCGCCATCCCGGCGGAGCCCGCGGCCGACACCCGCAACGAAGCCGCTGACGCAGACAAGGCGCAGAGCGGCAGCCAGGCGGAGAACAAACCTCAGCCCAAAGCGGAGGAGAGGAAAGTAGTGGACGACACCTCCACCGCCGCCATCTCCATTGTCGACGTCACGAGGACCTAAGGGCAGCGGCCACGATGTCCTCGAGCTCTGCGGCTGTTCCAAGATCGTGGGGGCGCACCACCTCATTGTCCGCGACGTAGAAAAAGGCTGCCCGTACTTCCTGTAGAGGCACTGCCTTCAGCCGGGCCCAGGCCAGGCGGTACACGGCAAGCTGCACGGCCTTGGTCCTCAGCTGCGCAGCGGACGGCCGCCGTCCGGTCTTCCAGTCCACCAGGTCCCACCGGCCGTCGGCATCCTGGAAGACGGCGTCGATGCGGCCGCGTACGACCACGCCGCCCACGCGGGTTTCGACAGGAACCTCCACAAAGGCCGGCGACCGGTCGGCCCAGGGTGACGCCTTGAAGGTGGCCACCATGGCGTCAAGGTCGTAGGCAGCATCGATGTGGTCATCGGAGCCTGGAGCTTCGCCGAGGTCCAGCATTCCGGCGGTACCGAAATACTCCTCCACCCATGCATGGAATGCGGTGCCCTTCCGGGCCGACATGCCCGGTTCCCGTGGTACAGGCCTGCGGAGCCTGCCAAGGACTGCGGCGGGGTCCTCCCGGAGTTCCACCAGGGTGGACGCGGAAATGTGGCCGGGCAGGTGTACGTCCCTGCCGGCATTCCTCCTGGCGCGGCGTTCCAGCAGCAGCGCCGCTTCGCGGGCCCATCCCCGGGCCACGCCGGTCAGCTCCTTGCCGGGCTCAGGCTCAGCTGCGGGTACTTCCGGTTGGCCCGGTACGGGCGATTCCCCGTGCGCGTTTCCCAGGGCGGCAAGAACATTGGCGGCAGCTGCTTCCATGGCTTCGCGCCGTCCGCGCGAAAGACGCAGCCGCTCGCCGGTGCAAGGATCCACGGGCCCCTCCAGGGGGTCGTACGGCCAAACGGCAACTTCGGCCTCAAGGGTCAGGGGGCTTTCCTCCGGAAGGGAAGCTTCCTCGAGTGACCTGGGATGGACTGTCGCAGCCGCGCGGGGCAAAACCCCTGTTACCGTTGTGAGTTTCTCGAGCTCGGTAAGAAACGGTGACATGTGCGCACGCCCTGCCCTTGCGCCGACCCATGCAGGGCTGGATGCCCAGAGGACATGCTTGGCCCTGGTGTAGGCGACGTAGGCGAGGCGGCGTTCTTCTGACTCCCCGTGGGCCTGCACGTCCGCTTTGAAGTCTTTTTCCGCGTCCAGCCAGCCTTTTTGGTCCGGCTGGTCCAGGTCCCACTGGGGAAGGTCGGCGCGGTCACCCCGGAGCGGCCAGGGCAGTGCCGCCGAACCGCTGCTCCAGCGGGAATCCCTGTCACTGGGAAAGGCCCCCGCATTGAGTCCGGGGACAAAGACCACATCCCATTCGAGGCCTTTGGATGCATGGACCGTCAGGAGTTGCACGGCCTCCCGGTTGACGTCGGCGGCCGGCGCGTCCAAGCCGTTTTCCTCCACAGCTGCAGCTTCCAGCCAGGACAGGAACGCGAGGATATCCACGCGCTGTGACGTCCGCAGGAAGCCTGCCGCAGCGTCCTGGAAGGCATCTAGGTTGCGGCGGGCCTGGTGGATGCTGATGCCCGGCCGCGCTGCCACTTCAATGTCCAGCAGCATGGCCCGCTCAACTTCACCCAGCAGGGTGGTGAGGTCGTCACCGAGGTAGCTTCGAAGCTGCCGCAGCTCCAATGACAGCCGCGCAAGCCTGCCGCGGGCACCAGCGCTAAGGGACCGGCCATTGGCAGAAACCCAGCCCTCCCGGGGCAGCCAGTCCAGGGCCTCCACCAGGCTGGCCCCGTCAGTCAGGTCGCTTTCGACGACAGTTCCGCCGGCTTCATCCGACAGCTCGTCAGGTGTTTTTTCGGCAGCCTGCCCCCGACGGCGCGCCAGTTGGCTGGACCAGTCGCGCAGCGCCATCAGGTCTGCGGGCCCGATGCGCCAGCGGGCACCGGCCAGGAGGCGCATCAGCGAATCGGAGCGCCCAGGGTCGGCCAGCACACGCAGGGTGGCCACAAGGTCCACGATCTCTGGAGTATCCAGGAGCCCGCCCAGCCCGACAATTTCATAGGGAATTCCCCTGGCCTCAAACTGCCGCCGGACAGTCTCCATCTGCGCGCGGCGGCGGCAGAGGACGGCAATGGCCGGCGGTACGGGCGTGCCGTCGGTTTTGAGCTCGAAGTCCGTTACCCGGTACTTGAGAACGTCATCAGCCAGCGCGCACGCTTCATCAACATCTGTCCCGAAGCGCCCCAACACCACTGTTCCCTCAACTGCATGCGGGCTCGGCTGCAGCGGAGGCACATCCGCTGCAGCCCGCCCTCCCCCGCCCGCCGGTCCCCGCTGGGCTTCCGCCTTCCCAAGGGACTCCGACATGACATTGGCTGCCGCGAGGATGGAGCGGCCGTTCCGCCAGGCCGTTGTCAGGTAGGAGGTGGGGGCAGGAGCCCACTGCCCGGCCTCCGCTGGACCATTGCGGACAGGGAATTCGCGGACGAAGTGGAAGAGTTGACCGGCCGAGGCCCCGCGGAAGCCATAGATCGACTGGTTAGGGTCGCCGACTGCGGTCACCGCGTGCCCTCCGCCGAAAAGCCGGGAGAACAGCACCAGCTGGGCGTAGGAGGTGTCCTGGAACTCATCGAGCAGCACCACCTTGTACCGCTGCTGTTCCATGGTGGCGGCCAAGGGGACATCCTGCGCCACCTTCGCCGCGAGGGCCACCAGGTCTCCGAAGTCAAGGGCGCCCCGCGCCCGCTTGGCTGCCGCGTACCGGCCAACCATGTCCGCTACGCTCGCACGGGTCCGGAGCATCCCGGCGAGCTCGGCCGCCGCCTGGGGCGGGTTTTTCTTTTTGGACTCCTGATACGGCAGGGACTCAAATTCGGACAGCCGGGCCATCAGCCATGCTTCCACGTCCTCAGGCTCCTGAAGGTGCTCCGCGCATTCCCCGGCAAGCTGGATGACAGCCTTCACCAGGGTGGATTTGGCAGAACGGAAGTGCGCGTATTCGCCGTCGTAGGCTTCCACCACTTCAGTGGCCAGCTGCCAGGCTTGGGCGCCGCCGAGGAGGACCACGTCCCGCTCCACGCCCAGCCGGAGTCCGTAATCTGAAACAACGCCGCTGGCAAAGGAGTGGTAGGTGGAAACCTTGGGCTCGAGGGACTCACTGGTGGCCACGTCCTTCGGGAACAGCCGGTGCCCCGTGTCCTGCCCGGCCAGCCGCTGCAGGGCAGCCAGCTTGGCCCGGATGCGGGACGCGAGCTCGCCGGCTGCCTTCCGGGTGAATGTCACCCCGAGAACTTCCTCAGGCCTGACCCAGCCGTTGGCCACCAGCCAGACCACGCGGTCCGCCATGGTGGCGGTTTTGCCGGACCCTGCACCCGCGATGACCAGCCGCGGCGTCAGCGGTGAACTGATAATGGCTGACTGTTCCGGCGTGGGGACGTTCTTCTCGCCCAGCAGGAGAGAGAGCTTTTCCGGCGTGAAGCGCGGTTCCGGCACCCCGGCGGAGACTGTTGTCCCGCTCATTCCGTTACCTGCCTTCCCCGTACACACAGCGGGCACACTTCAGGTAGCCGGCAGCCATGGCCGCCGTGGCTGCCCTTTGACGGATCGTGCCGTGCCATGAATTCGCTGCCGCCCATCACTGCAGCTGCCTCCTTCACCATGTCCATTGCCCAGTTGTCCTTCGGGTCGAGTGCCTCCTGCTGCTGGATGCCGGGGTTTTTTGCGCCTGTACCAAGCTGGGCGAGAATCGCACCACCCGGGACCGCAGGGGCACCTCCTTCAGCGTTGTCATTGAAAGCCCCGGCAAGGACCGCGGCCTGGTAGGAGCCAAGCTGGGGATGCGTGCCGAGTTCGGTTTTGCCCGGCTGGCGTTTTCCTGTCTTGAGATCCACGATGACCAGCCTGCCCTCGCTGTCGATTTCCAGCCGGTCCACCTGCCCGCGGAGGACGGCTGCACGGGGCGCACCGTGGTCAACAGCTACATCGGGGAGCTTCACCTCAAAGTCCTGCTCCACCCCCAGCAGGCTCCGGCCTTCGCTCCTCATGACCAGCACGTACTGGGCCAGCTTGCGTACCATCGCTTCGGCCCGCTGGAAATCAAGCCTTCCCTCCCAGTTGTCCTTCATCCCCAGCGCAGGCCAGCGCCGCACGAGTTCGGCTACGTATTCTGCTCCTGATGCCTCAGGTAATTCCTGGGCGATGCTGTGAACCAAAGTGCCCAGGCTCCTGGCGAAATCGGTGGCCGCTTCACCGCCGGCTGCCTGCACAAACCAGTCGAGCGGCGACTTCTGGACGGTCTCCACTTTCGACGGCGACACAAATACTGTCCCGCCGGGGGGAACCACGGCATCGGAAGAGGTCAACTGTGGCAGCCCCCACCAGCTTCCGGGGTGCGCGCCGGCCACGGGAGGCTCGACAGCAGCAAGCCGCGCGAGGACGCGCACCGCTTCCGCCGCCTCAACAGCATGCCGGCCGTCCAGCTGGGCATACTGCCGGAGTTCGGCAACCAGAGCGCGCAAGGTCATGGGGCGCTCCACCGGTGTGTAGGACCGGGCGTGCTGATCCGGATGAAGGGGTGAAACATAATCCAGGAAGGAGGACGGCTGATCGTCCTCCGAGGAGACGGCAGTGCAGATCAGAAGTTCACGCGCCCGCGACACCGCCGTCGAGAAGCTCCGCAGTTCGTCGTACCGGATGTCCCGCAACCGGCTCAGCGGATCCCGCTGCAGCGCGTAACCTGCTCCGTGTTCAAAGGCGTCGGCGTACAGGGTGCTGCCCAGCAACTCGCCGCGGAGCCGCGTGTTCGGCCACACACCTTCCTGGAGTCCGGGCACCAGCACCACAGGCCATTCCCGCCCTGCCGCACTTGCCGGAGTCATCAATTCCACGGCGTCCTCCAGCTGGGCCCGGGCGGCCAGGGTGTCCATGGGAAGTTCCTGGTTGAGCAGGTACTCAAGGAACTGCTCCGGACCGGCGCCGGGCATCTGGTCCACATAACGCTCAGCCGTGTGGAAGAGCGCCATCATCGCATCAAGATCCCGGTCGGCCCGGGCGCCGTGCGGCCCGCCGGCCAGCGCCGTTTTCGTCCAGGCAGCGGAGAGGCCGGTTGCGTTCCAGAGCGCCCACAGTACAGACTCAGCGTTGGCCCCGGGTTCGAAGGCAGCTTTCCGTCCGGCCTGGATCATCCCTGCTGTGCGTCGCGCCGCACGGCCTTCCATGCCGAGGGAAGAGAGCGCTCCCGGTTCCAGCAGGGCTTCGACGAGGAGGTCGTCGCTGGTGCGTCCTCCTCCGCCCAGGAGCTCCTCCCGCCTCAGCGACTGCCGGAGCCGCCGCAGCTCGATGGACGTGGCACCGCCGATACGGGACGTCAAAAGGGATACAGCTGTTTCCGGGGTCAGCAACGCCGGATCCAGCGCGACGGCGAACGCGTCGAGCAGGGGGCGAACCGCCACTTCGTCCCGGACGGCCGATTCGGCCACGGGCACCCGGACCGGGATCCCCTGCCCGGACAGGTAACGCTGCAGCTCGCTGACCTGCGCGCCGTTGCGCACAATGACTGCGATGCCGGCCAGGTCCCTGCCATGGTTGATGTGCTGGTCCAGGATGCGCTGTGCCACATAACGCAGTTCGTGCACCGCTGACGGCACCAAGTGCGCTTCCACCGTGCCCTGCTCCCGGTCCCCCGCCGGCTGCTCCAGTTGGCGTGCCAGCTGGCCGCCTGCCCGCTGGGAGATGCGGCCGGCAACCCCCAGCCACGCGTCTGCCAATACCCGGCCGTGCCGGTGTGCATAGCGCAGCGGCCGCTCCAGGACCGGGGCACCCGGCGACAACAGCTGCGGCAGTTCGGCCACAAGGTCGGGGCGAGCCCCGCGGAAACCCTGGACTACGGTGTCCGGGGAAAAGGATACGAAGCAATCCTTTCTGCGGGCTATGTCAGCCAGAAGCTCAAAGACAGCCGGGTTAGCCTCCTGCACGTCATCGACGATGACCACCTGCAGCCGCTCGCGCTCGGCTTCCAGGAATTCTGGAACGTCCTGGAAGATCTGGCGCACAGCGGTGATGATCCCGGCCGGATCAAAAGCCTCAGGCATACGCAGGTCCAGGACGTCCCGGTACTCTGCATACAGCCCCGCGGCGGCAATCCAGTCAGGCCGGCCGCACTGCCGGCCCAGGTCAGCAAGGTCAGCGGCCGTCAGCCCGGACTCGATAACGCGATCGAACAGTTGCCGTACTTCCTGGCGGAAACCGCGCGTCTCCAGCGCTCCTGCGAGATCCTCCGGCCACGGCAGCTCCAGCCCGGGCAGGCGGTGGCCTTCAAGGAGTTCCTTGATGATGAGGTCCTGCTCCGGACCGGAAAGGAGGCGTGGCGGCCTTGGAAGGGGCAGCACGCCTTCGGCCTTGGCACGCCGGAGGACATCGAAGGCGTAGGACGCCCAGGTGCGGGCCGGGGTGGTGCTGAGGCTTCTGTCCAGACGGGCGGTGAACCGGTCCCGCAGGGAGTCCGCCGCCAGCCTCGTGGGAGCCAAGATGAGCATGCGTTCAGGGTCCACTCCGTCCCGAAAAACGCGGGTGACCGCGGCTTCGACCAGGACCGTTGTTTTTCCCGTTCCCGGTGCCCCTGGAACCAGGACAGGCCCGGAGCCCTGTGCCACGTCAACAGCTGCCTGCTGATCCGACGACAGCAGCGGGGCGTCGGCATAAAACTGCCGCGGCGGCAGCAGTCTGAGGCCCGGAAAGCCGGACTGGGCAGGGAGCCCGGTCCCGGCGTCGGGCATGGCTTCTGTTGCTAAAGCAAACCCTGCTACAAGGCCTTCTGCCGTTTCCTGCCAGTACTCGTCGCGGGGGCCTGTAAAGGGAGCTGTTACTGTCACGCCGACATTCCATCATCGGCCACTGACATTCTGCCGGCCCGGCGCTGCAGCTCGGCGGCGACGGTATCGATGCGGTCCAAATCGTCATCATCGGGCGCCCAGCGCGCGACGGAGAGGTCAACACGCCAGGAACCCTCCCCCGTCCGCAGATAGGACTCGTAGGCACCGGTCAACACGGTTCCTTCCTGGAGGTAGCGGCGGAGGGCTTCGGCCTGGTGGCCCTCCGGCGCCTGTCCGCTGGCCTTGACGATGCGCCACCACGGAACACCGCTTCCGCAGGAGCTCATGACTGAGCCCACCTGCCTGGGGCCGCCCGCTCCCAGGAGTTCAGCGACGTCGCCGTACGCAACTGCGGACCCTGCCGGAACCAGCCTCACAATGGCCAGTACCGCCTCCACATACTCAATCCGCATTGATCCAATGTAGCCGCAGTGGCGCTCCCGGGAATTGTCGGTGGCCCCCGTTAGCGTTGTGGCATGAGCACCTGGAACACCCTTCCCCGCGCAGCCTTCGACCTCGAAACCACCGGCCGCAACTCGCGGGCCGCCCGCATTGTCACGGCGTCAGTCACTGTTGTGGATCACAAGGGCGAGGTCATCACAGAACATGAGTGGCTGGCCGATCCGGGAGTTGAAATACCTGCCGAAGCCAGTGATGTGCACGGAATCACCACTGAGCAGGCCAGGCGTGACGGCAGGCCTGCCCAAGAGGTGACGCAGGAGCTTGCCGCAGTGCTGCAGGCGCTTTTCGACGACGGCACTCCCGTCATTGCGTTCAATGCCAGCTATGACTTCACGGTCCTGGCTGCTGAATCGGCACGCTACGGCGTCCCGCAGCTCACGCGGTTTCCGGTCCTGGACCCGTACATCATGAATAAGCAGGTGGACCGCTACCGCAAGGGCAAGCGGACACTGACGGCCTTGTGCGAAGAGTATGGCGTAGTCCTGGACAACGCCCACACGTCCGCCGCTGATGCGCTGGCTACGCTCAAGGTCCTGGATGCCATGGCCGGGAAATTCCCGACGTTGAGCATGCCCGCCAGTCAGTTGCACCAGCTTCAGGTGGACTGGGCCGTGAGCCAGGCCGCCGATTTCCAGGGCTACCTCCGCAAGACCAAGCCGGCCGCTGTCATTGAAGGCGACTGGCCAGTGCTCCCCCCGCAGGATGCCGGCACCGGCGGCTTCTAACCGGCAGGTCCCGGACAGCACATGGAGACATATTTCACAGTCATATCGCTTCATGTGGAGGCCTGTTCAAGGCTCCGCGGATTCGTTGCTAACCGCCCCGAGGGATGGGACGGACCGCCGGAGCACCCTTCGGGCGAACTAAATTCGCTCAAATCAGGACTCAGTACTCTGCTGTTCGACAGCAGGGTGGGATTAGCGGTAGTGAGACAATAAAGTTTTGCGGTCACCCCTGCCACGGCCCTGCTTGACCAGCACCGGGCAGGTGCCAGGCGCCAACAGCGCAGCCTTGCGGCCCGGTTGACTTATGACTCAATGAAAGTGACAACCTGATGAAAATCAAAGCGATGAAGTGGCTCACTACCGCTCCCGTGGCACTAGCCCTCGCGGTTTCCCTCGCAGCGTGCGGCGGCGGCTCAGGCTCTGCCGAGCCCAGCGGAACGCCCACGGACGCCCTCGCCGGCAGTGACCAGCAGACGCTGGACAAGTACACCACCGCCGACGTCACCCCGATCGATCAGATCGACAAGACAAAGCTCGGCCTCAACACTGAAGGCAAGCTCGAGGTAGGCACCCTCTCGGACGCCCCGCCGAACATCTTCATCGACCCCTCCGGCAAGTTCACCGGTTACGACAACGAACTGCTGCGCGCCATCGCCGGCAAGCTCGGCCTCGAGGTCGAATTCGTCGCCACGGACTTCTCGGCGCTCCTTTCCCAGGTGCAGACCAAACAGTTCGACGTCGGCTCCTCCTCCATCTCCACCACGGACGCCCGCCGCCAAAACGTCGGCTTCACCAACGGCTACGACTTCGGCTTCATGGCAGTAGTCGCCAAAACCGACAGCGACGTCAAGGGGTTCGCCGACCTCAAGGGCGATCTCCGGATCGGCGTTGTCCAGGGCACCGTCCAGGACGACTACGTCACCAACACCCTGAAGCTCGAGCCGATCCGCTTCCCGGACTACGCCACCGTTTACGCCAACGTGCGCAACGGCCAGGTGGACGCCTGGGTTGCTCCGTCGCAGCAGGCCACCGGACAGGTCAAGGAAGGCGACGGCACCGTCATCGCCGAGTCCGTCGTCAACACGCAGAACTTCACTGCCTACGCCGTTGCCAAGGAAAACCAGCCGCTGATCGACGCGCTGAACTCCGGCCTGGACGCCGTAATCGCTGACGGAACCTGGTCCAAGCTGACCAAGGAGTGGTACCCGGACCGCGAAACGCCGAGCGACTGGAAGCCGGGCAGCAAGGCCGCCACGGTTCCCCAGAGCTGATTGAGCCGGGACGTTTATGGATCTCTTGGACCAGTTGGCTGATACCTTCTTCAACTGGGAGGAAATGGCCAAAGTCATTCCCGCCCTCTTCATGGTGGGCTTGCCCAACACCCTGATCCTGGCCATAGCCTCCGGCGTCCTCGGCTCCCTGCTGGGACTGGGGCTGGCCATGATGGCGATCTCGCGCAACGCGGGGGTCCGTTGGCTGGCGCGCATCTACACCGACATCTTCCGGGGCCTCCCCGCCATCCTGGTAATCCTTGTCATCGGCATTGGGCTAAGTCCCATAGCCCGTGAAATCACCGGGTCCAGGAACCCATACCCCCTGGGCATCCTGGCTCTGACGCTGATCGCGGCCGCCTACATCGGTGAGATCTTCCGTTCGGGCATTCAGAGCGTGGAGAAGGGCCAGTTGGAGGCATCCAGGGCGCTCGGATTCAGCTACGGCAGTTCCATGCGGCTGGTGGTGGTGCCGCAGGGCATCCGGCGGGTTCTTCCGGCACTGGTGAACCAGTTCATTTCGCTGTTGAAGGATTCATCGCTGGTCTTCATGCTGGGGTTGGCTGCCTCCGACCGGGAAATCTTCCGGATCGGAAATGACGCCATGGCCAATACGGGCAACCTTTCTCCGCTGGTGGCCGCCGGGGTGCTGTACCTGATCCTGACCGTCCCGCTGACGCACTTCGTGAACTTCATCGACAACCGGCTGCGTACCGGCAAGCCGGAGAAGAAGGAACCGGATGAGCTGGCAGCGCCTATCGGCAAGGGGGCACACGCATGACGGAATTCGCTTCCGGAACCCTGACCGGCAAGAACCTGCACCTCTCGTTCGGCCACAACCATGTTCTCCGCGGCATTGACCTGCACGTGGAGAAGGGCACCACGGCTTCTGTGATCGGTCCGTCGGGATCGGGCAAGTCCACGCTGCTGCGGGTGATGAACCGGCTGATCGAACCCGACCAGGGCGACATCCTGCTGGATGGCCGCTCGGTCCTGAAGGACAACCCGGATGAACTCCGGCAGCGGATCGGCATGGTGTTCCAGCAGTTCAACCTGTTCCCGCACAAGACCGTGGTGGACAACGTGTCCCTGGCGCTGCGGAAGCTCCGGAAGCTGTCGCAGGAGCAGGCCCGCGCCGAGGCCCTGGAGCAGCTGGACCTGGTGGGCCTGAAGCACAAGGCAGACGCCCGCCCGGCCAACCTCTCCGGAGGCCAGCAGCAACGCGTGGCGATCGCCCGGGCGCTGGCCATGAAGCCGGAAGTGATGTTCTTCGACGAGGCCACATCCGCGCTGGACCCTGAGCTCGTCAAGGGCGTCCTGGCGCTTATGACGGACCTCGCAAAGGGCGGCATGACTATGGTGGTGGTGACCCACGAGATGGGCTTCTCCCGCAACGTGTCGGACATGGTGACGTTTATGGACGCGGGCGTGGTGGTCGAATCGGGACCGCCGCAGCAGATCTTCAGCGAGCCCCGGACGGACCGCCTGAAGAACTTCCTGTCGGACGTCTTGTAGCAACTGCCCCAGGCCGACAAAAATCCCCGGTTGCATGATGCAACCGGGGATTTTTGCTGGCCGGCGCCGGGTGTCCGGCGTCGGGACTGCCCTGGCTTCCTAGCCGCGGGCGGCTGCTGCTGCCTTTGCTGCGGCCGGAAGGGCGTCGAAGATCCGGTTCATGGCTGCGTCATCGTGCGCGGCGGACAGGAACCAGGCTTCGAAGACAGACGGGGGCAGGTAGACGCCGGATTCCAACATCGAGTGGAAGAACGGCGCGTACCGGAAGCTCTCCTGCGCCTGGGCGTCGGCGTAGTTCTGCACGCCGCGGGCCGACGTTCCGAAAGCCACCGAGAACAGGTTGCCGGCGAACTGGATGGAGTGGTCCACGCCGGCATCGTCCAGGGCGCCGGACAGGGCGGAGGACAGTTCCAGCGACCGCACGTCGATGTAGGAGTAGACGTCGCGGGTGGCGTGGGTCAGCGTAGCCACACCCGCAGCCATCGCCACGGGATTCCCGGAGAGCGTCCCGGCCTGGTACACCGGACCGATGGGGGCAAGGTAGTCCATGATGTCCGCACGTCCGCCGAGGGCCGCCGTCGGCATTCCGCCGCCGATGACCTTGCCGAAGGTGAGCAGGTCCGGGGCCCATGGCTCGGCGGCATCCGGCGCACCGCCAGTGAGGCCCCAGTAGCCGGAATAACCGGTGCGGAACCCTGTGAGGACCTCGTCGACGATGAGCAGCGCGCCGTGTTCGCGGGTGATGCGGGACAGGCCGAGGTTGAAGCCTTCGCCGGGCGTGACTACGCCCATGTTGGCCGGAGCCGCCTCGGTGATGACTGCTGCGATGTTGGGTCCGTGGGCGGCGAATGCTTCCTTGACGGCAGTGAGGTCGTTGTAAGGGAGCACCAGGGTCTCAGCAGCCGTGGCCTCGGTGACGCCGGCGGAACCGGGCAATGCCAGGGTGGCTACGCCGGAGCCGGCCGAGGCCAGCAGTCCATCCAGGTGGCCGTGGTAGCAGCCTGCGAACTTGATGATCAGGTTCCGGCCGGTGAAGCCGCGGGCAAGCCGGACAGCCGTCATGGTGGCTTCGGTGCCTGTGGAAACCATACGGACCCGTTCGGCGGCAGGAACACGTTCCTTGACGATCGCCGCGAGGTTCGCCTCGTCCGGGGTGGATGCGCCGAAGGACAGGCCGCGGTCCACAGCTGCGTGGACCGCATCGAGTACGGCGGGGTGCGCGTGGCCCAGCAGGGCGGGGCCCCACGAGCAGACCAGGTCCACGTATTCCTTGCCGTCGGCGTCCGTCAGGTACGGGCCCTTGGCAGCGACCATAAAGCGCGGGGTTCCGCCGACGGACCCGAACGCCCGTACAGGAGAGTTGACCCCGCCCGGCATCAGCTGGCGGGCGCGGTCGAAGAGTGCCTCGTTGCGAGGGTTGCTGGAAGTCATGGTTCCTATTCTCTCAGCTGGCCGGCGTGTCAGTTGCCGAGCAGTTCCGACACCCGGGGCGCCACCGCCGTGCCCAGCAGTTCAATGGAGTGCATCATGGCAGAGTGCGGCAACGGGCCGTTGCTGTACTTGAGGTCGAAACGGTCCACGCCCAGGGTCTGTTTGAGCAGGACAATTTTTCGGGCGACGGTTTCCGGTGAGCCGACGTAGAGGGCCCCTTCGGGCGCACACAGGGCGTCGAACTCTCCCCTTCCGCCAGGACCCCAGCCGCGCTCGGCCCCGATCTTGTTCCGCAGCTTCAGCCAGTGCGGAAAGAGCTCCTCCCGGGCCTGCTCGTCCGTATCTGCCACGTGGCCGGGCGAATGCGTGGCAACCTGCTGCATTGGGTGGCCGTACTTGGACATGGCCTCCCGGTACAGGTCCACCAGCGGGCGGAACGCGCGCGGCTGCCCGCCGATGATCGCGAAAATAATGGGGTAGCCGTACTGCGCGCACCGGAGCACGGATTCGGGTGTTCCGCCGACGCCGATCCAGGTGGGCAGCAGGTGCCGTTCCAGGGGCGGGTACACGCTCAGCCCGGCAATTGCTGGCCGGGTCCGGCCTTCCCAATGCACCGGCTTCTGGGCACGCACCTTGTCGAAGAGCTCAAGCTTCTCCTCAAACAGCACCTCGTAGTCCGCCAGATCCAGCCCGAACAAGGGGAAGGACTCAACGAATGATCCGCGGCCCAGCATCACTTCGGCGCGGCCGTTGGAGAGCGCGTCAACGGTGGAAAAGCGCTGGAACACCCGGATGGGATCGTCGGAGCTGAGGACCGTAACGGCCGAACCCAGGCGGATCCGGGTGGTGCGGGCGGCAGCCGCGGCGAGGAAGACCTCGGGCGCAGACACGGCGTAGTCCTTGCGGTGGTGCTCCCCAACATCAAAAGCGTGAAGTCCGACGGCGTCCGCCAGCTCCGCCTGCTCCAGCAGCTGGCGCAGTACTTGCGCATGCGACTGGGAGCTGCCGTCCCGATGCTCCCCCACGTCACCAAAGGTATTCAGCCCGATCAGGATGCGGCCTTCGCCCACCGGTTCCGTGGGCCCCAAAACGGTGGGACCCGCCGCGGGCTGCGGCAGGCGGCCCGAGGATGCCGGATCCAGACCGGCTCCCCCGCCGGTGCTTGTTTCACTCATGACGACTCCTTCAGCCAGCCGGCCAGTTCCGCTGCCCAGTAGGTCAGCACCATGTGGGCGCCCGCGCGGCGGATGCCGAGCACGGATTCGGTGATGGCCGCCCGCCGGTCGATCCAGCCGTTCGCGGCCGCAGCCTCGATCATGGCGTACTCCCCGGAGATTTGATAGGCCGCCACCGGGACAGGGCTCATGTCCGCCACGTCGGCAACGATGTCAAGGTAGCTCATGGCCGGTTTCACCATCACTACGTCTGCCCCCTCGGCGAGGTCGAGTTCCACCTCGCGGAGGGCTTCCCTACGGTTGCCCGCGTCCATCTGGTAGGTCCGGCGGTCCCCCTTGAGCTGGGAGTCCACGGCTTCCCGGAACGGTCCGTAGAAGGCCGATGCGTACTTTGCAGCGTAGGCAATGACGGACGTGTTGGTGTGGCCTGCATGGTCCAGGGCGGTGCGGATCGCCGCGACCTGCCCGTCCATCATGCCGGAGGGACCCAGCATGTGGGCTCCAGCCTCCGCCTGTGCTACCGCCATCTGCGCGTAGATCCCAACGGTGCGGTCGTTGTCCACGTACCCCCCGGCATCCAATACGCCGCAGTGCCCGTGGTCTGTGAACTCGTCCAGGCAAACATCGCTCATGATCACCAGGTCGTCGCCCACCTCTGCCCGGACGTCCCGGATTGCCTTGTTCAGGACCCCCTCAGGGTCAAGGGAGGCTGTGCCCTCTGCGTCGCGGGTCTCCGGGATGCCGAACAGCATGATCCCGCCCAGGCCCAGCTGCACGGCTTCCGCCGCTGCCCGCCTGAGCGTCTCCGTGGTGTGCTGGACGACGCCGGGCATCGAACTGATGGGGTTCGGCTCGCTGAGGCCTTCCCGGATGAAAGCCGGCAAAATCAGCTCTGCCGGGGCCAGCCGGGTTTCAGCGGTCAATCGGCGCATGGCGGGGGTGGTGCGCAGGCGGCGGGGGCGTTGGCTCGGAAAAGTCATGCGGTGTCCTTCACGGTGAGGGTAAAGCGGGAAAGTTCCAACTGGCGTTTGCTGCCCCTTACGGCGGCTCACCTGCGGGCTGTCCTGCACCGAGCGCCGTTTCGACGGCGGCAACCAGCCCCCGGGGCGTTGGTTCTTCGGCGATTGCTGCCACGGGGAGGCCCAAAGCAGCGGCCTGTTCCGCCGTCGACCGCCCGATCACCACCAGGCGGCATCGGCGCAACGGCGGGAGCGCGGAGATGCGCCTCACGGCGCTGGGCGAAGCCGCCACCACTGCGTGGATCCTCCCGGCTGCGATGTCTGCGGCGGCTGCCTCCGGTGCCAGGAGGGAGTAAGACGGCGTCCGCTGCCCCGGTCCCGCATCCTCAGACGGTATTACCAGCCTGCGCTCCGCTGCCGCCGGGTAGTCAACCGTACGGTACGCGGTGACTGCGGTGACGGTGCTGCCCGCCGCCGTCAAGCCTTCGGCGAGGCGTGGCGAAGCGATATCCGCCTGGGGCAGCAGTACCTTCCCGGCGCCGGCAGGCCAGACCTCCAGGAGTCCGGCGGCGGATTGTTCGCTACTGGGCGTCAGCGCCACCGGAAGGCCGGCGGCTTCGAGGAGCCGTCGGCAGGCCGGTCCTATCGCAGCGATCCGCGTGCGCGCAGGAATCCACTGCTGAAGCGTCACTCCCCGTTCACTTGCCTTGGCGTTGAGTACGTGGACTGTGGTTGCACTGCTGACCACCAGCCAGTCGAAAGCGCCGACGCCGAGCGCATCGCAGGCGACATCCAGGGAGTGCTGGTCCGCGGCGCGTTCGAAGTCGATCAGTGGAAGCAGGAGCGGCTCCGCGCCGGCCTCCACAAGCGCCGCCAAAAGTTGCAGTGACCGTTCAGGGCTGCGGGTTATCAGTACCCTGGCACCGCCCAGCGGCTTCCCGCTCCCTAGCTCCGCAGCGGCGCCGGCCGTGCTGCTGTCCGTCATGGTCGGTTCTCCCCGTCAGGCGGGTGCTGGACACCACGGGCAGGCACTTCCACGGCCGGCTCAGGAGGCCTGCAGGTCCGCGATATCGGCAGCACCGGCGGCCAGGAGGATTTCTGCAAGTTCGATGCCCAGCAGGGTGGCCCCTACTTCCGTGAGCCCGTCGGTTGCCCGCTTGTCCCTGACCGAAGCGGTGCCGTCCACGGCACATACCACGGCTTCAAGGTGAAGCATGCTGCCCTTACGGAAGGCGTAGGCGCCCACCGGTGCTGCACAGCCGGCTTCCAGCCGGGCCAGCAGGGCTCGTTCAGCGGTGACGGCGAGCCGGGTGTCCGGATCGTCCAGCGCGCCAAGTGCCTGTGCCAGGACTTCCCTTGAGCCGTCGGTGGAGCCCAGCCGGGGCGGGGCGTCGGCGGTGCGGCATTCAATGGCGAGCGAGCCCTGGCCGCCAGCGGGCAGCATGATGTCCGTTTCGAGGAATTCGCTGACGGCGTCCAGCCGGCCGATGCGCTCCAGACCTGCGGCAGCAAGAACCACGGCATCGAGGTCGCAGGACTTGCCCGCAACCACGTCATCCGTGACGTTGCCGGGCAGCCCGGGTACCCTGCCCAGCCGGGTGTCCACGTTGCCGCGGATGTCCATGATGTCGAGATCGGGCCGGGCTGTGCGGAGCTGCGCCGCACGGCGGGGCGAGCCCGTGCCCACAGTGGCGCCGTGCGGAAGGTCGGCCAGTTTCAGGCCGTCGCGCGCGCAGAGGACATCCCGCACATCCACCCGCTTGGGCGTCGCCGCCAGGCTTAGCCCTACTGCGGGGCCGGTGGGCAAATCCTTGAGCGAATGAATCGCCACGTCGCATTCGTTGCGCAGCAGCGCATCCCGCAGGGCAGCGACGAAAACGCCTGTGCCGCCCATCTGCGACAAGGAACCGGTGAGGACGTCGCCGTCGGTCCGGATGTGGACGAGCTCCACGGGGAAGCCTCCGACGGCGGCGAGCTGGTCGGCAGTCTGCTGCGTCTGGGTCAGTGCCAGCTTGCTGGCACGGGTTCCGATACGGACCGTCACTGGTGCGGCGCTCCCCCGGCCGGGCTGGACTGGCCTGCGGCGGACTGGTCCCCGGCGGCTTCACCGGGGTAGGGATCGTGGCCGGTCCCGATAGTGGTGTCCGCTCCTGCGATGGTCGGCTTTTCACCCCGGAAGTTCGCGCAGCATCCCGGACGGCAGACGTCGTACCAGGGCCCCAGGGCGGTCACGGCCGGGCGTTCGCTGATGTTGTTGGTGGCGGTACGCTCTGAAATCAGGTCCACCATGCCATTGACGAACTTGCGGTGCGTGCCGGGTGTTGGAACGCGTGTCGCGGCGAGACCGAGGTTTGCGCAGGTCTCCAAGGCTTCCGTGTCCAGGTCCCAGACAACTTCCATGTGGTCGCTGACAAAACCGAGTGGCACAATGACGATGCCTTTGACGCCCTGGCCTGCCAGCTCCTCGATGGCGTCGTTGATGTCAGGCTCGAGCCACGGCACGTGCGGGGCGCCCGACCGGGACTGGTAGACAAGGCTCCAGGGGGCGGTGAGGCCTGATTCCTCTTCCACACGCTGGATCACGGCGGCAGCGGTGGCAAGGTGCTGGGCAACATACGCCGAGCCCTCTTCGAATTCGCGGGGTTCGCCCTCGGACCGACCTGCGGCGTCTGCGTCACGCGTGGGGATGGAGTGGGTGGCGAACAGGATCTGAACCGGAGCGTCGGGCGTGCCGGCGGCGGCAAGCTTTGCCCGCACGTCCGCCAGGCCCGCAGCGGTGCCTTCGACGAAAGGCTCCACGAAGCCGGGGTGGTCAAAGTACTGGCGCACCTTGTCCACCTCGAGCCGGCCGTCCAGACCGGTCTCCGTCAGTGCCATGCCAATGTCCTCGCGGTACTGGCGGCAGCTGGAGTAACAGGAGTAGGCACTGGTGGTGATCATGAGCAGGCGGCGGTGCCCGGCGCCGTACGCATCCTGCAGGGTCTCCGGAATGTACGGGGCCCAGTTGCGGTTACCCCAGAGCACCGGAAGGTCGATGCCCCGGGCGGCAAGCTCTGCCTCAAGGGCCGCCTTCAGCTCACGGTTCTGCTGGTTGATGGGGCTGATGCCGCCGTTGGCACGGTAGTGGTGCGAGACTTCTTCGAGCCGTTCGTCCGGGATGCCCCGGCCGCGGGTGACGTTGCGGAGGAACGGAATCACGTCCTCCTGCCCTTCGGGCCCGCCGAAGGACGCGAGCAGGACGGCGTCGTAATCCTTGGGGGCCATCCGGCCCGCCTCGGTTACGGGATTGAGAGCGGTAACTGCTGCGGGATCCCGGGCGTCAAGGGGGCTCATGCCAGCACCTCTGCAACTTCCGCGGGAGAAATGCGGCGTCCGGTGTAGAAGGGTATCTCCTCGCGGACGTGGTTGCGTGCTTCTGTGGCGCGCAGGTGGCGCATGAGGTCCACCAAGTCCACGAGCTCGGGCGCCTCAAGGCCCAGGATCCATTCCCAGTCGCCCAGCGCGAAGGAAGAGACGGTGTTGGAGATGACCTGCGGAAAGTCGCGGCCCAGCAGCCCGTGGTCGCGGAGCATCTTCCCGCGCTCGGCGTCCGGCAGGATGTACCACTCGTAGGAGCGGACAAACGGGTAGACACACAGCCACTCGGCAGGTGCCACCCCCCGGGAGTACGCGGGAGTGTGGTTCTTCGCGAACTCGGCCTCACGGTGCACGCCCATCGCGGACCAGACGATCTCGGTTCCGGCAAAAAGGGTACTCCGACGGATATCGCGGATTGCCTGCTGAAGCGCTTCCGGCTTGGGGCCGTGGAGCCACACCATCACGTCGGCATCTGCGCGCATTGCGGAAACGTCGTAGCTGCCGCGATGCGTCACGCCCGCCTCGGCGAGCCGTTCCAGCAGGGCTTCAAAGTCGGCGGCAGCATCAGCGCTGCGGATCAGGGCTTCGGAGCGCTTGAAGACCGTCCAAAGGGTAAAGAACTGCTCGGCTGATTCTTCGGTTTTAGTGACAGATTCGGCAGAAGTGTGGCTCATGGTTACAAGTTTGCCCCCTCGTACCCGTCAAGTCGAAACCAGCGAGTTCTACAGCGCGTAGAAGTGACTAAGGTCACAGCAGCATCAGCTGTTCCGGCGCTCCCGGCAGCCGGGCCTAGGGATTCCGCAGCCGGAAGAAAACCAGTCCCGCGGCGCCGGCAACCCCTACCAGCCCCGAGCCAAGCCACACCAGGGCACTCTTAGGTTCCGGCTGGGCACTGAGGCTGGCACTGGTCCGGGCACTGTAGCCAGGTACCGATGCGGCGTAGGGCGTCCACCCCGGCAGGGCCTGCGGCATCGAGTAGACCGGCGCAGATGCCCCCTGCCCGCCGGTCGCTGAGAGGTCACCTTCCGCGGCGCGGGCCGCCGGGGCTGCATCCGGCACGGCGCCCGTCACGGCACCGTCTTTTTCTGCCGATGGGAAATTCCCGGCTGCGTCCGATCCAGGCGAAGCCGGCTTTGCCGGCGTGATCCCGCCCGCCGCTGCAGGCGTTTCCGGAACAGCCGGAGCGGCCGGCGCGGGGGCGCTGCCGGCGGGCAGCTCGGGAGCGGCGGCAGGAACCGTGGGCGCGACCCCGGGCACCTTCCGCGACGATGCGGGTGCGGAAGCGGAACCGGCAGGGGTGGGCGCCGCAGGGCGGCTGGCGGCCGGAGTACCGGATGCGGCGGCGCTGGATGTCGGCGCCGGTGACACTGCGGCAGGGGCAGTGGGCGCGGGCGTTGAGTCGGGCTTCGGGGTAGCCGTTACGGCTGGCCGAAGTACTGACGGGACCGCGGAAGGAGTGGCAGCGGGGCTGGGACCGGCGTGCTGCTTGGAACCAGGGCCATGCCCGTTCCCTCCCGGAGCCTTACCGTTGGCGTCCTTCCCGCGGTTCTGCCCGGGCGCGTCCTCGCGCGCATCCTCCGAACTACCCCGGAGCTGGGCTACCACCGGGAGGGATTGAGTGTCCACGGCAGGAACCGCCGGGTCACCAGTACTCGGGGATCCCTCAGCCGCCTGGGACGCCGGGACGCCTGTGGCTAGAACCAGTACCGCTCCGATTGCCGCGGCTGCTGCGCCTCGCCGGACTCCCCCGTTAGTACCGGTCCGGGACATGGAAAGCTCGGACCTGTTGTAAACCATAGTCATCGACCCTAACTACGGGGCCGCCCGATCTAAAAACCGGTGGGGCGCCGGACAGCGCTTCCAGGCCGGCGTGTTTGGCGCCGTGGCCCCGCTGACCAGCACTAACGTTCAGCCGGCCAGGCTCCGGATCTGCGTCACCGTGTCGGACACCACTGCGGCCAGTCCGTTCCCGGCTGCCCAGCCGCCCACCACGGCCAGGCCGCCGACGGCGTTGCACGCCTCTCGGATCGCCGTCACCTTGGCACGGTGCCCGACGGCGGCAAAGGGCAGGGAGGCGCCCCACCTGACAACGTCCCAGTCCACGACGTCCTGCCGGCTGATGCCCACGCCCAGCAGTGCCGATGCGTCGGAAAGTGCTGCTGCCAGGAGCCCATCGTTCGTATCCGGCCTGCCCAATTGGTTGCCGCCGCCGTCAACCCGTCCGTAGGAAAGCCGGAGGATGTGCCGCCCGGGGCCTGCGGCGGCCGCCAGCCAATCCCACTTACCGGTGGCATGGGTCAGAGCCTTTGCCCGGACGCCGGGAGTTTGGGGCGCAACGAGGATGCCGGTGCCGCGGGGTCGGCGGTCCAGTTCGGGCTTGTCCAGGACCAGGGTGACGAGCTGCACGTCGGGCCCAGAACCGGGTTGTTTTCCCGCTATGGCCGGGACCTCGTGCTGCAGCAGCCCGACGGCGGCCGGTCCGTCCACTGCCACAGCCAGCAAACCGGCGTCGAACGTTTCCCCGGCGGCGCCAACGCGCCACCCATCCGCTGTCCGCACCACGGAGGTTGCGCGCGCATTGGCGAGGAGCGTGACGCCCCGGCCACGGAGGTCACGAACGAGGGCGCTGACCAGGGTGTACATGCCGCCTTTGAGGCCCGCGACGGCGGATCCTGCCTTTGCCGGTCGGCTGCGGTTGCGCCGCTGCGCAGCCACGGCGCCGGCCAGGGAGCCGTGCTGCCGCAGTCCTGCGCGGAGCCCGGGGGCCACCATGTCGACGTCGAGCAGTCCCGGATCTGCAGAGTGGACGCCGCCCACAACGGGCTCTACCAGCCGCTCCAGGACCCGGCGTCCCATGCGGGCGCGGACGAGCGCGGAAACGCTGACAACATCCGCGCTCGTTCCGATGGACGCCGGCAGGATCCTGTCGAGGGAGGCCCGGAGCGAGCCGGGCAGGCCCAGGGACCGGCGGACTTCGGGATCCCAGGGGTTGGCCGGAATCCCCAGGACGCCGGTCTTGGGCAGTTCACGCGGGCCGTCCGGGAGCTGGACCCAGGCGCCGCCGGGCCGGGGTGCAACGATCCTGTCCGCAAGGCCCAACTGGGCGGCCAGGTCCGCGACGGCGTCGGACCGGGTGGCGAAGGACTCTGCGCCGCTGTCCAATGTCAGGCCCGCTACGACGTGGCTGCCTACGCAGCCGCCCCACTCCCCGCCGGCCTCGAGGACTGTGACGCGGTGTCCGGCAGCAGCGAGCTCCCGGGCTGACAGGAGGCCTGCTATCCCGCCGCCCAGCACCAGCGCGGACCGGGCACCAGCCGGGTGACCCGTCACGGTTTTACTCCGGGGAGATGGAGTGGATGAGTTCCACGACCCGTGTCAGGACGGCCGGGTCGGTCTCGGGAGGAACGCCGTGGCCAAGGTTGAGGACATGGCCGGGTGCCGCCGCTCCGGCGGCGATAACAGAGCGGACGTGGGCTTCGAGGATTTCCCAGGGGGCCGGGAGGAGGGCAGGGTCGATGTTGCCCTGGAGCGGGACGGACCCGCCCAGCCGGCGGTTGGCCTCATCAAGCGGCAGGCGGTAGTCAACGCCCACCACGTCCACGCCCACGTCCCGCATGGCCACGAGCAGCTCGGAGGTGCCGGTCCCGAAGTGGATGAGCGGCGCGCCCAGGTGCCGCACGTGGTGGAGGGCGCGGGTGGATGCCGGCGCCACAAACTTTGTGTAGTCGGCCAGGCCCAGTGAGCCCGCCCAGGAGTCGAACAGTTGCCCGGCGGAGGCGCCGGATTCCAGCTGGGCCTGCAGGAACAGGCCGGACGCATCGGCGGCCCAGTTGGAGAGAGCCTGCCAGGTCTCCGGGTCCGCGTGCATCATGGTGCGCGGTCCGAGGTGGTCGCGGGACGGCTTGCCCTCCACCATGTAGGCCGCCAAGGTGAAAGGCGCCCCGGCGAAACCTATCAGGGGGGTGCTGCCGAGTTCTGCCACGGTAAGGCGAACCGCTTCCCGGATGGGCTCAAGCGCCTCCCAGGTCAGCTGCGGCAGGGCTGCGACGTCGGCGGCGGTCCGCACGGGCCTGTCCAGGACCGGACCTACTCCGGGGACGATATCCACGCCCACCCCCGCGAGCTTCAGGGGGATAACGATGTCGGAAAAGAAGATGCCGGCGTCCACGTCGTGGCGGCGGACCGGCTGGAGCGTGATCTCCGAGGCAAGCTCCGGCCGCAGGCAGGAGTCCAGCATGGCGATGCCTTCCCGGACCTTGAGGTACTCCGGCAGGGAGCGTCCGGCCTGCCGCATGAACCAGACAGGACGGCGGGACGGCTTTCCACCCCGGTAGGCCGTGATCAGCGGCGAGTCTGCGGTGCGGCCATCCACCAGTGGATGGTCTGCAGCAAGGGCGCCGGCAGCGGACGTGGCAGGGGTCGAAGTCATGCCTTTGATTGTGCCCAAAAACGGCAGTAAAAGATAACGACAGGCTGTCATGGCAGAGCGCCCCGCCCGCGTCGTGGCAGGAATCACAGCCCCGGCCGCCCGCTTCGGTGCCGGGCAGTTGTTCTACCGAGGAACGAAAAAGCTATGATTGACCTGCTGTGGTTCTTTTCTCATTGGTGGCTACACACGCCGACATCGATCTTGAGACCGTTGCTCAGTTGAGCAGCGGTGCTTCGGGGATCGCCACATCCGCTCTCTCCGGATCGCCGGCAGTGACGGGTGCAGTGGTCCTTGCCACCTGCAACCGGTACGAAATCTACGGCGAAGCACCCCACCCGGACGATGTTGAGGCCGCCCGGGCCGCCCTCGTCGCACAGATCAGCGAAGTCAGCGGACTGAGCGAGCCGCTCGTCTCCCGCTCCTTCAGCACCCGCACCGGACCCGAAGTAAGCCAGCACCTCTTCGCCGTCAGCGCCGGACTGGATTCAGCGGTGGTTGGAGAGCGTGAAATCGCCGGCCAGGTACGCCGTGCACTGATCACCGCACAGCATGAAGGAACCGCAAGTTCCGGGCTTGTCCGCCTTTTCCAGGCCGCCTCCAAGACCGCCAAGGACGTCGGCGCGCAGACCGCCCTCGGTTCCAGGGGCCTGTCCATCGTTTCCGTGGCGTTGGACCTGGCAACCGACCTGTCCGAGAACCCGGACTGGTCCAACAAGAAGGTAGTGGTCTTCGGCACCGGAGCCTACGCAGGCGCCACAATGGCTCTGCTGCGTGAGCGCGGCTGCACCGACATCTCCGTCTTCTCCTCTTCGGGCCGCGCTGAAGGGTTTGTCGCTACTCGCGGCGGCACTGCGCTCGACGCCGAATCGCTCCATTCCGCCGTTGCCGCAGCCGACGTGATGATCGGCTGCAGCGGTTCCGACACCCGGGTGGAAGCTGACGAACTTGCCCTGGTACGTGCGGATTCGCCGCAGCCGTTGATTGCCATCGACCTCGCCCTGACACACGACTTCGACCCCGGCGTGGGCGAACTGGACGGCGTTGAGCTGCTGACGCTGGAGTCCGTACGCCTCGCCGCACCGCAGGAACAGGCTGAATCACTCACCCAGGCCAGCGGCATTGTCAGCGGCGCCGCCAAGGCCTTTGAACAGGAACGGGAGGCCCGTTCCGTGGATTCCGCGATTGTCGCGCTGCGGCGGCACACCATGGACGTCCTGGACGCCGAGATGGAAAAAGTCCGCGCCCGGCACGGCTGCACCGCCGCGGCCGAGGAAGTGGAGTTCGCACTTCGGCGCATGGTCAAACAGCTTCTTCACGTCCCCACGGTGCGCGCCCGGGAACTTGCCGCCAACGGACAGCAGGACGAGTACGTGGCAGCGCTGGAAGCCCTCTACGGGATCACCGTGGAGCAGCCGGCAGCACGTGCAGTTCCACAGGCCGAGTGCCCGGTGGACCACAGCGGCCTCGAAAGCGCCTGACCACCCACAGCCCAGGCAACCCTCTCTCAGATCCTGCAGACTTTCCGGCAACCCTCTCTCACTATTCACACGGAAGTGAGAGAGGGTTCCGCAAAAAGGTGCAGTAAGTGAGAGAGCGTGGCAGGGGGCGCGGGTCAGTAGACCGGCTTGTTGGGCTCCACCTCGCGCACCCAGGCCAGGATCCCGCCGTCGAGATGGCTGACCCGCTGATAACCCGCCTTTTGGGCCGCCGCCAGCACGTTCGCAGAGCGGGTACCGGCCTTGCACAGGAACACAATGTCCCGGTCCTGCGGAAGCTCCTGCCACGCCTCACCGGCAAGGATCCGTCCCTGCGGGATGAGCACGGCGCCGTCGATGCGCACAATGTCGTACTCGCCGGGCTCCCGCACATCCACCAGCTCGAAGTCCTTTAGGCCCGCGTTCCTGGACGCCAGCATGGTGGCCAGCTGCGTTGCGGTGACCGTGTGTTCCGTGTCCGCCTGCGCTGCCGGGGTGATGCCGCAGAACGCCTCGTAGTCGGTCAGCTCAGTGATGGGCTCTGCTGCCGGGTCCTTGGACACGCGGATCTCCCGCCAGCTGCCGCCCAGGGCGTCGAATAGGGCTACCCTGCCCAGCAATGAACGTCCGACGCCGGTAATCAGCTTCACTGCCTCAGTCACCATCAGCGACCCCACGGCTGCGCAGAGCATCCCGAACACGCCGCCCTCGCCGCAGGACGGAACGGAGCCCGCCGGCGGCGCTTCAGGATAGAGGTCACGGTAGGTGGGCCCGTGCTTTTCCCAAAAGACACTCACCTGCCCGTCAAACCGGAAAATGGAGCCCCACACGTATGGCTTGCCAAGGATGGCGGCGGCGTCATTCACCAGGTAGCGGGTGGCAAAGTTGTCGGCACCGTCCAGAATGAGGTCGTAGCCGGCGAACAGCTCCAGGGCGTTGGAGGCATCGAGCCTGACGTTATGCAGCCGGACGTCCACCAGCGGATTGAGGGCGGCGATGGCGTCCCGCGCCGATTCAATCTTCGGCCGGCCCACGTCCGCCACGCCGTGGATGACCTGGCGCTGCAGGTTGCTGAGGTCAACGGCGTCGTCGTCGATGATTCCGATTGTTCCCACCCCGGCGGCCGCCAGGTAGAGCAGCGCGGGTGATCCGAGCCCGCCGGCGCCGATCACCAGTACTTTTGCGTTTTTCAGCCGCCGCTGCCCCAGCGCGCCGATCTCGGGAATGATGAGGTGCCGCGAGTAGCGCTCCACCTCGCCAGGAGTGAGCGCATCCGCCGGTTCAACCAGGGGATTCAGTGAGACAGCCGAAACATTTGCCGTGAATGACGAAGCCATACTTCAATGTATGCCCCAGGATACCGCCGGGTCATATTACCCCGAAGTAGAGTGGGGGTAACTGCAAGGGAAAGAAGGACAACTGTGGTCCATGAAGCACGGGCTGACCGCCCGTCCGCAGCCGAACCCCAAACCGCTTCGCGCCCCGCGGGGCAACGGTCCGCCCGGCTTCCAAGGGACGAACGGCGAGCACAACTTCTTACCGCAGCACAGGAAGTCTTTGTTGCCAACGGTTATCACGGCGCCGCCATGGACGAAATCGCCGAAACCGCCCATGTCAGCAAACCTGTCCTGTACCAGCACTTTCCCTCGAAGCGGGAACTGTACCTTGCCCTGCTCGAGAGCCACCTGGCGTCCCTCACGGAACTGATGCTGGGAGCGCTGAACTCCACCACGGACAACGACGAACGTGTTCAGGCCGTGATGCGTGCCTACTTCCAGTTCATCGCCAACGATGACCAGGCCCACCGGCTGGTTTTCGAATCAGACCTCATTAACGATCCGGACGTCAGCTCACGGCTGGAAACCTTCAACCGGACGTTTGCCGATGCCATTGCCCACGTCATCGCGGAGGACACAAAGCTTCCCCACCTGGAGGCAGAGCTGCTGGGACGCGGGCTTGCCGGGATGGCGCAGGTCAGTGCCCGGTACTGGCTCGAAACAGACGGGAACCTGGACCTGGATGTGGCCAGCGACCTCATCTACCGTTTAGCTTGGCGCGGAATCTCTCGCTTCCCCAAAGAGTCCTAGACTACAAATAAGACATAACCCGAGAAACGTGAACGGCTGGGAGGCCCCTGTGGAAATTAAGATCGGCGTGCAGAATGTTGGCCGCGAGATTGTGCTGGAATCTGTCCAGGACGCAGACTCCGTAGCCAAAGTTGTGGAGGAAGCCATCACCAGCGGCAGCGAACTGCGGCTCAAGGATGACAAGGGACGCCTGATCATTGTTCCCGGCAAGGCCCTCGCCTACGTAGAGATCGGAGCCGAAGAAGTCCGCCGCGTAGGTTTCGGCCAGTTCTAGTCCCGCGCCCCGGCCCGGGGCCGGCATTCCAAGGAGAGCCATGCTTTCGCTGACCATCGTGGTGCTGGTAACAGCAGCTGCAGGTTTCATCGTCTGGGCCAATGACAAACGGCACACAAAATACGGGGCAGTCCTTCCCGCCGCCGTCAGTGTGGGTGTCGGGGCTGTTACCTGGATCATTTTGATGGCTGCGGGCTTCGGGTACCGGCCGGGAATGACGTGGCTGCCGTGGGTCCTCCCCATTATTTTGGGTACTGCGGCGGCGGTGGCCGTTGTCCTCTATCTGGGACGCACAAGGGCCAGGCATGACCTGGAACGGCTTACTGCCGCCCTAAAGCTCTAACCGGACCGCAATACTGTGGCCACTGCCCGAGGCAGTGGCACAGGCGGTTAAGAGCCGGCGGGATGCTTCTTAGGCTCGGCAACCGCCTGCAGCGCGGCTGCAGCTTCACGTACTGCCTCGGCCGCGCGCACGTCGCGGGCCGTGACCTCTCCCCCGGCATCGTGGGAGGTATACCGGAGGTACACCAGGTTGTACCGCCACTCCAGGTCAGGGTGGTGGTTTTGCTCCTCGGAGAGGCGCCCGACGGCGGCAATCAGCTCAAGCGCGGCAGCCGCCGTCGGCAGTGTGTATGAGGTCACCAGCGCACCCCCGCTGTACTGCCAGTCCGGCAGGACCGCCAGGGCGTCCTCGAGCCGCTCGGGAGAAAGAACGTCCTTGCCGGCCATAGCTGCTCCTTGCCTGGTGGCCGGCGCCCGCAGCACCAGGGGGGAGGCCTACAGGAACTCGGCCCGGCCCTCCATGGCCGAGGACGCCAGTGCATGTTCGCGGCGCGGTATCCTGCCGGCCGCTTGTGCCAGCCTACCGGCGATCACTGCGTGTTTGAAGGCTTCCCCCATCAGGGCAGGATTCTGTGCCCGGGTCACGGCCGTGGCCAGCAGGACGGCGTCGCAGCCCAGTTCCATGGCCAGGGCTGCGTCCGAGGCAGTGCCGATGCCGGCGTCCAGAACCACCGGCACTGAGGCGCGGGAGACGATCAGCTCGATATTGTGCGGGTTTAGGATGCCCAGTCCCGTGCCGATCGGTGCCCCCAGCGGCATCACGGCAGTGGCCCCGAGGTTCTCGAGCCGCAGGGCAAGGACAGGGTCGTCGTTGGTGTACGCAAAAACCTTGAATCCCCTGTTGACGAGCTGCTCCGTGGCGTCCACCAGTTCGACGGCGTCCGGCAGCAGGGTCTGTTCGTCGGCAATGACTTCCAGTTTCACCCAATCTGTTTCCAGCGCCTCACGGGCCAGTTCGGCGGTCAGCACGGCGTCCCGGGCAGTAAAGCAGCCGGCGGTGTTGGGCAGTACGCGGATGCCGTGGTCCATGAGCAGCTGGAATAGTGAACCCGTTTCCGCGGTGGAGTACCGCCGCATGGCCACGGTGGTCAGGGCGGTTCCGGAGGCCAGGAGGGCCGCTCCCAGGCCGTCAAGGCTGGGGGCACCGCCGGTGCCCATGATGAGCCGGGAGGTCAGCGCGACACCGTCGATCACCAGCGGATCGTCCTGGCCGGTTGAGCTTGAGGTGGTGATGGTTTCGGTCATGGTGTCAGCCTCCCTGTACGGCCGTGACGAGCTCGACTTCGTCGCCGTCCGCGAGCGCGATGGCGGACCACTGGCTGCGCGGCACTACCTCCGAGTTGTGCGCGACAGCCACGCCAAGCTTCCGGCCGTCGGTGGCCTGGCCGGTGGCAGCGAGGGGGCGTCCGGTGACCTCGCTGACGAGCGCGCTTATGGAGGCGCCCTCGGGTACAAGGTGCCGGGTTCCGTTCAAGGTGATGTTCATGCTGTTTCCTTTTGGCGTAAGCGGTTGGTGGACGGGTAGCCGGAGCGGGAGAAACGGCCAGGGTTGAAGGCCGCCCACCGCGGGTCCGGCCCGCCGTCCAAAAGGTCCCGGCAGACGGCGGCAGCCGCCGGAGCCAGCAGGACTCCGTGGCGGAAGAAGCCGGTGGCAATGATGAGCCCGGCGACATAACGGGCGTCCCGGCCGGCCGGCCCGGACGCCGCGGGTACCCGCCCGAGCAGCGGTGCGTTGTCCGGCGTTCCGGGGCGGGCCCGGGCGGTGGCTTCCAGCAGTTCAAGTTCGGCGACGGCGGGGACCAGCACCAGCGCGTCCCGGAGCAGCTGGTATACGCCGCCGGCGGAAACGGCATCAGCGGCCGAGGGGGCATCCTCGCGCTGGGTTGCCCCGACCACCACTGTGCCGTCCCGGCGCGGGACGATGTAGACCGGGACGCCGTGCACCAGCCCGCGGACGGTGGACGTGACCAGGGGTTGCACATGCTTGGGAACGGCAAGGCGCAGGATGTCCCCGTAGACGGGCCGCAGCGGCAGATGCAGATTGCCGGGCAGTGCTTCCAGCGCTGCCGCGTGCAGCCCGTTCGCCACCACCGTTTCGGCGGCCAACACGGCACCCCCGCCTGCCAGGCGTACCCCGGCGACCCTTCCGTTCTGCCACAGCAGCCCGGCCGCGCGGGCAGGGACTGCATAACCGTCGACGGCGCCGGCTGCTGCGGTGCCGTGCCCTGCGGCGCGGCCCCTGCTCCCGCCTCCGTTACCCGCACGCCCGCCGGCCAGGGCGGCCTGCAGGCAGGCCACCAGCAGCCGCGGATCCACCTGGTGGTCCGCCGGGGTGTCCAGTGCACAGGAAATCCCGGGACTGAGCAGCGGCTCCCGCTGCCGCGCTGCCCGGACGGTGAGCGGTTCAACGGAGAGGCCGTTCGCCTGCTGGACTGTGCGCAGGTCCATCAGGGCGCGGCGGTCCCCGGCGTCGGCTCCCACGGCGAGGGTCGGCGTCGTAATGTATCCCGGATCTGTCCCTGAAGCTGCAGCGAGGCCGGCGGCGAAAGCCGGCCAGCGTACGGAGGCCTCCAGCATGAATTCCAGGAGGTCCTCCTCCTGGTAGTGCAGCTCGCTCACCGGAGCCAGCATTCCTGCGGCAGCCCAGCTCGCCCCCGACCCCGGCGCGTCGTCGATGACCACCACTGCGCGGCCGGAGCGCTGCGCCTCCCACGCGATGCTGTGGCCGATGACTCCGCCGCCGATGACGGCGACGTCGGCGTGGACGATGTTGTCCGCCCGCCCGGACTGGGCGTTGAGAGAGCTGCCTGAAGGTGCGCCCATGTGTCTCCTTCCCTACGCCGGCATTAACCGGATCAGGTCAAGCGGTCGGCTCTGACGCCCTCTCAGCCCGGCGCTTTGTGACAGCTGCCGCGGGCTCCCGCAGTACGAGGCCAGTGTAGAGGAACTAGGCTTTGGTCCATGAATGTGTCCCACGCCCCTGCCGCCGGCACTGACGTCCTTGGCAGCGCGAAGATCAGCAACGGCCTTCACGCTGCCCGCCTTTATCTCTGCACCGATGCGCGCACGGACCGCGGGGATTTCGGGGATTTCGTTGATGCCGCTTTTTCCGGTGGCGTGGACATCATCCAGCTCAGGGACAAGAACATCGAGGCAGCCGAGGAGCTCGAACTGCTGGCCGTCCTCAAGGAAGCGGCAGAGCGGCACGGCCGGCTTTGGGCCGTCAATGACAGGGCGGATATCGCCGTATTGTCCGGTGCCCCGGTGTTCCATATCGGCCAAAAGGATCTGCCCCTCGAGGCTGCGCGGACCCTGCTCAACGGCAATGCCGCCATTGGCCTCTCCAGCCACAGCCCGGCGCAGGTGGACGCCGCCCTGGCTGCAGCCTCGGCTCCGGCAGGCTTGGATTACTTCTGTGTAGGCCCGGTTTGGGCTACCCCCACCAAACCGGGACGGGCCGCGGTAGGGCTCGACCTGGTGAAGTACGCCGCAGAAGCTGCGCGGACGGCCGGCCTGGAAGGGCAGTCCGACGACGGCCTCCCCTGGTTCGCGATTGGGGGCATTGACCATGGCAACGTGGAGCAGGTGGTGGCTGCAGGCGCGCGCAGGATCGTGGTGGTCCGCGCCATTACGGAAGCTTCCGATCCGGCAGCGGCCGCCGCTGCGCTACTCGCGGCGCTGGACGCCCGGAAGCCCTGACTTCGGGCGCCCGAGCGACGGCGTCCGCGGCGGGATCAGCAACGTGGGGTGATCCGGGCCCGGCACCTGCATTATGGCCGGGATTCGGGCTAGGCTGATTTTCGTGTCACACCATCGGCTGGCTCCCAACGTCCACGAGCACAACAACGCGCTCGAGGCGGCCCTGAGCGCCCTGCGGACCGAGCTGGAGTTGCCGGGCGCCTACCCGGAGGACGCGGTGGCTGACGCAAAGGCGGCCGTCGAGTCCCTGCAGCTCCCCAGCCATGACCTCACCGGCATCGAATTCATCACCATCGATCCGGCGTCGTCGACGGACCTGGACCAGGCCCTGTTCATCGAGCCGGACGGCGACGGCTACCACGTGCTGTATGCCATTGCGGATGTGCCCGCCTTCGTGGCCCCCGGCGGGCCCCTGGACGCGGAAACGCGCCGGCGCGGCCAGACGTTCTATGCCCCCGATGGGCGGATCCCCTTGCATCCGGAGGTCATCAGCGAACAGGCCGGAAGCCTCCTCCCCGGCCAGGACTGCTCCGCGTTCGTCTGGGACTTCCGCCTGGACAGCGCCGCCGGGGTGCAGTCCGTAGCGGTAAAGCGGGCCCGGATGCGCAGCCGCGCGAAGCTCAGCTACAAGGGCGTGCAGGCCGAGCTCGACGCCGGCACCGCGGCCCCGGTGCTGCTGCTCCTTAGGGAGGTGGGGCTCAAGCGCGTGGAGCTGGAGCGGGCCCGCGGCGGTGCCAGCCTGAACATGCCGGAACAGGAGATCGTCCAGCTTCCCGACGGCGGCTACCGGATTGCCGCCGCTCCCCAGCTTCCGGTGGAGGACTGGAACGCACAGATATCCCTCATGACCGGAATGGCTGCGGCCCAGCTCATGCTGGCGGGGAAGGTGGGCATCCTGCGCACCATGCCTTCCCCGGACGAGCGCTCCCTGAATCACTTCCGGCTGCAGACCGAGGCCCTGGGCAAGCCCTGGGACGGCGAAGTCAGCTACGGCGAATACCTGCGGAGCCTGGACCCGACGGAACCCCGCCAGCTGGCCATCATGCACTCCGCCGGCATGCTGTTCCGGGGCGCCGCCTACACGGCCTTTGACGGGTCCGTCCCGGAGGACGCGGTGCAATCGGCCATCGGCGCCGCCTATGCGCACACCACCGCCCCGCTGCGCCGGCTGGTGGACCGCTTTGTGCTGGTGATTTGCGAGGCTTTGAGCAGCGGCGGCGAAGTGCCGGGATGGGCGAGGGAGGCCCTTCCGTCCCTGCCCGAGATCATGGCCGGCTCCGACCAGCTGGCATCCCGGATGGAGCGCACGGCCCTGGATACCGTGGAGGCGGCCCTGCTGGTCAACCACGTGGGGCAGGAATTTGATGCCATTGTCATCTCCGGGTCCAAACCGCAAAAAGAGAACGGCAGGAACGGCAACGGCAACGGGAAGAACGGCCATGGCAACGGCGGTTCGGGGATCGTCCAGATCGCAGATCCGGCGGTGACTGCCCGCTGCGCCGGCGAACTGGAGTCCGGCACCAAGGTCCGGGTCCGCCTGGTCTCCTCCGATATCGCCACGCGGGAAGTCCATTTCGAGCTCGTCGAGTAGCGGCGGCACGGCCCGCAACTACGGCCCCTGGCGGCCAAAGCCGGGAATCGGGCTGTTGCGGCTAGACTGAAGAAGTAGAAATGGATGCCCGGTCGTTGATTTCCTTGAAACCAACAAGCCCGCCCCTACGCGATCTTGAGATACACCCGTTGGTCACCAGTGCCAGCAATTAGATAGCCCGCGATCGGCTTCCACTGGAATTGCGTGTGCGCCCGAGCGTGCTCCGGAACAGCCTTGCGGCCGGCCCGTTGAGCAGGCAGCGCCATTGCCCAAATGAATAAGGAAACTCCCCAGTGAGTGAATTGCATACCCACCAGCTTCTGACCGACGAGACCGGCACCGAAGTTATCGAGCCCGAAGAAACCATCATCTCGGACGAGTTGCCCCACGAGATCGAGGAAAAGTCCTTCGCGGACTATAACGTCCGCGCTGACATCGTTGAATCCCTGGCCGACGCGGGAATCACCCACCCGTTCCCCATCCAGGCCATGACCCTGCCGGTTGCCCTGTCCGGCCACGACATCATCGGCCAGGCCAAGACCGGTACCGGCAAGACCCTGGGTTTCGGCATCCCCGCCCTTCAGCGCGTGGTGGGCCAGGACGACCCCGGCTATGAGAAGCTGGCCGTTCCCGGCGCGCCCCAGGCCCTGGTGATCGTGCCTACCCGTGAACTCGCCGTGCAGGTGGCCAACGACCTGCAAACAGCGTCCCGGAAACGCAACGCCCGCATCGCCACCATCTATGGCGGCCGTGCCTACGAGCCCCAGGTGGAGGCCTTGACGAAGGGCGTGGAGATCGTGGTGGGCACACCCGGCCGCCTCATCGACCTCTACAAGCAGAAGCACCTGAGCCTGAAGAACGTCAAGATCGTCATCCTGGACGAAGCTGACGAGATGCTCGACCTCGGCTTCCTGCCCGACGTCGAAACGCTCATTGCCGGGACCCCCGCTGTCCGCCAGACCCTGCTCTTCTCCGCCACCATGCCCGGCCCGGTCATCGCCATGGCCCGCCGCTACATGACCCAGCCCACCCACATCCGCGCCGCAGATCCGGACGACGAGGGCCTGACCAAGCGCGATATCCGGCAGCTGATCTACCGTGCCCACAGCATGGACAAGACCGAAGTGGTGGCCCGCATCCTGCAGGCCCGCGGCCGCGGCCGCACCATTATCTTCACGAAGACTAAACGGACCGCGGCCAAGGTGGCGGAGGAACTCGTGGACCGCGGCTTTGCCGCCGCTGCCATCCACGGCGACCTGGGCCAGGGCGCCCGCGAACAGGCACTGCGTGCCTTCCGCAACAACAAGGTGGACGTCCTGGTGGCCACCGACGTCGCCGCCCGCGGCATCGACGTGGACGACGTCACCCACGTGATCAACTACCAGTGCGTGGAAGACGAAAAAATCTACCTGCACCGCGTCGGCCGCACCGGCCGCGCGGGCAACAAGGGCACCGCCGTGACCTTCGTCGACTGGGACGACATGCCGCGCTGGGGCCTCATCAACAAGGCCCTGGGCCTCAGCGTGCCCGAGCCCGTCGAAACCTACTCCTCCTCCCCGCACCTCTACGAAGACCTGGACATCCCCGAGGGCACCAAGGGCCGCCTGCCCCGTGACAAGCGCACCCTTGCCGGGGTGGATGCAGAGGTCCTTGAGGACCTGGGGGAAACCGGCAAGAAGAACAACAGCCGCGGCACCCGTGACGGCGGCCCGTCCCGTGAGCGCGACGGGCGGGACCGCACCAGCCGCGGCCGTGACAGCAGGGGCGGAACCCGCGACGGCGGACGCACCGGCGGTGACTCCGCAGCCCGCACGGGCGAGCGCCGCCGTCGTACCTCCGATGCAGCTGCAGCCCCCGCTGCCGCCGGCGACGCACCCGCCGCTGCCCCGGCTGCAACCGAGGGCGAGCAGCCCTCGCGCGCCCGCCGTTCCCGCACGCGTACCCGCCGGCGCAACGGCGAGGTAGTGGCCGGCAGCGACACCGCGGCACAGCATGGCAGCACCGAGGCCTAATCCCCTTCATGACTGACACTGTCTGGGCGCCGGACGGCAGCAGCCTGGTGGTACACGCGGACAACGCGGAGTTCCTCCCCTCGCTGCCGGACGGCGCCTTCACACTGATATACGTGGATCCGCCGTTCAACACCGGCCGCCCGCAGCAGCGCCAGCAGACCACCATGGTGGCTAACGCAGACGGCACCGGCGACCGGGTGGGTTTCAAGGGGCGCTCCTACGACACCGTCAAAGGGGCGTTGCACCGCTACGACGACGCGTTCAGCGATTATTGGTCGTTCCTGGAACCGCGGCTCGTCGAGGCCTGGCGCCTGCTGGCTGAGGACGGCACCCTGTACCTGCACCTCGACTACCGCGAAGTGCACTACGCCAAGGTGATGCTGGACGCCATCTTCGGCCGGGAATGCTTTCTTAACGAGATCATCTGGGCCTACGACTACGGCGCCCGTGCCAAGAACCGCTGGCCCACAAAGCACGACAACATCCTTGTGTACGTGAAAAACCCGGCCAAGTACCACTTCGACAGTGCCGAGGTGGACCGGGAACCCTACATGGCTCCCGGGCTTGTCACCCCCGCCAAGCGGGAACTGGGAAAGCTGCCCACGGACGTCTGGTGGCACACCATCGTCTCGCCCACCGGCAAGGAAAAAACCGGCTACCCCACCCAGAAGCCGGAAGGCCTGGTCCGCCGCGTGGTGGCGGCCTCAAGCCGGCCCGGTGACTGGTGCCTGGACTTCTTTGCGGGCTCCGGCACGCTGGGAGCCGTAGCCGCAAAGCTCGGCCGGAAGTTTGTGTGCGTGGACCAGAACCAGCCCGCGATCGACATCATGGCCAAGCGCCTGGGTGCGCACGCCGAGTTCAGCTCGTTCCCACCCAACTAGCTCGCATTAGATGTCGTTTTGACCGCTCAAAACGACATCTAATGCCAGTCAGTTGGGTGGGCGGGAGCGGTCAGGGGCGGACGACGGCGGTCCCGGTCCCCATGTCCTCGATGCGGGCCAGGACCTCGGGCGCCGTCAGGTTTTCGCCGAGCAGGTTGGGTTTGCCGGTCCCGTGGTAGTCGGACGATCCGGTGATCAGCAGGTCATGCCGGGCGGCGAGCCTGCGGAGGAACCCGCGGCCGTCCTCGGAGTTGTCCCGGTGGTCGATCTCCAGGCCGGCGAGCCCGGCGTCAATCATCTCCTGATACACCTGCTCCCCCACGATGCGGCCGCGCGAGGAGGCCACCGGATGGGCGAACACGGGTACGCCGCCTGCTGCCCGGACCAGTTCGACGGCGGTGGCCGGGTCCGGCGCGTAGTGCTGGATGAAGTAGCGGGACCGGGAGGTGAGGATGGAGGCGAAGGCCTCGGAGCGGTCCTCCACCACACCTGCAGCCACGAGCGCGTCCGCGATGTGCGGGCGGCCCAGGGTGGCGCCCGGCGCCACATGGTGGATGACGTCGTCCCAGGTAAGCGGGTAATCCTCAGCGAGCAGCGTGACCATCCGCTCGGCGCGGGTCTGCCGGGCATCCTTGGCCTTGGTGATTTCCTCCAGCAGCCCCAGATGTGCAGGATCATGCAGGTAACTCAACAGGTGGACGCTGATGCCCTGCTCGGTTCGGCACGAAACTTCCATCCCGGGCACCAGGGCCACGCCGTGCTCCGCTGCCGCAGCGGACGCCTCCACCCAGCCGGCGGTGGAATCGTGGTCGGTCAGGGCCACCACGTCCAACCCGGCGCGGGCTGCCGAGGCCATCACGTCGGCGGGCTTTTCCGTGCCGTCGGAAACATTGGAGTGGGCATGCAGGTCAATCCTCACCATCCCAGCCTAGTAGACCCCGGCTCCCCCGTTCATTCCGGTATTCGCCCAAGCCTTCATGCTGGTGAGACGATGGTGCCGTGAACGATGCCGATAACACCCAAAATTCTGCTGCCCAGCCTCTGGAAGAGCGCGTCAACAACCGCTCCCAGCGGCCCAGTTCCGATGCCTTCAAGGCCTTCATGGCCAGCAACTGGGCTCCGTCAAGCCAGGAACTTCCGGTCCGTGACGCCGTCGCCGGCCACGCCGCGACCCGGCGCAAAGCCATCTCCGACCAGTTCAAGGGCGAACGCCTGGTCATCCCGGCCGGACCGCTGAAGGTGCGCTCGAATGACTGCGACTACCGCTTCCGTCCGCACTCGGGCTTCGCGCACCTCACCGGGCTTGGCCTTGACCACGAGCCGGACGCTGTCCTGATCCTGGAACCCGTTGAAGAAGGTAAGGGCGACGACGGCGGCAACCACCGCGCCGCGCTTTACTTCCGGCCGCTCGCCGGGCGTGACACCGAACAGTTCTACGCCGACTCACGCTCAGGCGAGTTCTGGATCGGCGCACGTCCCACGCTCGCTGAGTTTGAAGCCCGCCTCGGCCTTGCCACGGCACACATCGACCAGCTCGAAACGGCCATCACCAAGAATGTGGGCGCCCCTGAAATTGGCGGCATCTCCATCCGCCTGGTCCGCAAGGTGGACGAAAACATCGACGCCCTTGTGGACACCGCCCGGTACAACACGGCCAAGGACCCCGACAACCTGGACCTCGCCGTCCTCGACGCCCTGGACGAAAAGCTCAGCGAAGCGCTCTCTGAGCTGCGCCTGCTCAAGGATGAGTGGGAGATTGAGCAGATGAAGCTCGCAGTCGCCGCCACCGTGGAGGGATTCGAGGAAGTAGTCAAGGCATTGCCCCGGGCACTGACGCACGACCGCGGCGAACGCGTCGTGGAGGGCGCCTTCTTCGCCCGCGCCCGGGAGGTGGGTAACGAACTCGGCTACGACACCATTGCTGCCTCGGGCAACAACGCCACCGTCCTGCACTGGACCCGCAACACCGGAAAAATCAACGCCGGGGAGCTGCTGCTGCTGGACGCCGGCGTGGAAGTCGACTCGCTGTACACCGCCGACATCACGCGGACCCTGCCGGCGACCGGGGTGTTTTCGGAGGTCCAGCGCAAAGTCTACGAAGCGGTGCTCGACGCCGCGGATGCCGGCTTTGCTGCCGCTCAGTTGGGAACCCGGTTCCGTGAAATCCACACCGCCGCCACGACGGTCTTGGCCGAGCGCCTCGCGGAGTGGGGCCTCCTGCCCGTTACCGTCGAAGAAGCGATTAGCCCTGAGGGCCAGCAGCACCGCCGCTGGATGCCGCACGGAACCAGCCACCACCTTGGCCTCGATGTGCACGACTGCGCCCAGGCCAAGCGCGAGCTGTACCTGGACGGCATCCTTACCGAAGGCATGGTGTTCACCATCGAACCCGGCCTGTACTTCAAGGAAGAGGACCTCGCCATTCCCGCTGAATACCGGGGCATCGGCGTGCGGATCGAGGATGACATCCTGATGACCGCCGGGGGCCCGGTGAACCTCAGCGCCGCCCTGCCGCGCAAGGCGGACGACGTGGAGGACTGGATGGCGGGCATCTACCGCGAGGCCGACGGCGCCAGCTAGGCACACCAAAAAGCGGGGCCACCGGAAGAAGTTCCGGTGGCCCCGCTTCTGTTTTCGGCTTGCTGCCTGGGAATTACTGCCGGAGATCATCCGGGCGCTGGTCGTCTGCCGGACGATGGTCCGCCGGCTGCCCGGCGTCGGCCTGTTCTGCCGAATGCCGCGCCGGTACGTGCGGCGCCGGGGACTGCCCGGCGTCGGACGCCTCGCCCGCGGGACCCTGCGGAAGACGGACGCCGTACTGGGGCCGGCCGTCCGGCAGGTCGGGGTACCGCACCGCCCGCGCAGGTGACGGCGCAGGCTGCTGCTGATCGCCGGCGTCGGGCTGCTGCCCGGTTGGCGTTCCGTACGCGGAACTCCCCTGCACTGAAGACCCCGACGGCTGGTTGCCCGAAGACTGGCCGTAGGGGTCGTTCCAGCCCGAGGGACGGGCAGGACCCTGGCCCGGCTGCTGGTAGGGCTGGTTCTGGTAGTCCCGCTGCGTGTAGGGCCCGTTGCCCGCGGCCGCGTCCGAGCGGGTCATGGGCAGCTGCTGCAGCAGCCGGCGTGCCTCGTGGGCCGCCTCGGGCGAGACGACGACGTCATAGCTGGTGGCCACCACCTGGCTGGTGGAGGTGAAGTCGCGCTTTCCGCGCTGCATGGCGTAGGTGACGATGCCGAAGAGCATAAAGAACGCAGCGCCCATCAACACGGACGTCAGGATGGAGAAGTATCCCGGTGACGGCGCGAAGAAGGAGAGCATAACGCCCACGAACAGGCCGAACCACATGCCGCTCAGCGCTCCGGACAGAGCCACGCGCGGGTAGCTCAGGCGCCCCGTGACCCGTTCCACCATCTTCAGTTCGTTGCCCACGATGGATACCATGTGGACCGGAAACTGCTGGTCCGCGAGGTAGTCCACGGCCTTCTGCGCGTCAAGATAGGAAGTGTAGGAGCCCACGGTTTCGCCTGTGGGAACTGCGCGGGCTTCGTCCACGCCGTTGGGCCCGCCAGCTTTGGGAGCACCAAAAATGTTTGCCATAGTCCCATTCTTGCCCATGACTATGTGTGCCGCCTGTAAATTCAGCTAAAAGAGAGCAGACTCGGTAGCCTGTAGGAGTGAGCACAACTCCTACCCGCGTCTTTGTGGCGCGCCTGCTGGGCCTGGACGTCTTTGACCCGCTGGGCGACCGGCTGGGCCGGCTGCGTGATGTTGTTGTGCTTTCCCGCGGCGCCCAGGGCGCCCCGCACGTGGTGGGCATCGTGGTGGAAGTACCCGGAAAGAAGCGGGTCTTTGTGCCCATGACGCGGATCACCTCCATAGACCAGACCCAGATCATTTGCACCGGCCTGGTAAACCTGCGCCGCTTCGAGCAGCGCGGCGCCGAAACACTGGTGGTCGCGGAAATGTTCGACCGCCGCGTCACGCTCCGGGACGGCAGCGGTGATGCCACCATCGAAGACATTGCCATGGACCAGCACCGCTCCCGCGACTGGTTCGTCAGCAAGCTCTTTGTCAGGCGGGGCCATTCCCTCTCGCCGCTGAGCCGGCTCCGCCGTAACGAAACCCTCATCATTGACTGGGCGGACGCCCTGCAGGGCCCAAGGACCGAACCGCAGGCTGCCACCCAGTTCGTGGCGAACCACGAAGACCTCAAGCCCGCGGACTTCGCCGAGGCTCTCCAGGAGATGAGCGACAAACGCCGCTTCGAGGTGGCCAGTGAGCTGCAGGACGAACGCCTGGCGGACGTCCTCCAGGAACTGCCTGAGGATGACCAGGTGGAGATCCTGTCCGCCCTGGACGTCCAGCGTGCTGCAGACGTGCTGGAGGAGATGGACCCCGACGACGCCGCCGACCTCCTTGGCGAGCTTCCCTCCGCGCAGGCGGAGGAACTGCTCCAGCTGATGGAGCCCGAGGGCGCGGAGGACGTCCGGCGCCTGCTGGAATACGACGAGGACACCGCCGGCGGCCTGATGACCCCCGTACCCGTCATCCTGCCGCCTGAGGCCACGGTGGCCGAGGCACTCGCCCATGTGCGGCGTGAGGAACTTTCCCCCGCGCTTGCCTCATCCATCTTTATTGCCAGGCCTCCGCTGGAGACCCCTACCGGGCGCTTCCTCGGCGTCGTCCACATCCAGCAGCTGCTCCGGTACCCGCCGTTCGAGCCGCTGGGGAACCTGGTGGACAAGAACCTGGAGCCGCTGTCCGACCAGGCCCACATCAGTGAGGTTGCAAGGACCCTGGCTACCTATAACCTGAACTCCCTTCCGGTGGTTAACGACGCCGGCCGGCTTGTGGGGGCGGTGACTGTCGATGACGTTCTGGATCATCTGTTGCCGGATGACTGGCGCGCCCATGATGGCGAAGCCCCGATAAGAAGGCTCGGTGGCCGCATTGGCTGACAGCACTGCTCCGAAGAACCCCAACCAGCGTCTGCCTGCCAAGGCTGCGGCGAAGGGCAGCCTGGACACCCCGCTCAGTGGGCGCCAGCGGATCCTGCCCAAGTTCTCCCCGGATCCGGACGCCTTCGGCCATGCCACCGAAGGCTTTGCCCGTTTCATGGGTACGCCAACGTTCCTGGTTTACATGACGGTCTTTGTGGTCATTTGGCTGGCCTGGAATACATACGCGCCCCTGGCCTGGCAGTTCGATTCCCGCGACCTCGGGTTCACCCTGCTGACCCTGATGCTGTCCCTGCAGGCGTCCTACGCCGCTCCCCTGCTGCTGCTGGCGCAGAACCGCCAGGACGACCGCGACCGCGTCTCGCTGCAGCAGGACCGCCAGCGCGCCGAACGCAACCTGTCAGACACCGAATACCTCACCCGTGAACTGGCTTCACTCCGGATCGCGCTGCGCGAAGTGGCAACCCGTGACTACGTCCGCGCGGAGCTGCGCTCGCTCCTCGAAGACATGCTGGAAGCCCAGGAGGAGCTCCGGACCCACGATCCTTCCGGGCAGGGCCAACACGAATCCCCACGCGACAAGGTACGCGAAAAGCTTAAGGAACAGCGTGACCGGCAGCGGAACCCCCGCACCCAGCAGATTCCCCGGGTCAGGCCCGGGCACTCCACCCAGGACCGCTAAGGAGTACCACATCAACAGCACTTCCATGGACGGGGCGGTCCACGCCGCCCTGGCCACGGTCATCGATCCCGAACTCCGCCGCCCCATCATCGAGCTGGGCATGGTGGAGTCCGTCGACGTCTCCGTGGACGGAAGGGTCAACCTGGTTGTCCTGCTCACCATCTCCGGCTGCCCGCTGCGGGACACCATCACCGCCGATGCCACTAAGGCCCTGCTGGCAGTACCGGGGGTATCCGCCGTCGACGTGGAGCTCAAGGTGATGACCCAGGACCAGCGTGATGCCCTCAAGGAGCTGCTGCGGGGTCCCGGCGGCCGGCGCGGCATCCCTTTCAACGAACCCAACTCGCTCACCAAGGTCTACGCGGTGGCCAGCGGCAAGGGTGGGGTGGGAAAGTCTTCGGTGACCGTTAACCTTGCCTGTGCCCTGGCGGCTCAAGGGCTTCGGGTAGGAATTGTGGACGCCGACGTTTACGGCTTCTCTGTTCCGGCGCTGATGGGCATCAGCCAGGCGCCCACCCGGGTGGACGACATGATCCTTCCGCCGGTGGCCTACGGCGTGAAGGTGATTTCCATTGGGATGTTCGTCAGCGGCAACCAGCCCGTGGCCTGGCGCGGGCCCATGCTGCACCGCGCCCTTGAACAGTTCCTGACCGATGTTTACTTCGGCGACCTGGACGCGCTGTTCCTGGATCTGCCACCCGGCACGGGCGACATCGCCATCTCGGTGGCCCAACTGCTGCCGAAAGCCGAAATCCTGGTAGTCACCACGCCCCAGGCCGCCGCGGCCGACGTCGCTGAAAGGGCCGGCGCCATCGCCACCCAGACAGGGCAGTCAGTGGCTGGCGTTATCGAGAACATGTCCTACCTGGAAATGCCCGACGGCGGCAGGATGGAACTGTTTGGCAGCGGCGGTGGGGCGGTCCTCGCCAAACGGCTGACAGCCACCGTGGGCTCCGACGTACCGCTGCTGGGGCAGATCCCGCTGGACATCCAGCTGAGGGAGGGCGGCGACACTGGGGTACCGATCGTCCTGGGCCAGGCAGGAACACCGGCGGCGGAAGCGCTTTCGGGCATCGCCGGCAGGCTGGCGTCCAAGCCGCGGGGCCTGGCCGGGATGAAGCTGGGGCTACAGCCCCGCTAAGGCCTTCCCCCGGCATGGTTCTGCCTTGCTAGGTGGCTTCCGTGTCGAAAGGGGCCGCCTCGCCGGCGGGCAGCGTTTGGAGCACAAGCCCGGGCCGCTTCCGGGCGGCGGTGTCAGCCTCCGCTACGGCGGCGGCGCCGGCGACAGCCGCAACAGCAGCAGGCGCCCCGGCGCTGACAGGCTTGGTGTCATCGTCCAGCAGGGCTTCCTTGATAATGCGCCGGGGATCGTACTGGCGGGGGTCGTACTTCTTCCAGTCGACATCGTCGATGTCGATCCCCACTTCTTCCTTGATCTGTTCGCGCGCGCCGGAGGCCATGCGGCGGAGTTCCTTGACCAGGTTGGCCAGTTTCTGCGTGTATTCGGGCAGCCGCTGGGGACCGATCACGAGGACGCCAATGATCAGCAGAAGAAAGAACTCCGGGCCGTTGATTCCAAACACTTTAGGAAGATTACCCTCTCCGGGCTGCCAGTGACGATTCGCGTCCGCAGGCTGCGGGAACGGTCCGTTTTACTGCGTAAATGCAGCCGCGATCCTGTTCATGCCGCGCTGCAGGCGTGCGCCCACCGCTTCAGGCTCCCCCGTCTGCGGACCGTCCAGCACGTGCGCCGTAATACCCCTTCCGGCCTGTTCGCTGAGGCGCTGCAGTATGGGAAGGGCATCGTCGGCCTGTTCCGCGGGAAGGTTGGAGACATAAGTGAAGGTGCGGCCCTGGGTCCGGTAGGTGGCCGACCAGGGCGAAGAATTTAGGACCCGCAAGGGAAGATCTTCCTGCCCTGCACCTTGATCAGCTGCTGCTTTATCCTCGGGGCCGTGCCGTTCGGTAACGGTGGCGTAGTGCGTCCCGTCGGAAAGCTTCAGCTCGACGGCGGGACCGCCCTCAAGCACCACCGCTTTCGCCGACTCCAGATGGAATCCCATCGCCTCAAGCTCCGGGCATACCCAGCCTTCCGAGCGCAGGCCGGACAGCCGTTCGGCGCTCAGCGCCCTGCCGTCCGCCGGGGTCTGTGCAGAGACCTGGGACAAGGTGGCGGCTGCTTCGGCACCTGCCGGGGAGGGATCACCGCCCGCGGCGAAAGCACCGGCGGCAAGAACACCGGCAGCAGCAACAGTGCCTCCCGCTGCGAAGGCTAGCATCCTGGCCGCGGCCCATCGCGGCTGATGCTGCGCGGCGGCAGGCGGCGGCTCGGCAGCCAGCTCCCGGGTCCTAACCAGAAGCCGGGCAGTAAGGTCATCGCTTGCCGGCGGTATGGGCGCATCCCGGAGCCGTTCCAGGTACTGGCGCTCCCGGCGCACGGCAGAAGCGCATTCGTCGCAGGACCGGATATGGCTGGCGGTGCGCTGATGCCTGCGGCCGAGCGGAAACTGGGGCCTCATGCGCCGTTCAGAGGATGCCGGCAATGCGCGGCAGCGACAGTTTCGGCCTGGACTGGTGCGGACGCGGGTCGCGGTGGGCCAGCTTCTCGCGGAGCATGGTGCGCCCACGGTGGATGCGGGAGCGCACGGTGCCGAGCTTCACCCCGAGGGCTTCGGCAACCTCGTCGTAGGACAAACCTTCAAGGTCGCACAGAACAACAGCGGCCCGGAAGTCCGGCGGAAGTTCCTCAAGCGCGGCCTGGACATCGAGGTCCAGGTTGTTGAGCTCGAAGCTCTGCTCCGGCCCCGGTTCCCGCCCGGGAATCCTGGATTCGGCGTCCTCTGCAAGGGCATCGAACCGGATACGTGTTTTCCGCCGAGCCTGGTCCAGGAAGAGGTTGGTGGTGATGCGGTGCAGCCAGCCATCCAGCGTTCCGGGCTTGAAATTCTCCAGCGAACGGAAGACGCGGACAAACACTTCCTGGGTGAGGTCCTCGGCGTCGTACTTGTTACCGGTCAGGCGGTAAGCCAGCCGGTAGACCTTGGCAGAGTGGTTGGTGACCACTTCTTCCCAAGTGGGGCGGACCCACTCGCCCTCGGGATTGTTTGCTGCAGGGACAGGTGCCACAACTGGTGATGACATCGTCCACTCCCCTCGTGGAATGCTAACGCCCGGATACTGTTGACATAGTTGATTCGGCGCCGACCACCCTGTGGATGAGCGGATAATAATCATTTCAAATCTGTCTGGGAATTTCCTGACTGCAGGACAACTTCAGCCGTGGGCGCAACAGCCCCGCTTCCCGGCTGTTGTCCCACGACCCAGTAGGCTGTAGAGGACCACTCCCCCTGCCGCCCAGAAAGCGAACATCCATGAGCGCCGACAAGTCCACCAGCTGGTCCTACGCAGAAGATCTGCCCGCTGAGGATGAGGTCATGCTGCGGGCGCGGGAGCGGTCTTTCGAACTGGGCGTCACGCCCGTCGGTCCGGGCGTCGGTGCCGTCCTGACCGTGCTGGCGGCCTCGTCCAAGGCGCATACCGCCGTCGAGATTGGAACGGGCGCCGGCGTGTCCGGCGTCTGCCTGCTCCGCGGCCTTGGTCCGCAAGCCGTCCTCACCACCATCGACGTTGACGTTGAACATCTCAAAGCCGCGCGGGAGGCCTTCTCGGAAGCCGGCAGCCCGGCCAACCGGACCCGCACCATTTCGGGCCGCGCCGGCGACGTCCTTCCGCGCCTGACAGACAGGGCCTACGACCTGGTGTTCATCGACGCTGACAAGCCGGGACTTCCCGGTTACGTGGAGCAGGCCATCCGCCTCCTCAAGCCTGCCGGACTGCTGATCATCAACGACGCGCTGGACAAGGATAAGGTGGCCAACCCGGCCGGCCGCGAGGCCAACACTGTGGTCCTGCGCCAGGTGGGCAAGAGCATTCGCGACGACGACAGGCTGGCGTCGGCCATGCTTCCCACCGGCGACGGCCTGCTGGTAGCAGTCAAAAAATAGGACAGGACCCGCAAGCCGAAGGCTTGCAGATCCTGTCCTGCACAATTATTCCGTGACGCCGACCAGGCATTCCTTGAGGTTGGCCGCTTCGGCAGGGTTCAGTTCGACCACCAGGCGCCCGCCGCCTTCGAGCGGGACGCGCATGATCAGGCTGCGGCCCTCCTTGGTGACTTCCATTGGGCCGTCGCCGGTGCGTGGTTTCATAGCCGCCATGAGGAATTCCCCTCCATTAGTCCCAGGACTGATCAGCCCGGGTGGGCTGTGTCCGCATGTAGATCAAGCTGCCATGGCGGAGCGATTGGACACCGCCACGGCTGCACGTACTCTGAATGCTTTTTGTCCTTGCTTACTTACCATTATCGCGGAATTACCCGTCCGTAGCTAATTGATGGATATTTACGGACCGGTCTAATTTCCGCCCTGACCTGCAACGAAGCAGGAATTGCTATGGCGGATAATCACCCCCGCCGGGCAGTGGCGCCCATGCCCACAGCCACACGATCCACACTATCTGCAGCAGCAGGAACATCACCACGACGGTTCCCCGGTAGGCCCTGGACCGGGACACGAGGGCGGCGCCCAGTGCCAGCGGGAATAGCGGCAGCAGCATGCGAAAAGTACTTGTTTGCGGGTGCAGGAACGTCACCAGGTAGCCCATGTAGCAGGCGCACCACAGGCGGAGTTCGACCCCAAGTTGGACCACCGGGGGCACGTACAGCACCGCGGCGAAGAGGGCCACGAAGACAAAGGGCGCAAGCAATCCGAGCACCGGGCCGAAGAGGTCGACGCCGGTGTCGAACCATGGCTTGAACGGGACCAGGTCGTGCCCGCGCCACGCTGTTTCGGTTTTCGTGTAGGCCCGGATATCTCCGGTGGCCGCCCATGCTGCTGCGGGCCATGCCAGGGCGAACACTCCTGCCACGGCAGTGAGCGCGGTGAGGGTCGCCAGATCCCGGAGCGAATGCGGCTGCGGCTTTGCACCGGTTTTTTCGATGCGTCCGAAGCGCTGCCCGATGCGGTACAGGAGGAGGAACCCGAGCATCGCAGCGAACGGTACACCCACCGGACGGGAAAGGCACAGCAGCACCACTATGGGGATGGCCCACAGGTACCGTCGCCGGACCACGAGCAGCAATGCAGATGCCAGCAGCAACATGGACAACGGCTCAGCGTAGGGAACCTGAAGGATGGCGGACACAGGGAATACGGCAAAGAAGGCCACTGCCCACAACGATGGACCGTGTGCTGCCTTCTGCCGGAAAAGGGCGTAGACCACCAGGGCAGCCGCCAGGCCGGACACCATCGCGATGATGGTCAGCGAAGCGGCAGGTGCCAGACCGGTAAGCCTGCTGAGCCCGCCGGCGAGGGAGGGGTACAAGGGGTAGAACGCCCAGGCATTTTCCTGGACCCTGCCGGTCCCGTCGGTAGGAAGTGTCACCGGGTAGCCGCTGGTAATTATTCGGGCGTACCAGCCTGCGTCCCAGATGTTTATGAAATTCCAGTAATCGGGCTTGGCGGGGAACCAGGGGTTGGGTCCCTGGTGCAGTGCTGCAGCCATGAAGATTCCGGCGCTGATGAACCGCGCCATGACATAGATGGCCGAAACCTGGAGCCACCAGGGCAAGCTCCGGAGCGTTTCACCGGATCGGACGGCGAGCGCCTGGACGGACGTTGGAATTCCTGTTCCCCGACGGGTAGCGGTGCTCACGCGCGATCTTCTCCGGCCCCGGATCCTGCGCCGGCCTGCCCAGCGGCTTCGGCGGTGACAGGCTTTGCGTGCGCTCCGGTGCCGGCGGAGGGTCCCGCTTCTTCCAATGCCTGCAGCCGGGCCTTCAGGCTTTCCACTTCGTGCCGGCTTGCCGCAAGCTGGTCCCTCAGCTCATCCAGTACCTGGTCCACCTGGTCCATCCGGTAGCCCCGCAGGCCCAGCGAGAACCGCACACGGTCAACGTCCTGGGGCGCAGCATTGGCCGGCAAGAGGACCGGCGGGAGGTTGGCGGGGGGCTGCTCGAAACCGCCGTCAAGCAGGGCAGGCAGGGGGCGGCCGCCGGGCGTCCCGGAACGGCTCCCTGTGCCGGCCCACAGGACGGCGCCGATCAGGGCCACGGCGAGGAAGACCAGGAAAAAAGTCACTACCCCATCGTGCCAGACCCTGCCGCCTTCGCTACTCCGGGCGCTGTTCGCCGTTCAGCGAGGGGGTGATGCCCGCTTGGAGCACACGGTCCACCGCTTCCGCGGGGTCATCCACCACCTGGATCAGGTCCAGGTCCTTCTCGGAGACCATGCCCTCAGCCACCAGGGTTCCCCTGATCCAGTCGATCATCGGGCCCCAGAACTCGACGCCTAGCAGCACGATCGGGAAGGACGTCACCTTCCGCGTCTGCACCAGGACCATGGCCTCGAAGAGTTCGTCGAGCGTTCCAAGGCCGCCCGGCAGGACGATGAATCCCTGGGCGTACTTGACGAACATCGTTTTGCGGGCAAAGAAGTACCGGAAGTTGATGCCCAGGTCCACCCATTGGTTCAGGCCCTGCTCAAACGGCAACTCGATGCCGAGTCCCACGGACACCCCGTTGCCCTCCACGGTGCCGCGGTTGGCCGCCTCCATGGACCCTGGACCGCCTCCGGTGATGACGGCGACTCCGGCCTCAGCCAACTTGCGTCCCACCTCGACACCCATCTCGTAGTACGGGCTTCCAGGTTTGGTCCGGGCGGAACCGAAAACGCTGACCGCCTTGCCGATGTCCGCCAGCGCTCCGAAACCCTCGACGAATTCGCTCTGTATCCGCAGGACACGCCACGGATCGGTATGGACGAATTGCCCCGGGCCCTTGGTATCAAGCAGATGCTGGTCGGACATCTCCACGGCGGCCTGTTTGCGGCGCAGTTCAAGGGGGCCTTTACGGCGCGGCTGGGAGTTCTTGGCCGGATCTGCATTGATGCTCATTCCCCTAGGCTAACCTCCCGTTGCAGGTATCTCTTGAATCACGATCCGCAGGAACCTGGGGTGATTCGCGTCATAAGCTTGTGTTCTTCGCTAGATTCTTCCTATGACTACTCATGTGCCCGGCGATGCCCTCGTCTCCCTGAACGCCGTAAATAAGCATTACGGCCAGCTGCACGTTTTGAAGGACATCAATCTGCAGGTCCGCAAGGGCGAGGTTGTTGTGGTCATCGGGCCGTCCGGCTCCGGTAAGTCCACCTTGTGCCGCGCCATCAACCGTCTGGAAACCATTGAAGGCGGCACTATCAGCATCGACGGAAAGGTCCTTCCGGAAGAAGGCAAGGAACTCGCGCAGCTCCGTGCCGACGTCGGAATGGTCTTCCAGTCCTTTAATCTCTTCGCGCACAAGACCATCCTCGAAAACGTCACCCTCGGCCCCGTCAAGGTCAAAGGCGTTGCGAAGGCAACCGCGGACAAGGACGCCATGGCGCTGCTTGAACGCGTGGGCGTCGGCCACCAGGCGCCGAAGCTTCCCGCCCAGCTTTCCGGCGGCCAGCAGCAGCGCGTTGCCATCGCCCGGGCCCTGGCCATGAAGCCCAAGGTCATGCTGTTTGATGAGCCCACGTCGGCGCTGGATCCCGAGATGATCAACGAGGTCCTGGACGTCATGATCCAGCTGGCAAAGGAAGGCATGACCATGATCGTGGTGACCCACGAAATGGGGTTCGCGCGCAAAGCCGCGGACCGCGTGGTCTTTATGGCGGACGGCCAGATCGTCGAGGACGCCACCCCCGAGGAGTTTTTCACCAATCCCAAGAGCGAGCGCGCCAAGGATTTCCTCTCCAAGCTGCTCACCCACTGAAGACCAAACGAACAAACACTCTCAGTTCGCACTCAGGCCGTGACCCACGGCCATCAATGAAAGGAATGTCATGAAGGCATTTATGACCCGGCGGAAGTCATTCTTCGTGGCGGCTACCGCTGCCCTCGCCCTGTCCCTGAGCGCCTGCGGCGGAGGCGGCGCCGGCACCACCAGCGACCCCACAGTGGCGGAAAAGCCCAGCTTCGCAGCCGGCACCACCATGGAGAAGCTCGCTTCGGCCGGTACCATCAAGATCGGCACCAAGTACGACCAGCCGCTCTTTGGCCAGGTGGGCCTTGATGGCAAGCCTGTGGGCTTCGACGTCGAAATCGGCAAGCTGATCGCCGCCAAGCTGGGCATCGCCGCTGACAAGATCGAATGGTCGGAAACTGTTTCGGCCAACCGCGAGCCGTTCATCGAGCAGGGCAAGGTCGACCTGGTCATCGCCACGTACACCATCAACGACAAGCGCAAGCAGGTTGTCAGCTTCGCCGGCCCGTACTACGAAGCCGGCCAGGCCCTGATGGTGAACAAGGACAACGACACCATCAAGACCCCCGAGGACGTCAAGGGCAAGAAGGTCTGCTCGGTGACGGGTTCGACGCCGGCCGCAACCATCGTGGACAAGTACGGTGCAGAGCTGGTCCCGGCTGCCACATACTCGGCCTGCCTCGAGCCGCTGCGCAACAAGCAGGTTGAAGCCGTCACCACCGACAACGTGATCCTCGCCGGCTTCGTGGACAAGGAACCGGACGCCTTCAAGCTCGCTTCCGACGAAACCTTCACCAAGGAGCCCTATGGCATCGGCCTGAAGAAGGACGACACCGAGTTCCGCAACTGGATCAACGACCAGCTGGAATCGTTCCAGGAGGACGGGTCTTACAAGGAAGCCTGGGAAGCCACGGCAGGTTCAGTCATTAAGACCGCTCCTGAGCTGCCCGAGCTTGACCGCTACTAGGTAACTCAGTGGTTGCCGGGGCTGCCTAGCAGCTCCGGCAACCACTGTTTCCACTCCCGTCCACGCCCACAGCCAAAGGATCCAATGGACGTCATCCTTGAAAACCTCCCCCTGTACTGGAACGGTTTTCTCCGCACACTCTTCCTTTCCGCAGTTTCCGGGGTCATCGCACTGGTGCTCGGAACCCTGCTCGCAGCAGCCAGGGTTTCCCCGGTGGCTGCGCTCCGCGGCTTCAGCACCGTCTACGTGGAAGTCCTCCGCAACACACCGCTGACCATCGCCTTCTTCTTCGCTGCAATCGTCCTTCCCCGGCTCGGCGTGAAGTTCGAGCAGTTCGAGATTGCAGCGATCATTGCGCTCAGTACCTACACCGCAGCGTTCATCGCCGAAGCTGTCCGCTCAGGTGTCAACAGTGTTCCGGTAGGCCAGGCCGAAGCCGCGCGCAGTATCGGCATGAACTTCGGGCAGGTCCTGAACCTCATCATCCTGCCGCAGGCCCTGCGGACGGTTGTCCCGCCGCTGATCAACATCCTGATCGCCCTGGTGAAGAACTCCTCTGTGGCAGGCGCCTTCTTCGTCCTGGAACTGTTCGGCTACGGCCGGCAGCTGGCCAACGCCAACGGTGACGCCGTGATCCCCGTCCTGCTGGGTGTTGCGTTCTTCTATCTGCTCCTCACCGTTCCGCTGGGCATACTGGCCAGCACGGTGGAACGAAAGGTGGCGATTGCCCGATGAGCTCTGTCCTCTACGACGTTCCCGGCCCCAAGGCCCGCCGGATCTCCCTGATCGGTTCGCTCGTGGGATCCCTGCTGATTTTGGGTTTGCTGGCCTGGATCATCATGACCTTCGCCGAACAGGGCATTTTCGAAGGCCGCCGCTGGCAGATCTTCACCCGCGCCGATGTCTGGACGCTCCTGGGCAACGGCCTGGGTGCAACGCTGAGCGCGGCCGCACTGGCGGCAGTCATCGCCTTCCCACTGGGACTGCTGCTGTGCCTGCTGCGCATTTCCGATGCTGCCTTCATCCGGATTCCGGTCCGGGTGGTGCTGGAATTCCTGCGCGGCATGCCCGTGGTCCTGATGATGCTGTTTGTCCTTTTGGGCTTTGGCACCTCGCCGTTCATCGCCGTTGTCACCGGCCTGGTGCTCTACAACTCGGCAGTGTTCGCCGAAATTATCCGCGCCGGTATCCAGTCCCTGCCGAAGGGGCAGCGTGAAGCCGGCCTGGCCATCGGCCTGACCAGCTTCAAGTCCCGCCTGCTGATCGAACTTCCCCAGGCAATCCGGCGGATGATGCCTTCGCTGGTGGCCCAAATGGTGGTGCTCCTGAAGGACACCTCGCTGGGCTACATCGTGGCGTACGGCGAACTCCTGCGCGCCGTCCAGGTAATGGCCGACTTCCTGGGCACGCAGTTCCTGTTCCCCATCTTCTTCGTGGCCGCGGCGATCTACATTGCCATTAACATCTGCGTCTCACGCATCGCGGTGTGGATCGAACGCCGCGGTTCCAAGAAGGCGGCCGGCGGCGTGGCCAAGGCGGAGCCGGAAAAGGCCGAAGCCCCCGTTCCCTGACAGCTCCCACTTCTCAAGCAGCGATGGCCCGGACCGTTTGGTCCGGGCCATCGCCGTTTTAACTTCAGGCCGCGAGCCAGTCCTGCAAAGCCTGCAGGCATTTCCGGACGGCATCGGCGTGGACGTGTTCGTTGTCCTTGTGCGCCAGCAAGGGATCACCCGGCCCGAAGTTCACCGCCGGGATTCCCAGTTCGCTGAAACGCGCAACGTCGGTCCAGCCGTATTTGGGCTTGGGCTCGGCTCCCACTGCGGCAACGAAGGAAGCGGCTGCAGGATGCTGGAGGCCGGGGCGCGCACCGGCGGCCGCATCAGTCCGGACGACGTCAAAGCCGGCCAGGAGTTTCCGCACCGCGGCTTCGGCCTGGTCCGGGGTCTTGTCGGGGGCAAAGCGGTAGTTGATTTCCACCACGCAACGGTCCGGAATGACATTGCCGGCAGTGCCGCCGTTGATTTTCACCGCGTTCAGGCTCTCGCGGTATTCCAGTCCGTCCACAATGACGGTGGCCGGTTCATAGGCTGCCAACCTGGCCAGGATCGGTGCTGCGGCATGGATGGCGTTGCTGCCCATCCACGCGCGGGCGGAGTGGGCGGCCTCCCCCACCGTTGTTGCCTCGAACCGGCTGGTACCGTTGCACCCGCCCTCCACCGTGCCATCAGTGGGTTCCAGCAGGATGGCGAAGTCACCGTCAAGCAGGTGTCCGTGGTTGCGGACCAGCCGGCCCAGGCCGCTCTTGACGGCTTCAACTTCCTCGTGGTCGTAGAAAACAAACGTGACATCCCGCTTTGGCAGCGCGCCGCCGTCGAACATGGTGGCGGCCAGGGCCAGCTGAACGGCAACGCCGCCCTTCATGTCCGTTGCGCCGCGGCCATACAGGATTCCTTCCCCTGGGACGCCGGAGTCCCAACTGGACGGGACCGTACCCCTGGACCCTTCGGTCAACGGCAGCGGAACCGTGTCGAGATGGCCTGCCAGGATGACCCGTTCAGGGTTTCCCAGCTCCGTGCGGGCAATGATTGAGTCGCCGTCCCGGACAACGTGCAGTTCCGGAATGGCCAACAGGGCCCCCTCGATGGCGTCAGCCAGGTCGGCCTCGTTTCCGGAGACGCTGTTAATGTCCATGATGGCGGCCGTGAGGAGCGCAACGTCCTGGCGCAGGTCGAGTGGAAGAGTGGAGGGTCCGGGGGCGGTTTCGGCAGTCACGAAGCCAGTCTAGTTCGGAGGAGGTCCGTAGCCGTCGATAGACTGGGGCCATGACTGAGACTGCTTCCTCCGCTGTGCCCGAGACCCAGAACGCCTCCACCGAAGAACGCTCCGCCTACGGCTTTGGCGTGGCCACGATTGCCTCTGCCAGGGGCAAGGAAACAGGTGATGCCACTGTCCTGGATGTCTGGTTCCCGGCCCCGGCCCTTGGTGTTGCCGCGGAAAACCTGCGCGCCGTGGAGAACGCAGACGACGCCCTCGCCCGCATCGCCGAAGCCGGCACTGACGAGGACCGCGGTACCGAACAGAAAGTGGTCTTTGTCCAGATCAACCTCGATGAAGCCCCGGCCGATACCGCCGACGCCTACCTCCGGCTGCACCTGCTCTCGCACCGCCTGGTCCGGCCAAACACCATCAACCTGGACGGCATCTTCGGCAAGCTCCCGAACGTCGTATGGACCAACTTCGGGCCCGCCCCCGTGGAGGACTTCGAACTGACGCGCGCCCGCCTGCGCCGCCGCGGGGCAGTCACCGTGTACGGCATCGACAAGTTCCCCCGCATGGTGGACTACGTTGTCCCCACGGGCGTCAGGATTGCCGACGCCGACCGTGTGCGCCTGGGTGCCCACCTGGCCGAAGGCACCACTGTGATGCACGAAGGCTTCGTCAACTTCAACGCCGGGACGCTGGGCACCTCCATGGTTGAAGGCCGGATTTCCGCCGGCGTGGTTACCGGCGACGGCAGCGACGTCGGCGGCGGAGCGTCCATCATGGGCACGCTGTCCGGCGGCGGCAAAGAGAGGATCACCATCGGCGAGCGGGTCCTCCTGGGTGCGAACTCCGGCGTCGGCATCAGCATCGGGGATGATTCGGTGGTGGAAGCCGGACTCTATGTCACGGCAGGAACGCGGGTGCGGGTACCCGGTCCCAAGGACGAGGTGGGAGAAGACACCACCAAGATCGTAAAGGCGGCAGAACTCTCCGGCGTCCCGAACCTGCTGTTCCGCCGCAACTCCACCAACGGCGCGGTGGAGGTCCTCCCCCGCGCAGGCCAGACCGTGGAATTGAACGACGCCCTGCACGCCAACTGATATCTATGGCACGAAGCCGCGGCCTGCGCCGCTTCCTGGTGCTGCTGCTGGCCCTCACACTGGTGGCAGGCGGCGCTTATGCGGCAGTGTTTTTTGTGCAGCGTTCCGAGACCCTCGTTTCGGAACGCTGCACCGCCGTCGTAGGTGGCGGAACGGCGGAGCTGGCACCTGACCAGGCGCTGAACGCTTCCCTGATCACCGCCGTCGCCGTTCAGCGCGGGCTTCCGCCCCGGGCGGCGAGCATAGCACTGGCCACGGCAATGCAGGAGTCCAAGCTCCGGAACATCGCCCACGGTGACCAGGCGGGCCCGGATTCGCGCGGGCTGTTCCAGCAGCGCCCCTCGCAAGGCTGGGGAACAGAGGCCCAGGTGATGGACCCGTACTACGCCACAAACGCCTTCTACGATGCTCTGGTACGGATTCCGGGCTATGAGTCGATGGAGATCACCGAAGCAGCGCAGCGGGTCCAGCGGTCCGCTTTCCCCACCGCCTATGCCCAGCACGAACAGATGGGACGGTTTTTTGCCTCCGGCCTGTCGGGCCAGACACCCGAATCCGTGCAATGCACGCTCCGTTCCCCCGCTGCTGCCGGAGACCCCGGTGCCGTGTCAACGGAACTGGCGCAGGCCTACGGTCCGCTGGGCACTGCAGTGGAGGGCGGGACATTGGTAGTGGAAGCCAGCGGCAGCCAGGCATGGTCGGTGGCGCATTGGGCGGTTGCCAACGCCAAGGGCTATGAAGTCACACAGGTGGAGGTGGCCGGACGCAGCTGGGACCGTGAAGACCGGAACGGCTGGCAGGAGTCCTCCGCTGCTGACGGGCAGGTAAGGATTACTGTTTCACCGGCAAGCGCCGGAAACTGATTCCGCTGGCGGCCGGGCTATGCCAGGATTTCCACCACGGGCTGGACGTAGCTCCGGAACAGTTCCGGCTGGCTCATCAGCTGGTGGCTCATGATGATTTTGTCCGGCTCCAGGTACCACGCGCGCTGCTCATTCAACGGCAGCTCGATGATGGTGAGCTTAAAGTCGCGGGCGTCCCGCCCTACCTCCAACAACCTGTCATCCACCATGTCCTCCAGCAGTTGGTCCGCGCCCATGGCAGCGCGCTCCGCTTCCAGCTCCGCGTATTCGCTCCTGCGCTCCCGCGCCCAGGTGAGGGCGGACCCAAAGTGCGCCTTGAGTACGCGTTGCAAGGCCGGAGAATTGCCAAAGGCCTCGAAGTCCGGCGGTGACAGCTCCGGTGACGTTTGCGGATGGGCCTTGAGGAGCTGCGCCCACCATGCCTCCCACTCAGTCTTGAGCACACTCAAACCGCCAACGTCCGCGGTGAGGTGGCTGTGGTCCGCCTGGCGGATTTTGGGAGCAGCGTGGGAGAGGGCCGGGTGGCCGGCGCCGTCCAACCCGGCTGCATCGCGGACATACAGGGCAATCATCATGGGCCCGGACGTGTCGGTGGTGATTTGCCACCCGGAACCGCCTGTTTGGTGCATCCGATATCCTTCCCTGGCGTGCTGTTACCGGGCCTGTTGATCCGGTTCCACGCCCCCGGTTATCAGTCTATTCCCCCGCGTTGCCGACGTTAACGGCCCTCATGGCACCAGCCCGTCCAGGTGCCGCTCCAGGACATCGAAGCAGATTTCGGCGGTCATCCAGCCAGGTTGGAGCAGGGCATGCATGCACAACCCGTCCACTGTCGCCAGGAGCCTTTCCGCCTCCACCACCAGCGATTCCTCCGGCTCATTTGCCGGCAGCAGCGTGGTGATGGCGCGTCCCATCAGCGCCGCAACTTCCCGGTGGCTGCGGTCCGCCTCTGCTGACAGGAACGGCCTGATCCTTGCGGCGTTGCGGAAGGCCATCCACGCACAGGTTTCCACGGCCCGTTGTTCATCCAGCGGCAGAAGTTCGCCCAGGAGTGTTAAAACCGCACTGCGGTGTTCCGCGCTTGCCGGCGGGTACTTCTGCAGGGCGGGCATCGCCTGGTTCAACCTGGCCACGATGGTGTCGATGACCCTGGCGAACGCATAGGTGAGGAGTTCCTCGCTGCCGGCAAAATAATGGCGGACGGACCCCACGGCGAGCCCGGCCTCGTCCGCCACTTCGCGCAGCGATGCCCCTTCGAGCCCGTCGACGGCGATAATGCGGCAGACCGCCCCCACCACATCCTGGCGCCGTTCTTCGGCGTTGACGATTTTAGGCACTCCACTTTTTAGCACATCCGTGCTCCTTCAACCGCCCAACCCGCCGCCTGCGCGCTCGGCGGCATGTCTGCCGGGCACCACCAGGACATAACGGGAAGAACCGTGCCCGTGTGGGATAGCGTTGGAGGCATGAAAATTCTGGTCACAGGGGGCACCGGCTATATCGGTTCCCACACTGTTTTGTCCCTGCAGGAAGCCGGCCATGACGTGGTGGTCATCGACAACCTGGTCAATTCCAGCGAAGAGTCGCTTCGGCGGGTAGCGGAACTGACCGGCAAGACCGCCCAGTTCCACGATGTTGATTTGGTGGACGAAGCCGCCGTAGAGAAGGTTTTTGCGGCCAGCACGATTGACGCGGTCATCCACTTCGCCGGACTGAAAGCCGTGGGCGAGTCCGTTCGTGAGCCGCTCAAGTACTACTACAACAATTTGGTGGGGACCCTTAACCTCATCCGGGTTATGGACCGGCACAACGTCCGCTCCATTGTGTTCAGCTCCTCAGCCACCGTCTACGGCGAGCACAACCCCATCCCCTATGTGGAAAAAATGGAGATTGGAGCCAACAACCCTTACGGCCGCACGAAGGAACAGATTGAAGACATCCTTTCGGACCTGGGATCGGCAGACAGCCGCTGGCACATCGCCCTGCTGCGCTACTTCAACCCTGTGGGGGCCCATCCTTCCGGCCGGATTGGCGAGGACCCGCAGGGCATCCCGAACAACCTGGTACCCTTCATCGCCCAGGTGGCAGTGGGCCGGCGCGAAAAACTGATGGTGTTCGGTGGCGACTATGACACCCCGGACGGTACCTGCCTGCGCGACTACATCCACGTTGTCGATCTTGCCGAAGGCCACGTGGCCGCCCTCAACCATGTTGCCGACCGCGCCGGTGTCTTCCGCTGGAACCTTGGTTCGGGCAAGGGCTCTTCGGTCCTGGAGGTTTTGCGCTCCTTTGAGAAGGCTGTGGGCAAGCCCATCCCCTACGAGATCACGGGCCGCCGCGCCGGCGACCTGCCGGCCTTCTGGGCCGATGCCACTTCCGCCCTGGCGGACCTCAGTTGGTCCACCACCAAGACCGTGGACGAGATGTGTGAGGACCACTGGCGCTGGCAGAAAAACAACCCGCAGGGCTACTCGGCCTGATAACGGCAGGCCCAAGTGATGCGAACGGCCGCCCACCTCTGCGAGGTAGGCGGCCGTCGTCGAACTTCAGGGCGTTCCGTCAGCGGGCCGGGTAGTCCCGCTCGGGCTCACCGATGTAGAGCTGCCGGGGGCGGCCGATCTTGGTGTTCGGGTCGGTGATCATTTCACGCCACTGGGCGATCCAGCCGGGCAGGCGGCCGATGGCGAAGAGCACGGTGAACATCTTCTCCGGGAAGCCCATGGCCTTGTAGATCAGGCCGGTGTAGAAGTCGACGTTCGGGTAGAGCTTGCGCTGGATGAAGTAGTCATCGTTCAGCGCCTTCTCTTCCAGGCGCAGTGCGATGTCCAGCAGTTCGTCGTTGCCGCCGAGCTTGGTGAGGATCTCGTGGGCCGTGGCCTTGACGATCTTGGCGCGGGGGTCATAGTTCTTGTAGACGCGGTGCCCGAAGCCCATGAGGCGGACGCCGTCTTCCTTGTTCTTGACCTTCTCCATGTAGTCCTCGGGCTTGGTGCCGTCGGCCTGGATCTGGCGGAGCATCTTCAGCACTGCCTCGTTGGCGCCGCCGTGGGCAGGCCCGAACAAGGCGTTGATGCCGGCTGAGACGGACGCAAAGAGGTTCGCGTTGGACGAGCCCACCAGGCGCACCGTGGAGGTGGAGCAGTTCTGCTCGTGGTCCGCGTGCAGGATGAGCAGGAGGTCCAGGGCCTTCGCAACCACCGGGTCCACCTCGTACTGCTCGGCCGGAAGCCCGAAGCTGAGCCGCAGGAAGTTCTCCACGAGGTTGTGGGAGTTGTCCGGGTACAGCATGGGCTGGCCGATGGACTTCTTGTGCGCGTACGCAGCGATCACCGGGAGCTTGGCCATCAGGCGGATGGTGGACACCTCCACCTGCTCAGCGTTGAACGGGTCCAGCGAGTCCTGGTAGAACGTGGACAGCGCGGATACGGCCGAGGACAGGACCGGCATGGGGTGCGCGTCGCGCGGGAAGCCGCCGAAGAAGCCCTTGAGCTCCTCGTGCAGCAGCGTGTGCCGGCGAATCTTCTGATCAAATTCGTCCAGTTCCGTGGGCGAGGGCAGGTTGCCGTAAATCAGCAGGTAGGACACCTCAAGGAAGCTGGAGTGCTGGGCCAGCTGCTCGATGGGGTATCCGCGGTAGCGCAGGATGCCCGCATCGCCATCAATGTAGGTGATAGCCGAGGTTGTGGCTGCTGTGTTCATGAAGCCGGGGTCAAAGGTGACTGCGCCCGTCTGCTTCAGCAGTTTGGAAACGTCGTAGCCTTCGTTCCCTTCAACAACCTGGATGCGCGGCAGCTTCAGCTCGCCTCCTGCGTGGTGCAGGGTCGCAGCATTGTTGGTCTCAGTCATGGAGTCCCCTTCATGAGGCTTCTGGGCCTCTGTCGAAAGCTTGATCCAACATCAGGTGAGCCGCGCACGAAGCCTGAGAACACAGGTTCCAACACCCGGGCTGCCTTCTTGTAGAAAGCCACCATTGATAGTCAGTTAAAAGCTACCGCTCCTTGGCGGGTGCCACTAATCCGCGACGATCAAAAAAGCCCGAAAACGCCGCCTATGTGGCGCGAGTCACAGGTTTGTTACGGGGCGTCGGCCAGCCGGGCCACTGCAGCGTCAATCCGTTCGTCCGTTCCGGTCAGGGCTACCCGGACGTAGCCGTTGCCCGCCTCCCCGTAGAAGACTCCGGGGCCAACCACGATGCCGCGTTCCGCCAGCCGCGCCACGGTGTCCCAGGTACTCTCTCCGGCCGTGGACCACAGGTAAAGCCCGGCGTCGGACTCCTTGATTTCCAACCCAAAGTCCAGCAGCGCCGGGACCAGCCGCCCGCGGCGTCCCCGGTACAGGTCCTTCTGCGCCTCCACGTGGGCGTCGTCCCCCAGCGCCACCCGCATGGCTTCCTGTACCGGGTATGGAACGATCATTCCGGCGTGCTTTCGGCTGTTCACGAGGTTGGGCATCAGGTCGGGATCACCGGCAACGAAGGCCGCACGGTAGCCGGCAAGGTTGGACTGCTTGCTCAGCGAGTAAACGGCGAGCAGGCCCTGGTGCGAGCCTCCCGCCACCCTTGGGTCCAGGATGCTGGGAACCGGCTGGCCGCCGCGATGCACGTCCCAGCTTCCCCAGCCAAGTTCCGCATAGCATTCGTCCGACGCCACCACGGCACCGAGCTCGCGTGCCTGCACCACGAGCGCCCTCAGGGATTCAACACCCCTGACACTGCCAGTGGGGTTTCCGGGGGAATTGACCCAGATCAGCCGGACACGCGAGCGGGTGGCGTCGTCGAGCTCATCCAGGTTGTCAGCTGCCACGGAAGTGGCGCCGGCGAGGGTGGCGCCGATGTCGTACGTCGGGTAGGCAACCTTGGGACGTACGACGACGTCGCCCGGCTTCAGCCCCAGAAGCAGCGGCAGCCACGCCACCAGTTCTTTGGATCCCACTGTGGGCATGATGTTGCGCGGGTCAAGCCCCGCCACGCCGCGGCGCCGTTCAAACCATCCGGCGATGGCTTCCCGAAGGGCCGGGGTGCCGTGAACCGTGGGGTATCCAGGGGCATCAGCGGCGGCCTTCAGGGCATCCTGGATCAGGGCGGGAGTAGGGTCCACCGGCGTTCCGATGGACAGGTTGACCGCTCCGCCGGGATGCTCCGAGGCCTTGGCAAGATACGGCGCCATGGCCTCCCACGGGTAGTCGGGCAGGTCAAGGCCGAACGTATTCACTGCTGCGGTCACCGTTCCTGCCGGCGTCAGTGGTCTTGGTTCTGCGGGGGCAGCGCGGCAATCATGGGGTGGTCCTTGCCGGTGTTGCCGATCTTGGCGGCACCGCCCGGCGATCCCAGGTCATCGAAGAACTCCACATTGGCCTTGTAGTAGTCAGCCCACTCATCCGGGGTGTCGTCCTCGTAGTAGATCGCCTCAACCGGGCAGACGGGCTCGCAGGCGCCGCAGTCCACGCATTCGTCCGGATGGATGTACAGCGAACGCTCACCCTCATAGATGCAGTCGACGGGGCACTCTTCAATACATGCCTTGTCCTTGACATCTACACACGGCTGCGCGATTACGTACGTCACGTCCCTGGCCTCTCCACGTTGGTTCCGGCATCCCGCCGGCACTTGCATCCGGCAGCTGGCCGGACCCTGACATCTGAGCCTATTATCTCCCGGCCCATTCCCGCGAACCTAGCCGGGCCGCCTAGTATTAACTGGTGAGTCACGCCCCACCTTCGCCCGCCCGGTTTCTCTCCACCGCCGAGGCCGGCACGCGGGTGGTGGTGCGCTACCGCATCGAGGGCGGCCTCACGGACGCCCTCGGCCATCTTGTCTCGTGCGCCGCCGGTGCCTGCACCGTCCGCACCCGGCAGGCCGACGTCGTCATTCCCCTGGACCTGGTTGTGGCAGCCAAGGAAGTCCCCCCGGCGCCGGAGCGGCGCCGGCCACGCGGCTGAGACAGCCCTCGTGACGCAGGAGCGGCCGCTGAGCACCGGACCCGGGTGTCATTTTGCAGAGCTGTACGTTGCCAAGGCTTAAAGCCCGTTAACGGCAAAAGCTGCCGGTTCGACGGCGGGATGCCCCTCCGTTGAACCGGCAGCTTTTGGCGGTGGTGCTTATTAGACCTTCGCGCGGGCGCGGTTGGCCTTGGCACGCTCGTTGGTGTCCAGGATGACCTTGCGGATGCGGATGGCTTCCGGGGTCACCTCGACGCACTCGTCCTCGCGGGCGAATTCGAGTGACTCTTCGAGTGTGAGGTCGCGCGGCGGGGTGAGGTTCTCGAAAGTGTCCGAGGAAGCTGCACGCATGTTGGTGAGCTTCTTTTCCTTGGTGATGTTGACGTCCATGTCGTCGGCGCGGGAGTTCTCGCCCACGATCATGCCTTCGTAAACCTCGGACGTGGGCTTCACGAAGAAGGAGCCGCGTTCCTGCAGGTTGATCATGGCGAACGGCGTCACAACGCCGGCGCGGTCAGCGATCATCGAACCGTTGGTGCGGTACTCGATCGGGCCGGCCCAAGGCTCGTAGCCTTCAGAGATGGAGGCGGCGATGCCGGCGCCACGGGTGTCCGTGAGGAACTTGGTCCGGAAACCGATCAGGCCGCGGGCCGGAACGATGAACTCCATGCGGCACCAGCCGGTACCGTGGTTGGCCATGTTGGTCATGCGGCCCTTGCGGGCTGCCATGAGCTGCGTGACGGCGCCGAGGTACTCTTCCGGCACGTCGATGGTCATGTGCTCCATGGGCTCATGGATCTTGCCGTCGATGGTCTTGGTAACCACCTGCGGCTTGCCCACGGTCAGCTCGAAGCCTTCGCGGCGCATCTGCTCAACGAGGATGGCCAGGGCCAGCTCGCCACGGCCCTGGACTTCCCAGGCGTCGGGACGCTCGGTGGGGAGAACCTTGATGGAGACGTTACCGATCAGTTCCTTGTCCAGGCGGTCCTTCACCTGGCGGGCGGTGACCTTGGCGCCCTTGACCTTGCCAGCCAGCGGCGAGGTGTTGATACCGATGGTCATGGAGATCGCGGGATCGTCCACGGTGATCAGCGGCAGCGGCTGCGGGTTTTCCGCATCGGTCAGGGTCTCACCGATGGTGATTTCCTCAATGCCGGCGACGGCGACAATCTCACCGGGGCCGGCGGATTCGGCCGGGACGCGGTCCAGTGCCTTGGTGGCCAGCAGTTCGGTGATCTTGACGTTCTTCAGTTCACCGTTGGCGCGTGCCCAGGCAACGGTCTGGCCCTTGCGCAGGGTGCCGTTGTAGATGCGCAGCAGTGCCAGGCGGCCCAGGAACGGGGAAGCGTCCAGGTTGGTGACGTGCGCCTGCAGGACACCTTCCGGGTTGTAGGTGGGTGCCGGGATGTGCTCAATGATGGTCTTGAACAGCGGCTCGAGGTCCTCGTTCTCGGGGGCTGTGCCGTCGGTGGGCTGCTCCAGGGAGGCGCGGCCAACCTTGGCGGCAGCGTAGACCACGGGAACTTCGAGGATCTTGTCCAGGTCCAGGTCCGGAACTTCGTCGGCCAGGTCAGAGGCCAGGCCGAGGAGAAGGTCCATGGACTCGTGGACAACTTCCTCGATGCGGGCATCGGGGCGGTCGGTCTTGTTGACCAGCAGGATGACGGGAAGGTGTGCGGCCAGGGCCTTGCGGAGCACAAAGCGGGTCTGCGGCAGCGGACCTTCGGAAGCGTCAACGAGGAGGACGACGCCGTCAACCATGGACAGGCCGCGCTCAACCTCGCCGCCGAAGTCGGCGTGGCCGGGGGTGTCGATGACGTTGATGGTGATGGTCTCACCGTTGGAGGACGGACCGTTGTAGGCCACCGTGGTGTTCTTGGCCAGGATGGTGATGCCCTTTTCGCGCTCAAGGTCACCGGAGTCCATCACGCGGTCTTCGAGGTGGTTGTGCTCGGCAAAGGAGTTGGTCTGCTTGAGCATGGCGTCGACCAAAGTGGTCTTGCCGTGGTCAACGTGGGCCACAATCGCGACGTTGCGGAGGTCACTGCGTGATGCAGTGGCTACCGCAGTGTTGGTGGTGGTTTCAGACATGCGTAATGGCTCGATTCAGTGGTGAAAGTCAGCTGTTGTATCGCGACATTTCCAACTGGAACGCACGACGGATCAGGCCCTTTGCACAGGGCGCCTTCCCCAATTCTAGCCGCAGTGCCGTTTATTGGCCTAAATTTTTCCGGGCGGGCCGCGCCAGGCCGCAGCCCAACGGCCGCACCTGGGCCGGAATCAGTGAGGAAAATCACTGGCCATTCCTGCCGCCATGCCACATGATGGCTCTGACACCCGATGCACGCCCGAAAGACACCAGATGCGAAAAGCCTTGGCCCGGTCCCGCTTCGCCCCATCCGGAGCCGCCGCCGTTTTCGCAATGTGCAGCGTGATCGCCCTATCCGGTTGCGGAGTACCGGCCCCCTCCCCCGCCGGTCCTTCCTTGCAGGCTGCTGCCGCCGCGGGGCAGCCCGAAGCGGCCATCGCGAGCCACGGCGGCATGGCTGCCGGGGCACCCGTGCTCAACCCGGCGAACGGGCGGCTTGGGGCAGTTGTCCCCGATGCCAGCAAGATGGTCTTCCTGATCGGGGACTCCCAGTCGGAACCACTGGACGGCTGGCCCCGGCAGGGTCTTGAAGCTGCGGGGTACAAGGTGTATTTCGGCGGGCGGGGCGGCACCGGGTTTGCTTCTGGCAACGGCAGGACAGGCAACTACATCGATGCCCTCCTGGAGAGTGACTGGTTGCTCCCTGCGGGTACTCCCGCGCTGATTGTCATCCAGGGCGGGGGAAACGATGCTGCCAGCGGGGCGTCCGACGAGCGAATCGCGGGCAACGCCGGGCGTCTGATCGCAGAGCTGCAAAACCGCTATCCGGGTACCCGGATAGCAATGATTGGCACCCTGGCAAGGGGTGAAAAGAACGGGGGCGGCCGCCGCACCGAAGTGGATGCCCTGCTGGGCTCGGTGGCCGCAGCGCACAACCTGCCCTTTATATCCGTGGGTGACTGGCTCACCCGATACGGCCTGGCCAAGGACCTCGCTGACGCCGTGCACATGAACGCCAACGGCCGACGGGCACTCGGACTGCTCCTGGAACGCAGCCTGCGCGAACTTGGCCTGGAGCGGAACCCGGCAGGCGGGAAGGCCGAAAGCAACTGGAGCCGGAGCCGGCAGGCTCCGGCTCCAGCCGGTGAATAGATAAGGCTGCTACGCCACTTCCGGCGGAAGCATCAGCTTCGCGCCCGGGATGGCGTTGAGCAGTGCCTTCGTGTACTCCTGCTGCGGCGCCTCGAAGACGTCATCCGTGGATCCGGTTTCCACCAGGCGCCCCTTTTCCATCACGCATACGTGGTCCGCGATCTGCCGCACCACCGCAAGGTCGTGGGTGATAAAGAGGTAGGTCAAGCCCAGGTTGGACTGAAGGTCAGCCAGCAGGTTCAGCACCTGCGCCTGGACCAGCACGTCCAGCGCAGATACTGCTTCGTCACAGATAATCACTTCAGGATCCAGGGCAAGCGCACGGGCAATAGCCACACGCTGCCGCTGCCCGCCCGAGAGCTCGTTCGGGTAACGCTGCATTGTGGACTGCGGCAAGGCCACCTGGTCCAGCAACTCCCGGACCTTCTTCTCCCGGCTGGCCTTGTTACCGATCTTGTGGACCCGCAAAGGTTCCTCGATGGTCCGGAAGATGTTGTACATCGGGTCCAGGGAGCCGTACGGGTCCTGGAAGATGGGCTGCACCCGGCGCCGGAACTTGAAAAGTTCCGAAGGCTTCAGAACGGACGTGTCCACGCCGTCGAAAAGGATCCTGCCCTCGGTGGGCTTCTCAAGCTGAAGCACCATCTTGGCCACCGTGGACTTGCCGGAGCCCGACTCCCCCACGATCGCCGTCGTGGTTCCCCGAAGGACATCGAAACTCACACCGTCGACGGCAGCAAAATCAGATGCCCTGCCCAGGCCCTGCCGAAGCTTGTAAACCTTCCGCAGGTCCTGGATCTGAAGCACGTTGTCTGCAGCGACCGCTTCAGCGGCCGGGGCCAGAAGATCCGCTGCCTCCACGCCCTGTTCCTTGGCAACCTGGATCCTTCGGCTGGCCAGGGAAGGTGCAGACTCGACGAGCCGCTTGGTGTAAGGGTGCTGCGGGTTTTGCAGCAGCTCCAGGGACGGCCCTGACTCCACCACCTGCCCGCGGTACATCACCACTACTTTGTCCGCGCGTTCAGCTGCGAGGCCAAGATCGTGCGTGATCAGCAGGACAGCCGTTCCCAGCTCGGAGGTCATGCCCTCAAGGTGGTCAAGGATCTGCCGCTGCACCGTGACGTCCAGGGCCGACGTAGGTTCGTCGGCGATCAGCAGCCTCGGCTGGCAGGACAGGCCGATGGCGATCAGGGCCCGCTGCCGCATTCCGCCGGAAAACTCGTGCGGGTACTGCTTGGCGCGACGGTGGGAGTCCGGCAACCCGGCCTGCGACAGGACCTTGGCGATGTCCTCAGGGCCACTCGGACGGCCGTTGGCCTGGAGCGTTTCCTTGACCTGGTAGCCGATCTTCCATACCGGGTTGAGGTTGGACATGGGGTCCTGGGGCACCATGCCGATGGTGTTGCCGCGCAGTTCGATCATCCGCTTTTCGGGTGCGTGCGAGATGTCTTCGCCGTCCAGCAGGATCTGCCCTCCGGAAACCCTGCCGTTGCCGGGCAGGAGGCCGATGGCAGCCAGAGCGGTGGTTGACTTTCCCGACCCCGATTCGCCCACGATGGCAACGGTCTCACCCGGCATGATGGTCAGGTGCGCGTTCCGGACAGCATTAACTTCACCGTTGCTGGTCTCGAACGTGATGGCCAGGTCCCGGATTTCCAGCAGGGGACGGTCCGCGGGTGTTCCGGCTTCAGTAATAGTGACATCGGACGTGGTCACGTGTGCCTCCTTCATCGCTGGCGGCTCTTCGGGTCAAGAGCGTCGCGCAGGGCATCGCCCAGCATGATAAAGCTCAGGACGGTGATGGACAGGGCGGCAGCCGGGTAGAGCAGCACGGCGGGGTTGGTGCGGATGGACGCCTGCGCCGCAGAAATGTCATTGCCCCAGGACATGATGCTGCCGGGAAGCCCAATGCCGAGGAAGGACAACGTGGCCTCCAGCACGATGAACACACCAAGCTCCATCGTGGCCAGCACGATGATGGGAGCAAGGGCGTTGGGCAGCACGTGCCGGATCAGGCTTTGGATCCTGGACACGCCAAGCGAACGGGCGGCCGTGATGAAGTCGGCGTTGCGGACTTCGATCACAGCACCACGGGTCAGCCTCGCCATGGTGGGCCAGGCAAGCAGCACGATGATCATGATGACTGTCCACACACTCTTGTTCTCCCGGAAGAACGGGAGCTGGGTTACCACCAATGCTCCGAGCACCAGCGGGAGTGCGAAGAAGATATCCCCGAGGCGGGCGATGACGGCGTCAACCCAACCGCCGTAGAAGCCGGCAAGCGCGCCGAGGGTCACACCGATGATGAGCACGCCGATGACGGCAAAAACACCCACCATGACGGAAGCCTGCGTGCCGTAAATGACGCGGGCGTAGACGTCGCAGCCCTGGAAGGTGAACCCGAACGGGTGGCCGGCCGAGGGTGCGCCGTCGGAGTTTGCCAGCTGGCAGTTGTCGTTGGGCGCCGTCTGCGTGAACAAGCCCGGGAAGAATGCCACGATCAGGATGATCAGGATCATCACTGCCGAGACGATGAACAGGGGACGACGGCGGAGCTTCCGCCAGGCGTCAGCCCACAGGCTCAGCGGAGCCTGGTCAGTCTTGACCGCATCCGTCGCCAGCAGAGGGGTCTCCTCGATGGGGGCAACGTAATGGGTGGTGTCTTGGTTACTTTTCATAGCGAATCCTCGGATCAAGCCAGGCGTACAGCAAATCAACCAGCAGGTTGGCGATAACGAAGACCAGCACAAGCACACTCACGATGGCAACGACCGTGGGTCCTTCGCTGCGCAGGATCGCCTGGTAGAGCTTCTGCCCCACGCCGGGAACGTTGAAGATGCCTTCGGTAACAATGGCCCCGCCCATCAGCCCGCCGAGGCTGGCGCCCAGGTAGGTGACCACGGGAATCATCGAGTTGCGGAGGATGTGCGCCATCACCACGCGCGGCCGGGACAGCCCCTTGGCAGTCGCGGTGCGGACGTAGTCGGCCGTCGAATTTTCGATCACTGACGCCCGCGTCAGGCGAAGCACGTAGGCGAAGGACACAAGCGCCAGCGCGAAGGCCGGAAGCAGCAGCGTGCCCCAGCTGACGTCCGTGCCGACCGTAGGTTTGGCCCAGCCAAGGTAGACACCGAAGACGAGCTGCAGGACAAAGCCGAGCACGAAGATGGGAATGGCGATGACAACGAGCGAGGCAAGCAGCACGGACGAGTCGAAGATCTTGCCCTTGCGCAGGCCCGCGATCAGGCCGAAGCCGATGCCGAACACAGCCTGGATGACGAGTGCTTCGATGGCGAGCATGACGGTGACGGGGAAGACGCGGCCCAGGGTGGCCGCGATGGGCTGGCCGGTGAAGTCGACGCCCAGGTTGAACGTGAAGAGGTTTTTGAGGAACAGGCCGTATTGGACCCAGAACGGCTGGTCGAGGTTGTACTGTCGCCGAAGGGCCGCGATGACGGCTTCGCTCGGCGGGCGGTCCCCGAAGAGTGCCCTGATGGGGTCTCCGGGAAGGGCAAACACCATGAAATAGACCAGCAGGGTGGTGCCCAAAAAAACAGGGATGACTTGAAGCAACCGCCGGAGAATGAACCGGATCACAGCACACCCTCCGAAGATTTTGGAGATGTTGGGAAATTCATGTGGGACAGCTTCCTGCCGGTATCAAGGCTATGGGGGCCCGGCTGTTGCCGGACCCCCACTAGCTATTTGAGTTGGACGGTCTCAGAACTACTTCGCAGTGATGTTGTGGTACTGGATGACACCGTTCCAGCCACTGTCCACGTTGGTGACGTTCTGGCTCCATACGACCTGCCGTGCGGAGTACCACAGCGGGAGGTTGGGCAGGTCCTTGAACAGGATTTCCTGTGCCTCGGTGAACTTCGCGTTGGCGTCGTCCGTGGACTTGGCGCCCAGTCCTTCGTCGAGGAGCTTGTCGAACTCGGGGTTCGAGTAGCCCTCGTAGTTGGCGCTGGCACCGGTGCGCAGAAGCGGGCCGAGGAAGTTGTACAGCGACGGGTAGTCCGCCTGCCAGCCTGCGCGGGTGAAGCCCGGCAGCGTCTTTGCCTTACGGAGGTCAAGGACTTCGGCGAACTTGGCGAACGGCTGGCCCTCTGCCTGGATGCCCAGGTTGTTCTTCAGGTTGTTGGCAACGGCGTCAATCCATTCCTTGTTGCCGCCATCGGTGTTGTAGGCGAGCTGCAGGGTCTTGTCCGCGGGCCAGGGGCTGATGGCGTTGGCCTTTTCCCAGGCTTCCTTTGCCTTGGCGGCGTCGAACTTCAGGACCTCGGAACCCTCAACGCTGTCGTTGTAGCCGTCCACTGCCGGGGAGGTAAAGTCCTTGGCCGGGATGCGGGTGCCGCTGAAGATCACCTTGGTGATCTCTTCGCGGTTGATAGCCATGGAGATGGCCTGGCGGCGCAGCTTGCCTGCCTCGCCCTGGAACTCAGGCAGGTAGCCCGGGATGTTCAGGGTGGAGTTGCCGGCGTACGGCTTGTTCAGGTGGTTCTCCGGGAAGTCCGTGGTGTAGGTCTTCAGGGCGTTCGTCGGAAGGACGTCCGTGACGTCCAGGTTGTTGGCCTGGATGTCAGTGTAGGCAGGAGCCGGATCGGTGTAGAACTTGAAGGTTACGCCGCCGTTCTTTGCAACACGCGGGCCGGCGTAGTCCTCGTTCTTGACGAGTTCAATCTGGCTGTCGTGCTGCCAGGCGCCTTCCTTGGCCATCTTGTAGGGGCCGTTGCCGATCGGGTTCTCGCCGTAGGCCTTGGGGTCGGCGATTGCCTGGGACGGCAGCGGCATGAAGGCGCTGTAGCCCAGGCGCAGGGGCCAGTCGGCCTCCGGCTGGGTGAGCTTGACCTCAATGGTGGTGTCGTCCTTAAGGACCAGGCCCGAAAGGGTCTGGGATGTGGGAGCGGGGACCTCGGTCTCGCCTTCCTTCTTCGTTGCGCTGACGGCGTCGTAGCCCTCAATCGACTCAAAGAAGCTGCTGTTGGCCTGGGCATTGGTGCTCAGGGCAGCAAAGTTCCAGGCGTCAACAAAGCTCTTGGCAGTTACTTCCTCGCCGTTGGTGAACTTGGTGCCGCTCTTGACCTTGATGATGTAGTTCTGGCCATCCGGGGATTCGATGGATTCGGCCAAGGCGTTGACGGACTCACCGCTGGGGTCGTAGCTGGTCAGGCCCTCAAAGAGAAGTTCGACCACGCGGCCGCCGTAGACTTCATTGGTGTTGGCCGGCAGCAAGGGGTTCTGTGGCTCGTTGCTGTAAGCGGTGATGACCTTATTGGGTTCGCCGGCAGACTGGCTGGCACCGTCATTGCTGCCGCCTCCAGCGCCGCAGCCGGTGAGGGCGAGTGCGGCGATTGCCACGATGCCCAGTGCTTTGGAAGTGCGCGCAAAACGCATTCCGCCTCCTATGAGTTGTGGGAGAAAACTTGGGGAATCTTGTGCTTCCCCGCAGGCGAGACCCAGCTATCAACTGTGACGCGTCCTACATGTACGAGTAGCCTAACCGCACGAAGTCCAGATACTGGTACTCCGTTGCCAAACCGTGACCGGGTAAAACTGAACGCTTAGTCGGTCAACGGAAGTTGTGCAAGTCACATGCTACTCGCCGGTAGGAAGAACGGCGAATCGAAAGTGTGAATCGCGCCACGTCCAGGAGATGGAGGCTTTGCAGGCTCCTAGACCAGCCGCCAGTCCCATACGTTCCACCAGACGCCCAAGGGGCCGGAGCTTGGTTTTACGCCTGCGATCCGGGCGCTGAAAGCTGTGGTGCCAACGGTCTGGTACAGCGGCAGGCCGTAGGCGTTTTCCCAGACCTGCCGATCAATGTCAGCCAGGAGTTCGTCCTGTTTGGCCAGGTCGGTTGTTCCGGCGAGTTCTGCCATGGCCCTGTCGGCGTCGACGTCGGAGAATCCGTTGAAGTTGCTGCCGGCCCCGGTGCGGAAGATCTGCGGGACACGGCTGACGCCCACTCCCGTGCCGATCCAACCGAGCAGCGCGGCGTCATACCCGTCGCCGCCCAGGGCCCTGGCCCAGTCCGCGCTTTCTTGCCCGGCGTCCACCACAGTGAAGCCTGCCAGTGCTGCCGAGTCCCTGATCAGGGCGAAGGCTTCTGCGCGGTTGGGGTTATCGCGGTTGTAGAGGATCCGGATGGTGGGCGTTTCGCCATCCAGGAGCGCCTTTGCGGCGTTGATGTCCACCTCGGCGTAGTCGGCGGACCCGTTGTTCCTGGCAGTATCTTCGTATTTTGGCTGCCCCGGAAGGAACACATGGGAGTCAAGCGGCTTGGCGTCCGGAATAAGATCCCCCACAACGGCATCAACGATTGCCTGGCGCGGCACCGTCTTAAGGAAGGCCTCCCTGACATCGTCCCGGGCAAAAGGCCCGGAAAAGTTCAGGTCCAGGTGGTCATAGCCGGACTGGTTGTACCGCTCCACCGTGTTGCCCTGGCCGGCCAATCCCTCGAACAGATCATCGGTACCGGCAGAGGGCTGCGGCGAAATGATGTCGGCCTGGCCGTTCCGCAGGGCATCGACGGCCGCCGGCAACGCGCCGGTGAAGCGGATGTTGATTTCATCGAGCCACGGTTCCTGGCCCCATACGTAGTCCCGGTTGCGGACCAGCCTCATGGAGACTTCGGGGACAATGTCCCGGACGATGTACGGCCCGCTGGAGAGGTAGATCGAAGGATCGTCCGGAAGACTCTTGGTATCGAATCCGGAGTTCCAAAAGTCGCTGACCTGCTTCAGCGTCGTATTGACTGCAGGCTCTTCGGCGTCTCCCCGGGGTGAGTTCCTAATCAGGTCGACGAGGTCTTCCTCATCGACAAGGCCGGTCTTGGCGGCCACCACGTGCGCAGGAAGGCCGACGTCGAACGCCACTTCCCAGTCGGCATACGGCACCGTGTACTCCAGGGTGATGGAGCGCCCGTCCGCACCGATCTCGGGAAGGACAGTTCCCGCCAGCCCGCTGGTGTCGGCGGCCGTGGAGAAATACCTGGTTCCGGTTCCGGCCACCGGATCGGCGTCATCGAAATAACCTGATCCGGCAGCCCAGCTCAGCAGGAGGTCGCCGGCGTCGATGGCTTCGCCGTCGGACCAGGTGACGCCCTCGTTGACGATGTATCTGACCTTGAGCGGATCGTCGGAAACCTTTTCGAAGCGGCCGAACTTGTCGTTGCGCACCACGGTGGAGGAATCGTCGAGGTAGTAGAACCCCGAGTGGGTGATGTGCCCGATTTTCGAGTTAATGTCCGTGTTGCCGTCGGTGCTGTACGGATTGAAGGACGAGAACGCGTTGACCTCGGCAACGGTGGCGCTGCCGCCGCGCTTGGCTTCCCCCGCCACCACGGGGGTGGCGCCTCCCCCGCCGGAGCAGCCCGAAAGCACCACGGCGGCCGCTGCCGCTGTAGTGATGACTTGCATCAGACGCCTGACCGGCATGCCGCCTCCTTGTTGTCCTTTGCGGGAGGGGCTCCCGACATTGGCAGGATCACGCCCTGTACTCAGGATAAGGCGTCCGACGGCGGGATCCCCGGCGCCGCCCGCACCAGCCGTGTTGTCTCCTGCCCCACGCCGAGCAGCGCCTCAGCGCGGCGCCGGTGTTCCCGCCGCTTGTCCGGGTCCATCCTGTCGAGCAGGGAAACCACCATCCGCGAGCGTGAATTTGCTTCGAAGACCTCCCGGTGGTCATCCACAAAAGTCCAGTACAGCCCGTCCCAGTCGTTGCTCCATTCCCCTGCCGGCAGGTCCGACATCTTCCGCAGGTAGTTGCTGCCGGAAACATAGGGTTTCGTGGTGATCACCTCCCCGGCGGCAAACTGGCTCATTGCATAAACGTTGGGGACCATCACCCAGTCGTAGGCGTCGATGAAGAGTTCCATGAACCATTCGTAGACGTCGTCGGGATGGATCCTTAGCAGGGTCATTGCGTTGCCCAGGACCATCAAGCGCTCGATGTGGTGGGCATATCCGGTGGCCAGGACACGCGAAATCACCATATCCACCGGGGCAAGCCCTGTGCTGGCATCCCACCAGCCGTCCCCCAGTTCGTTCCTGTGGTTCAACCGGTTTGCGGTGCGCATGTGCCGGCCGCGGGTCCGGTACGTGGCACGCATGTATTCCCGCCAACCGATGATTTGGCGGACGAAACCCTCAAGGGAGGCAAGCGGAATGCCCGGCGCTGCACCCTCAAGCACCTCCTGCAGTACCTCCCGGGGGTCCAGCAGTCCGATGTTCAGGGCCGGTGTGAGCAGGCCGTGGGAGATGAAGGGATGCTCAGTGGAGATGGCATCCTCATAGGGACCGAAGTCCTGAAGGCGTTCACGGACGAACTCCTGCAAGTGCCGGCGTGCCTCGTCTTCGCTGGTGGGCCAGGCGAAGAGGTGGGGGTCACCGGGAGCCTCGGGGAATTCCGCCGCCACCCATGCCACCGCCCGGGCGACGTCGTCCACCTCGCCTCCGGCATCGGCGGGCTGTTCGGTGAGCCCTTCAAGGTCGAGGGTTCCCTCCTGCCGCAGGACGGGATGGTGCGCGAAACGGCTCACCGTTCGGGGCCTGTACCGGCGGGGGAGCTTCTTGCGGTTATCGGCGTCGAAGGACCATTTCCCGCCTGCCGGTTCCCCGCCGTCGATAAGAACGTCGAGCCTGCGGCGCTGCCACACGTAAAAGTCGTGCATCCGGGACGCATTGTGGGCAAACCAGCCATCAATCTGTGCGCGGCCGGTCAGGAAGTTTGGTGTCTCCAGTACGTCTTCTTCGCGCATCCGGTAACCGCCGTCGGCCAGGCCGGCAAACAGGTCCTGCTCAAGCCAGTCATCCACCACATCGAACCAGGTCACTTGTCCGGGGCGGCGGTGGCGCACGAGTTCCGCAAGCTTGTGGCGGGAACTGCGGCCGGCCTCGCTGTGGAGGACAGCCACCTCGTGGCCTTTCCCGCTAAGGCGGCGCGCAAACCGGCTCATTGACGCGCGGTGCAGGACCAGCTTGTGGGAGTGGAACGAATACTGGCGAAAAAGCAGGTCGTGTTCGATCAGCACAAACATCGTGCCGTTTTGCACTTCGAGCTGCTGGGAGAACAACTGATGCGGCAGAACCAAACGCACATGCGGGCCGGGACTCATTCCCTAACAATAGGGGCGGTTCCCCCGTATCCGGCAAGGTCTACTGCCGGGAGTGCATCGTCCGGTTGAGCCCTTTAGCCGCAACACCGACCTGGATGGCATCCGTTCTGCTACAGAGGTCCAAACAGGCCATCCTGGAAGACCGCCAAAGACGCCTTCAACAATTGAGGAGCACCACCTCGAACCCCGGGTTGGTGCTGCGGGGTCGATCGCTCGGGTTTTGTTTCTACCCGGCGGTGCGGCCTTGTGCGGCGGAGGTGACGAGGTCGCTCTTGTCACTGGCGCGCCGGCGGTCAGGGCTTCGGACCAGGTCTCGGTGTCGGTGACGGCGGCCCAGTTAGAATGCAGCAGCGCCATGAGGGTCTCGTGGACCTGGCGTGCCGGTGCTGTGCCGGCGGCGTTGGCGAGGTCAATTGCACCGGTCGCATCGGATAGGACCTCGACGGCGAAGCCGAGGGGCTCCGCGGCCGCGGCGGAGGCAATCACGCAGTTGTTGGTCATGTAGCCGGCAAGCGTGATCGTGTCGATACCCTGTCCGCGCAACCAGGCATCGAGGCCGGTGTCCGCGAAAATGCTGGAGAACTGCTTGCTGATGCGCTTGGCCGCTGCGTCCTCGTGGGCCGCAACACCGGGGTGGTTCTGCCAAGTGGCAGATCCGGTGGCGAACACCGGAGCTTCAGTCGGGAGTTCGTGCTGGACGAGCACAACCGGCACTCCGGCCCGGTGGGCGGCTTCAATAGCCGACTGGGTGCGGTCAATGGATTCCTCGCGGGCCGGGTATTGGATCGGGAGCAGTCCGTCGAAGTATTCCTGCTGGGCGTCGATAACGATCAGGGCGCGGCGTGGTGCGGTCATGGGTTTCTCCTTTATGGGGGATGTGAAGGCGTGGAACGTTGGCTGGGGGTGCTAATGCGCGGCTGCTGAAAGCGGAGCCTCCACGGCGGGCAGTGCGTATCGATCGGCGAGCAGGGTGATGCCGCGCTCGTCGAGGCTTGCCGAGTGGCCGCCGACGACGAGCATCACCTCGTCTACGCCGGTGCGCTCATGCAGGGCCTCGAGACGGCCCGCGACAGTAGCCGTGGTTCCGTGAAAAGTGCGGCAGGTGTATGCGTCGATGACCTGCCGCTCCTGGGCCGTGGCCGGGTAGGCCGCGACTTCGTCCGGTGGCAGAAGCAGGTAGCCCTCGCCTTTAAACATGCGCAGCATCGCCATCGCCGACGTTTCCGCCTGCCGCTGCGCCTCCGCCGCGTCATCACTGATTGCAACGGGCACGCTGACCAGGGTGTGGGGCTCGGCGAGCACTGCGGAGGGCTGAAAGTTCTCGCGGTAGAGGCGGAGTGCCGTATCGATGTCGGCATCGCCGAATTGCAGCGCGAAGGCATACGGCCGACCAAGTTGCGCGGCAAGCAGTGCCGAGTACGGGGAGGAGCCGAGCAGCCACACTTCCGGGGCGGTGGAAGCAGGCGGCACCCGGTTCTCCATTGCCTGCCAGGGGCCGGGCACAGCGTGGACCCGCCGATAGGGGTGTCCGGCTGGGAAATCGTCATTTAGGAACCCGAGCAGCTCAAGCACCTGCTGCGGGAATCCATCGTTGGCATCCGCACCCCGGTGCAATGCCGCAGCGGTGGCCGCATCAGTGCCTGGCGCGCGTCCCAGCCCGAGGTCAATCCGGCCCGGGGCCAGGGCATCCAGCATCCCGAACTGCTCGGCGATCAACAGTGGGGCATGGTTTGGCAGCATGACTCCTCCCGCGCCGAGCCGGATGCGCGTGGTGTCGGCGATGAGCCGTGGTGCCATCAGCGCCGGTGAGGACACCGAAGTTGCGCCCATCGCATGATGCTCCGACATCCAAAACCGGTGGTACCCGTTCTGGTCCGCCGTCCGCGCCAGCGATCTCGTCGCCTCCAGGCCGGCCTCGGCAGTCATCCCCACTCCGGTGCCGCCCGCGGAAAGCACGGACAGCGCGAACGGGGGCGCGCCGGCTGGTTGGTCGAAGTGCATGACAGCTCCTCATGGAAAAAGACAGGTTTTACCGTGATTGGAGACTAGCAGGCATCTCACGCTTAAACGAAACTGATACCATGAGAACTATGGTTGAGACACAGTCTGGAGCCGCGCCGGGGACCGAGGAGCACGCCTCCCTCGCCCTGGTCAACAGCTCAAATGAACTGCCCGGCGGCAGACGCTACGACGAACTGAACACCCCCGAAGCGGCGTCAACCTGGCTGAGGGAACGCGACCTCATCGCCCCGAAGTCGGTCCTGGAGGGCTACTGTCAGGGCAGGCTTGTGGGGCTGCGCGCAGATCTGCGTGCCCTCTTCACCGCCCACGTCAGCGGAGACGTTCCCCCGGAGACCGCCGTGCATGCTGTTAATCGTGCGCTGAACCGCTCCCCCGGCGCCCTGCTGCTACGGTTCGACTTGGAGGCCGGGTTCACCCGTGGCGCCGACCATCCCGTGACACAGGTGGTGGAGCATGTCATGGCCGTCATAGCCGAAGACGCTGCCTCGCTGCTGGCCGGCGAGCGGGCATCCCAGCTCGCATCCTGCGAAGCAGACTCGTGCGGGCGTTTCTTCCTCCGCACCCACGCCCGGCGGCAATGGTGCTCAACCCGCTGCGGAGACCGGGTCCGCGCCGCACGCTCCTACACACGCAAACGCGCCTTAGACACCGCCTGAATCCTTAGTGCTCGGTCGGGAGTGGGGCAGCTGACCCGTTCCGCCGCCGGGCAAACTCGGCGACCGCTATTGCGGACACCAGCCTTTCCCTGACTTCAGTGCCTGCGAGCCCCGTGCCCGCCCGGGTCGACACCCGGAAGCGCAACTTCGGCTAGCGGTACCAGCCCACCGATCGGTCGAAGCTGGCTACGAGGGCTCCCGTCCCTGGTGAGTCGCCCCCACCCGTCGGAAAGTAGATGGCTCCGAACTCTGCGCCCTGAACTTCGATTTGTTTTTGTGCCCAGACCTTGGCGGCTTCCATGTCCCTCGCCGGGATGCTTTCCCGTATGGTGCTTCCCGCGGTGTGATGGATGTCCAGCTGGTATTCCCCTGCCTGGGAAGCCCCCTCGTGGTGGACTGGGTCACGTTCATCCCGCCGGCTAATCATCACCTGCGCCGAGGCATGGAGTATCGAGGGGTCCTTGGCATTGCCCCCATGCTCCTGCTGTTCCATCCGCAGGCGTGAAACCACGCTCTCTACGGTGTCGTCATCGCTGACCGTGTAGGCGGCAGCGTTGAGATCAGCTTCTGAACCGCCAACGCTTTTCAAGTACTTGAGAAATTGCTCGGAGCTGGACTGTTTGGAGTTCATGCACCCTCCCTGAGGGTAATCGCGGCGATTGCCGACCCAGCCCACACTAGACCCGTTGAACTGCTTTGCACCGGTATTACCAGGGTTAGTTTCCCTAGCATGCTCATCCTGCTCTGACGCCCGGATTCGCTTATGACTGGTAAGACGCGCATGCTGGGCAGTGAGGCACCGAATACTCGGGATACTTAATTCCTGGATTTGTGAACTCAAGCGCCGATCAGTTCGGTCGATCGAAACTCTGTCATCCGTTATGCAGCCAGCGGCCCTGATGGGCTTTTCGGTCCGCCCACACCAGATCCGGTACAGGATCCCCTTGGGAGCCAGCCGCCGCTGGTTCATTCTGCGCCGGCCCGGGCGGGTACCTGGGATGTATGGTTGTGCTCTGCTGCACGTCAGATGCGAGGAAGCTGCGAGGTGTGAGTGTGAACGAGTACGAGGCCTCATTGGTCATCAGGTCCGGAGCGGAGCTCCTGTCTTCGGCTTCTTCTGACCCCCGCTCGGAGGAAGGCTACTTGGCGGTGAAGGCCAATATCTCCCAAGCACTGGAGCGCATAGCGGAAGCTCTTGCGAATTTTGAAGCTGGTTCAGGAGCGCCCAACCGTTCAACCGGGTGGGCCCAGGACCTTCACCGCGTAGCGGACGACTTGATGGATCGATAGGACTCGCCAACGACGGCGGGTGGTCAGGATTGGCCAGCTGCGGCCGCTTCATTCGAACTGTGCTGGTTTTTGCGGCAGGTCGCGCGAATGATCAACACCTGAGTCTGCCAAGACCGTTGCCTCAAAGGATTTGCACGACGGCTGCGAAGGAGGTTTAGGCCGGTACCTGTATGGTTCGAAGTCAGGAACCTTTCGGTTCCGCTACAGGAGCAATCATGGCTGACAAATCCCCGCGCCAAACAGCATCCAAGAAATCCGCCAAGACCATCAAGGAAAAACGCGCCGACAAGAAGGCCGTGTCACCACCCTCCCCGGCCGGGGAGAAGGCCACCGCCGCCAAGTCGGCAGGCCCTAAGAAGAAGTGACGGGTATGACTGGTCACCTCACCCTCGGAGTGCTTTCCAGCACCCGCAAACCCGACGAGCGGCGCCTGCCGATACACCCGCTGCATCTTCAGCGCATCGCTCCCGAAATCCGGCAGCACCTGATTTTTGAGGAAGGCTATGGTGAGCGTTTCGGCGTTTCGGACTGCCATATGGCACCACTCGTGGGGCGCATCGCCCCACGAGCGCAACTGCTGGCCGAAGCCGACATCGTACTCCTGCCCAAACCGCAGCCCGAAGACCTCGCCGATCTTCGTGACGGGCAGGTCCTATGGGGTTGGCCGCACTGCGTCCAGGACCGGGCTATCACCCAGCTGGCAATCGACAAGAAACTCACGCTGATCGCTTTCGAGGCGATGAACCACTGGGCGAGCGACGGCGGGTTCGGGCTGCACGTGTTCCACAAGAACAACGAACTGGCCGGCTACTGCTCGGTGCTGCACTCCCTTGCCCTGACGGGGTCCACCGGAGACTACGGCCGGAGGCTCAGCGCCGTCGTCATCGGTTTTGGCGCGACAGCTCGAGGAGCCGTCACCGCACTCAACGCCCATGGCATCCATGACGTCCAGGTCCTGACCAACCGTGGGGTGGCCGCCGTGGGTTCGCCCATCCATTCGGTGCGGATTGTCCAGTTCGATCACGACCCCAAAGCACCGTTTCTCAGCGAGGTCATCACTGAGCGCGGAAGGGTCCCGCTGGCACCGTTCCTGGCCGAAAGTGACATCGTGGTCAACTGCACCCTGCAAAATCCCAACGCACCTTTGACCTACCTGCGGACCGGGGACCTGGACGCTTTCCGGCCCGGCAGCCTGATCGTGGATGTTTCCTGCGATGAGGGTATGGGCTTCAGCTGGGCGAGAACCACCAATTTCGCCGAGCCTATTTTTACGGTAGGTGACCACATCGATTACTACGCTGTGGACCACAGCCCCTCCTACCTTTGGAAGTCCTCCAGCTGGGAAATCAGCGAAGCCCTGCTGCCCTTCCTGGAAACCGTGATCACCGGCCCTACTGCATGGACGGGAAACGAAACCATCCGCCGTGCGATTGAGATCCGCGACGGCGTGATCTTGAACGAGGACGTGCTTCAGTTCCAGCGAAGGGAACTGGACTACCCCCATGCCCCACTGCACTCCTAAAGGCAACATCCGGCCGGCGCTAAGGATGCAGCATCACCGGTTCGACTGAATGCCGTCACTGATGCTCCCCCACGCTTGCTGCGCCGCCGACGCGACTTGGCCCACTGGCCACAGCTGATCCATGGCACCGCTCTGTCCCCGCGGAACGCAAGGACGGCCGTCATCGCATAAGCGCGGTAGCGGCATGGCTGCCAATCCGCTAACCGCAGCCGGGGACGGTAGATATCCACGGCTGTCACACTCCACTCCTACGCTGCCAGCTTCGACGCTTCCGCCCCGACCATGGAGTTCATGGTCCGAGCGCCGGGCGCCCCGAGCTTTTCCCACCTGTTGCCCACGATGAGGACCGCACCGGTCCGCAGCCGGAGCCATGATGAGCGAGGCTCTTGGCACCCATGCGGCCTCTTTACGGACTGACAGCGCCTAATCCTTTTCACTACGAGGGAAAAGGGGCCCAATCAGACGTTGAAGCGGAACTCCACCACGTCGCCGTCGGCCATGACATATTCCTTGCCTTCGATCCTGACCTTGCCCCGGGACTTGGCCTCGGCCATTGATCCCGCTTCCATGAGGTCGTCGAAGGAAACCACCTCAGCCTTGATGAAGCCCCGCTGGAAGTCGGTGTGGATCACACCGGCGGCCTGCGGAGCCGTATCGCCACGGTGGATGGTCCAGGCGCGTGCTTCCTTGGGACCGGCGGTGAGGTAGGTCTGCAGGCCCAGGGTGTGGAAACCGACCCGGGCCAGCTGGTCCAGCCCGGATTCGTCCTGGCCGTTCATTTCCAGCATTTCCCGGGCTTCCTCCTCGTCAAGTTCCACGAGGTCGGCCTCAAGCTTGGCGTCAAGGAAGATGCAGTCGGCCGGAGCCACCAGGGCACGCAGTTCCTCCTGTTTTTCCGGGCTGCCGAGAATCCCCTCATCCGCGTTGAAGACATAGATGAAGGGCTTGGCGGTCAGGAGGCTGAGCTCCTTGAGGTGGTTCATCTCCAGCTTGTCGCTCTTGATGGAGGAAAAAATGGTGTCGCCGCGCTCAAGCACCTTCTGGGCGGCGAGAATCGCGTTCAGCTCCGCAGCCTCACGCTTTTTGATCTTCACTTCTTTTTCAATGCGCGGGATGGCTTTTTCAATGGTTTGCAGGTCCGCGAGGATCAGCTCGGTGTTGATGGTCTCCATGTCCGAGCGGGGATCAACCTTGCCGTCGACATGGATCACGTCGGGATCGTCGAAGACGCGCACCACCTGCGCGATCGCTTCCGCCTCCCGGATGTTGGCCAGGAACTGGTTTCCGAGGCCTTCGCCTTCGCTGGCGCCCTTGACGATGCCGGCGATGTCCACGAAGGAAACCGCGGCGGGCAGCAGGCGCTGTGAGTTGAAGAGCTCGCCAAGCTGCTTGAGCCGGGGATCCGGCAGGCTGACAACTCCAACGTTGGGCTCAATGGTAGCGAACGGGTAGTTCGCTGCCAGCACCTGGTTGCGGGTCAGTGCGTTAAAGAGAGTTGATTTGCCGACGTTGGGCAGTCCGACGATGCCAATAGTAAGAGCCACGAGCATTGATTCTACCCGCAGCAAGCGTTAAGGCCGTCCGGGGCCCGGCCGAGATGTCGCTTCGGGAAAATGTCACAGCCCCATGCGACAGTGGGCAGATGGATGCTTTCGCGCTGATACTGGCTCTGTTCATGCTGTTACTGGGGGCCCTCGCGGGCGCCGCAGCGGCCTACTTTGTGCTGCGGAAAAACAGCCGCGCCCTGGAAGAGGACTTCGACGCCGTCTCGTCCCGGCTTTCCGAGGTGAGCGCGCAGTTCGCCGCGGCCGACGCCGAACGCCGGCTGTTGGCTGCACAGAACCGGGAGCTGGGCGAATCACGGTCCCAGGACGGCAGCGTGCTGCGCGCGCTGGCGCCCGTGGCCGAGAAACTGACGGCGGTGCAGCAGCAGGTGGCGCTCCTGGAGCGTGACCGGCTGGAACAGTACGGCCAGCTCGCCCAGCAGCTGCAGGAGGCGCGGCTCTCGGATGAACAGCTGATCCGGTCCACCCACGCCCTGGAGTCTGCCCTGCGGTCCAACAGTGCGCGCGGCCAGTGGGGGGAAGTCCAGTTGCGGCGCGTGGTGGAGGCCTCAGGAATGCTGCGGCACGTTGACTTCGTCGAGCAGGTCCACAGCTCCGGCGGAGAGTCGGCGGTCCGCCCTGACCTGGTGGTCCAGTTGCCCGGCGAAAAGCAACTGGTGGTGGATGCCAAGGTCCCCTTGTCGGCCTACCTCGAAGCCCAGGAGCTTGGAGCGTCCATGGAATCGCGGACAGTGCAGGCCGGACCGGTCCCCGGCGCAAATGGCCGCTCCCAGCAGGCGCTCCTGGCTGCCCACGCCAAAGCCCTGCGGGCGCATGTGGACTCACTCAGCAACAAGAAGTACTGGGATATCCCCGGCAACTCCCCCGAGCTGGTGATCTGCTTCATCCCGGCCGAGTCGATCCTGGCCGCAGCACTCATGGCCGACGCCGAGCTCCTCGACCATGCACTGTCCCGGAACGTGGTTCTGGCGTCCCCCAGCACGCTGCTGGCTGTACTGAAATCCGTTGCGTTCACCTGGCGCCAGGACGTCCTGACGGACAGCGCCCGGGAACTGTTCGACCTCGCAAGGCAGTTGTACGACCGGATGGGAACCCTGGGCGAAAACGTCACCAAGTTGGGGTCCTCCCTGAAGACGTCCGTGGACCGCTACAACTCCATGGTGGGCACCCTGGAAGCGCGTGTCCTCCCCACTGCCCGGAAGCTGAATACGCTGGAGGAATCCGGCCTGGTTACTCCTCCGGTTGTGGAGGTCACACCGCGCGCTTTGGCCGCCCCCGAGCTCCAAAGCGAGGACGAGGCTGCCTGAAGGGGCCCGCCCGAATAGATCCTTCCCGGAAAAGGAGCAAAGAAACAAAAGTGCCTGGCAGCTTCCAGCTGCCAGGCACTTTCCAGTTGTCGTCAGCTGCGCGGGCGGCGTCCGCCAAGGGCACGGCTGACATCGCCGGCCTGCTTCAGGGTTGCCCGCAGCTCCTTGGGCAGGGAGAAAAGGAGATCCTCTTCGGCCGTGACTACTTCCTCCACCGTGCCGTAACCGTAATCGGCCAGCAGGCGCAGGACGTCCTGCACCAGCACCTCGGGCACGGAGGCCCCGGACGTCACGCCAACTGTTGCGACGCCTTCAAACCAGGCTTCGTCCACTTCGTTGGCAAAGTCCACACGGTACGACGCCTTCGCCCCGTACTCGAGCGCCACCTCCACCAGCCTCACGGAGTTTGAGGAGTTGGCCGAACCAACCACGATGACAAGGTCGGCCTGCGGGGAAATCTTCTTGATGGCCACCTGGCGGTTGGTGGTGGCGTAGCAGATGTCCTCGCTGGGCGGGTCCTGGAGGGTGGGGAACCGATCCTTCAACAAACGCACCGTTTCCATGGTCTCGTCAACGCTGAGGGTGGTTTGGGAAAGCCAGATGACCTTTTCCGGATCCCGCACCGTCACCTTGTCCACTTCGTGGGGGCCATTGATGATCTGGATGTGTTCGGGAGCTTCTCCCGCCGTACCCTCAACTTCCTCGTGGCCGTCGTGGCCGATCAGCAGAATGTCGAAGTCGTCCTTGGCGAACCGCACTGCTTCCTTGTGGACCTTGGTCACCAGAGGACAGGTGGCGTCAATAGTCCGCAGGCCCCGGTCCTCCGCGGACTGGACCACAGCCGGCGATACCCCGTGGGCAGAAAAAATCACCAAAGCACCTTCCGGCACCTCGTCCGTTTCATCAACGAAGATGGCACCCTTTTCCTCCAGGGAGCTGACCACGTGGACGTTGTGCACGATCTGCTTGCGGACGTACACCGGCGGGCCGTAGTGCTCCAGCGCCTTTTCGACGGCTATGACAGCACGGTCAACTCCGGCACAGTACCCGCGAGGGGCGGCAAGCAGCACCTTTTTCGTCCCGGTTACGGGGGCTGCAGCAGCTACTTCCTCAGGAGAGCGGCGCCTACGGGGAATTGTGGGCATCGAAAGAGAAACAGCTGAGGGGGTCATTGCTTAATTCTACCGGGTTGCAAGGGCCGGTTTTCGCGGTATGAGGCCGGCCACAGTCCCCACCAGCAGCAATGCGCCGCCGGTAAGAGCGGCCGCCCAGATCCACGACTGGAAGTGGCCCGACGAAGCGGCGACGAATTCGTTTCTGAACATGTTGGCCACCTCGTTCCCGCTGTCGGTTGCCAGCGCCGCAGCGGATCCCACCTGCGCGCACACTCCCCACAAAACCGCCAGCAGCAAAGCACCTGCTCCCGCACCTACAAGCACTGTCCAGCGGCGCCGGGCTGCAACAAGGGCCAGGAGCAGCGCTACCGCCGATCCCCCTGCGAGCAGGTAGCCCGCGGGGGCGTAAGTGCTCAGGCGCTCGATCCACGCTTTCTGCTCGGGCTGGCCTACGTTGATCAGCGTCTGCTCGGGCGGATCCAGGGGAAGCCTGGTTGCACGCGAGATTTCCCCGGCACCCAGCGCCACCAGAGGAGCGACGTCGAGGGTCAAGGACGAGGAGGCAGCCGACGCTTCCGTGCTGTTGCCAGCCACAGTGCCTGCGAAACTGAGCCGGTGGCTTTTCCGCAGTGTTTCTTCCCAGGCAGCTGGATAGCCGGGGAGGCTGGTCAGGGACGCCGCGGCGTTCTCCAGTACCGGCCGGACCAGGCCTGAGAGGAAATTCGGGACCGAGCTGGTGTCGATTGTTCCGATTGCAGCCGCTGCCAATCCTTGCTGGAACTCAGGATTCCTTCCCAGCGGCGCGGCCAGTTCCACGAAGCCCTGCTCCTGGACGATGCTGCGGTCCAGCCAGATGGCCGGAACTGCCACGGCAGCGAGCACGACGGCCAGCACGGTGGCAGCAGCGGAAACAAAAGTGCGCACAGCAGATCCTTCAGGTCGATGGCGGTCAACCCATCCTAGGCGGGCATTCCTGCCGGCCACTGTCAGCCCCGCGTGCTACTGCTTATGGATAAGGTTGAATGACCGCCGCTCAACAGACGAAGGACCCCATGCCCGCAACTCCAACCCCGCAAGGGAGTTCGCATGTCTGAACAGGCCTCACTTCCGCTCCCGGACCAGCAGCTGACCGCGCCCACTACCCTGCCTGCGACGGCGGCAGAAACCACGCCGGACAACCCATGGCCCTTGCAGCTCCTCTCCCAGAAGCTGAAAGCCCACATCGACCGCACGCCCTCGGCATGGGTTGAAGGCCAGGTCATCGAACTGAACCGGCGCGGCACCAACGCCTACCTCACACTGAGGGACGTTGACGCGGAAGTTTCGCTGCCGGCCTCAGTGTGGACCAAAGTGCTGGAGCGCCAGAACCTGCCGCTGGAACGCGGTTCCCGGGTGGTTGCCCTGCTGAAGCCAGAGTTCTGGATCAAGACGGGCCGGCTGAACATGCTGGTCCGGGACATCAGGCCGGTGGGTCTGGGTGATCTCCTCGCCAGGATCGAGCGCCTCCGCCAGGCCCTCTCCGCCGAGGGGCTTTTTGCGGACTCCCGCAAGAAGGCTTTGCCCCTGCTGCCCCACCGCATTGGCCTCATCACCGGACGCGACTCCGATGCCAAAAAGGACATCCTCCGCAACGCCGCCCTGCGATGGCCCGCCGTCGAGTTCGAAATCCGCGAAGTGGCCGTCCAGGGCAACACTGCCGTGTCCCAGATTGTCCGGGCCCTGCGGGAGTTGGATTCCCGCACCGAGGTGGACGTCATTGTCATCGCCCGCGGGGGCGGTGCGCTGGAAGACCTGCTGCCCTTCAACAGCGAGGAACTGGTTCGCGCTGTGGCAGCCGCTGCCACGCCGGTGGTCAGTGCCATCGGCCACGAGGCGGACAGGCCGCTGCTCGACGACGTCGCTGATCTTCGTGCCTCCACGCCTACGGACGCGGCCAAGAGGATCGTGCCCGAAGTGTCGGAGGAATTGGCGGGCGTGCGCCAGGCACGGGAGCAGCTGCGCCGGTGCCTGGAGCGCCTCGTGGACCGGGAATCGGACCGCTTGGCATCCCTTCATTCAAGGCCGGTCATGGCTGCGCCTGAGGGCCTGGTGACCATGCGCGCGGAAGAAATTGAGCGGCTGCTCCGAAGGTCTTCCGCGGCGGTGAGCTCCACCGTGGTCCGTGCAGCTGACCAGCTCGGGCACCTGAAAGCACAGGTACGCGCGCTGTCACCTCAGAAGACCCTCGACAGGGGGTACGCCGTCGTCGAACTCACAGGCGCACTGGCAGCAGGGCGCGGCACCTCCGGGCATGCGGTGGTGCGCCGCCCGGCCGAGGCACCGGCGGGCACGCCGCTCTCGGTCAGGGTTGCAGAAGGGCGCTTCGGCGCCACCTCCACCGGCCCCCCTTCATCAGACTCAGCCCCGCACAAGCCGGGCACGCACCAAGGAGAACCCAATGACTGAACAAGAGCCAGGACACGACGTCGCTGCGCTGAGCTATGAAGAAGCACGGGAGCAGCTCGTGGCGGTGGTGGGCAGGCTGGAGGCGGGCGGGGCCAGCCTCGAGGAATCGCTGGCGCTGTGGGAACGGGGCGAAGCGCTGGCTTCGCGCTGCGAGGAATGGCTGGAAGGCGCGAGGAAGCGGCTGGCAGCTGCCCGCGACCAGCCGCTGTAGGTCATCAGTGCCGGGTATAAGCGGAGTCAGGACCGGGCCACGTTTTCCCGTTCCACGGCGACATCAAAGTCCGCCTTGGGCCACTCAAGGTTCAGTTCGGACAGCGCCCCCAGCAGCAATTGCTGCACGGCGATCCGGGCGTACCACTTCTTGTTGGCAGGCACTACGTGCCACGGCGCCTCAGGGGTGCTGGTTTCTTCGATGGCTACCTGGTAGGCCTTCATGTAGTCATTCCAAAAGGCCCGCTCCTCGAGGTCACCGCGGCTGTACTTCCAGTGCTTCGCCGGGTCGTCAAGCCTGGCCAGAAGCCTTTTTTTCTGTTCTTCCCCGCTGATGTAGAGCATGACCTTGACCACTTTGGTCCCCGAGCCCGTCAGCCGGGCCTCGAATTCGTTGATGGCTCCATAGCGCCGCTTGAGTTCGTCAGGGCTTGCCCAGCCGTGGACCCGGTGGATGAGCACGTCCTCGTAGTGTGAGCGGTCAAAAACACCCACCATTCCTGCTGCCGGCACTTCCTTCTCGATGCGCCACAGGAAGTCGTACGATTTTTCCTCCTCCGTAGGCGCCTTGAAGGCCTTGAACTGGACACCCTGCGGATTCATGGCCGCCATGACGTGATTGACGATTCCGCCCTTGCCGGCGGTATCCATGGCCTGCAGGATCAGCAGGATCCGTTTATTACCGCCAAAGCGGGATTCGGCAAAAAGCTTCTCCTGCAGTTCGCCCAGGTCATCATCAAGTTCCGCGAGCAGCACCTGCCCGTCCTGCTTGCGGCCGATGTAGCCGGGAGTGGAGTCGGGATCCACGCTTTCCAGCGAAAACCCCTCCCCTGCCCGGAGGGTTTCGGAGGGATGCTGTTCGAACTGGACGACGCCGGCCATGAAGGGTCCTTTCCGCGAAGGTACACGGGGCCCGTGGCACCCGTGACCACAGGCTAGTTCCCCTGGTACCTGCTTAGGAAGTCCCCCATCCGGCCAACGGCTTCTTCGATGTCCTTGACGTTGGGCAGCGTGACCATGCGGAAGTGATCTGGGCGTACCCAGTTGAAGGCGCGGCCGTGGGATACCAGGATCTTCTGCTCGCGCAGGAGGTCGAGGACGAACTTTTCGTCATCCCTGATGTGGTAAACCTCCGGGTCGAGCCGGGGGAAGAGGTAGAGGGCGCCCCTGGCCTGCTGGGTACTCACTCCGGGTATGGCGTTCAGAAGCTCATAGGCTTTGTTGCGCTGTTCCAGCAGACGGCCGCCGGGCAGGATCAGATCGTTGATGCTTTGGTAACCGCCGAGCGCCGTCTGGATGGCGTGCTGGGCCGGAACGTTGGCGCAGAGCCGCATGTTCGCCAGCAGGCTGATGCCCTCAAGGTAGTCCGCGGCATCCTTTTTGGGGCCGGAAATGGCCATCCACCCGGCCCGGTAGCCGCATACGCGGTAGGCCTTGGACAGTCCGCTGAAGGTGAGGCAGAGAACGTGGTCGCCCGTAAGCTTCGCCAGGTTTACATGGACGGCGTCCTCGTAGAGGATCTTTTCGTAGATTTCGTCGGCGAAAATCACCAGCCCGTGCTTCTCCGCCAGCGCCACAATTTTCTTCAGCGTCTCTTCGGGGTAGACGGCACCGGTGGGGTTGTTCGGGTTGATCACCACGATGCCCTTGGTCCGGGGCGTGATTTTGGCTTCCATGTCCTCGAGGTCGGGCTGCCAGCCGGATTCCTCGTCGCAGAGATAGTGGACCGGTTTTCCGCTCGCGAGCGCCACGGACGCAGTCCACAGAGGGTAGTCGGGCGTGGGGATCAGTACCTCGTCGCCGTCATCGAGCAGGGCCATCAGGGACATGGTGATGAGCTCGCTGACGCCGTTGCCCAGGTAGATATCGTCGACATGGATGTTCTGGATACCGCGGGTCTGGTAGTACTGCGAGACGGCGGTGCGGGCGGAGAAGATGCCCCGGGAATCGCTGTATCCCTGGGCGTGGGGCAGGTGGCGGATCATGTCCACCAGGATGGCGTCCGGCGCTTCGAAGCCGAACGGCGCCGGGTTGCCGATGTTCAGCTTGAGGATCCGGTGACCCTCCGCCTCCATCTGCTGGGCGGCCTGAAGAATCGGTCCACGGATGTCGTAAAGGACGTTGTTGAGCTTCGTGGACTGCTTGTATTCTGCCATCCATCAAATATGCCACAGGAGGGATGGCTTCCACTGAGACGTCAACCACACGCCTCGCCGCGCCGCGCACGCCCGCTGGCTAAGTACAACGACGGCGGCTGCCGGACAGGGAGTCCGGAGACCCGCGAAGTCCGGCAGCCGCCGTCGTTGCGGCAAAGCAGTTAAGTTCGCTCCTACTTCACGATGCCCTTGTCCTTGAGCCAGGCATCAGCCGCTTCCTTGGCGCCCTGTTTTTGGCTGCCGCTGACTGCACGGTTGAGGTTAGTGAGGTCCTCGGTGGTGAGGGTCCTCGACACCGAATTGAGCGCTTCCTTCGCCTTGTCCGTCATCTTGGCTTCGTTGTAGAGCGGGATGACCTGCTGGGCGATGAAGTTGTTCTTAGGATCCTCCAGGACCACGAGGTCGTTGTCGGCGATCGACGGGGTGGTGGTGTAAATGTCCGCCACCTGCACCTGGTCTTCGAGCAGCGCCTTGAGCGTCACTGGGCCACCGCCGTCGCTGAAGGGCTCCAGCTTTTTGGGCTCACAGTTGTAGTTGCTCTTCAGGCCCGGCAGCCCGTAGGCGCGCTCTGCGAAGGTAGCCGGTGCCCCAACCACGATCTCGCTGCAGACCTTGGCCAGGTCCTCGATGGATTTAAGCTGGTACTTTTCCGCGGTTGCCTTGGTGACCACCATGGCGTCCTTGTTCTCGGCCTCGGCAGCTTCCAGCACAGCAAGACCGCCCGGCAGCTTGTCCGGCAGGGCCTTGGCGATCTCGTCCGCCGAAACCTCCTTGGCTTCCTTGTCCACATGCAGCAGCAGGTTCCCTGTGTAGTCCGGGATGACGTCCACTGACCCGTCCTGTACCGCCTTGAAATAGACCTCGCGGGAGCCGATATTCGGCTTGGTGCTGGCCGTGACGCCGGCGGCGTTCAGCGCCCCTGCGTAGAGTTCGGCGATGATCTGGCTCTCGGGGAAGTCCGCCGAGCCAATCACCAGCGAGGTGGCTCCCCCTGAGGCCGTGCCGGTGGTGGCCGGGGCCTGGCTGAGCGGATCGGACGATCCGCCGCAGGCGGACAGTGCCAATGCCAGGCCAATGCCAGCGGCCACCCCGCCGAATGCCCGCCTGCCAAAGGCTTGTGGTCGGCTTTCTTTCATGACTTACCTCCTTGTGCCACAGACTCCGCGACAACGGGGTCTCTGAGATCGACCGCAGCCTGCTGGCTGCGGTGGGACTGCTTCGAGGCCCCTGATGTCAGGAACAGCCTCTGGATTAGGGCCAGGACAAGATCGACGCCGATGGCCAGCACGGCGATCAGCAGCGATCCTCCCAGCATCTGCGGGAAGTCACTGAGGACGAGTCCGTCAAACAGGTACCGTCCCAGGCCGCCCAGGTTGATGTAGGCCACCACGGAGACGGTGGCGATCACCTGCAGCACACCGGTCCGGAAGCCGCCGAACATCACTGTGAGGGCATTGGGCAGCTCGGCACGGAACAGGACCTGCAGTTCGGTCATCCCCATGGCGCGGGCGGCGTCCACCACGTTGCGGTCCACACTGGCTATTCCTGCATAGGTTCCGGCCAGGAGTGGCGGCACGGTGAGGATCACCAGCGCCCAGATGGGCGGCATCAGTCCGATTCCGGCGAGCAGGACAAAAAGCGTCAGCAAGCCGAGGGTGGGAAGGGCCCGCAGGGCACCGGCAAGCGCCACGATGGCCACCCTGCCCCGGCCTGTATGACCCACGTAGAGGCCCACCGGGACGGCAATGGCAGCCGCAATCAGCATTACCAGGCCCGTGTATTGCAGGTGCTCGGCCAGCCGCGCCGGAATGCCGGCGCTCCCGGTCCAGTGCAGCGGATCGGCGAGCCAGGCAAAGGTATCCGTGAAGACGTTGCTCATGCGTTTCCGCCTCCGGTTTGCGGTTCCGAAAGACGGCGTGCCCCGGCAACCGCTTCTCCCGCGCTGCCGGCGGCCGGTTGCGCTTTGCGCCCCTTCCCGGCCCGTTCCCAGGGGGTCAGCAGCCGTTCAAGGAGGACCAGGATGGCGTCCATCAGCAGCGCGAGGACCAGGATGGCAACAATGCCCACCACAATTTCAGTCACGAAACCGCGCTGCAGCCCCGAGGTGAAGAGCATCCCCAGATTTCCGATGCCCAGCAGGGCGGCCACGCTGACCAGCGAAATATTGCTGACGGAAACCACCCTGAGGCCGGCGAAGAGGACCGGCAGGGACAGCGGAAGGTCCACGTGCAGGAACCGCGCAAACGGCTTGTACCCCATGGCGACGGCGGCCTGGCTGACATCCTTATCCACCGAGTCGAAGGCGTCCAGCGCAGCCCGGACCAGCAGGGCCACGGCGTAGATTGTCAGGGCCACCACCACGTTGAGCGGATCAAGGATCCTGGTTCCCAGGACGGTGGGCAGGATGATGAACAATGCCAGCGAGGGAATCGTGTAAAGCAGCGACGACGCCGTGAGCACCACCGAGCGGAGCACGGGGTGCTGCCGCGCCAGCTGCGCCAGCGGAATCGAAATCACCAGCCCCAGGACCATGGGCACCAGGGCCAGCACCATGTGCTGCCCCGCCCGCTCCAGGACCATGCCGCTGTTGGCAAGGAACCACTCCATCAGAGCGCAGCCTGCCGGACCTGGCGCGCTTCTTCGATGAGGGCCAGGACTTCACCGCCCCTGACGACGCCCAGTACCCGGCCGTCGGCATCCACAGCTACACCCAGTCCTGCCGGAGAGGACAACGCGGCATCGAGGGCCCGCCGCAGGCTCTCCCCCGGACGGAACAGTGATCCGCCGGGGATGAGGGCGTTGCCGTTCCCGGGGCCGGCCCAGCCAAGCGGACGCCCGTCCGGATCCACCACGAGCTGCCACCCGGCGGCCGCGGAGCCAGTGTCCAAGCTGCCATTGGCACCCCGGACCAGGGTGGGCACCTGGTGGACGCTCATGCCGTCGGACGGGGTGAACCCCAGATGGCGGAAGCCGCGGTCCCGCCCCACGAAGGAGGCCACGAAGTCATTTGCCGGCGCCCGCAGGATCTCTTCCGGAGTGGCGTACTGCGCAAGCTTCCCGCCGGTGGCAAAGACGGCCACCTTGTCGCCCAGTGTTGTGGCTTCGTCGATGTCGTGGGTGACAAAGACGATGGTTTTGGCGAGGTCCTTCTGAAGCCGCAGGAGTTCCTGCTGAAGTTCATCGCGGACCACCGGATCCACGGCGCTGAAGGGTTCATCCATCAGGAGGACAGGAGGATCGGCGGCAAGCGCCCGGGCCACGCCCACGCGCTGCTGCTGGCCGCCGGAGAGCTGTGAAGGGTAGCGCTTGCCCAGGGAGGGGGCAAGGCCAACGACGTCGAGCAGTTCCTCGGCACGTTTCCTTGCGGCGGACTTGGCCACGCCGTTGAGCCTGGGCACCGTGGCAATGTTGTCTAGCACCGAGCGGTGCGGCAAGAGTCCGGAGGACTGCATCACATATCCCATGGAACGCCGCAGCTCCGGCGCGGGGACCGACGTGACATCCTTGCCCCCCACGGTGATGACACCGGACGTGGGCTCCACCATGCGGTTGATCATGCGCAGCGAGGTGGTTTTGCCGCAGCCGGAGGGCCCAACAAAGACCGTGATGGAACCCGGGCTGATGGACATGGTGAGCTCGTCCACGGCCGGTTGCCCGCCCTGGTACTGCTTGGTGACGCTCTGAAACTCGATCATGGCCTGGTCCATGGTGTGGACTTACCTGTTCTGTTGGGCGGCTTCGGAAAGCAACGCAAATTGTCACAGCACGCTGATAGTTACGGTAACCCAAACCGGACGCTGCAACACCTGCAGCGCACCCGAATCCGGGCAAAGGAATCCCTACTGTAATCATTCGGGGCCGGGCATCTGCCGGATGGGTGCCTGGCCCGGAGCTGGGCGAACGGGACATACCGCGGAGCAGCCGCCCGGCCTAAAGTGGGGAGGTGACCAACTTGGAAGTTTCTCCCCAGCAGGAAGTCTGTCCGCCGGCGCAGCCCGAAGGAAGCTCCGGCCCGTGCCTGCAGCTGTGGCCCGAGCGTGCAGTACCGCTGGGCGGAGTTCGGGCGATGAACGTCCAGCGGACGCTGCCCCAGCGCGGGCTTCCCACTGTCGGTGCCTGGTGCTTCCTGGACAGTTTCGGCCCCGACAGAACTGCCATGTCCGTTCTTCCGCACCCGCACATCGGGCTGCAGACGGTGACCTGGCCGATGGCCGGGACCATCAGGCACCGGGACAGCGTGGGCAGTGACGTGGTGGTGCGGCCGGGCGAACTGAACATCATGACGGCGGGGCACGGCGTCTCCCATTCTGAATTTGCCGTTCTTCCGCCGGAGGGCGGGCTGCCGCTGCAGCGCGGCCTGCAGCTGTGGGTAGCGCTTCCGGACGGGCAACGGCACCGGCAGCCTGCTTTTGAACAGCACCGCGACCTGCCCCAACTCGAGGGCGACGGCTTCAGCGCCACCGTCATGGTGGGCGAACTCGGCGGCGTGGCCTCCCCGGCCACCATGTACTCGCCGATTGTGGGAGCGGACGTCTCGTGCGGGGGAAGGGCGGCGCTCCCCCTCAATGAGCACTTCGAGCACGGCATCCTGGTGCTCGACGGCGGGCTGACGCTGGACGGGCAGGAAGTTCCGCCGGGACCGCTCGGTTACCTCGGTACCGGCCGGCCGGAACTGAAGATCGAGGCGCTGCCAGATACCCGTTTCCTCCTGATTGGCGGCGAGCCGTTCCAGGAGGAGCTGCTGATGTGGTGGAACTTCGTGGGGCGCACGCACGATGAGGTGGAGCAGGCCCGTAATCAGTGGGAAGCCCAGGCCGACCTGCCCGACCGGGAGATGACAGCAGCCCGTTATGGCCTTGTCCACGGCCACGGTCCTGACGCGGGCCCGGAGGCCGGCCGCATTCCCGCTCCTCCGCTGCCTGCCGTGAGGCTCACGCCACGGAAAAGGGCCGTGCCTTAGGGACGTTCCGTGCGGTTCAGGCCTGTTCTGCCAGCAGCTGCAGGACACCGAACACCGGGTCCTGGTCCAGGACCCGGACATCCGTCACGCCGGCTTCCGCCAGATGCCGCCGGAATGCCTCCTGCAGGGGCACCACGTTCATGCCCAGGCCGCTGCCCAGGATTACCGGGCCGGAAATCCTCAGCTGCTGCAACACCTGCACCGCCAGCGCAGCAAGGTCCTTACCTGACTGCTCCAGCAGTTCCTGGCTTGCGGCATGGCCGGCAGCCGCGGCGTCCACCACGTGCCTCGCCTGCTGCGCCCAGAACCGGCGGCCGGTGTCCGGGGAGTGGAACAGCGCAATCAGCTTGTTGGGATGGTCCACGCCGCAGGACTGCAGGAGGGCGGCGGTGAGCTGGTCAACCGGAAGGCCCTGGTTCATCCGCCGCAGGCTGTGGCGCACGGCCTCGCGGCCCAGCCAGTAGCCGCTGCCCTCATCGCCCAGAAGGTAACCCCAGCCGCCTGCCCGGGCCTCGCCGCCGTCGGCATTTTTCCCCCAGGCCGCCGAGCCGGTTCCCGCGATCACAGCAACACCGGTGCTGGCGTGGCCGGCGGCGAGCAGCAGGCGCGAATCATGCACCACAGTAATCTGCGCCCCCGGGACGTGCGGTTCAATCAGCGCTGCGAGGGCCGCGGCGTCTTCCTCCGTATCAATGCCGCCGGACCCGGCGTACACGTGGGACACACCCTCGCCGCCGATCAGCCCGAAAAGACCCGCAAGGTTGCCGGCTGCCTCTTCACGGGTGACGTTCTGGACGTTGGAACTGCCAACGGATTCATCCAGGACCGGAACGCCGTTCTCGAAGCGGATTCCGCGCGTCTTGGTTCCGCCGATATCTAGGCCGATGATCACGCCGTGCGGTGCGCCGGGCGGAGGTGAGAGCGGGTCGGCAGGCCGTGAGGCGGGGTTTTGGATGTTCGTCACGTCACAAGGGTACTGGGCACATGGACGGCGGAGGTCCGCGCTCTGTCCCTCCAGCGCGTGCCGGAGGGGACCGCCGCTACACCAGCCCGGACAGGAGTTCGGGCCCCTCCGTGAGGACCAGCCCCCGGAACAAGCGGACAGCGGCCGGTTCCGCCTCCGCTTTTCGCTGCCGCCAGCTCAGGCCCACGTCGCGGAAGGCCAGTTCAGAGTCCAGGGGCACCTCCACCCAGCCAAGGTTGCCCGTTTCCGCCCTTACTTTACGGCCGGGAGCGTCACCTCCGGGTGGCAGGATGCTGACGCCCAGTCCGGCGGAGACGAGGCCCCGGACGGTGTGGGAGTCCTGGCTTTCGAAGGCAATGCGGGGCCGGTACCCGGCCTCCCGGAACAAGGCATCAGTCAGCGAGCGCATACCGTAGCCCGGACCGAGCGCCACAAAGGGGTCGGCGCGGATGTCTGCGACAGAGGCAACCGGGCGTCCCGCAAGCGGGTGGGTGTGGTGGACGACCAGGCGCAGGGGCTCCCGGTACAGCAGGGCGGACAAGAGGTTCCGTCCTGCCGCAGCAACCGGTGCCGTCAGGGCAAGGTCGGCCTCGCCGGCTGCCAGTTCCGCCAGGCAGGAGTCACGCGCTCCCTGGCTGAGGGTGAAGACGGCGCCGGGGTGTCGGCTGCGGAAAGCGCTGATAAGGAGCGGGAGGGTGGATTCACCAAAGGTGTGCTGGAAAGAGACGGAGATCCTGCCGCGGACAACATCGGACTCGTTGCGGACCACGTCCAGCCCGGCCCGGAACTCGCCCAGCGCCCGCTCAATGTAGGGCAGCAGGGACCGGGCCGCCGGGGTGAGGCGCACTCCCCTGCCGTCCCGGATCAGCAGTTCGGTGCCGACGACGGCGCTGGCCCGTGCCAGTGCCCGGCTCACCGTGGACTGGGGCACCCCGAGGAGTCCGGCCGTTTCGGTGACATGCTCGGTCCGGCCAAGTTCGGCCAGCAGCGGCAGGAGCGGCAGGAGCTGTACCAGCTGTTTATGGTCGGGCTCCATGGCTCCTCCTGCTCCCGACCCGAACGGGCCATCGTTCCGAATTTGATATGAGTCTGGCATAAAAGATGCATTGGAGACACGCCTCCCGCCGTTCTACGCTTGCGGAATGCCCCATAGCCGTCCGAACCCAGGCCGCCCGACCTCCCCGGCAGGGTGGGAGGGTCATGCCAAAGGCTCGACGGCGTACGGCCGGATCATCGCGGGCCTTGCCTTCGCCGGGGTGGCAACTTTCGCCCAGCTGTATTCCACCCAGGCTGTCCTGCCGATCCTCGCAGCGGACCTGGACATCACTGCCGCAGAGGCCGCGCTTACCATCTCCCTTGCAACCGTGGGGCTGGCGGTAACAGTGATCCCCTGGTCCTTCCTGGCGGACCGGATCGGCAGGGTCAAGGCCATGACGTGGGGAATCTCCGGGGCTACCGTGCTCGGACTGCTGGTTCCCCTGTCCCCCAACTTCACCGTGCTCTTGAGCCTGCGGCTCCTCGAAGGGATGGCGCTCGGCGGCATCCCCGCCATAGCCATCGCCTACCTCAACGAGGAGGTCACGAAGGCCCACGCCGCCGTAGCTGCGGGAAGTTACGTTGCAGGCACCACGCTTGGCGGCCTGGCCGGCCGGCTGGTGGCCGGACCCGCCGGGGAGTTATGGGGGTGGCGTGCCGCCGCCCTTGCTGTCTCCGTCCTGGCGACGCTTGCTGCAGTTGCCTTCCTGCTGCTGGTGCCGCAGGCCCGGGGGTTCACTGCCTCCCGGGCTGCCGGCTTTCGCGGGGCTGCGCGGACCCTCGGCGGGCACCTGCGCAACATCCGGCTGGCCGCCCTTTACGTCCAGGCTTTCCTGATGATGGGCGGCTTCGTGGCTGTGTACAACTACCTGGGGTTCCGGCTCTCGGGTGAGCCTTTCGGCCTGCCAACCACCATCATCAGCTTCATCTTCCTGGCCTACCTTTCCGGGACCGTCACCTCCCGCTGGGCAGCAGGGCTCACTATGCGCTTTGGGCGCCGCAATGTGCTGCTCGCCGGTCTTGCCCTCTCGACGGCGGGCCTCGCCCTCACGCTGGCGCCGTCGCTGGGACTGATCCTCGCGGGGCTCGTGGTCTTCACCGGCGGCTTCTTTGCCGCCCACAGCATCGGCGCGGGCTGGACGGGCGCCATCGCCAGCACCGGACGGGCACAGGCGGCCTCGCTGTACAACCTTGCCTACTATCTGGGGTCGAGTCTTATCGGCTGGGCCGGGGGCCTGCTCTTCCAGTCCCATGGCTGGAACGCCCTGGCGGCCGCTGTCATGATCCTCGCGTGCCTCACCGCGGTGACTGTCGCCGTCGTCCACCCGCGCGCCCAGGCCGTTGTCCAGCCCGGGCAGGCCGGGGGCACAGCCTGAATGCGGCCGCCTGCGTCTAGGATGAACGCAGGAACTTTTAGAGGAGCTGCCGTGAGCACGAATGCCAGGAACGTCAGGCCGGGAGTGCACCTGGAGCCTCTTGATGCCATCGACGAACGGCTCCTTGCTGCGCTGGTGGAGGATGCGAGGATCTCCAACAAGCAGCTTGCCGAACTGGTGGGCATTGCTCCGTCCACAGCGCTGATGCGTACCCGTGCACTGACGGAGCGGGGCATCGTCCAGGGGTTCGAGGCAAAGCTCAATTTGTCCTCCATTGGCAGGTCGGTGCAGGCCCTCGTAGCGGTCCGGCTGCGTGCGCATGACCGGGACCAGATCGACCGTTTTACCGCACGCGTCCCGCATTTGCCGGCAGTCCTGTCCACCTTCCATACCTCCGGCTCAGTGGATTACCTGCTGCACATCGCCGTCGCCACCACCGAGGACCTGCGGGACTGGGTGCTTGATAACCTCGCCACCGATCCGGTGGTGGGCCACACGGAGACCACGCTGGTGTTCGAACACATCCAGGGCAACCACGGGCCGCTCCCGGAGTAGCGGGGATCCGCCGGCTAGTTCCGGGCGCGCACTGCCTGGCCGAGCGTGACGGCAGCCATGGCGAGCGCTGCCGAGCCGCACAGCACTACGAATCCGGTGACGGAAGCCGCCAGGCCGAACACGCCCGAGGCCCAGCCGAGCCCCAGGACCGGGACGGCGCTGCCCAGGTAAGTGATGACGTACACCGTGCTGATGGTCTGGGCCTGGCGGGCGGGCTCTACCCGGGCGGCCACGTCATTCAAGACGGTGCGGAAGGCGAGGCCCTGTCCGGCACCGGCGGTAAGGCTCGCCGCCACCAGCAGCGCGGGGCTGTTCCAGGCGCCCGCCCCGCCGAGCAGGAGAACCGAGACACCCAGGACGGCAAGCCCGCCTGGAACAACGTAGCGGCCCCGCAGGGTCACCAGCTGGGTCAGCGCTGACGCCGCGAGAGTCAGGCCGGCCAGCACGCCGATTAGCGGGCGGCTCTCGACGGCCAGGATTTGGGCAAAGTAGCCGGGGGCCAGCGAGAGGCAGAAGCCGAACACCGCGAAGCTCAGGAAGCCGACGGCGGCCGCAAGCCAGAATGCGCCCCTCGCCTCCCGCGTGACGGAAGGCCGCCGCGGCGCGAGCAGGTGCAGCGGTCTGGGGCCTGCCGGCGGCTGGATGGCAGGCCGTGCCCGGAGGAGGTACAGCGGGAACAGCAGGGCGGCCAGGACTGCGGCGTGGACGTAGTACGGAGCCGACGTGGCCCCGGGCAGCAGGGACAGGAGCCCGCCGATGACCGGACCGGCAGCCACTCCCCCCGCAGAGGCCAGCAGCGTGAAGCGGGAGGCCCACTCCGGGCGGGAGGGCAGCAGTTCACGCAGGGCAGCGGCACTGGCGCCGGTAGCGAGGGCAACAGCGATACCCTGCAGCGCCCGGCCGGCGCACAGCCCGGTCAGGTTCTGTGCCTCCGCAAAGAGCCAGCCGCCGGCCAGGCCGGCAATAACGGCAAGGATGAGGGCAGCCCGGCGCCCGATGTGGTCCGACCAGTGCCCCGCCAGCATCAGCGTGGCCACCAGGGCCAGAACATAACTCGTGAAGGCAGCAGTGACGTCGAGCGGCGACAGCCCAAGTTCCGCCTGCAGCAGCGGGTACAGGGGCGTGGCGAGGTTGGCGCCCACCAGGAGGGTGAAAATGACGGCACCGGCGAGCACCAGCCGGGCAGTGACCGACGCATCCCACCCTGCCGTTGTGGCTGGAACCGGACGCATGCGTAGTTCACTGAAAACCGTCATTGTGCCGCCTTTGCTGCTGCCGTGGCAGGTGGTCCTTGTGGGAGCCCGCCACGGGTGAACACCTGATGGCTCTACAATGCAGCATCCCTGCGCTTCCGATCGAAAAGTGATGCCAGAATTGAGCAGAATCATCAAGTATCCGGTGCCGCAGTGATGGAGAGTGACCATTTGAATAGTTTGGACCCCACGGATCTCCGGATTCTCCTGGAGCTCATCCGGGACCCCAGGATCCAGATCGGTGAGCTCAGCGATGCGCTCGGGGTTGCCCGGAACACGGCGCAATCGCGCGTACGCCGGCTGCTCCGCGCCGGGGTCCTGCGGTCCGGGGGCCGCGAGGTGGATCTTGAGGCGGTGGGCTACGACGTGGTGGCGTTCGTGACCATCGAAGTTTCGCACCGCGAGCTGGATGGAGTGGTGGGGGCACTCCGGCTGATTCCGCAGGTTCTGGAAGTGCACGAGATCTCCGGCCGGGGCGACGTCTGGTGCCGGGTAGTGGCCACGGATACCCACAACCTCCAGGCGGCCCTGCGGCAGGTCCTGAAGATCAAGGGCGTCATCCGTACCGAAACCGTGCTGGCACTGCACACGCACATCCCCTACCGGACCGAGCCACTGATCAGTGGCCTTACCAAAGCCGCGGGCACCAAAGCCACCGGTGCCGGGCAACACAGCCCTGCAAAACCCCCGAGGGCCGGCGGGCCAGGGGCGGACAGCTAGGATTTTCAGAATGGATTGGCTCTCAAACGTTTCGCAGATCAACTGGCCCGCCGTACTGCCAGCGTTCATCGCCACGCTGGCCATGATCGCCTCCGGAGCAATCATCGGGGCGGGGTCCTGATGCCGGGCATCCCAGCGGCGGAGAACAGCCGGCCATGACCATCATCGATAACGCCGTTTACGTGGACGGCATACGCCACGCTGAGCCCGAGAACCTGGAGCAGACCTTCGAGACCCTCGCGCACCACGGCGGGATGGCCTGGATCGGCCTCTACCGCCCCACCGCCGAGGAAATGGCGGCGGTGGCTGCTGAGTTCGGACTGCATGCGCTGGCTGTGGAAGACGCCATCTCCGCCCACCAGCGTCCCAAGCTCGAGCGCTACGAAGACAATTTGTTCACTGTGCTTCGACCTGCCCGGTACCTGGATGCGACGGAGACGGTGGAGTTCGGTGAACTCCATATCTTCACGGGTAAGAACTTTGTCGTAACAGTGCGGCATGCTGAAACGGCCGGCGTGGCGCGGGTCAGGCAGCGGCTGGAAAGCAGGCCGGACCTCCTGCGGCACGGGCCGGAGGCCGTTCTCTACGCCCTGCTGGACCGGGTAGTGGATGACTACGGGCCGGTGGTGGCCGGGCTTGAAAATGACATCGACGAGATTGAAGACCAGCTGTTCAGCGGCGACACCACCGTATCGCGCCGCATCTACGAACTCGCCCGCGAGGTGATCCAGTTCCAGCGGGCCATCCACCCCCTGCCGGACATGCTGCACCAGCTCGAGCGGGGGTTCGAAAAGTACGGCGTGGAAAGCAACCTCCGGCACAGCCTGCGCGACGTGGAGGACCACGTGGAGCGGGTGATCTCCAGGGCGGACTCCTTCCGTGACCTGCTGCAGAACGCCCTGACCCTGGACGGCACCCTCACCGCCAACCGTCAGAACGAGGCAAGCGCCGAACAGAACGAACAGGTCAAGAAGATCTCGTCCTGGGCGGCGATCTTCTTCGCTCCGTCCTTTGTGGCCGGCGTCTACGGCATGAACTTCGACCACATGCCCGAACTTCACTGGCAACTGGGCTACCCAATGGCAATCGGCCTGATGGCAGCGACGGCCGCCGTAATGTACGCCATCTTCAAGAAGAAGGGCTGGCTGTAGGGGAAGGCAGCAGGGCACGCGCCCGGCGGAAACTTTGTGGAGCTAAGGGGATTCGAACCCCTGACCTCTTCGATGCGAACGAAGCGCTCTACCAACTGAGCTATAACCCCGGGAACCAGCCGCTTTTCTTCAGGTGCGGCACCGGTGAACCTAGGCTACAAATTTTCCCGGCCCAACGCCAACCGGCGCCCCTGCGGCAATGGGCGTGGAACCAGATGGTCAGGCGCGGCGGCGCTGGAGGACGTCGTCGAGATTGCTGAGCGCGCTCTGGGCCTTACTGACCTGCTGGGCGTCCGGGACGGCGACGGCAGGAGCGGCTGCGGAGCCCTGCTTCAGGGAGGGCTTCCCTGTGGCCTTCGGTGCCTCCGGCAACTCAAGCGGCTCGGGTGCGGGCCGTTCAGCCTTGGCAGCCTCGACGTAAACCGGTTTGGGTACCTCCACGGGCTCCCAGGTGCTGGCCGGCGCAGCCTGCACTGCACTGGTGTCACCGGCAGCCACGGCAACGGCAAGGGCCGCCTCACGGAGTTCCACAGCTGTCAGGGGCTTCGCCTTGGGCTTGTCTGCCTCAGCGTCGAACAGCGGACTTTCGGTGCGTACCGGCGCAGCTTCCGGCTTCGGCGGGACGTGTGCTGCAGCCGGCACCGGCGCAGGTGCGCTCATGGCGGAGCGGAAAGCAGCGTCCACTTTGGCCTTGCGGTCCCGGACAGCGAGCCAGCGAAGAAGGGCCACGGACGCCGCGGCCAGGGCCGCGCAGGCGAGAGGAAGAGCTGGAGCACCAAGTCCGAACACCAGCAGTACCGCAGAAATGAACGCGGTCAGCAAGGAAACCAGTCCTGTCAGGGCAAGAGCGGTGCGGCCGTATCGGAAGCGGAACTGGCGCGTTGGCGCAGCTGTGGCTCCGGGCGTCGCGGATCCGGTGCTCTTCCTGGTGTCCATGGCTTTCTCCTGCTGGGCGGCGACCTTCAAAACCAGCCCGGCTCGCGGGTCCGGTATTTCATCGGCGGGGGCATCTGCCAGGAAGTCGCCGGCGGTTTGGAACTGGTGCCGGCGGTTCTGGAGGACGTAAGGGGCAACCCATACAATCCAGAGCACAACGGCAACCACAAGGATCACTGAGCTGCTAAGGGGGAAGTCCACACTCAAAACCGTATGAGCATCATGTCAGCTGCAGCCGCATTGGCCGCGGTGTGTCGTGGAGCGGCCGACAAATCATTGGATTTATGACGGCCTGGAGGCAAGCCAGCGGTGCAGCAATCCCTCCGGAACTTCCTCTGAGGTCAAGGCAAAAGACCGGTGGTCCGCCCACTGGCCGTTGATGTGCAAATAGCGCGGCCGGTAACCCTCATCCCGGAAACCAAGCTTCTCAACTACCCGCAGGCTGGGACCGTTCTCCGGCCGGATGTTGATTTCCATTCGGTGCAGCCCCAGGGCGCGGAAGCAGTGGTCGGTCACCAGGGCCACGGAAGTGGGCGCTATCCCCCGCCCCGCCCGCGACTGGTCCACCCAGTACCCGAGTGTCGCCATCATGGCCGATCCCCAGACTATTGAGGAAACAGTCAACTGACCCACGATCGCAGGGTTCCTGCTGGCGGGACCCCTCTCCGTGATGACAAAGGGAAGGGCCGTCGACTGGGCCGCCTGCGAGTTCAGCGAACGGACCATTTGCCGGTAATCAGGGAGGCCTCCGGCCGGGTCCGGGTTGGAAGCTTCCCATGGCGCCAGCCATTCACTGTTCCGGGCCCGGACTTCCGTCCACTCCTTTTTGTCGCGGTACCTGATGGGCCTCAGGACCAGGTCGCCGCACTCCAGGGTCACGGGCCAGATGGGGCCGGGCCGCACGGTGCTACTTGGACAGGCCGGCGGTGAAGCCCGGCAGCCACTCCCGCAGGCCCGGACCGAGGTCTTCGCTGTCGATGGCGAGCTGGACGCAGGCCTTGAGGTAGCTCAGCTTGTCGCCCGTATCGTAGCGGCGTCCCCGGAAGACAACGCCGTAGACGCCTTGCCCCTCGCCGTCGCCGGACGCGAGCTCCTGCAGGGCATCAGTGAGCTGGATTTCGCCGCCACGGCCAGGTCCGGTGCGTTCGAGGACGTCAAAGACGGCGGGGTGCAGCACGTAGCGGCCAATGACTGCAAGGTTGGAAGGGGCTTCCTCGGCGGAGGGTTTCTCCACGAGGCGGTTGACGCGGACAAAGCCCTCGCCGTCGATCTCTGCAATATCGGCACAGCCGTAGGCGCTGATCTGGGACGGGTCCACCTCGATGAGCGCGATGACGGACCCTCCCGTTTTCGCCTGCACCTCGATCATGGTGCTGAGGAGTTCGTCGCGGGCGTCGATGAGGTCGTCGCCCAGGAGGACGGCGAAGGCTTCGTTGCCCACGTGCTGCCTTGCACGCAGCACGGCATGGCCCAGGCCGTTCGGGTCGCCCTGGCGGACGTAGTGGATGTCGCCGAGGTTGCTGGCGGCCTGGATGGACGCAAGCTTCGCCGTGTCGCCCTTGTCCTCCAGGGTGGATTCGAGCGCCGGCACCCTGTCAAAGTGGTCTTCCAGGGCCCGCTTGTTCCGCCCGGTAATCATCAGGACATCGTTCAGGCCCACGTTCACGGCTTCCTCAACGACGTACTGGATGGCAGGCTTGTCCACGACCGGAAGCATTTCCTTGGGCATGGCCTTGGTGGCAGGCAGGAACCTGGTGCCGAGTCCGGCAGCGGGGATAACGGCTTTGCGAACTCTCGGGTTACTGGTAGTCACCCGACTAATCTAACGTCAGCGTCAAGCATTCAGTAATCATTGAACGGCCGGGGGCAGCCCCTGCGGCACAGACCTACCGCCGAACGGCGAGCGATGGAGGAGTACAGCGTGCTTGAGGATGCGAAGGCAACCAAGACCAGGATCCGTACCGCACACCGTCTGCGGCGGGCAGCCTTGACCCCGCAGCAATTGGAAGCCGCAGGGACAGGAATCGCCCGCCATGGCGTGGATTGGGCCGCCTCACTGGCCGGTGGAGCTCCTGCCACGTTCTGCGTTTACTTTGGGGTCGGCGTGGAACCGCCCACCCTTCCGTTGATCGACGCACTCCACACCAACGGCCACCGGGTCCTGCTCCCGGTGTGCGAACCCGGGCGGGAACTGGCGTGGGTCTTCTGGAACCCGGACGCCGGTTTTGAGCAAAGCCGGTACGCGCCCATCCTGGAACCGATCGGCGACCGGCACGGACCCGATGTGGCAGGAACCGCCGCCGCCCTTTTCATCCCGGCCACCGCCGTCGACCTTGCCGGCAACCGGGTTGGGCAAGGCGGGGGGTACTACGACAAGTTTCTGGGGCATCTGGCAACAGCGGGGAAGGATATTCCGCTCGCGGCCGTTATCTATGACGAAGAATTGCTCCCCGTCGGTGAAATCCCGGAGGAGGAGTTCGACCGCCCCGTCCCTGCCGTCCTGGCACCTTCCGGGTTCCGGCAGCTCAACGGGCACCACTAGGTCCCGCAGCGCGTTGTTGCGGAGATGATAGAATTAGCACTCAGGCCCTGCGACTGCTAACGGTATGACCGCGCAGCACGGGACCTCTCGTTTGCCCAAGAGGAGGAGCACCAGTGCCAACGTATGCGTACGCCTGCAAGGATTGCGGCCATGCCTTCGATATCGTCCAGTCGTTTTCGGACAGCACGCTGACCTCGTGCCCCGAATGCCAGGGGACGCTGCGCAAGAAGTTCAACAGCGTGGGTGTTGTGTTCAAGGGCTCCGGCTTCTACCGCACTGATTCCCGGGACTCGAAGGGAAGCACGGTCTCGCCGGCCCCCGCGGCTGCAACGCCCGCTCCCGCTGCGGCGCCTGCCGCGTCCGCTCCGGCGGCCGCAGCCAGCTAGGCGAGGCCATTCGACGCCGGCCGGACCGGCTTGTCCACATAGCGCGCCGCGCTCCTGTTGCGGTCATTCCCGCAGCCGTAGCGTAGGCGCATGCCTCTTAACCTTCTTGGCCCCGGCCGCGCTGCCTCACGTCATCCGCGCACCCCTCGGCGTCCTGTCAGCTCCGGCCGCAGGTCGGGCGCGGCCTGGTTCGGCAAGTGGCTGAGCCGGAACCGGCGGCTTGCTGCGGCGTTGCTGCTGTGTGGAGCGGCTTCCATCACCGTCCACCAGCTCACCCCCGCGCCCGTCCACACTGTCACTGCCCTGGCCGCTGCCAGGGATCTTCCCGCCGGTTCAACAATGGCACCGGCAGATCTAGCAAGGGTTCAGGTGCCGCCGGCCATGATGGCCGCAGGTTTCCTGGACAACGAGAGCGGGTTGGCCGGTAAGCAGCTGGCGGCTCCGCTGCGCAAAGGACAGCTGCTGACGGACGCCCAGCTGCTGGGTCCCGGGCTTTTGGCAGGCACGCCGCCGGGCTCAGCAGCAGTTCCGCTGCGCATGGCTGATCCGTCGTCCATCCAGCTCGTGTCGCCGGGCCAGCTGGTGAACGTGGTGCTGACGGCGGGCAACGGCTTCGACCAGCAGGCACCGTCCGAAGTCCTGGCTACGGCTGTGCCGGTGTTGTGGACCTCCGGCAAGGGCGGCGGGAGCGGGCAGTGGCTGGGCACGGCGGAGACGGACGGGCTCATCGTGGTGGCCGCCAGCGGCGAGCAGGCTGCACGGCTGGCCGGCGCTTCCACCCAGGGCAAGCTGTTTTTCGTCCTCGTTGGGCCCTAGCCACCGCGGAGGCGTGGCCGGCCCCGGTCCATCAGCCCCAGTGCGGCGGCTTCTGTTCCTTCAGCCAGGCATCGTGATCGTCGTCGGCATCGCCCCAGCGCCTCGGGTCATCTTCCGAGGCTTTCGTCGGCAGAATGCCTTGCGTCGCGCCCTGCACCTGGTCCTTGCCCTGCTCTTGATCCTGTTCCTCTTCCGGAGCCGGGTCAACGGGGACGGACTGCGCGTCCCCAGCTGCGTTGTTGTTCTCTTCAGGGGCCACGGAGACCGCCTCCTTGCTGTCCAATTCTTTGTCCTGCGGCCGGGGTCGTGCCTGTTCCCCGGCATCGATACCATTCAGCGCCTGGTCCACATCGTCGTCAAGGAATCCTGTTGAGGGTGCCGTCCGCCCGGGAAGCACCACCCGCTCAAGTCCCAGGTAGCCGGCAATCCGGTCGGCACAGGCTGACGGATCAGTGAAAACCTCGATGGTCCACAGCGGCATGTACCGCCATCCCAGCCGCTCCAGGAGTTGCGGCCGCAGCCGGCTCCGTTCGCGCACGCTCATGGTGCGGTACTGCTCGGTACCGTCGGACTCGATGGCAACCGGCCACGGCAAGTCGGTCTCGTCCCGGCCCATGGTGCTCAATGGATCCGCTGCCGCCACAACGTCGATGGCGCCGTCATACTGGTGCCAGACCCGCGCACCACGTGCCCGCAGCCGGTCCCCCAGGTCAGCGACCAGGGGATCCGCGCCAAGTGCCTGTTCGCTGGCCGCCGCACGGGAAGCAGGGGTTCCCAGATCCGTGTTCCCCGAGATCTCGCGGTCCAGCAGGGAGTACAGGTCCACCGCGCCGTGTGTCAGCCGGGTATGGTCCAGGTCCTCCGGCCGGAAGCACGTCAGGACGTGTATGGACCGGCGGGCCCGTGTCATCGCCAGGGCGAATTTCTCCCGGCCGCCTTCAGCCGAAAGCGGACCGAAGTTGTGCAGGGCGCGGCCGTGCGGGGTCCGTCCGAAGCCGGGCGAGAAAATGACATGGTCCCGGACCAGGCCCTGGGCGCGTTCCAGGTCAACCACGCGGAAGGATTCGGGTCCGGCACCAAAGAAGCTCGCAAGGCCCGGATGGTTGGGCAGCTGAAGCCGGATGGACTCCCCGATCCGGGCAGCATGGCGAAGGCTGGCTGTGACCACTGCAAGGGACGTGCGCGGCCGCGTGCGGGCGTGTTCGAAGACCAGCTGCACCACACGGTTGACCTCGGCCACTACGGACTCGACGCCCTCGTGGTCCGCGCTCGGCAGGCCGGTGCCGTCCGGCAGGTACTCCACCAGCAGTGACCGGTCCAGGCCGGTAGCTGACTGGCCCTCCGGAAGGCGGCGAAGGGCGCCGTCGTAAAAGTTCTTGCTGAGCTGAAGGACGAGGTCCTCGTCCACCGCGCGGTAGACGAAGTTGAGCCGCCACACCGGCAGCACTTCCGAGAGCGCCCTGAAGGCACTCTCCACGCGCTGGTGCGCCGTCTCCCCTGCTGCCAGCCGCTCCACGCCCACAGTGAAGGTCCGCGGGCTCGCGATCTTGGCGTCACCGAAGGCAATGACCTGGCGCGCGCGGGCAATGGACGGCAGCACGGCCTGGAGGGACGTGGCTTCTGAGTCGAGGATGACTACCGCGTCGAAGTGCTGTTCGGCGGGAAGGAGGCCGGTCATCAGGTAGGGGCTGACGGACCAGACGGGAACGAGGGTGCCGATCAGGTCCGGGGCCTGCGCCGTCAGCGCGGGCAGCGACACCCGGCCATCCTTAAGCAGGCTGCGCAGCAGGTCTGCCTGCCGGGGGTGGGCGGCGATGCCGGCCCGCCACCTTTCGGCCAGGTCCCAGCGGAGCCGCGCTGCGCCGCTGGCAATATGCGCGTTGTCCGCCAGCCTGTACTCGGCCTCCAGCTGCCGCAGGGCGTCGCCGTCGGACATCGCGAGGTAGTCGTCCCCGCTGATCATCGCTTCGAGCGCCGACTGCCACCAGGCGAGGTCAAGTTCCGATGCGACTGATCCTGCTGGAACTTCGCGTTCCGCCAGGTCCGCCAGGAGCTCCCCCAGCCCGTGCTCGCGCATGTTCTCCACCAGCAGGGTGCGCTCCGGCAGCGTCTTGAGGGTCTCTGCGTCAGCGACCAGCCGTTCCAGGCGTTCCATCAGCTCTTCGTAGCGGACCGTGGACAGCGCGCCGCCCGCCTCCGTGTGCCTGAGCGCCTCGCCCAGCTGGGTGAGTTCACGCTCCAGGGCACGGTACATCACGTTGATCTCGGCAAGGCCGGACGGCACAGCCGGGTGGCGCTGGGTGGTGGCATAGCCGGCCCAGAGGACACGCTGTTCCTGCACCAGGACCAGCGAACTGTGGAGATCGGCGATGTGCACGCCGGGCCGGACGTACTCCTTGGCCACCCTGCGCAGCCGCGACCGCTGCATGGCCGTCATTTCGATGCCCCGCTCGCGGCGCCAGGCTGACGGTGCCGTGGCAGAAATAAGGTCAGTGACCGGCCGGTCAAAGATGTCCGGGGTGAACTTGTCCAAACTTCCGCGGACGGCTACGAGGAGTTCGAGCTGTTGGCCCCACTCGGCGAAGGTGGCCCCAAGCCGGATTTCCGCATGCTCCGCCACTGCGTTCATGCGTTCGCGCAGGTCAGGGAGGCTTTTCTCCACGGACCGGACCAGGTCCTGGGCTTCCTCCGTCTCCTTGCGGGTCAGGAGGCGCGCGCCGTGCCAGGGGCTGGTGGTGGACGCCTTGCTGAAGCTGCCCAGCTCAGCGGCACGCCGGAGCCTGCCGGCAAGCTCCTCCCGGTCCCTGATGTTGTCCAGGACACTGCGCTTGAGCCGTACGGTGGTGGCGGGGGCAGGGTGGATCGACGTAAGCTCAGCGAGCGACTGCATGGCTTCATACGGCGAACAGCCCCAGCGCTGGCGGACGTTGTGCAGTGATGCCACATGGTCCATGAGCGCGTGCCGGTGCTCCGTCAGGGTGTCGTGCAGGTTTCCGAGCTGGGGTTCCAGGGACTTTTCGTTCCGGACGATCGCCCTGACCAGCTGGCCCTTGAGCTGCTGCGGGGTAACGTTCCCGGACAGCTGGAACAGGATGGAGTCAAGGCCCAGGCCTTCGAGCTGGCCGGAGATCTCATTGAGGCTGGCACGGCGCTCCCCTACTACCAGGACCGTCTTTCCGGCATCCACCAGCGCCCCGATGGTGTTGATGGCCGTCTGGGTCTGGCCGGTACCCGGAGGGCTGCTGACTACCAGGGAATCCCCGGCACGGGCTGCGTCGATCACGTACTGCTGATCGGTATCCGCGTCCAGCAGGAGCATCTCGTCGCTGGGGTGCCTGCTGTCCAACGAGGGAAAGCGGGACGGGTCCGGCTCATCGAAGTCCACCACTTCACCGCCGGCAGCGGTGGCCAGCGCGGACACCAGGGGGTTGGAGTCGTTGATCCAGGGGTCGTCCAGGTTGCCGGAGAGGTCGGCAAAGGTGGAAACGAGCAGGTTGTGCTGGGCCTCTGCGCCATGGATGGGCCGGATGAGCGTTGCCAGCTTGTCCAGGACCGGCTGCGGATCGAAGCGGGCTGTGCTGTAGGCGAGCCGGGTGACGGCATTGACGTCGAAGACGATCCCGTGGGTGTTCTTCAGGTGCCGTACCAGGGCCGGGTTGATGTGTGCCTGCTCGGTCAGCTGCAGTTCGTAGTCATCCTCACCCGGGCGGACAGTGAGGGAGATGGCCGTGAGCATGACCGGAGCCGAGATGCGCTGCGGCTTGCCGCCCACGGCAGAAGTCCATACCACCGTGCCGGCAGAAAAATAGCCGGCATCAATTCCGCGGTCGTTGGCAAGCTCAAATATCTTGGACCGGATGTTGCGTGAAGCCCTGGCTGCGACGACGTACTGCTGGCGTTCCCGGATCAGCGTGGAGAGCCGGGTCTTCCGGCCGGCCATGAGCTGGGCGAGGCCGGACGGGTGGGCGTGCGTCAGGTCGATGGAACCCTCGGGGGTCTTGGTGAAGCGCAGCATCGTATCCGCACCGGTGACGGGCTTGAGCCCGGAGAGCCATTTGCGAAGCTCCTCGGAGCCTTCCGGGTGGCCTTGACCAACTGACACTTCTGCCTTCTTTTCTGCGTTTGCACGTGACGCCCTGGACCATACCGGCATAGATTCGAGCGTAGCCGCTTCCATGCCCGGACTGAGAGACCGCAACACTGGAGCAGCCAAATTGCGGGATTTTCGCGGCGGAAACGGAAGTGGCCGGCCTCCTTCGTCGGAGGCCGGCCACTTCATGATGCTATTCCCACTCGATGGTTCCCGGCGGCTTGCTGGTGACGTCGAGCACTACCCGGTTGACACCCTCCACCTCGTTGGTGATGCGGTTGGAGATCCGGGCGAGGAGCTCGTACGGCAGCCGTGACCAGTCCGCAGTCATGGCGTCTTCGGAGGAAACGGGACGAAGGACAATGGGGTGGCCGTACGTGCGGCCGTCACCCATGACGCCGACGCTGCGGACGTCGGCCAGCAGGACCACCGGCATCTGCCATACCTCGTTGTCCAGGCCGGCAGCCGTGAGCTCGGCACGGGCAATGGCGTCCGCCTTGCGCAGCAGGTCCAGCCGTTCCTTGGTGACCTCGCCCACGATGCGGATTCCGAGTCCCGGCCCGGGGAAGGGCTGGCGGCCGACGATCTCCTGCGGCAGTCCCAGCTGGGCGCCAACCGCACGCACCTCATCCTTGAAGAGGGCCCGCAGCGGCTCCACGAGCTCGAACTGCAGGTCCTCAGGCAGGCCGCCCACGTTGTGGTGGCTCTTGATGTTCGCGGCACCTTCACCACCGCCGGATTCGACGACGTCCGGGTACAGCGTGCCCTGGACCAGGAACTTGATCTTCTCGCCGTGGGCGGCTGCCTCGGCAATGATGGCCAGTTCCGCCTCTTCGAAGGCGCGGATGAACTCGCGGCCAATGATCTTGCGTTTGGTTTCCGGATCGCTGACGCCGGCCAGGGCGGACAGGAACCGTTCCTGCTCGTTGGCGACGTAGAGCTTCACACCGGTGGCAGCTACGAAGTCGCGCTCCACCTGCTCGGCCTCACCTTCGCGCAGCAGTCCGTGGTCCACAAAGACGCAGGTGAGCTGGTCGCCGACGGCGCGCTGCACGAGGGCAGCGGCGACGGCGGAGTCAACGCCGCCGGACAGGCCGCAGATGACCCGGGCGTCGCCGATCTGCTTGCGGATGCGCTCCACCTGCTCCTCGAGGATATTGCCCGTGGTCCAGTTCGGTTCCAGCCGGGCGCCCTTGAAAAGGAAGTTTTCCAGGACCTGCTGGCCGTAGGCGGAGTGCTTGACTTCGGGGTGCCACTGCACGCCGAACAGGCCCTTTTCCTCGTTTGCGAAGGCAGCCACTTCGGCGCCGGCGGTCGTGGCAAGGACTTCGAAGCCGTCCGGCGCCGTGTGGACGGAGTCGCCGTGGCTCATCCATGTGTTCTGGTGCTGGGGCATGCCCTCGAGGACCGAACGGCCCTCGCCGAGGATGGTGGTCTCGGTGGAGCCGTACTCCCGCAGCCCGGTCTTGTCCACCTTGCCGCCCAGGGCGTTGGCCATGGCCTGGAAGCCGTAGCAGATACCAAAGACGGGAACGCCGGCTTCGAACAGGTCCGCACCAACGCTGGGGGCGCCGTCAGCGTAAACGCTGGAGGGACCGCCGGAAAGGATGATGGCGGCAGGGTTCTTGGCCAGGAGCTGCTCGGTTGTGTAGGTATGCGGAACCACTTCCGAATACACATTTGCTTCCCGGACGCGGCGGGCAATCAGCTGCGCGTACTGGGCACCGTAGTCAACAACCAGCACCGGCTTCTGGGAAGTCTGGGATGCAGTGGGAGTAGTCACCGCACTAGCCTACTGGCCGCCGTTGCACCGGCGCACCTTGAGAAGCTGCGCTGTGACGGAGCGAACTCCTGCATGCCGCAGCCGCTGCCTAGTACCTCTGCGGGGCGTGCGGGTTGGCTGCCAGCTCAGCCTCGACGTCGGCGTGGAACTTCTTCTCCACGATAAAGGACAGGAACGGGATGACGCCGCCCAGTGCCAGCAGGATCAGCTTGAGGAACGGCCAGCGCATGAGGGACCAGAGCCTGAAGTTCGAAATCAGGTACACCACGTACATCCAGCCGTGCACAATGAGGACCGTGACGGACAGGTTGACGCCGCCGAGGACGCCCGGCGGTTCCGCATCCGCGAAACCGAACCCGAACGGCTGGCCGGTGACGGCGTTGGTGCCGCCGGCGAAGAGGTACTGCCCGAATCCATACCGGGCGATCAGTTCGGCGCAGAGCAACAGAAGCATCGCGCCCGTGAGGTAGGCCAGCACCTTGTAAAACTTCAGGGCAGACCGGATCTGCGCCTCGGTGCCGCCGAAGCGGCGTTTCTTGCCGGTTACCTTGCCGCCGGCGCTGCTGCCTGTGTTGGTGCTTCCAGCCTGGGCGGCGGGTTTCGGATCAATCATGGCTGTACCTTTTGCTGGTTTTGATCAAGTTGCTGGTTCTGTTGCGGGCGAAGCGGGGTGTCGGCATCATCGTCATCCTGGCCTTCCTCAAGATCGCGGTGGTAGTCGTCCTTGACCAGCCGCCACCAGATAAAGAGTGCGAAACCGGCGAAGACAACCCACTCAAGGGAGTAAAAGAGGTTGAGCCAGTTGATCTGCTGGGCCGGCGGCTGCGGGCCGATCTGCAGGGGAAGGAGGTCTCCGGGCACTGCCGCGGGGCTGGCGTCCGTGCCGTCGGCGATCTCTGCTGTGGCAGCAACAAAGCCGGGATAGCTGCTGACTTCCCAGTAGTTGATCAGTTCGGCCACTGAAACGGCTGTGGCCTGTCCGGGAGAGGGCGCGGTTGCTGGCAATGGCGCTTCGGAGGGCAGCAGCCGTCCGGTGAGTTCAACTGTGCCCGACGGCGGTGCTGGAGCATCTGCAGGGTCTGCCACCCATCCCCGCGCTACCGGAATCCACGTCTGGGGTGAGGCGGCAACGCCGCTGAGGGCAGGGGCGCCGGTAACAGCGAAGGCGGAGACCACCCAGTAGCCGGTCTTGCCGCCGTGCAGGCGGCCCGGTACCAGGACCTGTTTGCCCGGGTCGTAGGTTCCCTGCGCACTGACCATTTGGTCGGCGTCGGTACCGTGGAAGAAGTCACCCGGCTGAAGCGTGTCGGTCAGGGGCTGCACCTGCTCGGTGGCCGGATTGACCGGTACTTCCGGCTGGGTGGAGCGGCCGAACTGCCACTGGCTGAGCAGCACGAACACCCCGGAGATAACGATCGCGAAGATGAAACCTGCGATCCATCGGGGTTTGAGGGCTGTTTTCCACACGTCTTAACCGTACTTCGTTCCGCTGTAGAACAACTAAACGCCAGGGGCGGGACGGCCCCGTCCGCGGCCGCGCCAAGCTGGAAAGGGCAGCCGCAGTCCCAGGCCTCAGTGGTCGAAGAACACCAGGCTCGAATTGATGAGCTCCGCGATCACTTCGGCGTCGTAGGCGCGGCGCAGCGATTCGCGGAATGACTCCTTGGACAGGGAGCGGGCCAGCGTGGCCAGGACCTCAAGGTGGTCGGAGAAGGAACTGGCCGGGGTGGCGATCAGCAGGATAACCGTGGCCGGACCGTCCGCGGCCCCGAAGTCCAGGGCGTGGCCGTACTTGGCGATGCCGACGGCTATGGAAGTGCGCGACACAAATTCGCTGCGGGCGTGGGGCAGTCCGATACCGCCGGGCAGCCCGGTTGCCAGCTGGTGCTCACGCGCGTTGACGTGCTGAAGGAATCCGGGCAGGTCCGATACGCGTCCGGCGGCGAAGAGCCGTTCCGCGAGCTGGGTGGCGGCGTCCACCTTGTCCGATGCTTCAAGCTCCAGGATCACCATTTCGGGCGTGGTGAGGCCGGCGTCGTACCGGTCAAGTGGTTCCGCCAAGGCGTATCCCTTCAGTCAGCAGTGCTGGTGCGGCCGGCCCCTCAGCGCAAGGGCACGATATCTTCCACACCCAGGCGGGCGGCGTCTGCGGATTCGTCATCCGGCTGTTGCTGGCTGAGGCGCTCCGCCTCCACCCGTGCAATGTAGTGCCTGACCTCGTTTTCACGTTGGGCGTCGCTCCAGCCAAGGACGTCACCCATCAGTTTAGCGACTACGGGCACGGCAGACACGCCCCGGTCCCAGGCCTCGATGGAAATCCTGGTCCGCCGGGTCAGGACGTCATTGACATGGCGCGCGCCCTCGTGGCTTGCCGCGTACACAGCTTCGGCCTGCAGATAGTCATCGGCCCCGGGAATCGGTTCGGCCAGCGCGGGGTTCTCTTCGATAATGGCCAGCACTTCCGGGGTCAGGGACCCGTACCGGTTGAGCAAATGCTCGATGCGGGCAACGTGCACACCGGATTCCTCGGCTGTGCGGTTCCGGCGGTTCCACGCAGCCTTGTAGCCGCTCGCCCCCAGCAGGGGGATGGTCTCCGTGCAGCTGGGCGGCACCCGCTCGTCCATGGTGCGCGTGGCCTCGTCCACGGCGTCCTTGGCCATGACCCGGTATGTGGTCCACTTTCCGCCGGCCACCACCACCAGACCAGGAACGGGGTGCGCCACCACGTGTTCCCGTGACAGCTTGGCGGTGGAGTCGTTCTCACCCGCCAGCAGCGGGCGCAGGCCCGCGTAGACCCCTTCGACGTCTTCGCGGGTCAGCGGGCGCTTCAGGACCTTGTTGACGTGTTCGAGGATGTAGTCGATGTCTTTGCTTGATGCGGCCGGGTGGGCTTTGTCCAGGTGCCAGTCCGTGTCCGTGGTGCCGATGATCCAGTGCCGGCCCCACGGGATGACGAACAGCACCGACTTCTCGGTACGGAGGATCAGGCCAACGGTGGACTGGAAACGGTCCCGTGGAACCACCAGGTGGATGCCCTTGGAGGCCCGGACTTTCAGCTGGCCGCGGTCGGTGACCATGGCCTGGGTTTCATCGGTCCAGACCCCTGTGGCGTTGATGACCTGCTTCGCCCGGATGTTGAATTGGGTCCCGTCCTCGTGGTTGACCACTTTGGCGCCAACCACCCGTTCGCCTTCACGCAGGAAGTCCACCACTGCCATCTGGTTCACGGCGTGGGCGCCGTAGTAGGCGGCTGTGCGGATGAGGTTGGCGCAGTACTTTGCGTCATCCACCTGGCCGTCGTAGTAGCGGATGGAGCCTACAAAGGCATCGTTCTTCAGGCTCGGTGCAGCGCGCAGCGTGCCGCGCCTGGTGAGGTGTTTGTGGAAGGGCACTCCCCGGCTGTGTCCGCTGGATATGGACATGGCGTCGTAGAGGGCGATGCCGGCGCCCACGTAGGGCCGCTCGAGGAAGGGTTTGGTCAGCGGGTACAGGAATGGCACGGGCCGGGCCAGGTGGGGCGCCAATTCGGAGAGCAGCAGCCCGCGCTCCTGCAACGCTTCCTTGACCAGGCCAAAGTCGAGCATCTCCAGGTAGCGCAGGCCGCCGTGGATCAGCTTCGAGGACCGGGAAGACGTGCCGGCGGCCCAGTCGTTCGCCTCGACTATCCCCACGTCCAGTCCACGGGTGACGGCGTCAAGGGCTGCACCGGTACCCACGATGCCGCCGCCGACAATCAGGATATCCAGTTCCTGGCCCGGCTCGGCGGTTGCGCGCAGCCTTTGGATGGCTGCTTCCCTGGCTGCGGGGCCCAGGGCCCCGCCGTTAGCACGAACACTCTTCATCGAACGCCTCCAGTGCCGCTAGTCCCGGTAGTGCAACCACCCTACTTCGTCGCGGCACGCTTTGGGCAGGGCGCAGGAAGCGATGGGATCCTGGGCGCCCGCGTCAGTTCCCTGCGTAGGGGGAAACCACGACGTCGACCCGCTGGAATTCCTTCAGGTCCGAATAGCCGGTGGTCGCCATGGAGCGGCGGAGCGCGCCGATGAGGTTGGAGGTTCCGTTGGTGTGGTGCCCCGGTCCGAAGAGGACTTCCTCGAGCGGACCGACGGTTCCCACGTTTGCCCGGTCCCCGCGGGGCAGTTCCAGGTGGTGTGCTTCCTGGCCCCAGTGCCAGCCCTTGCCCGGCGCCTCTTCGGCCCTGGCGAGGGCGCTGCCCAGCATCACGGCGTCGGCGCCCATGGCGATGGCCTTGACGATATCGCCCGAGCTGCCCATGCCGCCGTCGGCAATAACGTGCACGTAGCGGCCGCCGGACTCGTCCATGTAGTCGCGGCGCGCGGCGGCGACGTCGGAAATGGCGGACGCCATGGGCGAGTGGATGCCCAGGGCACGGCGGGTGGTGGTGGTGGCGCCACCGCCGAAGCCCACCAGGACACCGGCGGCGCCGGTGCGCATCAGGTGCAGCGCGGGAGTGTAGCCCGCCGCACCCCCCACGATCACGGGGACGTCCAGTTCATAGATGAACTGCTTGAGGTTCAGCGGCTCGTGGTCCTTCGAGACATGCTCGGCGGACACCGTGGTGCCGCGGATAACGAAGATGTCGACGCCGGCGGCCACCACGGTCTTGTAGTGCTCCTGGGTGCGCTGAGGGGTCAGCGAGCCGGCCACGGTGACGCCGGCGGCGCGCATCTCAGCGAGGCGGGAAGTGATCAGTTCAGGCTGGATGGGGGCCTTGTACAGCTCCTGCATCCGCCCCGTCACTGCCGGGCTGTTGGTCTCGTCCTCCAGCGCCCCGATTTCATCGAGAATGGGCTGCGGGTCCTCGTACCGGGTCCAGAGGCCTTCAAGGTCGAGAACACCGAGGCCGCCGAGCCGGCCGAGCGCGATGGCTGTTGCCGGGGACATTGCGGAGTCCATGGGCGCCGCGATCACCGGCATGCTGAACTGGTAGGCGTCGATCTGCCAGGAGACGGAAACGTCCTTGGGGTCGCGGGTACGACGGTTGGGGACAATCGCAATGTCATCCAGGGAGTAGGCACGACGCCCACGCTTGCCACGGCCGATCTCGATCTCGTAAGTCACTGCTCTAGGTTATCCCAGCAGCGGTGTTGTCCTTGGCTACAGTGGTGGGATGGCTTCGCGGTGGGTGTTTGACGGTCACATTGCCGGCGTCGGCACCGGGTCGGGTCTGCGCGCGGTCGTGGGCATCTGGCAGACCTCACCTTTCGGCCCGTTCTCGGATGTCATGGTCCAGCAGCCCTCCGGGCACCGCCTGCTGCTGGCGCCCACGGCCGAGGTGGCCGGCTTCATCTCCGATACCTACAGCTTCGACGAGGTCCGGGTGCTGGAGGTAGCCACCACCCTGGCCCGGGACCTCATAACGGTCGACGCCGGCCCCCTGGCTGTCCGCGCCCGGCTGGGCCGCAGGACCCTCCTGGGCAGCGCGCTGCTGGCATTGCCCCGGCCGCTCGCCGTCCACCCCCGCTGGCTGGGCGCGATCAGCCCGGTCGCCGCCCTTCTCAGCGGCGGATCACGGACCTCCGGAAGTGCCGGAAGCGGCCGGCACGAGTATTACGGGGTGACTGACCTCCACGGCATCAGTTCCGCCGTCGTCAGCTGGGACGGGAACGACGCCGGCACGCTGGCTCCCATCCTGCCTCCCGTGACGTTCGGCTTCAGCAGCGTCCCGTCCAGGCCCAGCCTTGCCCGGGTCCGCACCACGGTGGTGGGAAGCTGGAGTTCGTCGGCTGCGCCCGCGCCCGGCAGGTTTCCTGGCTCCAGCGGCCGCTAGGCAAGGGGGCTGGTGGGGGCGCTCAGCTGGGACTCGAACATCCGGAAGTAGCGGCCGCGCAGAGCCACCAGCTCCCGGTGCGTGCCCTGCTCCACGATCTGCCCGTCCTCCAGCATGTAGACGATGTCGGCCTTTTCGATGGTGGCGAGGCGGTGGCTGATGGCGATGATGGTGCTGCTGCGGTCCGCGAACAGGCGGGTAAAGATCCGGTGTTCGGCGAGGGCGTCGATGGCGGACGTCGGCTCGTCCATCACCATGAAGGAGGCGTTCCGGTAGAAGTTGCGGGCCATCGCCAGGCGTTGCCATTGGCCGCCGGACAGCCCGCTGCCCTTGCGGCCCCGGGGATCCTCCATCCAGTTGCTGACGTGGTTGTCCAGTCCATTGGGGAGTTTGTTGATGAAATCCAGGGCCTCGGCGTCCGCCGCCGCCCGCCGGATGCGGTCAGCGTCCCGGGGTGAGTCGACGTCGCCGAAATAGATGTTTTCCGCCGCCGTGGCGAACTCGTACTTGAGGAACTCCTGGCTTAGCACCGCCAGGTGGCGGTGCCAGGAGGTGACGTCGACGGCGGCGAGGTCCACGCCGTCGAGCATTACCTGCCCCGAGTCCGGGCGGTAGAGGCCGGCAAGGATGCGGATCAGCGTGGACTTTCCGGCGCCGTTCTCCCCCACGATGGCGATGTGCTGGCCTTCGCGGATAGTCATGCTGATCCCGCGGATCACCTCGATGTCGCTTCCGGTGTACGTGAAGCGGATGTCCTTGAGCTCCACGGTCTTCGGGGACTGCAGCAGCGGCGGCGCGTGTTCGGAGTGGACCGGCAGGGCCATGAACAGTTCGTAGTCCTTGAGGTTTGCCAGGTCCTCGTCGATGGAGCTGAGGGACGATACCAGGCTGTTGGCCGTGGACAGTGCCCGGCTGACGATCTGCTGCACATAAAGGAACTGGCCCACCGGCTGGGCGCGGGCGATGATCTGCCCCACCACCCAGATCAGCGACACCACTTCCGCACCATATTGGAGGGCGTCGGCGGCGAGTTGTTTGGGGATGTAGCGGCGCTGGAAATCAAGACGCCGGCGCTCGTCGGCGTCACGGAGGCGGGACCGGAAGTCCATCAGGAAGTGCACGATGCCGTAAAGGCGCATCTCGGCGATGTGCTGCGGCCGGAGCAGGTTCTGCTCGATCATCCGGCGCTGCCGCCGGGAATCGACCTGTGTGTTCCAGTGCGCTATTTGTTCCCGGGACAGCTTGAACTGCAGGTAGACGCTGGGCACGATGGCCACCAGGACGATCACCGCGATCCACCAGCTGACCAGGAGCAGAGCGCCCACGGCGAGGATGACCGAGACGAGCTGGGTGAAGATCGCGGCAATCCGGTCCAGCACCCTTGCGTAGGAGTCGGAGAACCTCTTGGCGCGGTCGTACAGGTCAACGGTTTCTTTGTCGTCGTAGCGCCAGAACTCGAGGGCGAGGAAGCGCTCGTACATCTGGTCGCCGACGATGGCGCCGACCTTGAAGCTCATCAACTGCTGGATGTACCGGTCCACGCTCTTGAACGCACCCCAGAAAAGGCCCAGGGCGGCGGTGATGATCACGTAGACGATGGCAAGCTGGCCGGCTCCGGCGTCACCGGCATAGGCAGCAGCCAGCGCGGTGGTGGTGAGCGCGGCAAAGTAGGTGGTGACCAGCGGCAGCACGGCGGAGATCAGTGAGCCGAGCACCTTCATGGCCACAGCGCCGGGTGAGGCCCGGAAACTGACCCGCAGAACCTGGGCCACCGCCCGGGCATACGGACGAAGGGCCAGCCGGCGTTGCGGCTGGCCCTTCGTCCTGTCCCCTGCCGTTGTCAGCGCGATCCGTAGTTCGGCGCCTCGACGGTCATCTGGATATCGTGCGGGTGCGATTCCTTCAGGCCGGCCGGGGTGATCCGGACGAACTTGCCGCGGGCTTTCAGTTCGGCAACGGTGGGGGCGCCGGTGTAGAACATGGTCTGCCGCAGGCCGCCCACCAGCTGGTAGGCCACGGAAGCCAGCGGTCCGCGGTAGGCCACCCGGCCTTCGATGCCTTCGGGGATGAGCTTGTCGTCGCCGGAGACGTCGGCCTGGAAGTAGCGGTCCTTGGAGTAGGACGTGTTCTTTCCCCGGGACTGCATGGCACCCAGGGACCCCATTCCGCGGTAGGACTTGAACTGCTTGCCGTTGACGAAGATCAGCTCGCCCGGGGACTCGTCGCAGCCGGCCAGGAGGGAGCCGAGCATTACGGTGTCGGCTCCGGCAACCAGCGCCTTGCCGATGTCGCCCGAGTACTGCAGGCCGCCGTCGGCAATGAGGGGAACGCCGGCTGGGATGGCAGCCTTGGCGGATTCGTAGATCGCGGTGATCTGCGGGACACCCACACCGGCCACCACGCGGGTGGTGCAGATGGAGCCGGGGCCCACGCCCACTTTGATGCCGTCGGCGCCGGCGTCGATCAGGGCCTGGGCGCCTTCGCGGGTGGCGGCCTGGCCGCCGATGACGTCCACGTGCGCTGCCACGGGATCGGACTTGAGGCGGCGGATCATGTCCAGCACGCCCTGCGAGTGGCCGTTGGCGGTGTCCACAAAGAGGGCGTCGACGCCGGCATCAACCAGTGCCATGGCGCGCTCCCAGCCGTCCCCGAAGAAGCCGATGGCCGCACCGACGCGGAGGCGGCCTTCGTCGTCCTTGGTGGCCAGCGGGTACTGCTCCGCTTTGGTGAAGTCCTTGGTGGTGATCAGGCCCTTGAGCCGGCCCTGCTCGTCCACCAGCGGGAGCTTTTCGATCTTGTTGGTGGCCAGCTTGTGCGAGGCTTCCTCGCGGCTGATGCCAACGTGCCCGGTCACCAGGGGCATCTTGGTCATGACATCACTGACGAGCCGTAGCGGAAAGTCGGATTCGGGCACGAAGCGGGTGTCGCGGTTAGTGACGATGCCCAGCAGGCGGTTGTCCTCGTCCACGACGGGCAGGCCTGAGACTCGATACTGGGCGCAGAGGTCATCCAATTCGCGCAGGGTCGCCTCGGGCCTGATGGTCAGCGGGTTGGTGATCATCCCGGACTCGCTGCGCTTGACGCGGTCCACCTGGTCCGCCTGGTCCGCGATGGACAGGTTGCGGTGCACCACGCCCAGGCCGCCTTGGCGGGCCATGGCGATGGCCATCCGGGATTCGGTCACGGTGTCCATGGCCGCGGACAGCAGGGGCGTCTGCACGGTGATGCGCTTGGAGATCCGGGAGGACGTATCCGCCTCGGAAGGGATGACTTCGGTGTGGCCGGGAAGGAGCAGGACGTCGTCGTAGGTCAGGCCGATGAAGCCAAAGGGGTTGTGTTCGGGCTCGGTCATGAGTGCGCCTCTTACCTTGGTTGCTGTGGGGGTAGGGGTTGCAGCCGATGACCAGCCCGTCATTACGGGACTGGCCTGTGCAGAAGGTCGGGACCACCACTACAGGCGGCGTTCCGGGGTCAGAAAGTGTTGAGTAAATATTAGAACCTCGGCGCCGATCCCCCTATTCCATACCGGCAATGTGAGCAACTGCACGCGCCACACCGCACCCCCGCCCGGAAGCGCCCGGGAATCCTGCGCGTGTGGCCCCTCCTCAGGGGCGTCAGCTCCAGCCCGTTGCGGCCAGCAGCCGTTGCTCGAACATGGGCATCATGCTCTCCACATAGGTCCTGGTGAGGTGGTTGTCGTCCTTGTAGACGTACACGTTCCCGACCACGCCGGGGCAGATGCCGCGGGCACAGATGAAATCGCTCAGATCCATCAAATGCAGCCCCTCGATTTGGCCCGAATAGCTGTCCAGCGGCGAGGGGTTCACCAGGGACTGTTCCAGTGACACGCTGCATTCCGGCGCGTCAGGTCCGTTCCGCTGGATGCACTCCGGCATGTTGAAGGTGAAGCGGGGGTTGTCCCGAATTCCGATGATCTCGATCCCGGCATCAGCAAATGGCCTGATGCCCGCGAGGTAACCCGGAACGTCAGTCTCGAACGGGGCTTCCTCGTGGGTCAACGTTGCCACCGTGAAGACCGCATCGGGCTGATGTTCCAGAACGTAGGCAGCGCTTGCCCGGTTGTAGGCATTGCACTCCGCGTTTCTCTCCAGCGATTCAGCCCCGAAGCGGCACGCCGGCATCAGCAGCGTCACCAGTTCCCAGCCACGCGCAGCCGCAACAGGCGCCAGCGCACCCAGGTACTGCTGGGAGTGCGAGTCGCCCAGGACGACGATGCGTTTCGTCACTTCCCGCTCCGGGACTTCCTGGCGGCAACCCTCGAGGATGGGGTTGCTGGTGGCGTTGGCGCCGGTGCAGGGGGCGTGGATTCCGGCCCAGTCGTGGTCCAGGGCGGCCGGACCGGGAATGATTTTGGCGCCGGGAACCGGCACCGGCGCGTTGTCCGGGCTGAGGGCTGCCGCCCCGGGCGTGAGCTCGCGCGGCTGCGCCGCCGTCGCGCTTTCCTCTGCCGTGAGCGTGGTCTGCCAGACGGCGACCGGACCGGCGAGGACTGCCCCGCAGGCCGCAATAACGACGGCGGTGCGCCAGGCCCGGCGCTCAGGCCAGCGCCAGTCACGGAGCGGCTTTTCAACGAAACGGGTGGTGAGCACGGCGAGGACCACAGCAGCACCGACAATACCCAGTCCCTGGGCCAGGTTGGGTGCCTCCACGCCGGTTGCCGCGAGCGCGAGCACCAGCACGGGCCAATGCCAGAGGTACAGGGCGTACGAATTGTCACCGAGCGCCACCAGGGGCCTGCTGCCCAGGAGTTGGTCCACACCGTAGCGGCTGCCGGTGTGCCCGGCGATGATAATCGCGGCCGCGGCAAGGGTGGGCCACAGCGCGACATATCCGGGGAACTGCCGGTCCACGGTCAGCAGCAGGCCGCAGGAAATCATCGCTGCCAGTCCCGCCCAGCCAAGGACCACACGCAGTGCCCGGGCAGGTTTGAGGTAGGGCAGCGCCAGTGCCAGGAGGGAACCCAGCGCGAACTCCCAGAGCCGTGCCCTGGTGTCGAAGTAGGCATATGCCTGGTTGGTGGCGGTTTGCTCCATGGAGTAGGCCAGCGAGACAGCGAAGACGGCGCCAAAGACCAGCGCCAGCAGTCCTCGGTAGTTGACCCTTTTGAGTGCCGGGACGCGGTGCAGCAGCACCAGCAGCGATGCGCTGCTGGCGAAGATCAAAGGCCACAGGATAAACACCTGTCCCTGGATGGACAACGACCAGAAGTGCTGCAGCGGGCTGGCGCCGGCGTGGTCCTGGGCGTAATAGTCAACTGCTGTGTCTGCGAGCAGCCAGTTCTGGGTGTAGAGCAGCGACGCCCACGCCTGGTCCAGCACCTGCGGCCAGCGGCTCTGCGGAAGGATCAGCCAGGTCCCGGCGAGGACACCGAGGATCACCACCACTGCCGCCGGAAGCAGCCGTTTGAACAGGTGCAGCCAGTGCGCCAGGAGCCCGAACGGCCGCCCTGCTTCGGCTTTCCGGACGAAGGAAAGCGTGAGCAGGAACGCCGAGATCAGCAGGAAGATGTCCACGCCGCCGGAAACCCTGCCCAGCCACACGTGGTAGGCAACCACCATCAGGACGGCGAGGGCGCGGAGCCCCTGCACCTCGGGCCGGAAAGTTGGTTTCCGGCCCTTGGCAGCGGCTCCTGGAGGCGTGCCGGCTGCAGCATCTGTTCCCGCTATCGACACAAAAAGACCTCACACGCGCATAGGCAAAACATCAATCTTACCCAACGCAGGGATTTTGCCCGCGAGGTAGCGGGCGTCGCGGCTGGTCCCGGGAAGGGTGGCGGATGCCGCGGCGTACTGAAATTCCTGTCCCAGGAAGAACAGCCCGGGGATATCGAGTGCAACGCCGCGGTGCTGCCGCGGCATCGATCCGGCGTCGAGCAGGTCCGGGTCGATCCAGCTGAAGTCCGGGCGAAACCCGGTGCACCAGATCACGTTGGCTACGCTGAGTGCTGTTCCGTCGGACAGGACGGGCTTTCCGTCCTGCACTGCGGCCACCCGCGGCATCAGCTGCACTCCTGCAGCGGCCAGGTCCTTGGTTTTGGTCCTGATCAGGGGCGCGGCGTGTGCCTTGAAGCTGGGCGCTGCCTTGCGTCCGACAGGCGAATCCAGCGTGAGCACGTGCAGCCCCAGGAAGCGCACCAAGGGCAGGAAGTACCGTGCCGCTGTCCGGCCATGCTTTACCGGAATCTGCCCGCCGGGCTTTCCAGCGACGAACGTGGGATGCGTCCGGCTTACCTCCAGGGCAATTTCGGCTCCGGAGTTCCCTAGCCCCACCACCAGGACCGGCCCCTCCTGCAGTTGGGAGGGATTCCGGTAGGCGCTGGAATGGAATTGGACTGTGGAAGGTGCCAATTGCTGCGCAAAGCCGGGAACCTTGGGGACTTGTTCTGCCCCACTGGCGACGACGGCGTTCCGGGCCACCCAGCGGCTGCCGTTGGCTGCCGCGATGAACAGGTTCCCTTCCTTCCACAGCCGCTCCACGCGGGTGCCGTGGAGCACAGGCAGGCTGTTCCTGGCGGCGTAACCTTCCAGGTAGGCGGCCATCTCATCCTTCGTGGGAAAGGACAGGGGATCGGCAGGGAAGGGTTCGCCGGGCAGTCCGTCGTATCTCGCGGGGGTGAACACCCGCAGTGAGTCCCAGCGCTGGCGCCAGGCGTCGCCGGTGCGCGGATTCGCATCCAGGATGACGAAGTTCCGCTGTTGTTCCTTCAGGTGGCGGCCCAGGGCCAGGCCGGCCTGGCCGCCACCGATGATGATCGTGTCCAGTATGCCGGACGCGTTGCTGCTGTTCATGGCTGTGCTCCTGTTGTGCTGACGGGGATGCCTGCTGCTGAGCGTTCCGGTCCTGGCGCCTTGGTGCCCTCATCGCCGTGGTCCTTCTTCCCGTAGCGCAGCCACCAGGCCAGCATCAGGGCGGATGCCGTGATGTAGGCGAAGTGGAGGACCCAGATGGGTCCGGCCGGGAGGTGGAAGACGTAGACGGAGTGCACGGCGTTGGCCACATTGGTGAGGACCAGGCTCCCCAGGCTGTAGGAGGCAAGGTCCCGGGTGCGGGCGGCTTTCACCAGCATCGGCAGCATTCCCACGGCGAACAGCACCGTTGACAGTGTGCCTGCGAGGACTGGAAGGTTCATGCTTTGAGGCTATGATCGGGGACGTCCTGCCCGCGTCGGCCAAAACATGCATCTGTCAGCCGGGCCAGAATGGGTAAATTTGTGCAGGCCCGTGTCAGCCCGCAATCCCGTGTTCGAAGGCGTACCTGGTGGCAGCGGCCCTGGAGGGCAACCCGAGCTTCAGGAAGATGTTGCTGATGTGCCTGGCCACCGTCTTTTCGCTCAGGTACAGGGCCGCCGCGATGGCACGGTTTCCTTCGCCGGATGCCACGAGCCGAAGCACCTCAGCTTCCCTGGGCGTCAGCGGGCCGGGAGCGCCGACGTCGTCCTTCCTCATGAGCGACGCCGCCCAGGCAGCGGCGGGCGCCGCCCGCAATTCAAGGAATTCGGCATGGGCGGCTTCGAATTCCATCTGCGCTGAAGTCTCATCGCCGAGGTCCCTGCACGCCCGCCCCAACAGGACCCGGCAGCAGGCAGCTTCGTACGGGACACCCAGTTCGAGCCACAGGTGCCACGCCCGCCGAAGGGCTTGGGAGGCGCCGTTGGGGTCGCCCTCGTCCAGCCGGACAGCGCCGTCAGCCTGGCAGGCCACCGCACGCACCATGGGCCGGGGGCACTCGCCGGCAAAAAAGGTCAGCTCCTCCGCTCCCTGCCGTGCCGCCTGCACATCGGGTACTGCCAGTTCGATCTCCACCAACGCGGGCAGCAGGTGACGGCGGGTGGCCGCGTCCGCTGCGCCGGCGGCCCTTCTAATCATCGCCTGCGCCTGCCTGGCGTTCCCGCGCGCCAATGAAAGAAGTGCAAGGCCCGGCTGTGGTTCATACCCGCTGCCGGCAGCCTGCCTGTAGGAAGCCTCTGCGGCATCCAGGTTCCCGATAAGGCGCTGCACTTCGCCCTGCTGGTAGTATCCGCCGTAAAGCGCCCAGATATCACCTTTGGTGGAACGCTCCTGGGCTATGGAGGCAGCCGCCAACGCTTCGGCCCAGGCTCCGTGCAAGCGGAAAAGCTCGGCCCGGTGTGCCTGGCACTGGCCGCTGAACGCCACCGTGTCAGGGCGGGCACGGCACCAGCGGTCCAGTTCCGTGGTCCACTCCAAGGCCCGCTGCAAGTCAAAAGCCACCTGGCAGTTGCCAATGACTGCACAGTAGATGATGCCCGACGGAATGGCCGAGAGCTCCCCCGCGGTCACGGCCACCATGGCCTCGTCAAACAACCGGAGGCCTTCCTCAGCCTTGCCCAGTGCCAGGGTTGCCTGGCCCGAACCCAGCAGGGCCAGCGCGGACAGGTCTTTGTCCTGAAACCTTGCGCCGAATTCCCCCGCCCGGGAGAACAGCTCGAGTGCCGCTTCCGGCTCACCGCCGTAAAGCTTGGCCAGTGCAACCGGGACGAGCATAAAGCCCTGCACGGCGTCGGGTTCGGGGAGTTCGTCAACCAGCCTCTGGCCGCGCGCCAGCCAGCCACCTGCACGGGCGGTCTCCCCCGTGTTCCCCAGGTGCATCACCAGCCAGGCGGCACAACGGGCGGCGCCGGCAATGTCACCAACGACGAGGTATTCCTCGTGCGCCCTTGTGAGGGTGTCGATGCCCGCGCCCCTGTTGCCGGTGAGGATCTCCGCTGTCGCGAGCCGTTCAAGATCCGCTGCCGGAAGTCCGCCCCGCTGGTCCGCGTCCCGGAAGCTCTCGAAGGCATCGGTCCAGCGCTGCTCGCGGAAGGCTGACCGGCCCGCATCAATTCCTGTCCCAGCCGGCACCGTGGCCTCCTTCCGGTACCCACCCAGCCGACGTGCCGCAGTCGCGTTTCCTACCCGGCGCCACGCAGGCGGCGCCGGTACTTAAGCGTCACCGTACGCCCCCTGGAGAACCGGCACAACCTACGAACGCAGCAGCCCGCGCAGGGTCTGGATGGTGTCCGCTTCCGCAGCTGTTTTATCGTCCCGGTAGCGCTTCACACGGGCGAAGCGCAGTGCGATTCCGCCGGGGTAGCGCGGGGACTGCTGTACTCCATCGATGGCGATCTCCACCACGGTGACCGGCTCCATCCAGACAGTGCCCGCCGTCCGCCGTACCTCAAGCTCCTGGAACCTCTCAGTCTGCCAGCGGAGCAGGGCATCCGTGAGGCCCTTGAAGGTTTTACCCACCATCACGTAGCTGCCGGGTTCACCGAACTCACCGGTGGGGTCGAGCGCTCCGAGATGCAGGTTCGACAACAGCCCCGTGCGCCGTCCTGACCCCCACTCGCAGGCGAGGACCACCAGGTCATAGGTGAGCACGGGTTTGACCTTGACCCAGTTCGAGCCGCGGCGGCCGGCCGCGTAGGTGGAGCCGACGGCCTTAACCAGCACACCTTCATGGCCGGCGGCCAGCGCGTCCCGGGACACCCTTTCAGCCGTAGCCGCATCCGCCGTGACCTCGCCCGGGATGCGGTGCCCGGGGGCGATGCGGTCGAGCACGCCGATGCGCGTCACCAGCGGCTCATCCAGCAGGTCGCGGCCGTCCATGTGCAGTACGTCGAAAAACCAGGGATGCAGCAACATGCTGCGCGCCGCATCAGCACCGAACCGGGACATGGTCTCCTGGAACGGCCGCGGACCGCCATCCTCGTCAAGGGCGAGGGTCTCGCCGTCGAGGATCACATCGCGCACCGGCAGTCCGCGCACCACCTCCACCACCTCGGGCAGCCTGTGGGTCACCTCCGCCAGCGTGCGGGTGTAGATGTGCACCTCGTCACCGGAGCGGTGCACCTGGATGCGGGCGCCGTCGAGCTTGTACTCCACGGAGGCCTCCCCCGTGGTCTCCAGCGCTGCAGCTGCACTGGACGCGGTGGATGCGAGCATCGGCTGCACGGGACGTCCGACGACGAGGCCGACGGCGTCGAGCTCCGCTTCCGTGCCAGTGATGGCCAACAGGGCGGTGCCGCCCAGATCGCCGGTCAACATTGCCGCACGGCGCACGGCGTCCAGAGAGCGATTTGCGGCGCGGGCAATGGCATCGGTCAGCACCCCCTCCAGCGCGCCGGTCCGCAGTTCGCCCAGCAGCACCCCGGAAATGAAGGCCTGCTCGCGTTCCGTCGCTGCCGCCGTCAGCGTCCGGAGGGTGGCGGCGCGCTCCGCTGCCGACCCGGCACCTGCCGCCACCAGCAACCGGTCCAGCGCAGCGTCAAGGTCTGCCACAGTCAGGCCCGGCACGGCGGCCGGCTCCCCCATGGCCGCGGACATTCCGCGCCAGCCGACCCCCACCCTGCCCTGGCGCGGCTTGGCGACCAGCAGGCCGACCGCCGTCGCGATCTCCGCGGGCCCGAGGCGGCGCAGCAGGTCCGCGAGCGCATCCACCTTCGCGAGCCGGGAGCGGGTAGACGCGACGGTATCCGCGGTCTTCACAAGCTCGTCGAGCAGCATGGCACCAGTCTGCCACGCACCCCTGCGGAGGCTGGACAGCGCCGAAGTCCAGTTTCACAATGGACGCGTGGGAATCATCGTCGCAAACCTGTTCCTCACCCTTGACGGCGTCTATCAGGCGCCCGGCGGCCGCGAGGAGGACACCGCGTGCGGCTTCGCCTTCGGCGGCTGGCAGGCACCGGTGTCGGACGACGAGGCCGAGGCCACCATAGAGTCCGAGATCAGCAAGATCGATGCACTGCTGCTGGGTCGGAAAACCTACGATATCTTCGCCTCCTTCTGGCCGCACCAATCCGACGACATCGGGGCCACCTTCAACAAGGTGCCCAAGTTCGTCGTCTCCAGCACGCTGGCTGATCCCGCCTGGGCGGGAACCACTGTCCTGCAGGATGCCACGGCCGCGGGCCGGCTCCGTGCGGAGTACGGCCAGGTGCACATGTTCGGCAGCGGCGTGCTTATCCGTTCACTGCTCGCGGCAAACGTGATTGACCGCCTCCACTTTTGGCTTTATCCAGTAACCCTCGGCCAGGGCAAACGGCTGTTCGACGCCGGGACGGTCCCGGCCACGTTCCGCCTGGCAGAGCCGGCGCGCAGCTTCCCGAAGGGGGCAGTGTCACTGGTGTACGAGCGCGCCAGCGACGTCGAGACGCGGGACATGGCCGGCACCTAGCTCTGTGCGGCAGCCGGCCGACTTGCCTTCCATCCTGCCTTGAGGAGGACCATTGGGCGTCATCGCAGCCATCACCACGTCGGTTGACGGATTCATCACCGGCCCTGGGGACGGACCGAGGTACGGCTTGGGCAAGGGCGGCGAACGCCTGCATTACTGGGTGATGGGAGGACCGTGGACCTACAAGGGCGGCCATGACTTCGCCATGCGGGGGCCGGACAAGGATTTTTACGACGAACTCGCAGCCCGTTTTGGGGCCGGCATTGTAGGCCGCGGGATGTATGACGCTGCAGGGGCATGGGGAGGGACCAACCCGTTTCCCGGCCCGCTGTTCGTCCTGACCCACCGCACCCAGGACCAGCCGGCGGCCTCGTCAGGGTTCACCTTTGTCTCCGGACTTGACGACGCCCTGGCGCAGGCTGCCGCGGCGGCCGGCGGCAGGGACGTGTCCATAAGCGGCGGCGCGGACGTGATTCGGCAGGCACTGGCCGCCGGCAGGGTGGATGAGCTGGTGCTCTCGACAGCTCCGGTAATCCTGGGCGCCGGCAAGCGTCTGTTCGACGGCTTTGGCCAGGACGTTGACCTGGAAATTGTCAAGACTGTCGCTTCACCGTTCGCCACGCACGTGCGGTACAGGGTGAGGAAGTAGGGAGACGAAAAAACCGGCCCAGCAATCGCTGGGCCGGTTTTCCAGACCTGCGCCCCGCCGTCAGGAAGACGGTGGGGACTAGTGGCTGTGGCCCGCGTGCTCGTCTTCCTCGGCAGGCTTCTCCACAACGAGGGTCTCGGTGGTGAGAACCAGTGCAGCGATGGAGGCTGCGTTGCGGAGGGCCGCACGGGTGACCTTGACGGGGTCAATGACTCCTGCGGCGATCAGGTCTTCGTACTCGCCCGACTTGGCATTGAAGCCGTTGTTGGTTTCGAGTTCGGCAACCTTGGCGGTGATGACGTAGCCGTCGAAGCCGGCGTTCTGGGCGATCCAGCGCAGCGGCTGGACCAGGGCGCGGCGGACAATGCCCACAGCAGCGGCGGCGTCACCTTCGAGGGCCTTGACGGCGGGGTCCTCGTCCAGGGCCTTCAGTGCGTGGATCAGTGCGGAACCGCCACCGGCCACGATGCCTTCTTCGAGGGCAGCGCGGGTGGAGGACACTGCATCTTCGATGCGGTGCTTCTTTTCCTTCAGCTCAACCTCGGTGGCTGCGCCGACCTTGATGACACCGATGCCGCCGGCCAGCTTGGCCAGGCGTTCCTGCAGCTTTTCCTTGTCCCAGTCGGAGTCGGTGCGGGTCAGCTCGGCACGGAGCTGGGCAACGCGTGCTGCCACGTCTTCGGCCGAACCTGCGCCGTCAACAATGGTGGTGTTGTCCTTGGTGACCGTGATGCGGCGGGCGGTACCCAGCACCTCAAGGCCAACCGTATCCAGGCTCAGGCCCAGTTCCGGGGACACAACCTGTGCGCCGGTAAGGGTGGCGATGTCCTGCAGCATTGCCTTGCGGCGGTCGCCGAAGCCGGGGGCCTTGACGGCTACCACGTTGAGGGTGCCGCGGATGCGGTTGACGATCAGCGTGGACAGGGCCTCGCCGTCGACGTCCTCAGCAATGATGAACAGCGGCTTGGAGCTCTGCAGCGCCTTTTCCAGCAGCGGCAGGAATTCCTGCACCGAGGAGATCTTGCCCTGGTTGATCAGGATGAGGGCATCCTCGAGGACAGCTTCCTGGCGTTCTGCGTCAGTGACGAAGTACGGGGACAGGTAGCCCTTGTCGAACTGCATGCCCTCGGTGAGGACCAGTTCGGTCTGGGTAGTGGAGGACTCCTCGATGGTGATCACACCATCCTTGCCAACCTTGCCAAATGCCTCGGCGAGGAGCTCACCAACCTCTTCGCTCTGGGCGGAGATTGCTGCAACGCTGGCCACCTGGGTGCCCTCGACGGGGCGGGCGTTTTCCAGCAGGCGGGCAGCAACGGCTTCAACGGAAACCTCGATGCCGCGCTTGATCTGGCCGGGAGCAGCGCCTGCCGCTACGTTGCGCAGGCCTTCCTTGACCAGGGCCTGGGCCAGGACCGTTGCCGTGGTGGTGCCGTCGCCGGCAACATCATTGGTCTTGGTGGCGACTTCCTTGGCCAGCTGTGCGCCAAGGTTCTCGTACGGGTCGTCCAGCTCAACTTCACGTGCGATGGTGACGCCGTCGTTCGTGATGGTGGGAGCGCCCCACTTCTTGTCCAGGACGACGTTGCGGCCGCGCGGGCCGAGCGTCACCTTGACGGTGTTGGCGAGCTTATCGATACCGGCTTCAAGAGACCGGCGTGCAGCGTCATTAAACGCAAGCTGCTTTGCCATGGTTTTGTCCTTTCAAGACAGAACCCCGCGCAGCCGGCCAGCAGAATGCAGGACCAGCGGCACGGGGATCCGGAGAGTTACTTTACGACGATCGCCAGGACGTCGCGGGCGGACAGCACGAGGTATTCGGTGCCGCCGGTCTTGACTTCGGTTCCGCCGTACTTGGAGTAGATGACTACGTCACCGACTGCTACGTCCACCGGGACGCGGTTGCCGTCTTCGAAGCGGCCGGGGCCTACTGCAACAACTTCGCCTTCCTGGGGCTTCTCCTGCGCGGAGTCCGGGATGACCAGGCCGGAAGCCGTGGTCTGCTCGGCTTCGAGCGGGCGGACAACAATACGATCCTCAAGAGGCTTAATAGAGACCGACACTCGGACCTCTCCTTTTCGTCAGCAAATTCGTGGACTGGAAAGCTTTCGGCCTTGGCTGGTAACCGTCGTCGCGGTGCCGGCAGCAGCCTGGCTGGCAGCTCTTCATGTGTTAGCACCCTCCTAGGGAGAGTGCTAATGAAGACTCTATGTAAGGGTTAGCACTCGGTCAAGGCGAGTGCCAGCCTTTCGTCATTGGAGTACTTGTCTGCGTGTAGATTTGAGCGGTGCGCGCCGCCGTTTACCTCATCCTTGCCAACCTTTTCTGGGCCGGAAATTTTGTGGTGGGCCAGGCCGCCATGCGGACCATGGAGCCGCTTCAGCTGACGTTCTGGCGCTGGGTGCTGGCCGCGGTGCCGCTGCTGGTGCTCGCCCACTTCGTGGAGCGGCCGGACTGGAGGGCGGTCCTGCGCCGCTGGCCGGTCCTGCTGCTTTTGAGCGCCCTGGGCATGGGCGGCTACACGCTGCTGCTCTACAGTGCCCTGCAGAACACGTCCGCCCTGAACGCCTCCCTGGTGACGGCGGCGAATCCGGCCCTGATCATGGTGCTGGCGGTGGTCCTGCTTCGGGACAGGCCGCGCCCGCTGAGCTGGGTGGGCATCGGCCTGGGCCTCCTGGGCGTCCTGCTGGTGCTCACCGGCGGAGAACTGCAGCGCCTGTTGACCTTCTCGATCAACAGGGGCGAGCTCCTGATCGTCGGTGCCATCACCGTCTGGGGCCTCTACACCATCATCGCCCGCCGGCTGAGCATCCCCGCGGTCACCTCCACGGCGGTGCAGGTGGCCATGGCGGCCGCTGTCCTCAGCCCCTTCGCGGTGGTGGCGGGCGCCGGCCTCCCCGAAACCCCTGCAGAGGGCTGGTCCCTGGCGTTTATCGCCCTGTTCCCCTCGCTGGGTTCCTACCTGCTGTGGAACCTCGCCCTCAAGCGCACCACAGCGGCCAACGCCGGCAACTACCTGAACCTCATTGCCGTGTTCACCGCCATCATCACCGTGATCCTGGGCCAGCCCATCACTGTTCCGCAGGTCCTCGGCGGCGTTTTGGTTATTTCCGGGGTGCTGCTGACCAGTGCAGGCGGCAGGCCGCCTCAACGTCCCAGGTCATCAAAGCCGACGTCTTCCCCGCCCTCGCCGTCGCCGGCAGCCGACTTCCGGGCCCGGTAAAGAACAGCGCCCGCGGCAGCGGCCGTCAGCAGTGCGAAAACCAGAACGGCGATGCTGCCGGCCCGGGCGCCGTCGTACAGCCCGCGGATGTCCCGCGCCTCCTGGGTGTCGCCGGCAATGTCATTGCCGCCCACTGAGTAAACGGTGGCGTTGAACGTATCAAGGAAAAAGATGACCACCAGGAGTCCGATGCAAACCACGGCCACCAGGGAGCCGGCGATCAGTGCAGGCCGGGCGAATCTGGCAGGGCCCCTGTCCCTGGCTGGTTCTTCGGACTGCCGGGGGCCTGCGCTCTCATCCATGCTTTCAACACTATCCGCATCCCGGCGGACGCTCCTCCACTAGGCTGGAAGGCATGTCTCCAGCTCCCCAGGACCAGATCGCGCCCTTGCTGACCCCGGAAGGCTGGGAGCTTTTGGCGTCCTTGGGCCCCTACCAGGAGGACAAGTCCTTCGAGCTGAACTCAGCATTGCGGAAGGCCGGCCACTCCCCCGCCCTGGTGTCCGCGGTCCTGACCCAGTCCCGGCTCCGCACCAAGGCAGAGGCGAAGTTCGGTGAGTTTGCCCGCAGCATGCTGTTCACCCAGGCGGGTCTGGAACAGGCCACCAGGCTCAACGTGGCCGCGCGCCATGCGCAGCGGTTTGCCGAGGCGGGCATCGGCCACGTGGCGGACCTCGGCTGCGGCCTGGCCGCTGACTCCCTGGCACTGGCGTCGATGGACATCAAGGTCACAGCTGTGGAAATGGACGAGACCACCGCCGCCTGCGCAACCGTAAACCTCATCCCTTTCGCCAACGCTTCCGTGGTCCACGCGGATGCCACTGCCGTTCCGCTGGAAGGGATCGACGGCGTCTGGCTGGACCCTGCGCGCCGGGTCACTTCCACTTCCGGGACCAAGCGCATCTGGGACCCCGAGGCCTTTTCGCCGCCGCTGTCCTTTGTTGAGTCCCTGGCTGCGTCCGGCCGGGCGGTCGGCGTCAAAATGGGACCGGGAATGCCCCATGACTCGGTGCCGGCGGAGTGCGAGGCGCAGTGGGTCTCCGTCTCCGGCGATGTAACCGAGGTGGCGCTGTGGTTCAACGCCGTCCGGCGCCCCGGCATCCGCCGGGCGGCGCTGGTCCTGGGTCCCCAAGGTGCGGCCGAGCTCACCAGCGGCGAGGATTTCGGGGCTGGTCCCGCCGCCCCGGTGGGGCCTGTGGAGGGCTACCTGTACGAGCCCGACGGTGCCGTGATCCGCGCGGGACTGGTGGCCGACGTCGCGTTGCAGCTCGGCGGCCACCTGGTGGATGAACACATCGCCTACATCTGCGCGCCGCAGCTGGTGGACACGCCCTTCGCCCGCGCCTACAAAGTCCTCCAGGTCATGCCGTACAACGTCAAGGCCCTCAAGGCGTGGGTGAAAACGGAGGGCATCGGAGTGCTGGACATCAAGAAGCGCGGCACCGCCGTCACGCCGGAGGAACTGCGCAAACAGCTCCTTCCCGGCGGGAAAAACACAGGGAAAAGCGCAGGCGGCAGGAAAGCCGGTACCAAAACGGCCACCCTGGTCCTGACCCGCATTGGCGAGGACCGGGTGGTCATCGTGGTGGAACCCGCCTGAAAGCCGCTACTGGGCGCGGGTGAATTCCTCGGCCGCCCGCACCTGTTCGGCCGTCGGCCGGACGCCGGTGTAGAGCACGAACTGCTCCAGCGCCTGGATCGTGGCTACCTCGGCTCCTGTGATCACCGGCTTTCCGGCGGCGCGGGCCGCAATGATCAACGGGGTTTCGGCAGGGAGGGCAACCACGTCGAACACAACCTGTGCGGCGTCGATGGCTTCGGGCGGGAAAGCCAGGGTGTCCGCTCCGGGTCCGCCGGCCATGCCGAGGGGTGTCACGTTGATGATGAGGTCCGCCGTCCCGCCGTCGAGCGCCGGACGCCACTGGAACCCGTACTGTTCGGCGAGCGCCCGGCCGGTGGTTTCGTTCCGCGCGAGGACTGTGACGTTGGTGAATCCGGCGTCCCGGAGCGCGGCAACGGTGGCCTTGGCCATGCCTCCTGCCCCCTGGACCAGCACTGAATAGCTGGTGGGAACGGCGTTGGTGGCCAGCAACTGTTCAATCGCGGTGTAGTCGGTGTTGTAGGCCTTCAGGTGCCCATCGGTGTTCACGATGGTGTTCACGGAGTCGATGGCCTTCGCGGAGGCATCCATCTCGTCCACGAGGGCGATGACGTCCTCCTTGTACGGCATGGAGATGGCGCAGCCGCGGATTCCCAGCCCCCGGACTCCGGCGATGGCCTGTTCCAGGTTGGTGGGGGCGAACGCCTTGTAGATCCAGTTCAGGTCCAGCTGTCCGTACAGGTGGTTGTGGAAGCGGGTCCCGTTGTTGCTGGGCCGGGCGGAGAGCGAGATGCAGAGGGTCATGTCTTTATTCAGGATGGGCACCCCACCATTTAACCCGTTACTGCCCAAGGAGGCAGCGCTAAGTGCCGTTTTCAACGCACCAAACGGCACTTGGCGCCTTTCTTGGGTTAGGGGCAGCCGGTTCCGGCAGGATACCTTCCGACGTCGGCGGGCAGCTTTCCCGGAGCCGCCGCCGTACCTGCCAGCACGGCGGCGAGGGCATCGAAGGCGCCCTGGCTGCGGCCGTACAGGGCCACCTTGACCGGCGCCGCGGAGCTGTCCAGCGGCCAGGGCGCATCGAGGGCGACGGCAATGTCCCCTCCCGCCGGCCGTCCGCCGTACGGGATGAGGGTGACCAGGGGGCCGGAGCCCAACGTGAGGCCGTGTCGCGCCGCGGCGTCCGCGAACCGTGCCCTGTCCACCGGGCTGCCACCGGCCACGCGGACCGCGCCCGGTGCGAGGGGTACGCCGCAGTGGCCGGAAAGGACCGTGACGGCAGCGGTGGAGACCTTGGCTGAAAGCGGGGCGCTGCTGCCGGCTGCAGTACCTGTAGGTTTGCCCGTTCCCGCAGCGGCCCGGGCGTGCCACGTCATCATGGTTGCCACCCGCAGGGCGGCTTCATCCAGCCTTGACGCCGGCAGGCTGCCGGTGGCCACGGCAGAGACAATCGCGGCATGGGCCTGCCCGACGTCGGCAGGCATCAGCAGGAGGTCCGCTCCCGCAGCCAGGGCCATGACGGCGGCTGAGCCGGCGGGGTACGTCTTGTGCACCGCCCCCATGTTCAGGGCATCGGTCACGGCCACCCCGTTGAACCCGAGCCCCCGCAGCGCCTTGTAGGTCGGCGCGGAGAGCGACGCCGGTACGCCGGGTTCCAAGGCAGGCACCGCGATGTGGCCGGTCATCACCATCGGGGCGCCGGCGGCGATGGCGGCCTGGAAGGGCTTCCAGTCGCGCGCACTCAGATCGGCCACACCGGCAGGCTGTACGGGAAGGTTCAGGTGTGAATCGGTGGTCACCGACCCGTGGCCGGGGAAATGCTTGACGGCGGGAAGGACGCCTGCGGCCAGCATCCCTTGGGAGTAGGCCACCCCCAGGCTGGCAGCCGCGGCCGGGTCAGCGGACATGGACCGGGCACCGATGGTGGGATCCGCAGGTCCAATGGTCACGTCAGTGGCCGGGGCGAAGTCCGTGTTGAAGCCCAACGGCACCAGCTCGCTTGCCAGCCCCTGCCCGGCCTCCTGCGCCAAGGGCAAGCTGCCGGCGGCGCCGTAGCTCATGGGCGCCGGCCATTCCGTCAGGGGCGCTCCGAGGCGTGCCACGATGCCGCCCTCCTGGTCAACGCCGATCATCCCCGGCCATGGCCTGCCGTCAGCTGTGGCCGCCCTCGCTATTTTCTGGTTGGCGGCGCCCATGGCCGCGACGTCCACATTCCCCTGCGGGTCCAGCGGCACGTTGTCGCCCATGATGATGGCCCCGGCAAGGTGCAGGCGTTCGACGACGGCGGCATGGGCACCGGCGTCCGTGCCCGTGAAGAAGGGAAGCAGGACCTGCCCCGCCTTCTGCTCCGGCGACATCCGCGCCAGGGCCGCGGCGGCGGCGTCCTGGTCCCGCTGCTGCGGGCCCCACCCCAGCGGGCGCAGGGCAGGGTCGGGTGTTGGCGAAGGTGAGGGGGAAGCTGTGGCGGGTGCCGGCGTCGTGCGTGGTGCCGAAGGTGCGGCCGGGGTGGAAGGTGCCTGCGACGGGGCAGGGCCGGGAGCCGCGGTACAGGATGCGAGCGCCACCGCAGCAGAGGCTGCAGCCAGAACGGGGAAGGTTTTGTGAAGACTGTCACGCAGGTGTTGGAACAAGGCCATCAATACGATGCTACCCCTGCACTAGACTTGAACCACCCGTTCGCCTGCCGGCAGGAGCCGCAGCAGCCCCCAGTGACGGCGGAAGCCAGCGGCAAACAGGACAGTTAGGAAACGCGTGGAAATCGAGTTCGCTTCATCGAGGCAATCAACACTTGGTGTCGAATGGGAACTCGCGCTGGTGGACGGCAGGACGGGCGAGCTGGCCTCGGTTGCCAATGAGGTGCTCCGCGGCGTGGCCTCCCGCCACCCGGAGCTTAGCGACGATGACGAGCACCCGCACATCAAGCAGGAACTGCTGCTGAATACGGTGGAGCTGGTCACCGGCATCTGCGAGACGGCCGCCGAAGCCAAGGAGGACCTCAGCAGGTCCCTCATAGCGGTACGCGAGATCACCGATCCGATGGGCGTGGAGCTGTTCTGTGCCGGAAGCCACCCTTTCAGCCCGCCGCAGCTGCAGCCGGTGACGGACAAGGCCCGGTACGCAAAGCTCATTGACCGCACCCAGTGGTGGGGCCGCCAGATGGTCATTTACGGCGTGCATGTACACGTCGGTTTGGACCGCCGCGAGAAGGCGCTTCCGGTGCTGGACGGCCTGGTCAACTACTTCCCGCACTTCCAGGCGCTCTCGGCGTCGAGCCCCTTCTGGGGCGGCGAGGACACCGGCTACGCGTCACAGCGCGCCCTGATGTTCCAGCAGCTGCCCACAGCCGGCCTCCCCTTCCAGTTCAGCTCGTGGGAGGAATACGAGTCCTACGTACAGGACATGTTCACCACCGGCGTGATTGATACCCTCTCGGAGATCCGCTGGGACATCCGGCCGGTGCCCAACCTGGGCACCATCGAGATGCGCATCTGCGACGGGCTGGCCACCCTTGAGGAAGTGGGCGCCATCGCCGCCCTCACCCAGTGTCTGGTGGATGAGTTTTCCACCACCCTGGACAACGGCGGAACCATTCCCACCATGCCGCCGTGGCACATCCAGGAGAACAAGTGGCGGGCCGCCCGCTACGGCATGGACGCGATCATCATCCTTGATGCCGCGGGCAAGGAGCAGCTGGTTACGGACCACCTGCTGGAAACCCTGAACCGGCTTGAGCCCGTGGCCGCCAAGCTCGGCTGCCCGGATGAGCTTGCCGACGTCGAGAAGATCATCCGCCGCGGCGCCGGCTACCAGCGGCAGCGCCGGGTGGCCGAGGAGCACGGCGGGGACCTCCAGGCCGTCGTCCTGGACCTGGTCAAGCAGATGCGGAACGGCCCCACCGCCTGAATTCTTCCTCCGGCGCCTTGCCGGTCGTGGTCAGGCCGGGAGTGAGACCGAGGTGACCGGCATGGAGGAATCCGGGGCGAACCTGATCCCGCTGGGTTCCACTCCGGCCATCACCAGCTGCGCTCCAAGGGCGGCCACCATGGCGCCGTTGTCGGTGCAGAGGTCCAGCGGCGGAACGTGCAGCGTGATCCCGGCCGAGGCGCAGCGCTGGCCGGTCAGCTCCCGCAGGCGCGAGTTCGCCGCCACGCCGCCGCCGAGCAGCACGTCCCTGATGCCGTTTTCCCGGCAGGCCAGGACGGCCTTGGACGAGATGATGTCCACCACGGCTTCCTGGAATGCGGCTGCGATATCGGCAACCGGGACCTCCTCGCCGCGGGCCTCGAACTGCTCGACGCACCTGGCCACAGCGGTCTTCAACCCGCTGAAGGACCAGTCGTAGCGGTGCGGGCCGGGTTTCCCGGCCGTCCCCATGTACTTGGGCTGGCTGAGGCCGCGGGGGAAGCGGATGGATTTGGCGTTGCCGGTCCGTGCCACCTTGTCGATGGCAGGCCCGCCCGGATAGCCGAGCCCCAGAATGCGGGCCACTTTGTCGTACGCTTCGCCGGCGGCGTCATCGATGGTGGAACCAAGCAGTTGCACATCGTCCGTGATGCTGTTGATTTTCAGGATCTCGGTGTGCCCGCCGGAGACCAGCAGTGCGCCGAGATTCTCCGGCAGCCGGGGAGCGGCTGTGCCCTGTTGCCCGTCCAGCAGTCCCACGCCCACGTGCGCCACGAGGTGGTTGATGGCGTAGAGCGGCTTGCCGGTGGCCACGGCCAGGGCCTTTGCGGCGCAGACCCCCACCATGAGGGCGCCGGCCAGGCCGGGGCCGGAAGTGACCGCAATGGCGTCCACGTCCTCCAGGGTGACTTCGGCGTCGGACAGCGACTGCTCGAGCGTGGGCACGAAGGCATCAAGGTGGGCCCGGGAAGCGATCTCGGGAATGACCCCGCCGAACCGGACGTGTTCATCCATGGACGAGGACACGGTGTTGGTCAGGAGGGTGGTGCCCCGGACGATGCCCACTCCAGTTTCGTCGCAGGAGGATTCGATGCCGAGCACCAGGGGCTGCGAGCGGTTCATGGCTGGCCTGCTTCCGTTGATGTGCCGTGTCCCGGTCCTTCGCTTTCAGGCCCGGGAAGCTGGAGGCGCATGATGAGGGCGTCAACGCCGTCGCGGTAGTAGCGGGGGCGGACGTGGATTTGTTCGAAGCCGAAGCGCCGGTAAAGCTGCTGCGCGCGGGGGTTGTCCGCGCGCACCTCCAGCAGGAGGTCCGCTGCGTACCTGCGGCGCGCCTCCTCTATGAGCGAGGTCAGCAGCGTGGTGCCGATTCCGCGCCCTTCGTATTCGGGCACGACGGCGATGGTCTGCACGTCCGCGATGGGTTCTATGCACATCAGCCCGGCGTAGCCCACGATGCCTTCGCTGCCCTCAGCCACCAGGTACCAGCGGGTTTCCGGCTGGGCCAGCTCGTCGTAAAACATGTGCAGTGGCCAGGCATCCACAGGGAAAAGCCGCTGCTCCAGGACGCTGACGGCGATAACGTCCTCGGGGGTCATCTGCCGGATGGAGACGCCGAGGCTGGCGGGATCCGCGGCGGCGTTCACAGGGCCCTCTTCCTGGGCCCGGGAACCTGCGCATCGGATTCGCGCAGGTACAAGGGGGTGGAGTCGAGGAGGAAATCTCCGGCGGCAAGCCGGGCCAGTGCGAACTGGCCCAGGTACAGGGCGTCCGGCTGTTCCAGCGCGAATTCCGGGTTCGCCTCCAGGGTTTCCCCGTAGAGCCCGGCACCGGCACCGTAAGCGGGGAGGTCCGGCAGATCCGAGGCAGAGCCAACGTGCGGCCCGTCCTCCAGCACGGGAAGCTGGCCATCGGCAAGGCTGTAGCGGGCCCAGTACACCTCTTTGCGCCGGGCATCGGTGACCACCAGGAAGTCCGGGGCCGCGGCGGTGGATTCCGCCACTTCCAGTGCCACGGCATCCAGGCTCATCAGCCCGTACAGGGGTTTACCCCACACGAAGGACAGGGTGCGAGCGGTGGCGATGCCGGACCGCAGCCCGGTGAACGGTCCGGGACCCACGCCCACCACGAGGGCGTCGATATCGTCTCCGCTGACACCGGCGTCAACGAGCATCTGTTCGATTCCCGGCGCGAGCACTTCCGCATGGCTTCGGGTGTCCTCCGTGGAGAAGCTGGCCACCACGCCTTCGAGGGCGTCGCCGGAAACCAGGGCAGCGCTCGCCACGGCGGAGGTATCGATGGCGAGGATAAGCATCAGGCGTTCCCTTCAGAGGCGGCAACCGGACCCGGAAGCGCCGGCCAGCGCGGACCGTACCCGCGCATCACGATGGTGCGGGGCTCGTCCGTGTCCTCGTTGTCGAAATCCAGGGTCCCGCCGTCGGACCGGGTGAACCCGGGGGACGCTCCGGCTCCCCCGCCCACAGCCCCTGGTGCCGTGCCATTGACCGTAGTGCCGCTCAAGCCGATCGCACGGTGCAGGTCAATTTCCAGGCGGCTCTCGCTCAGGTGCTCCACCCGGTCGTGGCCCCATTCCACAACCGTCACGGAGGAGTCGAGGGTGTTCTCGAGGTCGATGTCGTCTACCTCGGCGGCCGATCCCAGCCGGTAGGCGTCCACGTGCACTAGGTCCGGCCCGCCGGGCCGCGGACCGTCCGGCAGGTTGGGGTGGATGCGCACCAGGACAAAGGTGGGCGAGATAATGCCTGCGCGCACGCCCAGGCCCTCCCCCAAACCTTGCGTGAAGGTGGTTTTCCCGGCACCCAGCTCGCCGGAGAGTACCAACAGGTCCCCGGCCTCCAGGACCTCCGCAAGACGCACGGCGAGCGCGTGGGTCTGGTCCGCCGTCGTCGCGGTGAACGTCTTTTCCCAGTTGGGAGCGGCCTGGCCGTTGTTCAGGGGCTCCGGCGCGTTCACGCTGCCCCCTCCGCACGCTGCCCGACGGCGGCCGGCGCCTTTTCGTTGATGAAGCGGCGGGGTACGCGTGGGCTGATCCGGGTGACGATTTCGTAGTTGATGGTGCCGGCGGCACGCGCCCAGTCATCAGCAGTGGGGCCGCCGTCGGCGCCGTCGCCGAACAGCTCGGCTTCGGCACCCAGCAGGCCCGCCCCGGCAGGGCCGATGCCGCCAAGGTCGATGACCATCTGGTCCATGGCGATCCGTCCTACTACCGGGTAGGTTTTGCCGGCCACGCGGACGGGCCCGCCGGTGGCGATGCGCGGCACGCCGTCGGCGTAGCCCACCGGGATCAGGCCCAAAGTGCTGCGGCCGCTGGTGCGGTAGCGCAGGCCATAGGAGACGCCCTGCCCGTCCGGGACCTCCTTGCACTGGGACACCAGGGTCCGGAGGGTCATGGCGGGGCGGAGGCCCAGCTCGGCGGACGTCTGCCCGGCAAAGGGCGACAACCCGTAAATCCCCAGGCCCGTCCGGACCAGGTCAAAGTGGGTGTCCGGACGGGACAGCGTGGCCGGAGTGTTGGCAAGGTGCCGGACTTCGGGGTCCACGCCGGCGTCCTCGGCCACAGCCAGGGCTTCGCGGAAGGCGGCGAGCTGCTGGTCGGTTTCCGGCCGTTCGGGTTCGTCGGCGACGGCCAGGTGCGAGAAGATCCCCACCACCCGCAGCAGTCCCTGGTCCTGGTATTCCATGGCCTCGCCCACCAGGTGGTCCCAGGTATCGAGGGTTGCACCGTTGCGTCCCAGGCCGGTGTCCACCTTCAGATGGATGCGGGCGGGGCGTTCCTGCTCGCGGGCCGCGGCGACAATGCGGTCAAGTTCCCAGCCGGAGCAACCGATGTCGACGCCGGCTGCCACCGCTGCGCCAAAGTTGCTTTCCGTGGTGTGCAGCCAGGCCAGCAGCGGAGCGTCGATCCCGGCGGCACGCAGCGCCAGCGCCTCTGAAATGTGGGCAACCCCCAGCCAGGCGGCGCCGGCTTCCAGGGCCGCACGCGCCACCGGGACGGCGCCGTGCCCGTACGCGTCCGCCTTCACTACGGCCATGACCTTCGCCGGGGAGGCTGCAGCGGCCAGCCGCCGGACGTTGTGCCGGATGGCATCAAGGTCGATCACGGCGGACCGCTCGTTGCGGGGGTCCTGTCCCGGGGCAGCGTCAAAATCACCGGTCGTTGCGGGGTAAGTCACCCTAGTGATTCTAGTGCTGGCGCTTCGGGCCGAATAATCAGGCGTCTGAGAGGTGTGCGATGGTGGCCGATGCCCTGCGCTGGGCCGCGAGCGGAACGTCCTGGACGATGTCGGCCAGGAAGGAGAAGCGCCGGAGCCACTGGCTGGTCTGCCGTTCTGGCCGGGCATTGGCGCGCTTCCACCAGTCGGCGATGTCCCCCCAGCCCGGGGCGGCCAGCGATCCTCCCACCTCCTGCACTGCCAGGGAGGCACAGAGGTTTGCGAAACGCAGCCTGTTCCCCAGCGGCCAGCCGGCCAGGCTGCCAACGATGAAAGCGGCGTCAAAGCAGTCACCGGCGCCGGTGGGATCAAACGCCTTGACGGGCAGGGAAGGCACCCACTCCTCCTCCCCGGTTTCGGAGTCCACCGCCATGGCCCCCTGTGGCCCCAGTGTCACCACGGCAACCGGCACCCGGTCCGCCAGCGCGTAGAGGGCCGTCCACGGATCGTCCTTGCCTGTGAACGCCATGGCCTCGCGCTGGTTGGGCAGGAACGCGTGGAAGTACTGCAGGTTGTCCAGCCGCACCGGCGCCCAGACGCCGCTGGGGTCCCACCCGACGTCGCCAAACAGCTTTACTCCCGCCTGGTGCGCCTCCTTGGCCCATGGTTCAACCTCCAGCCCCACTTCCGCGATGCCTGCGAGCGCTGGAGGCGGGTCCCCGATAAGCTCCGACGCCGTTACCGGCGCGGCATGGCCGTGGGTCACCAGGGACCGGTCCTTGTCCACACACAGCGAGACAGTGACCGGCGAATGCCAGCCCGGAACCTTCCGTGACAGGCTCAGGTCCACGTGCTCCTGGGCAGAGAGGATCTTCCAGTTGAAGTCCCCGTACCCGTCATCGCCGAAGGCCGCGGCGAGGCCGGTCCGCAGGCCCAGACGCGCGGCAGCGATGGCTTGGTTGGCCACCCCGCCCGGGCAGCTGCCCATGCCGTCGCTCCAGATTTCGGTGCCCGGCTCGGGTGCGTGGGGCAATCCGGTGAAGATGATGTCCTGGAACACCGTGCCGGCCAGCAGCACGTCGAATCCGGGGTCCGAGGGCGAGCGGACGGCGGCCAGGGGGTCGAATTGGCGTGCCGGGATCGCGTTCATGTGCCGCACACTACGCCCTGCCACCGACATCCGGTAGGGGCTGCTGTAGGTGCTGCGGACACCCGCCCCTAGACTGCTGATTATGCGGCTTTTGATTGTGGGCGGCGGGGGTTTCCGGGTTCCGCTGATCTACCGGGCCCTGGCCTCCGGCCCCTTCACCGGCGTAGTCAGCGAACTGGTGCTGTTCGACGTCGACCTCTCCCGCCTGGCCGCCGTGACAGCTGTCCTGCGCAGCATGCCCGGCCCTGGTCGGCGCCTGCCGGTGCACCCCACCACCGATTTGGCGCAGGCGTTGGCGCGGACACAGATGGTGTTTGCCGCAATCCGTCCCGGCGGCACGGCCGGAAGGGTCGCCGACGAAAGAGTGGCGCAGGACCTGGGGCTGCTGGGACAGGAAACCACGGGCGCCGGCGGCATCTCCTATGCCCTCCGGACCATCCCGCGCATGCTGGAGCTCGCGCACCTGATGAAGGAACACTGCCCCGACGCGTGGCTGATCAACTTCACCAACCCTGCCGGCATGGTCACCGAAGCACTCCTGCCGGTGCTCGGCAGGCGCGTCATCGGGATCTGCGACTCCGCGGGCGGCCTGGTACACCGGGCCGCCCGGGCCGCAGGCGTCGCACTCCCGGAAGGAAGGCTCGACGGCGTGGGCTACTACGGCCTGAACCACCTGGGCTGGCTGTACCGGCTGGAGTCCGGCGGACGGGACGTCCTTCCCGCGCTGTTGTCCGATCCGCAGGCCCTCCAGTCCTTCGAAGAAGGCAGGCTCTTTCCGCAACCGTTCCTGGCCCGCCTTGGCGCGCTCCCCAACGAGTACCTGTATTACTACTACCAGCAGGACGCAGCCCGGGAAGCGATGCGTGCCCTGCCGGCTACCCGCGGGGAATCCATTCACAGCCAGCAGCAGGAGTTGTATCCGCGGCTGGCTGCGGCGGGCGGTGAGGCGTTCACCATGTGGGAGGCTGCGCGCCGGTCGCGGGAGGAGGGATACCTGGCCGAGGCCCGGGGGAAGGACGAACACCGCGACGAAGCCGACCTTGCCGGTGGCGGCTATGAACGCGTCGCACTGGCGGCCATGCGCGCCCTTTCAGGTTCCGGCGAGGTCCAGCTGATTTTGAACACGCGCAACACCGTGCCGGCCGGCGCCACCGGGACGTCTCCGCTACCCCCAGCCGGCACTACCGGGGCATTCGCGCTACCCCCGGCCGGCACGGAGGCGGCCACCCTCGCAGCCGCCATTCCGGGCCTGCCGGCGGACGCCGTCGTCGAACTTCCCTGTACGGTGACGGCCGACGGCGCGCTGCCGCTGGCACAGGCGGCTCCACCGCCGGAGCAGCTCGGGCTGCTGCAGCAGGTCAAGGACGTGGAACGGCTGACAGTGCGGGCAGCGACGGAAGGTGACCGCGGGGCGGCACTGCAGGCGTTCGCCCGGCATTCGCTGGTGGCCTCCGAGGAGCTCGCCGCAGCACTGCTGAGCGGCTACGAGCAGGCCTTTCCAGGCTTGAGGAAGACGTGGCGCAGTGGTACGCGTTGACACAGGAGTAGTGTTTTATCGAATGCCCAGCACTGACCCGGCGCGTTAATCTGCGCCGGTGGCCGGAAGGAGGTCCAGTGGCAGCGGTCCGCAGGGTGGCTTTACTGTCCCTCCACACCTCCCCCATGGAGCAGCCCGGCTCCGGTGATGCCGGCGGGATGAACGTCTACATCCGCGAACTGGCCTCCGCGCTGGCCGAAGCGGGCGTGGAAGTGGAGATCTTCACGCGATCCACCTCCGCCGGCCAGCCCGCCATCGAACACCCGGATCCCGGCGTGTGCGTCCATAACGTCCTGGCCGGACCTGCCAGGAAGATCCCCAAGGAAGAGCTTCCCGGACTTCTCCACCACATGGTGGAGGAAATCGAGCAGATCCGTCAGCGGCAGCCGCATGGCCGCTACGACGTCATCCATTCGCACTATTGGGTGTCCGGCATCGCCGGGCTGGAGCTGTCCGAACTATGGGGCGTGCCGCTGGTCCACACCATGCACACCATGGCCAAGGTCAAAAACCTCCTGCTCGAGTCCGGGGAACAGCCTGAGCCGCGGCGCCGGGAGCTGGGTGAGCACCGGATCGTGGACGGGGCCGCGCGGCTGATCGCCAACACCAGTGCCGAGGCCGCTGAGCTGGTGTCGCATTACGGCGCCTCTTATGACCGGATAGACATCGCCCCGCCCGGCGTCGATCTCAGCACTTTCACTCCTGCCTTCCGCGCCAGGGCGAGGACCGGGCGGGGCATCGGCCCGGAAACCTTCCACCTCGTCTTCGCGGGCCGGATCCAGCGACTGAAGGGTCCGCAGATCCTGGTGAAGGCAGCGGCCCTGCTGCGGCGCCGGCGGCCGGACATCAACCTCCGGCTCACCATCCTCGGCTCGCTGAGCGGAAACAAGGAGTTCAATCTCCGGCGGCTGGTCGCGGAGGCGGGAATGGACGACGTCGTCACGCAGCTTCCGCCGGTGAAGGCGCCCGAACTGGCGGCCTGGTTCCGCGCGGCCGACGTTGTGGTGATGCCCTCCTACAGCGAATCGTTCGGGCTGGTGGCCCTGGAAGCCCAGGCCTGCGGCACTCCCGTCGTGGCGACGCGCGTCGGCGGGCTTTCCCGGGCAATTTTCGACGGCAGGACGGGGCTGTTGGTGGACGGCCATCACGCCTCTGACTGGGCGGATGCGCTGGAGGCCCTGTATGACGACCCCGCCACCCGGGAAGACATGGGACGGGCAGCCGCCATCCGGGCCCAGAGCTCGGGGTGGCAGCGCACTGCCGCCATCACGCTCGAAAGCTACCACGCCGCCGTCGACGATTTCGTGGGCCAGCACCTGACCACCGTTCCTGCCACCTAACGCCCCCACCTGCCGCATCCGCCCAAGAAAAGGACAATGATGTCTGCTTCCCCAAGTGACCTTGAGATTGCACGTGCGGCACGAATCCGGCCCATCGAGGAGATTGCGGCTGCGGCGGGGATCAATGCGGCGGCGGTGGAGCTGTACGGGCGGTACAAGGCGAAGGTTGATCCCGCGCAGCTTTCGGCGCCTCCGCCCCACGGGAAGGTGGTGCTGGTCTCGGCCATGTCCCCTACCCCGGCAGGTGAGGGCAAGTCCACCACCACAGTGGGGCTCGCCGATTCGCTGGCCCGGGCCGGACACCGGGTGATGATCGCCCTGCGGGAGCCGTCACTGGGTCCTGTCCTGGGCATGAAGGGCGGAGCCACCGGCGGCGGGTACTCGCAGGTTTTGCCCATGGACGAGATCAACCTGCATTTCACCGGCGACTTCCACGCCATCACCTCGGCCAACAATGCGCTCATGGCCCTGGTGGACAACCACATCTACCAGGGCAACGAACTGAACATCGACCCCCGGCGCATGACATTCAAGCGGGTGCTGGACATGAACGACCGCGCCCTGCGGGAGGTGGTGATCGGCCTGGGAGGGCCGGCGCAGGGAGTCCCCCGCCAGGACGGATTCGATATCACCGTGGCATCGGAGGTCATGGCCGTTTTCTGCCTGGCTACTGATCTGGCGGACCTCCGGGAGCGCCTGGGCAGGATCACCTTCGGCTATACCTTTGACCGCTCCCCTGTCACCGTGGCTCATCTCGGTGTCCAGGGCGCTTTGACCCTGCTCTTGAAGGAAGCCATTAAGCCGAACCTGGTGCAGACCATCGCGGGTACCCCGGCGCTGGTCCATGGCGGTCCGTTCGCCAACATCGCCCATGGCTGCAACTCGCTCATCGCCACCCAGACGGCCCGACGGCTGGCGGACATCGTTGTTACTGAGGCCGGTTTCGGCGCCGATCTTGGTGCCGAGAAGTTCATGGACATCAAGGCACGGTGCGGCGGCCTGGTCCCTTCCGCCGTCGTGGTGGTAGCCACCGTCCGGGCACTGAAGATGCAGGGCGGGGTGCCGAAGGACCGGCTCACCCTGCCGGACCTGCCGGCCCTGGAAGCAGGGGTGGCCAACCTCCGCCGGCACGTACGCAACATCGAGAAGTTCGGTGTGACGCCAGTGGTTGCCATCAACAGGTTCTCGTCGGATTCCCCCGAGGAACTCGACTGGCTGCTCGCCTGGTGTGCTGCCGAGGGAGTCCAGGCCGCCGTCGCCGATGTCTGGGCATGCGGCGGCGGGGGCGACGGCGGCGATGAACTCGCAGCCCTCGTCGCCGGCGTCGTGGCCGGCCCGAACAGCTTCCGGCACCTGTATCCCCTGGAGCTGCCGGTGGAGGACAAGATCCGGACCATAGCGCAGGAAATCTACGGCGCGGACGGCGTCGACTTTTCCGTGCCGGCCTTGAAGCGGCTGGCCGACATAGAACGGAACGGCTGGGGCGGCATGCCGGTATGCATGGCCAAAACCCAGTACTCATTCACCGACGACGCCTCCCGCCTGGGTGCACCGAAGGGTTTCACCATCCACGTGCGCGATCTCCTGCCCAAGACCGGAGCCGGATTTATTGTGGCGCTGACCGGAGCCGTGATGACCATGCCCGGCCTGCCCGCCGTTCCGGCCGCGCTGCGCATGGACGTGGACGGCGCCGGCAACCCGGTAGGCCTCACCTGACCCTCCACCGTTGTGCCACCACTCACCGCACCCTCTCTCACTTGATGTGCGCTTTCCGCAGACGCTCTCTCACCTGATGTGCGCTTTCCGCAAACCCTCTCTCACCTGATGTGCGCTTTCCACAGACGCTCTCTCACTTGATGTGCCCTTCCCCGGCCAGCAACGCCACGCGCCGCTACCGGGGTTAAACGCGCGGCGCTCCCCCACTAAAAGTGAGAGAGCGCCGCGTGGAAACAGACGTTATGTGATAGAGGATTGCCCAAATACCGACGTCAAGTGAGAGAGGGTCTCAGGGGCCACCCGGACGAACGGGTTAGCGCTCGAGGTCTCCGCGGATGAAGGCTTCGACCTTTTCGCGGGCGAGGTCGTCGTTGAACTGCTCCGGCGGGGACTTCATGAAGTAGCTCGATGCGGAGAGCAGGGGGCCGCCGATGCCGCGGTCCAGCCCGATCTTGGCGGCGCGGATGGCGTCGATGATCACGCCGGCGGAGTTGGGCGAATCCCAAACCTCGAGCTTGTACTCCAGCGAAACGGGGGCGTCACCGAAGTTGCGGCCCTCGAGGCGGACGAAGGCCCACTTGCGGTCATCGAGCCACTGGACGTAGTCGGACGGGCCGATGTGCACGTCCTTCGCGGCCAGTTCAGCCTCAACGTTGGACGTCACGGCCTGGGTCTTCGAGATCTTCTTGGACTCGAGGCGGTCGCGCTCCAGCATGTTCTTGAAGTCCATGTTGCCGCCGACGTTCAGCTGGTACGTGCGGTCCAGGGTGACACCGCGGTCTTCGAAGAGCTTTGCCATGACACGGTGCGTAATGGTGGCACCGATCTGGCTCTTGATGTCGTCACCAACAATCGGCACACCGGCGGCGGTGAACTTGTCCGCCCACTCCTTGGTGCCTGCGATAAACACGGGCAGGGCGTTGACGAAGCCCACGCCGGCGTCGATGGCGCACTGGGCGTAGAACTCGGCAGCTTCCTGCGAACCAACCGGCAGGTAGCAAACCATGACGTCGACCTTGGCGTCCTTGAGCGCCTGGACAACGTCAACGGGCTCTTCGGTGGACTGCTCGATGGTCTCGAGGTAGTACTTGCCCAGACCGTCGAGGGTCTGGCCGCGCTGGACGGTGACACCGGTGGGCGGCACGTCTGCGATCTTGATGGTGTTGTTTTCGCTGGCCAGGATGGCATCGGCAAGGTCAACACCAACTTTTTTGCCATCCACGTCAAACGCTGCGACGAACTCAACGTCACCCACGTGGTACTGGCCAAACTCAACGTGCATCAGGCCCGGAATCGTGGCCTCGGGGTCAGCGTCCTTGTAGTAGTGGACACCTTGGACCAGGGAAGCGGCGCAGTTTCCTACGCCGACGATTGCAACACGAATCGGATGTGAAGACACGGAACTCCTTTGGGGGACAAACGTCGGCCAGCCAGGTTGCGCTGCGACGAAGGTACGACGGCGGCCGGCGGGGCGGCGCCACGTGGCGCCTATTCATTGTACCCAACAGAGTGGGACCGGGCTTTGTTCCCCGGTCCCACTCCGTTGATGGGCGGCGGTAACCTAGGCGGGCTGCTTCCAGAGGTTGATGTCCGACTCGACGGCGAACTCGTCGATGTCAGTCAGCTCGTCCTCGGAGAACTCCAGGTTGTTGATCGCGGCCAGCGTGTCCTCCAACTGGCGGACGCTCGAGGCGCCCACCAGCGCGGACGTAACGGGCGAGCCCTTGGGCTGGTCGCGCAGGATCCAGGCGACGGCCATCTGCGCCAGCGACTGCCCGCGGTTTTCGGCAATCCCGTGCAGCCCGCGGATCCGGTCCAGCTTTTCATCGGTGATGGAGTCCTCTGAGAGGAACCGGGCCTTGGCGGCGCGCGAATCGGCAGGAACACCGTTCAGGTAGCGGTCGGTAAGCATGCCCTGGGCCAGCGGCGAGAAGGCGATGGAACCGGCGCCCACCTGGTCAAGTGCCTCGTACAGGTTGGGGCTGCCGTTCTCGGTCCAGCGGTTGAGCATGGAGTAGCTGGGCTGGTGGATCAGCAGCGGCGTCCCGAGGTCCTTCAAGATGCGGGCCGCCTCGAGGGTCTGCTCCGGGGTGTAGGAGGAGATGCCGGCGTACAGCGCTTTGCCCGAGCGCACGGCGTAATCCAGGGCACCCATGGTTTCTTCCAGGGGAGTCTCCGGGTCCGGCCGGTGGCTGTAGAAGATGTCCACGTAGTCCAGGCCCATCCGCTGCAGCGACTGGTCGAGGCTGGAAATGAGGTACTTCCTGGAGCCCCATTCGCCGTAGGGGCCGGGCCACATGTAGTAGCCGGCTTTGGTGGAGATGACCAGTTCGTCGCGGTAGGGCTTGAAGTCGTCCTGGAGGTGCCGGCCGAAGTTGGTCTCGGCGGAACCGTCAGGCGGGCCGTAGTTGTTGGCGAGGTCGAAGTGGTTGACGCCCAGGTCGAAGGCGCGGCGGAGGATGGCGCGCTGTTCGTCAAAGCGCTTGTCGTCGCCGAAGTTGTGCCATAGGCCCAGCGAGATGGCCGGAAGTTTCAGCCCGCTGCGGCCGACCCGGCGGTAGGGCATGGATTCGTAGCGGTCTTCGGCCGCGGAATAAGTCATGCGTTCCATCCTGCCAGCTGTGACCCGCGCTACAGTGCCGGGGAGAAAAGTTACGCCGCGGGCTGACAGCAGCAGCCCCGCGGCGTAACTTAGTCAAGCAGGGTTCAGGACTTCAGGATTGCAGCGCTCCAGGGAGCCAGCGCGAGGGCGTCGCCGTCAAGACCGGTACCCTCGTCCGTTGCCAGCAGGACCGAGCCGGAGACGCCGTCCAACCGGACCTTGGCGTCCGAGAAGTTGAGGAGCACTTCAACGCTGCCGCGGCGGAAACGCAGCCAGCCCTCGTCGTCGTCGAACCTCACGTCTGTCTCGCTGAAGCCCAGCCCGGCAAGCTCGGCGTGTTCCCGGCGGAGTGCCGTCAGGGAGCGGTAGAGCTCCAGCAGCCGGGCGTGGTCACCGCCGGCAGCTTCGTCCCAGTTCAGCTTGGAACGGCGGAAGGTCTCGGGGTCCTGGGGGTCGGGCACGACGGCGGGATCCCACCCCATGCGCTCGAACTCCTTGATCCTGCCCTCCGCAGTTGCCTTGCCCAGCTCGGGTTCAGGGTGCGAGGTGAAGAACTGCCAGGGGGTGCTGGCGGCGAACTCCTCGCCCATGAACAGCATGGGCGTAAATGGCGAGGTCAGCGTGAGCACGGCGGCCACGGCCAGCTGCCCGTAGGACAGCGACTGCGACAGCCGGTCCCCGGTGGCGCGGTTGCCGATTTGGTCGTGGTTCTGGTTGCACACCACCAGCGCTGCCGGGTGGGCCAAGGCCGGGTTGATGGGCCGGCCGTGGTGGCGGCCGCGGAAGCTGGAGTAGCTGCCGTCGTGCAGGAAGCCGTCCCTAAGAACCTTTGCCAGCACCCCCAGGGACTGGAAGTCCTCGTAATACCCGGTGGTCTCGCCGCTGACGCTCACGTGCACCGCGTGGTGGAAGTCATCGCTCCACTGCCCCGCCAAGCCGTAACCGTTTGCGTCCCGCGGGTACAGCAGGCGCGGATTGTTCAGGTCCGACTCCGCGATCAGCGTCTTCGGCAGCCCCGTTTCAGCTGAAACAGCGTCACCCAGAGCACCGAACTCCTCGAGGATGTGCACGGCGCGCTCATCGCGCAACGCGTGCACGGCGTCAAGCCGCAGACCATCCACGTGGTAGTCCCGGAGCCAGAGCGCGAGGTTGTCCAGGATGTACTCACGCACGACGTCCGAGCCCGGACCGTCCAGGTTGACGGAGTCGCCCCAGGTGTTGGCATCGCCCTGTTTCAGGTAGGGACCGAACTTGGGCAGGTAGTTGCCGCTCGGGCCGAGGTGGTTGTACACCACGTCCTGGATGACCCCGATGCCTGCCGCGTGGGCTGCGTCGACGAAGCGCTGGTAGGCCGCGGGCCCGCCGTATCCTTCGTGGACGGCGTACCACTGCACGCCGTCGTAGCCCCAGTTGTGGGTTCCGTTGAAGCCGTTGACGGGCAGCAGTTCCACGAAGTCCACGCCCAGGTCCGCGAGGTAGCCGAGCTTTCCGGCGGCGGCGTCCAGGGTTCCCTCTGGGGTGAAGGTCCCCACATGGAGTTCGTAGATGACCGACCCCTGCAGTTCCCTGCCCTTCCAGGCGCCGTCCTGCCACGCGTAGGCGGCGGGGTCGAAGGTCCTGGACAGCTTGTGGACGCCCTCGGGCAGCCGCCGCGACCGCGGGTCGGGCACGGGTTGGCCGTCCCCGTCCAGCAGGTAGCCGTAGTCCACGTCGCCGTCCGCCGGAGCGTCCGGGGCAGTCCACCACCCTTCCGAACCTGGCGCCGTCTCCTTCTTCAGCATCGGGTACTGCCGGCCGTCGGCCACGAGGATTACCGAATGGGCGTCGGGAGCCCAGACGTCGAAACGCTCGGGCCCAACATTGACGAGGGTCATGCCTTTTCTCCATCCACGGGTACGAGCAAAGCCACGGGGTAGGTACCCAGGACGTCAGCCACCGAAACGGCGCCTGGCCCGTACCCGGCGCCGGTGAGCTCGTCGCGCATGGTGGCGGGGAGTTCGACGGCGGTGTCCCGCCAGCCGCCGTCGGCCTCAAGTCCTGCAGGCAGCCGGGTGGCGAGAGTCAGGGCACCGGTAGTTCCATCCGCACCGCGGTGGAAGGCAAGCAAATGCGCTGCCGCAGCCCCTGTTGCCGTCACCGGGCTGTAGCCCTGGAACAGTTCGGGCCGGTCGCGGCGTATCCGGAGCGCCCGGGAGGTAACCAGGAGCTTGCTGGTTTCGGTTCCCGCCGCCGGCAACGTGCCGGCGTCGAGCTTTGCCAGCTCCTCCTGGCGGGCCGCGAAGTCCACCGGCCGCCGGTTGTCCGGATCGGTCAGGGAGCGTTCCCAAAATTCACTGCCCTGGTACACATCCGGCACACCGGGCATGGTCAGCTGGACCAGCTTGGCGGACACGGAGTTGGACGCAGCGAAGGAGTCGGTCCGTGCCACGAAGCCTTCCACCAGTTCGGTGACCCGGTGGTCGTCGAACACGGCGTTAACTGCGGCCTTGACCGCGGACTCGAACTCCTCGTCGGGGTCGGTCCACTTTGTGGAGTTGCCGGCCTCCCGGGCGGCCTTCTCCGCGTAGCCCTGGAGCCGTTCCCTGCTCGCAGGCCACGCGCCGACGATGGCCTGCCACAGCAGGTTCTCGTACGGACCGTCCGGAATCGGGGCAAGCTCGCGGAGGCTGTTCAGCGTGGTTGCCCACTCCTGCGGAAGCTCGGCGATCACCGAAATCCGGGCCCGCGCGTCTTCGCTGCGCTTGGTGTCGTGCGTGGACATGGTGGTCATGGACAGCGGAAGTTCCTGCTGCCGCCGGGTCATCCGGTGGTGGAACTCCTCGGGAGAGACAGCGAACTCCGTTGGTTCGGCTCCCACCTCCGTCAGGGTGCCAAGCCGGGTGTAGCGGTAGAACGCCGTGTCCTCAACACCCTTGGCCATCACCATGCCCGAGGTCTGCTGGAACCGGACCGCGATGGGGTTGGCCGGGTCCAGGAGCAGGGGCAGCAGTGTGCCAACGGCAACTTCCAACTCGGGGCGTCGGGCCGCCGCGGACTCGCAGGCTTCCTTGAGGACCTCGGCGCCGGTGGGCAGGTACGTCCGGTAGACCGGGAAAGCGGAAATGATCTCGGCGATCGCGTCGGCAGCCTGTTCCACCGGAAGCCCGTAGGACTCCGGAACCAGGCGGGCCAGCCGCAGAACCTCGGAGCGGAGGATGCCGTCGGCGATCATGCGCTTGGTTCCGCGGATCATCTCGGCGTAGTCCGCGGGGACTGCTGATTCCCGGAGCTTTGCGTCCAGGTCGTTGAGCGGCTGCTCACCGGCGGGATCAACGAAGACCCGGTCCACATCAGCCAGGGCGTCATACCCGGTGGTGCCCTCGGTGGCGAAGTCCTGGGGCAGGGTTTCGCCCGGCTCCAGGATTTTTTCCACCAGGATGTAGGCTCCGCCGCTGAGGTCCTTCAGCCACCGCAGGTAGCCTGCAGGATCCGCCAGGCCATCGGGATGGTCCACGCGGAGCCCGTCCACAAGCCCCTCATTGAACCAGCGGCCCACCTCGGCATGGGCTTCCTCGAAGACACGCGGGGTTTCCACGCGGATTCCGGCCAGGGTGGTGACCGCGAAGAAGCGCCGGTAGTTCAGCTCGGCGTCTGCGCGGCGCCAGTCGATCAGCTCGTAGTGCTGGCGGCTGTGGACTTCCTGCGGCGTGTCACCGTCGGAATAAGTGCCCTCGGCCAGCGGGAAGCGGTGGTCGTAGTAGCGGAGTTCACCGTCCTTGACCTCCAGCTTGTCCAGGTCCTCGCCGGAACCCAGCATGGGCAGCCGGACCTTTCCGCCGGCCAGTTCCCACTCGACGTCGAAGGCTTCGGCGTAGGGTGAGCCCTGGCCTTCCTTCAGCAGGGACCACCACCAGGGGTTCTGTGCAGGCGTTGCGACGCCCACGTGGTTGGGCACGATGTCCACGAGGACACCCATGCCGTGCTCGCGGGCAGCCCTGGAGAGGGCCAGCAGCCCTTCCGGGCCGCCGCGCTCCGGGTCCACGGCGGAGGGGTCGGTCACGTCATAGCCGTGGTCCGAGCCCTGCTCCGCCGTCAGGATGGGAGAAAGGTAGATCCAGTCCGCTCCCAGGTCCTTGAGGTACGGGACCTTTTCAGCAGCGTCGAACAGGGTGAAGCTGCTGCGGATCTGCAGGCGGTAGGTGGATGCAGGTACTCTCACTTGCCCGTGTCCTTCCGCTCCCCGATCTTCGTGGTCTTCCCGGGTTCCGCCACCATGGGGGCGGTGAGGGACTCGGTCTCGCTGGTGGAGGTCTGCGTCAGTGCCGCGAGGGATGCCGCAACGGAGTGGTCCGGTTCTACTTCTTCAATGGTGTGGGCACGCAGGACCACCAGGGACTTGGCTTCCACAGGCAGCGGCTGCCCTGCGGAGACCGGCTCCGTGTCGGCGTTCTGCCCGGCAGTGTCGATGATGACGTCCCATGCCGGGGCATACTCATCCGCCGGAAGGGTGAACTTGACGGTGTCATCGTGGGCGTTGAAGAACATCAGGAAGTTCACGTCCGTGATCCGCCGTCCGCGGGTGTCCTTGCCTTGGATGCCATTTCCGTTCAGGAAGACGCCCACGGACCGCCCAAATCCGCTGTCCCAGGCCTCCGGCTTCATGGTTTCGCCGCTCGGATCAAGCCATACGATGTCCGGCAGGCGTTCGCCTTCGCCCCTCAGGACGGGCCGTCCGTCGAAGAACCGGCTGCGCCGGAAGGTGGGGTGCTTGGCGCGGAGCGCGTTGACGGCTGCGGTGAACTCGATCAATGGCTGGTCAACGCTGTCCCAGTTGATCCAGGTCAGCTCGGAGTCCTGGCAGTACCCGTTGTTGTTGCCCTGCTGGGTGCGTCCCATCTCGTCGCCGTGCAGGAGCATGGGCACGCCCTGGGAGAGCAGCAGCGAGGCAATGAAGTTCCGCTGCTGGCGGGCCCGCAGGGAGAGGACCTCGGGATCATCCGTGGGACCCTCAACGCCGCAGTTCCAGGACCGGTTGTGGGATTCGCCGTCGTTGTTGCCCTCGCCGTTGGCGTCGTTGTGCTTCTCGTTGTAGGACACCAGGTCCGCGAGGGTAAAACCATCATGGGCAGTGACGAAGTTGATGGATGCCACAGGCCGGCGCCCGGAGTGCTCGTACAGGTCCGCCGAGCCGGTGATACGGGATGCAAACTCACCCAGTGTGGCGTGCTCGCCGCGCCAGAAGTCGCGCACGGTGTCGCGGTACTTGCCGTTCCATTCCGTCCACTGCGGCGGGAAGTTTCCTACCTGGTAGCCGCCGGGCCCAACGTCCCACGGCTCGGCAATGAGCTTGACCTGGGAAACAACCGGGTCCTGCTGGATGAGCTCGAAGAAGGTGGACAGCTTGTCAACATCGTAGAACTCGCGGGCCAGGGTGGAGGCGAGGTCGAAGCGGAAACCGTCCACGTGCATCTCGGTGACCCAGTAGCGCAGGGAATCCATCAACAGCTGGAGTGAATGGGGCTGGCGGACGTTCAGCGTGTTGCCGGTACCGGTGTAGTCCATGTAGTGCTTTTCGTCGCCCTCCATCAACCGGTAGTAGGAGGCGTTGTCGATGCCCTTGAAGGACAACGTGGGGCCCAGGTGGTTGCCCTCGGCGGTGTGGTTGTAAACGACGTCGAGGATGACCTCGATACCCGCCTTGTGGAGCGAGCGGACCATGGCTTTGAAGTCCTGGACCTGCTGGCCGGTATCGCCGGTGGAGCTGTACGTGTTCTGCGGCGCGAAGAACCCGATGGTGTTGTAGCCCCAGTAGTTGCTCAGGCCCTTGTCCTCCAGGGTGCCGTCATTGACGAACTGGTGCACGGGCATCAGTTCGATGGCGGTGACACCCAGCTTTTGGAGGTGGGAGATGACGGCGGGGTGGGCCACGCCTGCGTACGTTCCGCGCTGCTCCTCGGGAATCTCCGGGTGCAACTGCGTGAGGCCCTTGACGTGGGCTTCGTAGATGACTGACTGGTGGTAGGGAATCCGCAGGGTCTGGTCGCCGTCCCAGTCGAAGAACGGGTTGATGACCACGCCCATCATCATGTGGCTGGCGGAGTCCTCGTTGTTGATGGTGTCCGGCTCACCCAGGTTGTAGGTGAACAGCGAAGGGTCCCAGTCCACCTGCCCGTGAACGGCCTTTGCGTAGGGGTCCAGGAGGAGTTTGTTCGGGTTGAAGCGGTTGCCGGAAGCGGGATCGTATGGGCCGTGTACACGGTAGCCGTACTTTTGGCCGGGCTGTACCTGCGGGATGTAGCAGTGCCAGACGTACCCGTCCACTTCGTCTACCGGTATGCGGGTTTCCTTGCCATCATCGTCAAAAAGGCAAAGCTCAACTTTTTCGGCGCGTTCGCTGAACAGGGCAAAGTTGGTGCCGGTGCCGTTGTAGGTGGCGCCAAGGGGATAAGCCGATCCAGGCCAGACTTCCATTAATGCTCCTCATTGATATTTAGCAGCAGGAGAGCAGGGGCTCCTGCTGCCGGTGCGAACTACTGCCTACCGTAACGGCTGGGTGTGACTATTACGTTGCGGGGCCCCAGAGTTACTAAGCGTGCTTACTTTACCCCAAACGTGAGGTAAGGAGTCGGCGATTCCGCCAGCAGCGATCGGTCCGCCGAAGCGAACCTCCGACGCCGCCCTCCCGGCCAGGCCGTGCAGCGCGGCTCCCAGCGCGGCCAGCTCAGCCCAGCGGGCGTTCGCTTCCGTGCCCCACTTTCGCGAGGGTCCGACGTCGGGAGAGGACTGGGCGAGCAGCGCCCCAAGGATGCCCGCGAGGACGTCGCCGCTGCCGGCCGTGGCGAGCCAGGGCGTGCCGTCCGCCTGGCTGTACACATCCCCCGAGGGTGCGGCCACCAGGGTGGTGGCCCCCTTCAGCAGGACGGTCGCTCCGGTCAGCGCAGCGGCCTGGCGGACGGCATCGAGGGTCCCTGCCTCAACTGCTGCGCGGTCCTGGTGACCGCCCAGGCGTTTGAGGAGTGCGGCGAGCTCGCCTGCGTGCGGAGTCAGCACCACATGCGGGGCGAGGACATCGGGAAGGGCGGGCAAGGCACCGGCATCGGCTACCACAGGAAGGCCGGATCCGACGGCGTCGCGGGCGCGCTGCAGCTGCTCGTGGTCGTCAGGACCGATGCCCGAACCCACCAGCCACGCCTGGACCCGGTTCCCGGCAACCGCGCCTGTACTGCAGACCACCTCAGGGCACGATTGGCGGACCAGGTCCCCGACTTCGGGCGGCCCGAGGTAGCGCACCATCCCCACTCCGGCGGCCAGGGCGCCCCGGCAGGCCAGGACGGCCGCGCCGGGATAGTCGGCGGAGCCGGCCACCACTCCCAGGACCCCGCGGGAGTACTTGTGCGCGCACCGGGCGGGGTTGGGTAAACGGCCCGCGATGTCTGCAGCTTCAAGCCGGCGCAGGGCGGGATCTTCGAGATTGTCCTCGATGCTGATAGGCACCACGTCCACCCTGCCGGCGTAGTCGGCGCCCGGGTCAACCAGCAGGCCCGCTTTTGCTGCGCCGAATGTCACCGTTACATCCGCGGGAAGCACCGGTTCTGATACTTGCCCCGTATCGGCGTCGACGCCGCTGGGCAGGTCGCACGCCACAACAAAGCCGGCAGCCTGACCGGCCCGGCCATCGGCAATGGCACTGACAAGCTCGGCCGTACTCCCCCGCAGCCCGCCTTTCGCGCCTGTTCCCAGCACAGCATCGATGACGACGTCGGAACGGGCTGCTTCTGCTGCCAGCTCACTCAGTGCCGCAGTGGCGAGGTGCAGGGTCCTGCCGCCGGCCCGCTCAAAAGCAGCCAGCGCCTGGGGATGCGCTGCATCAGCGGTGAGCACCGACGTCGTACGCATCCCACGCGCTGCCAAAAACGCGGCGGCGTAGAGGCCGTCCCCGCCGTTGTTGCCCTTGCCGGTGAGCACCACAAGCGTGGCGCCGTAGACCCGGCGGCCGCGGGACTTCAGTTCCCGGACCACCGAATTGGCCAGCCCGTGGGCTGCACGCTGCATGAGGACATCGCCCAGGCCCGCCGCAAGGAGTGGTTTCTCGGCTTCGCGGACCTGGGTTCCGGTGTAGGCGCTGATCACGGTGTTAGGCGACTATGGGCGCTGGGCAGCCCGTTCAGCCTTCGGCGAGGACCGTTGCGGTGGCGATGCCGCCGTCGTGGCTGATGGAGAGGTGCCAACGCTTAACGCCCTTGGACTCGGCAACGGCGAGTACGGTTCCCTTGACCTGAACGGTGGGTCCGTTGTGATCAAGGCCGATCCAGCAGTCCTGCCAGTTCATGCCTGCCGGCGCCCCGAGGACCTTGGCCACTGCTTCCTTCGCGGCGAACCGCGCGGCCAGCGACCGGGTGTTCAGCTCCCGCTCTGCGGGCACGAACAGCCGGTCCTTCAGGCCCGGGGTGCGCTCAAGCTGACGGCCGAACCGCTCGATGTCTACAACGTCTACGCCTATGCCAACGATCATGGCACTACTCTACGGTGGCGCTCCGGGCCTTGCCGTCCGCCGTGCCCGGTGCCGGGTGCCGGGAACAAAGAACGCCCCGGGCGAATGGCCCGGGGCGTTCAGTGGCAAAGCAGCATTCTGCCGGTCCGCAGTTACTCGACGGTGACGCTCTTGGCAAGGTTGCGGGGCTGGTCCACGTCGTAGCCCTTGGCCGCGGCGAGTTCCGCGGCGAAGATCTGCAGCGGGACGGTGGTCAGCAGCGGCATGAGGAGGGTGGGGGTTTCGGGGACGTAGAAGACGTGCTCGGCGTAGGCCTTGACGGCTTCGTCGCCTTCCTCGGCGATGACCAGTGTGCGGGCGCCGCGGGCGCGGACTTCCTGGATGTTCGAGACCACCTTGGCGTGCAGCGAATCGCGGCCGCGCGGGGACGGGACCACGACGAACACCGGCTTGCCTTCGTCGATCAGGGCGATGGGGCCGTGCTTGAGCTCACCGGCAGCGAAGCCTTCGGCGTGGATGTAAGCGATTTCCTTCAGTTTCAGCGCACCCTCAAGGGCTACCGGGTAGCCGACGTGGCGGCCCAGGAACAGCACGGAGGTCTCACTCGCCATGCTCCGGGCGAGCTCGCGGAGCGGACCGGCGCCGTCCAGGATGGTCTGGATCTTCGCGGGGATCTTGGACAGGTCCGCGAGGACGTCCTTGATCTGGCCGGAGAAGATGTTTCCGCGCAGCTGCGCCAGATACAGGCCCAGCAGGTACGCGGCGGTGATCTGCGCCAGGAACGCCTTCGTGGACGCCACAGCGATTTCCGGGCCGGCGTGCGTGTAGAGCACGGCGTCGGACTCGCGCGGGATGGTGGAGCCGTTGGTGTTGCAGATCGAGATGGTCTTCGCGCCCTGTTCCCGGGCGTAACGGACGGCCATCAGGGTGTCCATGGTCTCGCCGGACTGGCTGATGGACACCACCAGGGTCTTCTCGTCCAGGATCGGGTCGCGGTAGCGGAACTCGTGCGCGAGCTCCACCTCGGTGGGGATCCGGCACCAGTTCTCGATGGCGTACTTGGCCACCGTTCCGGCGTAGGCGGCGGTGCCGCAGGCCAGGACGATGATCTTGTTGACCTGCTTCAGCAGCTCCGGGTCGATCCGGAGCTCATCGAGGGTCAGCATGCCGTTCAGGTCAGACCGTCCCAGCAGGGTCTGGGCCACGGCGTCGGGCTGGTCATGGATTTCCTTTTCCATGAACGAGCTGAAGCCGCCCTTTTCGGCCGAGGCCGGGTCCCAGTCCACGTGGTATTCCTTGCCCGCGGCCGGGTTGCCGTAAAAATCGGTGATCTCCACCGTGTCCGCGGTGATGGTGACAATCTGGTCCTGGCCCAGTTCCACGGCCCGGCGGGTGTAGTCGATGAAGCCGGAGACGTCAGAGCCCAGGAAGTTCTCGCCCTCGCCCAGGCCCACCACCAGGGGTGAGTTGCGGCGGGCGGCCACGACGACGTCGGGCTGGTCCGCGTGCACGGCAAGGAGCGTGAATGCCCCCTCGAGGCGCTGGCAGGCAAGCTCCATGGCCCGGGTCAGGCCGCCGTCGGAAACGTCCCCGCCGAGCTTGTTTCGGAAAATATCTCCCAGCAGCGCGGCGGCGACCTCGGTGTCCGTCTCGGACAGGAAGGTGACGCCCTTTTCCAGCAGCTCGAGCTTGAGCTCAGCGAAGTTTTCGATGATGCCGTTGTGGATGACGGCGAGCTTGCCGTCATCGGCCAGGTGCGGGTGCGCGTTCCGGTCCGTCGGCCCGCCATGGGTAGCCCAGCGGGTATGGCCGATCCCGGTCACGGTTTCCGGCAGCGGACGGTCCTCCAGCTCAGCAATCAGGTTGCTCAGCTTCCCGGACTTCTTCCGCGACTCAATCAAACCCTGGGACACCACGGCGACCCCTGCGGAGTCGTAGCCCCGGTACTCCAGGCGGCGCAGCCCTTCGATGACAACGTCCAGCGCACTGTGACTTCCGCCGTTATTAGAACGGCCCACATATCCCACGATTCCACACATAGGCACAAGACTATCGGCAGGGGTGCCCCAGATCTAAACCCTGCGTCGGCGCGAAGCCGCTTCTGTTGTGTTGTTCCCGCGTGTGTGTGCTTGCGTGCATTTCGCTCTGGGCCGGGCTGGGGGCAGAATCTCTATAGTGACTGTGCAACGCAATGACGCGAACGGTGAAGGCGTCTCCCCGTTCGTTGAGCTGGACCGGCAGACCTGGTCCCGGCTTGCAGACGAGATGGAACAGCCCCTTAACCAGGAGGACATCGTCCGTTTGCGCGGCCTTGGCGATCCCCTGGACATGAAGGAAGTCCGGGAGGTTTACCTTCCGCTCTCCAGGCTGCTGCACCTGTATGTTGAGGCCGCCGGCCAGCTGCACGCCGCCACCACCACCTTCCTGGGCGAGCAGACCCAGCGCACCCCCTTTGTGATCGGCGTGGCGGGTTCGGTCGCCGTCGGGAAGTCCACCATTGCCCGCGTGCTCCGGGAGATGCTGCGCCGCTGGCCGGGCACCCCGAATGTTGAACTCATCACCACCGACGGTTTCCTGTATCCGCTGGCTGAGCTGAAGCGCCGGCAGCTGCTGGAGCGCAAGGGCTTCCCGGAGTCCTACGACCGGCGTGCGCTGCTGCGCTTTGTGAGCGAAATCAAAAGCGGCGCCGAGGAAGTGCGGGCGCCGTGGTACTCCCACGTCACGTACGACATCGTTCCCGGCAAGGAAGTGGTGGTCCGCCGCCCCGACGTGCTGATCGTCGAAGGTCTCAACGTCCTGGCGCCCGCGAGGCCCAGGCATGACGGCCGGCAGGGGCTGGCGCTGAGCGACTTCTTCGACTTTTCCATCTACGTGGACGCCAAAACTTCCTACATAGAGGAGTGGTACGTGGACAGGTTCCGCAAGCTCCGGAGCACCGCGTTCGCACAGCCTGAGTCCTATTTCCACCGGTATGCCGCGCTTTCCGACGAGGAAGCAGAGAGCACGGCCCGGGACATTTGGAAGCGGATCAACGAGCCCAACCTGGAGGAGAACGTCCTGCCGACGCGCGGCCGGGCCCAGCTGGTGCTCACCAAAGAGGCGGACCACTCGATCCGCCGGATGCTGCTCCGGAAGGTCTAGCACACGTGTGCTACGACTGCGCTGCTGCTCCTGATGACCTGCCAACGGCGACGAGCCGCCGCAGCTTTGCCCGCTTCCTCGCCGCGGGGGCCGGACTGACTGTTTTGGCAGCGTGCACACCCGAGGCACCTGGGGCGGCGACGCCGTCGTCGGGCTCCCCTGCTGCCTCACCGTCGCTCTCCTCCCCGGCATCCGCAACCCCGACGGCGGAGGCCACGACGGCGGCTCCCCCGCCTTCGGAGCCGTCCCCCACGCCGTCGCCCTCCTCCACATTGCCGCGGCAGTTCTCCCTCACGGACCCGGCGAGCCCCTGGCTGGTGGTCAACAAGCACCGGCCGCTGGTGCCAGCCGACTACGTGCCTGCGGACCTGGTGCGGCCCAATGTGGCGACGACGGTTTCCGGGGAGGCAGCTCTGCTGAACAGTACGACGGCGGCCGCGGCGGAGGCCATGTTCGCCGCCGCCGCGCGGGACGGCGTCACGATGGTCCTGGCGAGCGGGTACCGCTCCTACAGCACGCAGGTGACCACGTACAACGGTTACGTCGCTTCCCGCGGCCAGGCTGACGCCGACACGGCCAGCGCGCGACCGGGCTACTCCGAACACCAGACGGGCTGGGCGTTCGACATTGCCGACGGCTCCGGGGTGTGCGGGTTCCAGCCGTGCTTCGCGGACCAGCCCGCGGCTGTCTGGGCGAAGGCGAACGGACATAGGTTCGGTTTCGTGGTGCGGTACCCGTGGATGTTCCACCCGATTACCGGCTATTACTACGAGCCCTGGCACCTGCGGTACATCGGTGTGGAGGCTGCGACGGACATGACGACCCGGGGCATCAACACCTTGGAGGAGTACTTCGGCGTGGGGGCTGCGCCGGGGTATCTGTAAGGAGATGGGCTAGCGTGATTCCCATGCTTATTGGATTCAAGAATTTCATCATGAAGGGCAACGTGGTTGACCTTGCCGTCGCCGTTGTTATCGGCACTGCCTTCGGCTCGGTGGTCACGGCGCTGGTGAACAAGGTGCTGATGCCCTTTGTTGCCGGCCTGGTGGGCTCCCCCAACTTCGACAGCTTCGCGAGGGTGGACCTGAACGGGAATTTCATCGAGTTCGGTGTCCTGCTGACCGCAATCGTCAACTTCCTGCTGATCTCCGCGGCTATTTACTTCATTGTGGTTTTGCCGATGAACCTGATGATCGAGCGGCGTAACCGGAAGCTGGATATTGATGAGGGCGTAAAAGCGGTAGCGGCGGAGGACCCGCAGATCGCGCTGCTGACCGAAATCCGTGACGCGCTCAAGAGCCGCACGCCCTAACTCCTCGCCGAAAAACGTAAAGCGGCCCGCCTCCTGCAGGAGGCGGGCCGCTTTTGCTTGTGTGCGGGCTTATTCGGAGACGAGCTCCAGGGCGAGTTCAGCCCGGACCACCTGGGCAAGGTGTTCGGCGATGGACTGCGCGGTCTCCTCGTCGGCGGCCTCGACCATGACCCGCACTACGGGTTCGGTGCCGGAAGGACGAAGCAGGACCCGGCCGGTATCGCCCAAGGCTGCTTCCGCCGCTGCCACGGCCTGCGCAAGGACCTCGTTGCTGCGGACTCCGGCCCGGTCCACGCCCTTGACGTTGATGAGTACCTGCGGAAGCTTGGTCATGACCGTGGCCAGTTCCTTGAGGGGCTTTCCGGTCAGGGCAATCTGGGCGGCGAGCTGCAGTCCGGTGAGCACGCCGTCGCCGGTGGTGGCGTGGTCGGCGAAGATGACGTGGCCGGACTGTTCGCCGCCGAGGTTGTAGCCGCCGTCGCGCATTTCCTCCAGGACGTACCGGTCCCCAACAGCGGTTTCGCGGATGCTGATGCCGGCATCGCGAAGGGCAATCTTCAGGCCGAGGTTGCTCATGACCGTGGCCACCAGAACATCGTCCTTGAGCTTGCCAGAGGCTTTGAGTGCAAAGGCGAGGATGGCCATGATCTGGTCGCCGTCCACCTCGTTGCCCTCGTGGTCCACGGCGAGGCAGCGGTCGGCGTCGCCGTCGTGGGCGATGCCCAGGTCCGCGCCGTACTTCACCACGGCTTCCTTGAGGGGCTCCAGGTGGGTGGAGCCTACGCCGTCGTTGATGTTGTGCCCGTCGGGGTCAGCGCCGATGACCACGACGTTGGCGCCGGCGTCCTTGAAAACCTGGGGCGAGCACCCGCTGGCGGCGCCGTGGGCGCAGTCCAGGACAACGGTGAGGCCGTCCAGGCGGTGCGGAAGGGTCTGGAGGAGGTGGACGATGTAACGGTCCTCGGCGTCGGAGAAGCGTTGGATGCGGCCGACGTCGGCACCGACCGGGCGGACGGCTTCCTTGGCCATTTGCGCCTCGATGGCGTCCTCCACCTCGTCGGGGAGTTTCTGGCCGCCGCGGGCGAAGAACTTGATGCCGTTGTCCGGCGCCGGGTTGTGCGAGGCGGAGATCATGACGCCGAAGTCCGCGTCCAGATCGGCCACCAGGTAGGCAGCGGCAGGGGTGGGGAGGACGCCGGCGTCATAGACGTCAACGCCGGAGCTGGAGAGCCCTGCCTCCACGGCGGCGGCGATGAACTCTCCGCTGGCGCGCGGGTCGCGGGCCACCACGGCGCGCGGCCGGGAGCCGTTGGAGTTGCGGTCATGGCCGAGCACGACGGCGGCTGCCTGGGCCAGCTGCATGGCCAGCTCTGCTGTCAGCAGGCCGTTGGCCAGCCCCCGGACACCATCAGTTCCAAATAATCTAGACACCGGTCAAGTGTAGAGGATGGCTTTGCTTCAGCTTGAAACGGCTGGCCAGAAGCTCTTCACCGGCCTTAACGGCAGAAGCCCGCCCCGCCAAAATGGCGGGACGGGCTTCTGCGTAAGCGGGTTTAGCGCTTGGAAAGCGCGATTAGCGCTTGGAGTACTGCTGAGCCTTGCGGGCCTTCTTGAGACCGGCCTTCTTACGCTCGATGACACGGGCGTCGCGGGAAAGGTAACCGGCCTTCTTCAGGGTGGCGCGGTTGTTTTCGACGTCGATCTCGTTCAGCGAACGGGCGATGCCGAGGCGCAGCGCACCGGCCTGGCCGGAGATGCCGCCGCCGTGGATGCGGGCGATGACGTCGTAGGCGCCTTCGAGATCAAGGATCTTGAAGGGCTCGTTGACGTCCTGCTGGTGCAGCTTGTTCGGGAAGTAGTTGTCCAGGGCGCGGCCGTTGATGGTCCACTTGCCGGAGCCGGGAACAACGCGGACGCGGGCAACGGCTTCCTTACGGCGGCCAACAGCTGCGCCGGCAACGGTCAGGGCCGGGCGCTCCTTCTTCGGCGCAGCAGCGTCAGCAGCTGAGCTTTCAGAGGTGTAGCTGGTAAGGGTTTCCTCAGCCTCTACGGCTTCGGTGGTCTCTTCGTTCTGAGCCACGATTCTCCTTGTATAGATAAGTTGTTTGGTGGCCAGGACTACTGGGCGACCTGGGTGATTTCGAAAGTCTTGGGCTGCTGGGCGGCGTGGGGGTGCTCAGCACCGCGGTACACCTTCAGCTTGCCCAGCTGCTGGGCAGCGAGGGAGTTCTTGGGGAGCATGCCCTTGATGGCCTTTTCAACGGCGCGGACCGGGTTGGATTCCAGCAGTTCCGCGTAGTTGACGGAGGTCAGGCCCCCCGGGTAGCCGGAGTGGCGGTATGCGCGCTTCTGCTCCAGCTTGGCGCCGGTGAGGGCAACCTTTTCAGCGTTGATGATGATGACGAAGTCGCCCATGTCCATGTGGGATGCATAGGTGGCCTTGTGCTTGCCGCGCAGCAGGATTGCGGTCTGGCTTGCAAGACGACCAAGGACAACGTCTGTGGCGTCAATGACGTGCCACTGGCGGTTGATATCGCCGGGCTTCGGGGTGTACGTACGCACGGTGTTTGCCTCGTTCTTGTTCTGGCGTTCTTGTTTAGGTGTCACTAGCTCGTGCACCTACTGTCTGCGCGCTACCGGAACAGAGGTGAGGGCTCTATGTAACCAGTCATCCTGAGGTTCCGAATGTGCACGTTGAGTAGTTATCCTGCAACCGGATTCTCAAGCGGGCACGCACCATCGGAATAGGACACGCACAACGACTACCAAGATTAGCGCGTTAACGGGTTCAGGGTCAAAATGAGGTAGCCGGCGGCTGACTCAGCAGTTGCCAGGTCCGACGGACGCAGGGGGTCGCGGTGTTTGCAGGTGCTGTCGAGGCGTCCGGAGGATGGCTCCTTGTCCTGGGAGCAGCACTGCTCGGCTGCAGTCTCTCCCTAGCCGTCGAACTTCTTATCGCGAGGTTCCTCCCTCGCCTGGGCGGTCTCCCGCCGCTAAAAACAAGAATTACGACGGCGGCGCTCACCGGAGTCCTCTTTGCCGCCCTTGCGCTGCGGATTGGATGGGACCCGGCGCTGCCGGCCTTCCTGGTATACGGCGTGCTCGCCGTGCAGCTGGCGCGGATAGATCTGGCCCATCACCTTCTGCCCAATCCTCTGGTCTTGACTCTGCTTATTGCCGGCCTGGGGCTTCTCAGCATCAGCAGTGCTGTCTCTGCTGATTGGTCCCCGTTTCTGCGTTCCGCAGCCGGCGCCGCCGTTCTTTTCCTTGCCTACCTGGCACTCGCACTTATATCCCCCAGCGGCATCGGTATGGGAGACGTGAAGCTCGCCGCCCCCGTGGGACTGTATCTGGGCTATCTGGGGTGGAGCGAACTGTTTTACGGTTCCGCGCTCGGCTTTGTGCTGGGCGGCATAGTCTCCGTCGCCTTGGCTACAACAAAGAAAGCTGGCAGAAAAGCGGAAGTAGCCTTTGGCCCTTCAATGCTTGCTGCGCTTCTGGGCACTACTCTTATCGCATTCTGAGCGGTCGACTGATTCGCTGAACCTGCTTGTTGCGGCACGTGCCAAACAAGGTTTGTGCAAGTCAAACGCAGGAAATCCGCAGCTTGGTAAAGCTTTCCGCAGGAAGTGAGAAAGTCGCTATCCTGCGCGCGAATGCCTGTGCATCCTATTGACATAGCTGGTGACGGACCAGCTTTCCCTTCACTCGCTCAGGAGTCTCAAATGCTTGCTTTCTTCTCAAACACCTCCACCCGCATCCGCCGCGATGAAAAAGGCGCAACCGCCGTGGAATACGGCATTATGGTCGCCCTCATCGCCGTCGTCATCATTGCAGCTGTCACGCTGATCGGGGGGAGCCTGAAAGGAACCTTCGAGGGCGTGAGCTGCAGTGTCAAGGGCGGCCAGTACACCGCTGCCTCGTCCACCACTGTCGACGGAAAAACCACCACTACCGACTCAAGCTGCTCCAAGTAGCAACTCCAGGGCCGGTGGTAGAAGAAAAACCTTCCGCCACCGGCCCTACCTAAGCAGCAGTCGCTATAGGTCCGCCCAAAAGAGCAGGATGTTGATGGTCACGACGAAGGAGTGCGGCGCTGTCGCAGTCGAGTTCGCAATCTTGCTTCCGATACTGATCACCATCGTGCTCGGGATCATGGAGTTTGGCAGGGCATACAACGTGCAGATGGCACTGACGAACGCTGCCCGCGAAGGTGCCCGTAACGTAGCGATCAATACTGTCGAAGCAGACGCAGTCACGGCCACCGTGAATGCGGCTCCTTCGCTGAACCCGCAGCTAAAAAGCACTGATGTCGACTTTGAATATGTAGCCATACCTGCAACAACACCTGGCCCGACGGCATGTTCATCAGGACGTCAAGTGACAGTAACGGTGACATACTCACTCAGCACGATGACCGGTATCGCCGGTCCATTCGCCATGATAGGAACAGGAACGATGCTGTGCGGCGGCTAGTATCACCGTTCGAAAATGAGCGGGGCGGAATCGCTGTCATCGTTGCCGTACTCATGGTGGCGCTGCTCGGTTTCACCGCTATCTCTATTGACGTTGCAAGGCTCTATTCCGAACGTGCGCAACTGCAGAATGGAGCAGACGCAACTGCCCTGATGGTCGCCCAAAAATGCGCCAAGAATGCTGCTGATACGAACTGCAAAGCCGATGCACCACTCGCACCAGCGTTTGCGAATGGCAACGCTGTGGACGGCCTCAGCAATGTGAAGTCAATCAACCTCAACATACCCGCCCGCACGGTTCAGGTTGAAGTGGGAGCGAAAGAATCTGGAAGCCCCACAAACAGCTTTTCGCTCTTATTCGCGGGGGTGCTCGGAATTTCTAAGGCAGAGGTATCTGCATCTTCAAGCGTACGCTGGGGTAGTCCCACTGAAGGCCCAACTCCATTTCCGCTAGCGTTCTCGATTTGCCAGGTGTCCACCGCTCCTGCCAAAAATCCACAACTGCTGGAGGGGCACGACCCTAGCACTAATGGTGACAAGGGAACGCCTGACTGCACATACGCAGGGCAACCTGTTCCTGGTGGATTCAATTGGACGCAGCAGATAGTTGGCGAATGCGGCAGCAGCATTGACCTCAGTGTGAGCACGAGCCGGAGCGAGACAGGTAACGACGCGCCTGAAAATTGTGGACCAACACTCAATAGCTGGGCAGAATCAATAGCTGCGAATAAGGACATCGTGGTGCTCTTGCCTGTCTTTGATAAAGCGACTGGCACCGGCGCCTCAGCTTCTTATCATCTGACTGCTTTCGCTTCCTTCAAGGTGCTGGGCTGGAAATTCGGCGGCGCCGACAAGCTGCCTCTCGTTTTCCGCAACCAGCAGGCCCCTGGAAGCGGACTGAGCTGCACAGGCAGTTGCCGAGGCATTATCGGCAGCTTCGTTGAATATGTATCCCTTGCTGACGGCTACAAGCTGGGCCCTGTCAGCACAACCGGCGCCACCGTCGTCGAACTAACTAAGTAGTTCCAGGCAGTCCTCCCATCACAACGTCAGGAGCAGTTCGTGAAGTCTCGATTAGTGGCAGGAGCGGCCGCAGCAGTCCTCGCCATCGTCGGCGCGTTTTTGATTGTTTCCTACGCCCAAGGCGCTGACCAGCGGGCTGTTAAGAATCTCGAACCCGTGGCTGTCCTTGTGGTAAAGACGGCAATCCCCGCAGGCACTCCTGTGGAATCCATGACGGCGTCGCTGGTTACCAGGCAGCTGCCGGCAACCGCAGTGATGGAATCGTCCGTCAAGTCCCTTGAGGGCACAACAGGCAAGGTAGCCGCCGTCGACCTTGTGCCTGGGGAACAGCTTCTGAGCGAGCGACTGGTCGCTCCTGCGGAGATCAAAACTTCCGGATCTGTGGAGGTTCCTGCCGGCCTCCAGGAAGTCTCCTTCCAGCTTGAACCGCAGCGCGTGGTGGGTGGCCGGATCAACGCCGGTGACCACGTCGGCATCTCGCTGAACTTTGAGGATGGCGCCTACAAGCCCGCCCCCGGTGATCCCACCACCCAGCTCACTGTGCGCAAGGCTCTTGTGACAGCCGTCCAGCGGGCACCCGAGGCCGCACCGGAGGCTGCTGCCACACCAACGGCGAGCGCTAACCCCAACGCACCTGACCCGAAGGACACCACGCTGCCGGAAGGCTCACTCATGCTTACCGTCGCCGTTAGCGACATCGAAGCCGGCAAAATCATATTCGCTTCGATCAACGGCAGCCTCTGGCTAACCAAGGAACCCCTCGACGCCCAGGACAACGGGCCCCGCATCGAACGCAAGGAAGTGGTTTACAAGTGAGCCGCTTCGTCCTCATCACACCCAACACTGATTTTGACGGCCGTTTGCGGCAGGCCATTGCGGGCGGGCTCCAGGGCGGTGTCCAGACGTTCTTGACGAACGTCCTGCCGGCAGGCCCCTATGACTTGTTCGCGCAGCTCAACCAGGAACAGCCGGAGGTCCTCATCCTCGGACCGGATGTGCCCGTAGACGAGGCGCTCCGCCTCGCCACTGTCCTCGACGTCCAGGTGCCGGACCTTACAGTCCTCCTGGCTAGCGAACCTGACCCCGAACTCGTCCTGCAGGCCATGCGTGCGGGAGTCCGCGACATCCTCAGTCCATCTGCTGACCCCGCCCAGCTGCGGGTGCTGCTGGAGCGAGCCTGCCAGTCCTTCGCCAACCGCCACCGTGCGGACCAGCCTCAGCAGGCCCAAAACGGCAAGGGGCGCGTGATCGGTGTTTTTTCACCCAAGGGCGGTGTTGGTAAGACGACCATCGCTACCAACCTTGCGGTGGGCCTTGGCAAAGCTGCGCCGATGAGCGTGGTACTGGTGGACCTTGATCTGCAGTTCGGCGACGTTGCCTCCGGCCTCTACCTCAGCCCCGAACACACTGTCACCGACGCAGTCTCCCCCGCCGCGAGCCAGGACACACTGGTGCTCAAAGCGTTCCTTACCGTGCACCCTTCGAGCATCTACGCGCTGTGTGCACCTGACAACCCGGTCGAAGCCGACCACATCTCCCCTCAACAGGTCACCCGGCTGCTGGAGCAGCTGGCGGAAGAATTCCAGTACGTTGTGGTCGATACTGCCCCTGGCCTGCCCGAAATCGGGTTGGCAGCAATGGAAGCCTGCACAGACGTGGTGTGGGTCAGTGCCATGGACATTCCCAGCGTCCGCGGCCTGCGGTCAGGCCTGGACATCCTTCGCCAGCTCGAAATTCTTCCCGAGGGAAGGCATGTGGTCCTGAACATGGCGGACGCCAAGTGCGGACTCTCCGTCCAGGACATCGAGTCGACCATCGGTGCTCCTGTTGATGTGAGCGTCCCCCGGTCACGTGCCGTGGCGTTTTCCACCAACCGTGGGGTTCCTGTCCTTCAGGAAGCCAAAAGGGATCCAGCCGTGAAAGGTCTTACCCAGCTTGTACAGCGCTTCAGCTCCTCCGCCAAGAGTCAGCGGCAGAACCACCGCCGGGTGGTGGTTTAGGTGAAGCTGTCCGAACGTCTTCAAGCGGCACAGTCAAAGTCCCAGCCGGGTACTGTTCAAGCTGCAGCCTCGGCCGCGGCTACGGCCCCCGCTCCAGTTCCCGCCGCGGCAGCGGTTGTGCCCAGAACCGAGCAGGCTGCAGGAAATTCGAAGGAGCAAGCGGTCACCTACTCTTCACCTTTCAGCAGTGGAGAAAACCTACCCGCACGGAGCCATCTGGACTCGGTTGCTAAGCGGCCGCAGCAACCATCCGCACAGCACGACGTCCCCAAGCCGAAGGCACAACAGCCGGTGGATGTTTTTGCAGCTCTCAAGCAAAGAGCGGCAACGGCTCTTTTCGAACGGATGGGAGCGCGTTTCAACGACTCCACCATTACCGAAAAGGATCTGCGCAGCACAGCCAGGGAAGAACTCAGCCGCATCATCGATGAGGAACAGGTTCCGTTAACGGCGGAAGAACGTTCCCGTCTGGTGGCGGACGTAGCCGATGACGTGCTCGGCTACGGTCCGCTGCAGAGGCTCCTGGATGACCCGGCGGTCACCGAAATCATGGTGAACCGGATGGACCAGATCTACGTGGAACGCAAGGGCAAGCTGACCCTCACAGAGTCCAGGTTCAGTTCTGAAGAACACCTGCGCAAAGTCATCGAGCGCATCGTCTCCAAGGTGGGACGGCGCATTGACGAGTCGTCTCCCCTGGTCGACGCACGGTTGGAAGACGGCTCGCGCGTCAACGCCGTGATCCCTCCGCTGGCTGTCGGCGGATCTTCGTTGACCATTCGTAAGTTCAGCAAAGTGCCCCTGACAGTGCAGAACCTCATCGACTTCGGAACGCTCACCCCGGCGATGGCTGAACTGCTCGACGCCTGCGTTAAGGCCAAGCTGAATATCATCGTCTCGGGCGGTACCGGCACCGGAAAAACCACCTTGCTCAACGTTCTCTCATCCTTCCTTCCGGCCAACGAACGCATCGTTACCATCGAGGACGCTGTGGAACTCCAAATGCAGCAGGAGCACGTGGTCCGCCTTGAGAGCCGGCCGCCGAACACGGAAGGCAAAGGCGAAGTGACCATCCGTGAACTTCTTCGCAATTCACTCCGTATGCGGCCTGACCGCATCGTGGTGGGCGAAGTCCGCGGCGGCGAATCGCTGGACATGCTCCAGGCGATGAACACCGGCCACGACGGGTCCCTGTCAACGGTGCACTCCAACTCGCCCCGCGACGCCGTCGCCCGCCTGGAAACCCTCGTGCTGATGGCTGGCATGGACCTGCCGCTGCGGGCCATCCGTGAACAAATCGCCTCCGCCGTTAACCTGATCATCCAGATATCCCGTTTGAGGGATGGCACACGCCGCATCACGCACGTCACTGAGGTGCAGGGCATGGAAGGCGACATCGTCACTCTCCAGGACGCCTTCGTGTTTGATTACTCGGCGGGAGTGGATCAACACGGCCGCTTCCTCGGGTCCCCCATCCCAACGGGCATTCGTCCGCGCTTCATAGACCGGTTCGAAGACATGGGAATCCACGTTTCAGCGGGTGTGTTCGGCGCCGCTTTGGCTCCCGCCGGAAGGTCCTGACATGGCCCTGACGATTGGCATCATCCTGGTAATCGCCGCCGTCGCCGTCGCGGGGATTGCTGTGGTGATGCCCCGGACTCCCACCGTGCCGCTTGACCGCCGCCGGCCCTTTCAGACTGACTCGACATCCCAGCTGACGCGCTTTGCCGGGTCAGCGGTCCAGGGGATCGAGCGGATCCTTGCCACCCGGAACGTGCGCTACTTCAACCGGGAGACGCTGGAAAACGCAGGGCTGCGTCTCAGCCAGGCGGACTTCCTGCTGCTGGTCCTTATTGGAGCCTTTGTAGGTGCCTTGATGGGCTTCGTCGTCGCGGGACCATTGCTGGCCATCCTCCTGGTAATCGCGGCACCCTTCGCAGCCCACCTGGTACTGGGCTTCCTCGCCGGCAAAAGACGAACAGCTTTCGGTGAGCAGCTGGGTGACACCCTGCAGCTCCTCTCTGGCAGCCTCCGCGCCGGCCACAGCATCATGCGGGCCATTGACGCTGCAGCACATGAATCACAGGCGCCAACATCCGAGGAAATGCGCAGAATCGTTTCGGAGACCAGCCTGGGCCGGGACCTCCTCACTTCGCTGAACGACACTGCCGAGCGCATGAAGAGCGAAGACTTCGTCTGGATCAGCCAAGCCATCCAGATCAACCGGGAGGTGGGCGGGAATTTGGCCGAAGTACTGGACCAGGTCAACGAGACGATCCGCGAGCGCAACGAGATCAAGGGCCACATCAAATCCCTGGCCGCGGAAGGTAAGTTCTCGGCGTACATCCTCATGGCGCTTCCCATCGGCATCGTGGCCATGCTCATGCTGGTAAGTCCGGGCTACATGGACAAGATGGTTTCCACGCTACTGGGGTGGGTCATGATCGTCGCCTCGATCATCATGATGACCATCGGCGGCCTGTGGATGCGCAAGATCATCGACCTGAAGTTCTGAGGCCACCATGAGTCCCGTGATAGCCCTCGCGCTCCTCCTTACCTGCCTGCCGCTCGCCTATCTGACCTGGTCCCTGCTGTCCGTCGACAGGAAGGGCCAGGTGATTGCCCGAGACATCCTCTCCCGGGGTGCCCTCCACGCAGAAGCGCGGACAAAAACCAGCACCGGCCTGCTCGAAAAGATCGGCCGCCGCCTCACCCCTGCCGGCTACGTGCACAAGCTGGACCATCTTCTTTCCCTGGCTGGCCGCCCGGCGAACCTTCCCCTGGGCCGGGTGCTGGCGGCCAAGCCTGCGCTCGGCTTGCTCGGCGGCTTGATCGGGCTGTGGCTGAGTTCAGTGGGAACGACGCCGATCATCAAGCTCGTTGGGCTGTTCGTCCTGGTCCTGGGGTACTTCATCCCCGACCTCCTGCTCTACAGCAAAGGGCAGGAAAGGCAAAAGGTCATGCAGCTGGAGCTGGCCAACACCCTGGACCAGATGCTGATCTCCGTGGAAGCAGGACTTGGCTTCGAAGGCGCGATGGCACGCGCCGGCGAAAACGGCAAGGGCCCCCTGGCTGAGGAACTGGTGCGCACCCTGCAGGACATGCAGGTTGGGCGCAGCCGCCGGGAGTCCTACATCGCGCTTGCCGAAAGGACTAACGTTCCGGAGCTGCGCAGCTTTGTGCAGGCCGTGGTTCAGGCAGACACCTACGGCATTGCCATCAGCCGCGTACTCCGTGTGCAGGCGAAAGTCATGCGTGTGAAGCGCCGCCAACGCGCGGAGGAAAAGGCGATGAAGCTACCCGTGATGATCCTGTTTCCGCTGCTGTTCTTCATTTTTCCCGTGCTTTTCATTGCAATCCTGGGGCCGGCAGTCATCAACACCATCGAGACATTCAGCGGGCAATAGACGCCACAGGCTTGCTGCGAAAATGCCTCAAGTTTTGCACAGGATCACCGTAATTAGGACAACCGACTAATCCCAGGAAGTAGCCTTGAAGAATGCGAAATCCAGATTCCGGCTCCAGCGACAGGAGCGCAGCGGCGACTCCAGCGGAGTCCGGAATCTCAATGGCAACCGGGTCGGAAATCTCTCAGGAAGCCGCCGGGCTTTTGCCGCTCATTGACGCGGCAGTGCTGGAGGAGTTGGAAGACGAGCTTGCCGGCTCCGGACTTGCCCAGCGCTTCGCCCGCGACTACGCAACCATGTGGGACCAGCGCCGCTCACGGCTTGCCGCCGCGGTGGACAGCCAAGATACCGATTCAGCGCTGGATGCCGCCATCAGCCTGAAGATCAGCTCGGCCATGGTCGGCGGGATGCGCCTGGCCAAACTGGCAGAGTTGCTGGAAGCACTGATCCGTCGTGGTGACTTTGGCCAGGGCCGGGTTCTCATGGAGCGGCTGACTCGCGACGGCGGCCAGACCGTTTCAGAACTGCGGGCCACTTACATTCTCAAAAACGGGTAGTTCCCCGCGCTATCCGGCGTCCGGCCTGGTCGGTGCCAGGCGGTACCCAACGCCTCTCACCGTCTGCAGCCACCGGGGCGCAACCGAATCCTCTTTCAACTTCCGTCGCAGGTTGCCCACGTGAACCTCGACGGCGCGTTCGTCGGCCTCGCTGATGTAGGTGTCCTCGCCGTAGAGGTCCCCCCGTACTGCCTTGACGAGATCAGCCCGGGTGCACACCGCCCCACCGCCGCGCAGGAGCACGTGGAGCAAATCGAATTCGCTCCGGGTCAGGCCCAGGGGCTCCCCCTTGATTTCCACTGTGCGTGTCCGGTGGTTCAGTGTGAGTCCGTTGTGGTGGAGTACGGCCGAGTCCTGGGGGCGGGCGGTCGCAACTGCCACAGCAGGTACCGCTCCCCACACCGTAGCCGCCGAGTTCTGCCCGATGACCTCGTGGCGCGGCCTCCGCATCATCGCTGCAACGCGGGCCCTGAGCTCGCGCGGCCGAAAGGGCTTGGCGATGTAGTCGTCAGCACCGGCGTTAAGGGCGGACAGCAGGTCTGGTTCCTCGGTCCTGCCGGTCAGCATCACCACGTAGGCGTTGCTGAAGTTACGGATCCGCCGCAGCACCTCAAAGCCGTCGATGTCAGGCAGTCCGATGTCCAGTGTCACCACATTGGCCTGCTTGTCCCGGACCACTTCCACACCGGCCCTGCCGTCAACTGCTGTATGCACTTCGAAGCCTGCCTGGCTCAACACTCCCTCGAGGAGGTTGCGCACGTCCGCGTCGTCTTCAATTACTACAGCCACACCAAGATCGTCCATTGATATCCCTGCGCCAGGCAGTTACGACCCCCCATCAGCCCAGCGCTGATGCCATAACCGCTCCAACCCTTTATACGCTACAGACAAGCCCAGCTGATGACATCTCTTTCAACTATGCATTTGAAAAGTCAATTATTATGACAAGGACAGTGAATCGAGCTTAGAAAGGATGCGTGCCAGGGTTGCTTCACAGGAATACGGGCGCGCATCTGCGGGGAAACCATTGCTCGCTCCTCGGCCCTGGCAGGCTCCATGGCTGAGCGCCTTTTCCCGCGGGAGCCCGCCCGCTTCTTCCAGACGCTCGGTCCGCGTTCCCAGGTTGCCCTGTGCCAGCTGCCCCTGACCTTGATCGTTGCCGCCCTTTTTGTTGCCACTCCCTTTGCCTGGCCCACGCTGCTGCATAATCCGCTGTATATGGGCGGGATCGTCCTGACCGTCCTGCTCTTGCTCGGCTGTCTCCTCGTACCGTGGGAGCGCCTGGCACACCGCCCCTACCTGCTGATCCCCATCCTGGACTTCGTTGCGATCGGGCTGCTCCGCAACGGTGCTGCTCCCCTTCTCCCGGGCCTCGCCGTGCTGGCGGTGTTCCCGGTCATTTGGCTCTCTGCCTCCGGCATGCTCACCCGCAGCAGCCTGGTCCTGAGCTTCTTCGGCCCCATGCTCATCATGGTGCCCTCGCTCGCCGGCCGGTTCCCCAACCTGACGGCCTCGGATATCACCACCACCTTCCTCTTTCCCCTGATGATGCTCTCGGTGTCCCTGGCCATCAGGTTCGCCAGCGTCCACGTCCGGCTTCAGCAGCGCGAGCTGGCGGAGAAGGACATTGAGCTGCGCAAGCTGCTCCGCGAGAGCAGGGAGCGTGAAAAGCTGCTCATGACGGTCCTTGATGCCACCGACGTCGGTATTGCCGCCGTCGACCGTTCCGGCCGCCTGCTGGTGTCCAACAACCGGCAGCGCAACTTCCGGGAGGCCACCCGCGCCGACGACGCCGTCCCCAGCCACGGGCACCAGCTGATCTTTGGGCAGGACAGGCGGACCCTGCTGCCACCCGAAAAGCGCCCCATCAGCCGCGCCATTGCCGGTGAGTCCTTTGCCGACTACCTCGTGTGGGCGGGCGAGGGTGCCGAGCAGCGGGCTATTTCGACGGCGGCGCGGCCGCTGGTGAGTGAGGACGGGCAGCTGACCGGCGCTGTTGTCGCTTACAGTGACGTCACCGGCTGGGTTGAGGCGCTGGCGGCGAACCAGGAACTCGTCTCCAACGTCACGCACGAGTTCAAGACGCCCCTCAATTCCATCATCGGCAACGTGGACCTGGTGCTCGACGACGTCGCCGCCTTGCCGCCGCAGCTAGCCCAGCGAGCGCTGGTGGTGCAGCGGAACGCCGAACGGCTGCTGGCGCTGGTGGCGGACCTGTCAGCTTCTGCCTCCGCGGCACTCAATGTCCATCCCAAACGGACGGACCTGGCCAGCCTCGTGGAAAGCAGCATCGACTCCGCGCAGGCACAGGCGGAGTACGCGAACATCTCGCTCACTGCCGACGTTCCCTCACCCCTGTGGGCGTACGCGGACCCGCTCCGGATCGGCCAGGCTTTGGACAACCTCGTGTCCAACGCCATCAAGTACTCCCCCGACGGCGGGAGCGTCAGCATCAGCGCCCACAGCACCAGGGAGTGGGTGCAGCTCAGCGTCAGCGACACCGGGATGGGAATCAGCAGCGAGGACACCGCCAGGGTTTTCAACCGCTTCTACCGGACGGAGGCCGCCAGGGGCGCGGCCATCGCCGGCGCGGGACTGGGCCTGTCCATCACCAAGACCATCGTGGAAGGCCACGGCGGCAAGATCACGTGCGCCAGCGGACAGGGGCAAGGCAGCACGTTCACCCTGACCCTCCCGGCCGAGGGCCCCCCGCCGTCGTTCTAGCCTTCGGAGCGCACAACTAGCTACTCGCGCCGCGCGCGGGTGAGCTCCGCACGGGCCAGCAACTCGCCGTCGGACGGGTACGCCACTTCCTCCAGCACCAGCGGGTGCGGTGCCGCCAGCACGGACCTGGCATCACGCTTCCTGGCCAACAGCCGCCCGTAAAGCCAGCCCGGCTCCTCCGCGCCCTCCCCCACGTACAGCGCAGAACCGATCAGGGCACGCACCATGTTGTGGCAGAAAGCGTCAGCCTGGATGGTGGCCACGATGACGCCGTCTTCAGCCCGGGCGAACTCAAAACGCTGCAGCTCACGGAGGGTGGTGGCTCCCTCGCGGGGCTTGCAGAAGGACAGGAAGTCCTGCAGCCCCAGCAGCTTGGCAGCGCCCTCATTCAGCAAGGAAACATCGAGCGGGTTCTTGTACCACAGCGTCGAGTACCGGCCCAGCGGGTCCCACAGTGCGGGGCCGTCGGCAATGCGGTAGCTGTAGCGCCGCCACAGGGCCGAGAACCTGGCGTCGAAACCTGGCGGTGCCACCGCGATCCGGTGCACCTCCACCGCCCCGGTGAGGTCACCGAGCACCCGGCTCAGCGCGCCGCGTATCCTGCGGAGCATGGCGACGGCGGGATCCAGTTCGTGACCGCGCGGCAGTTCCAGCCACTCGGCGTCCGTGAGGTCCAGGTGCACCACTTGGCCGCGGGCGTGCACCCCCGCGTCGGTGCGTCCGGCAACGGTGACGCGGACGGGCCGCCGGACCAGCAGATGCAACGCCTCCTCGAGGACGCCCTGGACGGTCCGCAGCCCTGGCTGCAAGGCCCACCCGCTGAAGGGGCCGCCGTCGTAGGACAGATCAAGCCGGATACGCAAAAACCCGCCGCCCCCCATAACGGGGGCCGCGGGTTTTTGGTGGTTCATAGACTCAAGTCTATGCCAAGGAAATCAGCGAATTACTTCGCGTCCTTCTCCTCGGCAGCCGGAGCTTCAGCAGCTTCCTCAGCGGCCGGAGCCTCTTCGGCTGCAGCGGCGGTCTCGGGAGCCAGTGCTTCCTCAGCGGCCGGTGCTTCTGCTGCTTCAGTCTCGACAACCTCAGCTTCGGGAGCTTCCTCAGCAGCCGGAGCAGCCTTGTCTGCATCGCGCTTGGCAGCCGCGGTAGCTTCAGCTACTACGGCCTGCTTGGCTGAAACGGGCTCAAGGACGAGCTCGATGACAGCCATGGGAGCGTTGTCGCCCTTGCGGTTGCCGATCTTGGTGATGCGGGTGTAGCCGCCGTCGCGGTTCTCCACAGCCTGGGCGATGTCGGTGAACAGCTCGTGGACGACGCCCTTGTTGCTGATCAGGCCGAGCACGCGGCGGCGGGAAGCGAGGTCGCCACGCTTGGCGAAAGTCACCAGGCGCTCTGCGTACGGCTTCAGGCGCTTGGCCTTGGTCACCGTGGTGGTGATCCGCTTGTGCTCGAACAGTGCTGCTGCCAGGTTCGCGAGCATGAGGCGCTCGTGAGCCGGGCCGCCTCCGAGGCGCGGACCCTTAGTGGGGGTAGGCATAATTGTTTCTCCTCAAATGGAAGCCGTGGGCTGTGCACACCATGGTGCCCGGCCCGCGGCCAAGGTCTGGTTTAGAGTTCGTCGTCGCCGAAGGCGGCGTCGTCCTCTTCGATTGCTGCGGCGCGTGCTGCGAGGTCAAAACCGGGAGGCGAGTCCTTGAGGGACAGGCCCAGTTCAACCAGCTTTGCCTTGACCTCGTCAATGGACTTTGCACCGAAGTTGCGGATGTCCATCAGGTCAGCCTCGGAGCGGGCAACGAGTTCACCCACGGTGTGGATGCCCTCACGCTTGAGGCAGTTGTAGGAACGGACGGTGAGGTCCAGATCCTCGATCGGCAGGGCCATGTCGGCTGCCAGGGCAGCGTCGGTGGGTGACGGGCCGATCTCGATACCTTCAGCTGCGGTGTTCAGCTCACGTGCCAGACCGAAGAGCTCCACCAGGGTGGTGCCTGCGGAAGCGACGGCATCGCGCGGGGCGATGGCCTGCTTGGTCTCGACGTCGACAATCAGCTTGTCGAAGTCGGTGCGCTGCTCAACACGGGTTGCTTCCACGCGGAAAGTAACCTTCAGCACCGGCGAGTAGATGGAGTCGACCGGGATACGGCCGATCTCTGCGTCGCCGGACTTGTTCTGAGCTGCCGAAACGTAGCCGCGGCCGCGCTCGATGGTCAGTTCGAGTTCGAACTTGCCCTTCGAGTTCAGCGTGGCGATGTGCAGATCCGGGTTGTGGAATTCGACGCCGGCCGGCGGAGCGATGTCCGCGGCGGTGACGACTCCGGGGCCCTGCTTGCGCAGGTAAGCGACAACCGGCTCATCGTGCTCGGAGGAGACCGACAGGCTCTTGATGTTCAGGATGATCTCAGTGACATCTTCCTTGACACCCGGAACCGTGGTGAACTCGTGCAGCACGCCATCGATCCGGATGCTGGTTACAGCGGCACCGGGGATGGAGGAGAGCAGGGTACGGCGGAGGGAGTTTCCGAGGGTGTAGCCGAAGCCCGGTTCCAGCGGTTCAATGATGAAGCGCGAACGGTTTTCGGAGACTACCTCTTCGGAGAGGGTGGGGCGCTGTGCAATGAGCACTTAGGTTTCCTTTCGGCGAGCATCCGCTATATGACGCAACACAGGTGGTGGAAATGTGGTCTGAAGACTTAACGCGCTGGGCTTGCCCGGACCGTCAACGGTCCGGGCAAGCTCAGGCGGCGTCGAAAGCTTTAGACGCGGCGGCGCTTCGGCGGGCGGCAGCCGTTGTGCGCAGCGGGGGTGACGTCCTGGATGGAGCCAACCTCGAGGCCTGCGGCCTGCAGCGAACGGATCGCGGTTTCGCGTCCGGAACCCGGTCCCTTGACGAAAACGTCAACCTTGCGCATGCCGTGCTCCTGGGCACGCTTGGCAGCAGCTTCGGCAGCCATCTGCGCTGCGAACGGGGTGGACTTACGCGAGCCCTTGAAGCCAACCTCACCTGAGGAAGCCCAGGAGATAACAGCGCCGCTCGGATCCGTGATGGAAACGATGGTGTTGTTGAACGTGCTCTTGATGTGCGCCTGGCCCAGCGCGATATTCTTTTTGTCCTTCTTACGCGGCTTGCGAACCGCGCCACGAGTCTTCGGGGGCATTATTTCTCCTACAGAAAGTTATTGGGGAAAGTACCGTTAATCCCGGCCGGGATTTTAACGGGCCTTCTTCTTGCCGGCGACGGTGCGCTTCGGGCCCTTGCGGGTACGGGCGTTGGTCTTCGTACGCTGTCCGCGTACGGGCAGGCCCTTGCGGTGGCGCAGGCCTTCGTAGCTGCCGATTTCAACCTTGCGGCGGATATCTGCTGCTACTTCGCGGCGAAGGTCACCCTCAACCTTGTAGTTGCCTTCAATGTAGTCACGCAGCTCAACCAGCTGTGCATCAGTCAGGTCCTTGACGCGAACGTCAGCGCTGATGCCAGTGGCAGCCAGGGTTTCGTGTGCACGGGTCTTGCCCACGCCGTAGATGTAAGTAAGCGCAATTTCCAACCGCTTTTCGCGGGGAATGTCTACGCCAGCGAGACGAGCCATAGTGGCAGTACTCCTTGAATAAACCGGAGGTCGTAGGCAGTACACCCGCACATTCTGTGCGGCCCCAGCCTCCGACCGGGGGTTAGCTGTCCGGACTCTTTCGAGCTCAATGTTCCAGATCAGCTTGTGCTGCCTTTATTTACTTGCGTGGGTTAGCAACCCAGGATTTCCTTCAGGGAAGGAAATTAGCCCTGGCGCTGCTTGTGGCGCGGGTTCTCGCAGATCACCATGACCCGGCCATTACGGCGGATCACTTTGCACTTTTCGCAGATCTGCTTGACGCTCGGCTTGACCTTCATGGCATTCCTTTGCGTGTAACAGTTGGTCAACTGGAGCGGCGATCAGTTCACACCGAAGCCGCCCAGCAATTTACTTGTAGCGGTAGACGATACGACCACGAGTGAGGTCGTACGGGCTCAGCTCCACCACTACGCGGTCCTCCGGGAGGATCCTGATGTAGTGCTGACGCATCTTTCCAGAGATGTGTGCCAGTACGATGTGCTTGTTGGTGAGCTCAACGCGAAACATCGCGTTAGGCAGCGCCTCGGTCACAACGCCTTCGATCTCAATGACCCCGTCCTTCTTGGCCATACCCTCCGCTAACTGTTGTTGCCGCCGTCCTGCCGGATTGCACCGGGCATGACCACGAACGTTTTTGTTGGATCGATTGCCGGTTCCAGGCCCCAAAAGGGCGTGGCAGTCCAGACAACCAACAAGCAACACTACTCTGTCCCGCGGCAAAAGTTAAATCGGCAATAGTAACCTACCCGGCGCCGAACACACCATAATCCCCGCCGGGAGTACTCACGGCGCTGGCACTGGCCACGCCGTCAAGGATGGCCAGGCGTACGACGTCGGCTGCCGCACTCTGCAGCGTGATGAGGCTGAGCTGCCGGGCAGCTTCGTCTGTCCGGTCCAGGTGCACCGCCCCGGTTGCGAGGCAAAAGACCACATCGCCATCGGCCAAGGTGTGGGACGGGTTCAGGGCCCGGGCGATCCCGGCATGGGCAGCCGAGGCGGTCCGCTTGCACTCGGCCACGTCCAGGACCGCATTGGTGGCAACGACGACGAGGGTGGTGTTCAGGGGCGTGCCTGGCTGTACTACCGACTCCCGGAGAACGGAATGCTCAACCACCGGCAGTCCCAGGGCGTTGACGACGGCAAGGGCCCCGACCACTGCCCCGTTCTCCAGGGTGATCGACGCGGTGCCAATCCCGCCCTTGTAGGTACGGGCGAGGAGTGCGCCGGTGCCGGCTCCGACGTTGCCGCGTTCGACGTCGTGCCCATCCTTCTGCGCAGCCGCGGCGGCAGTTGCGGCGTAGCCCATGTCCGGCGTCGGGCGCGCTGAGAAGTCACCGCCGCGGCCGAGGTCGAAGATCGCGGCCGCGGGGACGATCGGCACCACTCCCCCGGGAACTGCGAAGCCCCGATTGTTCTCCTCGCACCAGCGCTGGGCGCCCGAGGCGGATGCGAGGCCGTACGCGCTGCCGCCGGTGAGCACCACGGCGTCCACTGCGCTGACCAGGGTGGTGGGATCAAGGGCATCGGTTTCATGGGTCGCCGGCCCGCCGCCCTGGACGTCCACGGAACCGACGGTGCCGGGCGGCGGCAGGACAACTGTCACTCCGGTCAGCCAGCCGTCGTCGGTCTTCTGGGCGTGGCCTACGCGGACCCCGGGCACATCGGTGATTGCTCCCATGGCACCCATTGTTCCCCCTCCCCCAACTGGCTCGCAGTTGTTGTCGTTTTGGGCGCCCAGAACGACAACAACTGCGACCTACTTTGCTACGGGATGGGGACGGGGGTGACGCCAAGGGGCACCAGGTGCTCCGCGCCGCCGTCGGGCGCTGACAGCACCCAGATGCCCTTGTCGTGGACCGCAACGGAGTGCTCCCACTGGCAGGAGCGCTGGCCGTCCGTGGTGACCACGGTCCAGTCGTCCTCCAGCACCGCGGTGTCGATGCTGCCCCGCACGAGCATTGGCTCGATCGCGAGGCAGAGGCCCGGGCGGATCTTCGGACCTTTGTGGCTGGTGCGGTAGTTGAGCACGTCCGGGGCCATGTGCATCTCCGAGCCGATGCCGTGCCCCACGTAGTCCTCAAGGATGCCCAGCGGTTTGCCCGGCACGGACGAGACGTAATCGTCGATGGCAGCGCCGATGTCACCCACGTGCTTGCCCTTGGCCAGTGCCGCGATACCCCGCCACATGGCCGCCCGGGTTACGTCCGAGAGGCGCTGGTCTTCCGGGTCCGCAGTGCCCACGATGACGGTCCGGGCGGAGTCGGAGTGCCAGTCGTTGACGATCGCACCGCCGTCGATGGAGATGATGTCGCCCTCACGGAGGACACGGCTGCCGGGGATTCCGTGCACCACCTCCTCGTTCACGGAGGTGCAGATGGTGGCCGGGAACCCGTGGTAGCCAAGGAAGTTTGACTTTGCGCCGGCTTCGTTCAGGACAGCCGCGAAGACGTCGTCCAGGTGCTTGGTGGTGACGCCGGGAACGGCTGCTGCCACGGCGGCGTCCAGGGCACGGCTGAGGACCAGGCCTGCTTCGTGCATGGTGCGCATCTGGGCGTTGGTCTTGTATTCGATGCGGGGCTGGCCAAAGGCCATGGTGTTTCCTTTCAAATGGCTGAGGCTCCTCCCGTTTACCGGGAGGAGCCTCGGAAAAGCTGTGCCTGGATCAGGCTGCCTGGGCGGCCTTGATGGCCTGCATCACGCGGTCGGTGACCTCGTCGATGGGGCCGATGCCGTCCACCTGGGTGAGGATGCCGCGTTCGGCGTACTTGGCCACTACGGCTTCGGTCTGCTCGTGGTACAGGTCAAGGCGGTGGCGGATGACGGCTTCATTGTCGTCGCTCCGGCCGGTTTCCTTGGCACGGCCCAGGAGGCGGTGCACCAGTTCCTCGTCGTCCGCAGTCAGCTGCAGGACGACGTCGAGCTTCTCTTCGCCCTTGGCGAGGATCTCGTCGAGGTAGTCCACCTGCGCGGTGGTGCGCGGGTAGCCGTCCAGCAGGAAGCCGCCCTCGACGTCGGACTCGTTGAGCCGGTCGCGCACCATCTTGTTGGTCACGCTGTCCGGAACGAAGTCGCCGGCGTCCATGAACTTCTTGGCCTCGATGCCAAGCGGCGTTTCGCCCTTTACGTTTGCACGGAAGATATCGCCGGTGGAGATCGCCACAACGCCGAGGCGCTCCGAAATCCGTTCCGCCTGCGTTCCTTTTCCGGAACCGGGAGGTCCAATAATCAGCATTCTCGTCATCGCAAAAGCCCTTCGTAGTGACGTTGTTGTAGCTGCGCATCAATCTGCTTGACGGTCTCCAAACCAACGCCCACCATGATCAGGATCGAGGTGCCACCGAACGGGAAGTTCTGGTTTGCGTTGATCAGTACCAGTGCCACCAGCGGGATCAATGCCACGAAGCCCAGGTACAGGGCGCCGGGCAGGGTGATCCGGGACAGCACGTACTGCAGGTAGTCAGCGGTGGGTTTGCCCGCGCGGATACCTGGAATGAAGCCGCCGTACTTCTTCATGTTGTCCGAGACCTCTTCAGGGTTGAAGGTGATCGCAACGTAGAAGTAGGTAAAGAAAACGATCATGGCGAAGTAAAGCACCATGTAGATCGGCTGGTCGCCGCGGACCAGGTTGTTGTTGATCCATTCCACCCACGGCTGGATCTGCTCGCCGGCTTTGGGCTGGTTGAACTGCGAGATCAGGCCGGGCAGGTAAAGCATGGACGAAGCGAAGATCACCGGGATCACGCCCGCCATGTTGACCTTGATGGGGATGTACGTGCTGGTGCCGCCCACAGTGCGGCGGCCGATCATCCGCTTGGCGTACTGTACGGGGACCCGGCGCTGGGACTGCTCAACGAACACGACCAGGGCCACTGTCAGCAGGCCTATGGCGAGGACCATAAAGAACGTTCCGGGACCCTGCGAGCTCCAGATGGCGCCGAGGGAGGTGGGGAACGTGGCCGCGATGGACGTAAAGATGAGCAGGGACATGCCGTTGCCCACGCCCTTCTCGGTGACGAGCTCGCCCATCCACATGATCAGGCCGGTGCCGGCCGTCAGGGTGATGATGATCAGGATGGTGGTGATGACGCTGCTGTCCGGGATGATCGGCAGGTTGCAGCCGGGCAGGAGTTGCCCGGACCGCGCCAGGGAAACCAGCGTGGTGGCGTTCAGCAGGCCCAGGGCGATGGTGAGGTAGCGCGTGTACTGGGTCAGCTTGGACTGCCCGGACGCTCCCTCTTCGTACAGCTGCTGGAACCGGGGAATGACCACCCGGAGCAGCTGGACGATGATGCTTGCCGTGATGTAGGGCATGATGCCCAGGGCGAAGATGGACACCTGGAGCAACGCGCCGCCGCTGAACAGGTTAACGAGCTGGTACAGGCCACCGGCGGTCTGACCGTTCTGCAAGCATTGCTGGACATTCTGGTAGTCCACACCTGGCGAGGGAATGAAGGCACCCAAGCGGAAGATGGTGATGATTGCCAGCGTGAACAACAACTTGCGTCGCAGATCAGGCGTGCGAAAGGCCCGGCCAAATGCGCTAAGCAAGCGTCCTCCTGGTGGTAAATAAGAGTGGTGTGATGGGGATCTATAAATCCCAACAACCGAGTCTAACGGTTGGATGTGCCGTGCGAACAATCCGTGGAAGTGCGCAAGCGTCAGGTGGCGCGAAAAATACGCCCGGCGGATGTGAAAAACTCCCGGTCTCCAGGGCCGAGGCCCCGGAGACCGGGAGTTCAACAACGGGCTTGGCGCCCACCGGCTCTAGAGCGCGGTGGTGCTTCCGCCTGCTGCAGCAATCTTTTCAGCGGCGCTGGCCGAGAATGCGTGGGCGGTGACGTCAACCTTGACGGTGATGTCGCCGGTGCCCAGCACCTTTACGGGCTGGTTCTTGCGAACTGCACCCTTTTCGACCAGGTTCTCCACGGTGACTGCGCCACCTTCCGGGAACAGCTCGTTGAGCTTGTCCAGGTTTACAACCTGGAACTCAACCCGGAACGGGTTCTTGAAGCCGCGCAGCTTCGGCAGGCGCATGTGCAGCGGCAGCTGGCCGCCGGCAAAGCCAGCCTTGACCTGGTAGCGGGCTGCAGTACCCTTCGTACCACGACCGGCGGTCTTACCCTTGGATCCCTCACCACGACCAACGCGGGTCTTGGCGGTCTTGGCACCCGGGGCGGGACGCAGGTGGTGAACCTTCAGGGCGTTCTGCTTCTCAGCAGCCGCGCTCTGTGCCTTTTCGGCATTGTTCTCTGCCATTTACTTCGCCTCCTCTACCTTTACCAGGTGCGGAACCGTGTTGAGCATTCCGACGGTCACGGCATCGGCGGTGCGGACAACGGTGTGTCCGATCCGCTTCAGGCCGAGGGACCGCAGGGTGTCCCGCTGGTTCTGCTTGCCGCCAATGGCGGACTTGATCTGAGTGATCTCCAACTGGGTGTCGGAGGGAATCAGGTTCTTAGCCATGACTTAGACACCCGCCTTCTGGTTCAGGAGGGCCTTCACCAGTGCCGGCGGAGCGATCTCGTCGAGGGGCAGGCCGCGGCGTGCTGCCACTGCTGCCGGCTCTTCAAGGCGCTTCAGGGCATCAACGGTCGCGTGAACGATGTTGATGGCGTTGGAGGAACCGAGCGACTTGGAGAGGATGTCGTGGATGCCCACGCACTCCAGTACTGCACGGACCGGGCCGCCGGCGATAACACCGGTACCGGCGGAAGCCGGACGCAGCATAACGACGCCTGCAGCGGCCTCACCCTGAACGCGGTGCGGGATGGTGCTGCCAACGCGGGGAACGCGGAAGAAGGACTTCTTGGCCTCTTCTACGCCCTTCGCGATTGCGGCAGGAACTTCCTTAGCCTTGCCGTAGCCAACGCCGACCATACCGTTGCCGTCACCGACGACGACCAGGGCGGTGAAGCTGAAGCGACGACCACCCTTGACCACCTTGGAGACGCGGTTGATGGTGACGACGCGCTCTACGAACTGGCTCTTCTCGGCTTCACGGCCGCCGTCGCGGCCGCCACGGCCACCACGGTCGCCGCGGCCCTGGCCACGGTCGCCACGCTCGCCGCGACGAGCGCCGCCACGGCGGTCGTCGGCAGCTGCGGGGGCAGTGGTCTCAGCGGCAGCTACGGCTTCAGTAGCCTTCTGATCTGCAGACACAGTGTCCTTTTCCTTGTTTGCTTCCGTCACAGTGACAGCCCACCTTCACGTGCACCGTCAGCGACGGCGGCAATCCGGCCGTGGTACTTGTTACCACCGCGGTCGAAGACAACAGCTTCGATACCGGCAGCCTTGGCACGCTCAGCGACGAGTTCGCCAACGCGCTTGGCCTTGGCAGTCTTGTCGCCGTCGAATACACGAAGGTCGGCTTCCAGAGTGGAGGCGCTCGCTACGGTCAGGCCCTTGGTGTCATCGACAACCTGGACGAATACGTGGCGTGCGGAACGGTTGACGACCAGACGAGGACGTACAGCCGTACCGGAGATGCGCTTACGGATACGAAGCTGGCGGCGGCTGCGCGAAGCAGACTTGCTCTTGTTCGTACGCTTCTTGTTAATTGAGATGGCCATGGTTACTTACCAGCCTTTCCGACCTTGCGGCGGATGACTTCGCCGGCGTAACGGATGCCCTTGCCCTTGTAGGGGTCCGGCTTCCGCAGCTTGCGAATGTTGGCAGCAACCTCGCCGACCTGCTGCTTGTTGATACCTGAAACAGAGAGCTTGGTCGGGGTCTCAACTGCAAAGGTGATGCCCTCCGGTGCGGAGACATTAACCGGGTGGCTGTAACCGAGAGCGAACTCAAGGTCAGATCCCTTGGCCTGAACGCGGTAACCGGTACCGACGATTTCAAGCTTCTTCTCGTAGCCCTTGGTAACGCCCTCGATCATGTTGGAGATCAGGGTGCGGGTCAGGCCGTGGAGTGAACGGGAGGCGCGCTCGTCGTTCGGGCGGGCGACAGTCAGGGTGTCTGCTTCCAGGGAAACCTCGATCGGGCTGGCCACAGTGTGGTTCAGCTCGCCTTTGGAACCCTTGACGCTGACGACAGAGCCGTCAACCTTGACCTCAACGCCGGCAGGAACGGTGATGGGGAGACGTCCAATACGTGACATTATTCTCTTCCTTTCCCGTTACCAGACGTAAGCGAGGACTTCGCCGCCCACGCCCTTCTTGCCGGCCTGCTTGTCAGTCAGGAGGCCGGAAGAGGTGGACAGGATTGCGACACCCAGGCCACCCAGCACGTGCGGCAGGTTGGTGGACTTTGCGTAAACACGCAGGCCCGGCTTGGAGATACGGCGAACACCAGCGATTGAACGCTCGCGGTTCGGTCCGAACTTGAGCTCGAGGGTCAGCTTCTTGCCAACCTCTGCGTCTTCTTCCTTCCAGCCGGCGATGAAGCCTTCGGCCTTGAGGATGTCAGCAACGCGTGCCTTGAGCTTGCTGTACGGCATGGACACGGAATCGTGGTATGCCGAGTTTGCATTGCGCAGACGCGTAAGCATGTCTGCGACAGGATCTGTCATTGTCATGGTGGGCTCTTGCCCTTCCTCATAACGGTTTCCGCGGTACTTGCTTTTTACAGCCGGACCGCCGGACCTTTTACGTAGTTAGATTAGTCTTCGGCCTTGAACGGGAAACCAAGCGCCTTGAGCAGCGCGCGGCCTTCGTCATCGGTCTTGGCAGTGGTGACAACCGTGATGTCCATACCGCGGACGCGGTCGATCTTGTCCTGGTCGATCTCGTGGAACATAACCTGCTCGGTCAGACCGAAGGTGTAGTTGCCGTTACCGTCGAACTGCTTGCCGGAGAGACCACGGAAGTCCCTGATGCGGGGCAGTGCGAGGCTGACCAGACGGTCCAGGAATTCCCACATGCGGTCGCCACGCAGGGTGGTGTGTGCGCCGATGGGCATGCCTTCGCGCAGCTTGAACTGTGCGATGGACTTGCGGGCCTTGGTTACCTGCGGCTTCTGGCCGGTGATTTGGGTGAGGTCGCGGACAGCGCCGTCGATCAGCTTGGAGTCCTTGGCGGCATCTCCAACACCCATGTTCACAACGACCTTCACGAGGCGCGGAACCTGGTTGACGTTTTCGTACTTGAATTCCTCAATGAGCGTGCTCTTGATGGAATCGGCGTACTTGGTCTTCAGACGAGGAACGATCTTCGTTGCCGGAGTCTCGAGAGTCTCAGTCATTAGATGTCCTTCCCTGAGCTCTTGGCCACGCGGACGCGCACTTCGCGCTGGACGCCATTGCGCTCAACGGTTTCGGTGCGGAAGCCAACGCGGGTGGGCTTCTTGGTGGACGGGTCAACCAGAGCCACGTTGGAGATGTGGATCGAAGCTTCAACAACCTCGATGCCACCGGTCTTGGTGCCGCGCTGCGACTGACCGACCTTGGTGTGCTTGGTTACGCGGTTGATGCCTTCGACCAGCACACGGTTGGTGTCGGGGAACACGCGCAGGACCTTGCCCTGCTTGCCGCGGTCGCCGCCGCGCTCAGCCTTGGCGCCAGTGATGACCTGAACGAGGTCACCCTTCTTGATCTTAGCCATGGACTAGAGCACCTCCGGAGCCAGAGAAACGATCTTCATGAACTTCTTGTCACGGAGTTCACGACCAACCGGTCCGAAGATACGGGTACCGCGGGGGTCACCGTCGCCCTTCAGGATCACAGCTGCGTTCTCGTCAAACTTGATGTAGGAACCATCCGCACGGCGGCGTTCCTTCTTGGTACGGACGATGACTGCCTTGACAACATCGCCCTTCTTTACGTTGCCGCCCGGGATTGCATCCTTGACGGTTGCGACAATGACGTCGCCAATGCCTGCGTAGCGACGGCCAGATCCACCGAGAACGCGAATGGTAAGGATTTCCTTAGCACCCGTGTTGTCGGCGACCTTGAGTCGCGACTCCTGCTGAATCACTATTTACTCCTTGCGTCGCGCCGGTTCTCAGACCGAAAATCTTCCTACGGAATGAGCCTTGCGGAACGGTTGATCGGGGTGTCTCTTGACCTGCCTGGATTTTGCCAGACCAGGCCTAAACTCCCGTGCCAGAAGCAGTTGCTCCCATCCGGTCCAGGAGAATCCTGGGCGCAAGGGGGCACTATGCTGTGGCACGCTTGTTTACGAGGTTTGATGTCGGCGCACGAAAGGCGCCATACAAACTCAAAATCTTAGCACGTTTTCCACTCAACCCCATATCACCGCCGGCGCTCCCCTGCAAGACGGACGACGGCCGCCCGCGCGGCAGCCTCCATTCTGCCCGCCTCGGTGACACTCCCCCGCCAGTCCCGGAGCGCCGCCGTCGTGCACGGCAGGCCGGCACGCTCTCTCACTCCCTGCAGCCTTTTCACCGACGCTCTCTCACTCCCTAAGCTTGACCAACGTGAGGTGATAGAGCGTCTTTCAAAATGGGGCGGTAACTGAGAGAGCGTTCGTCCAAAACCTGCGATAAGTGAGAGAGCGTCTGAGAGGGAACGACGGCGGAACCCAGGGCAGCCTCTCGGCCTGCCTCGGCACCACTCCCCCGCATGCCCCAAAAACGCGGGGCGCCGCCGTCGTGCACGGCAGGCCGGCACGCTCTCTCACTTCCTGCAGCCTTTTCACCGACGATCTCTCACTCCCCGCCGCCTTTTCACCGACGCTCTCTCACCGTCCAGCCGTTAACGCGGAAGCCCCCGCTTCCCAAAGGGAGCGGGGGCTTCCGGTTACCGAAGCAGCAGGTGCTACTTGGCCTTCTCGAGGATTTCCACGAGCCGCCAGTTCTTGGTGGCGGACAGCGGACGGGTCTCGGCGATGACAACGAGGTCGCCGATGCCGGCGGTGTTCTCTTCGTCGTGGGCCTTGACCTTGGAGGTACGGCGGATGACCTTGCCGTACAGCGCGTGCTTCACGCGGTCTTCGACCTGGACAACGATGGTCTTTTCCATCTTGTCCGAAACCACGTAGCCGCGACGCGTCTTGCGGTAACCGCGCTGCTCAGCCGTGGCTGCGGTAGCAGTTTCCGTCACGTTCTGGTCCTTTTCACTCACTTGGCATCCTCCTCGGTCTCAACCGTTTCAGCCTTGTCGGCCTTCTTGGTTGCTGCCTTCTTGGACTTCTTTTCTTCCTTGGCTTCCACAACCGGTGCGGCAACCTCGGCACGAATGCCCAGCTCGCGCTCACGGAGAACGGTGTAGATGCGGGCGATGTCCTTCTTTACCGCGCGCAGCCTGCCGTGGTTCTCCAGCTGTCCGGTGGCGGACTGGAAACGCAGGTTGAACAGCTCTTCCTTGGCCTTGCGGAGTTCTTCAACGAGACGCTCGTTGTCGAAACCGTCCAGCTGTGCGGGAGCCAGATCCTTGGATCCTACTGCCATTTCTATTCACCACCTTCGCGACGCAGAATGCGTGCCTTCAACGGGAGCTTGTGGATTGCCAGGCGCAGGGCCTCGCGTGCTACCGATTCTTCGACGCCGGAGATCTCGAAGAGAACCCGACCCGGCTTGACGTTTGCGACCCACCATTCCGGTGAACCCTTACCGGAACCCATGCGGGTTTCGGCAGGCTTCTTGGTCAGGGGACGGTCCGGGTAGATGTTGATCCAGACCTTGCCGCCACGCTTGATGTGGCGGGTCATCGCGATACGGGCAGACTCGATCTGACGGTTGGTGACGTATGCCGGGCTCAGGGCCTGGATGCCGTACTCACCGAAAGTGACCTTGGTGCCACCCGTAGCAGCGCCGGAACGACCCGGGTGGTGCTGCTTACGGTGCTTGACTCGACGTGGGATAAGCATTTAAGCCTGTCCTCCTTCTGCTGCTGCCGGAGCTGCAGCTTCAGCTGCCGGAGCCTCGGCAGCAGGAGCTGCGTCAGCGGCCGGACGGTCGTTGCGACGGCGGCGGTCACCACGGTCAGCGCCACCCGGGCGGCCCGGACGGTCGCCGGAGCGTCCGCGGGACGGGGCGGAAGCGGCCTGCTGGGCCAGTTCCTTGGCGGTGACGTCACCCTTGTAGATCCAGACCTTCACGCCGATGCGGCCGAAGGTGGTCTTGGCTTCGTAGAAGCCGTAGTCGATGTTCGCGCGGAGGGTGTGCAGGGGCACACGGCCTTCGCGGTAGAACTCCGAGCGGGACATTTCAGCGCCGCCCAGTCGACCGGAGCAGGCGATACGGATGCCCTTGGCACCTGCACGCTGCGCGGACTGCATGGCCTTCTTCATCGCGCGGCGGAAAGCCACACGTGAGGTCAGCTGCTCAGCAACGCCCTGGGCAACAAGCTGGGCTTCCATCTCGGGGTTCTTGACCTCGAGGATGTTCAGCTGAACCTGCTTGCCGGTGAGCTTTTCGAGCTCGCCGCGGATGCGGTCTGCTTCTGCTCCACGGCGGCCGATGACGATGCCGGGGCGGGCCGTGTGGATGTCCACGCGGACACGGTCACGGGTGCGCTCGATCTCAACCTTGGCGATACCGGCGCGCTCCATGCCCGTGGACATGAGCTGGCGGATGCGGATGTCTTCGCGAACGAAGTCCTTGTACCGCTGGCCGGCCTTGGTGCTGTCAGCGAACCAGTGCGATACGTGATCGGTGGTGATGCCGAGTCGGAACCCGTGCGGGTTTACTTTCTGTCCCACTTAGCGAGCCTCCTCTTTCTCCGGGGTAGCGACTACCACGGTGATGTGGCTGGTGCGCTTCTTGATCTGAAATGCACGACCCTGGGCACGCGGCTGGAACCGCTTCATGGTCGGACCTTCATCAACAAACGCTGCGCTGATGATGAGGTCGCCTTCGTCAAACGCCACGCCGTCGCGGTCCGCGAGGACCCGGGCGTTGGAGATTGCCGACTGAACTACCTTGAATACCGGCTCCGAAGCTGCCTGGGGGGCAAACTTCAGAATTGCCAGAGCCTCATTCGCTTGCAAACCACGAACAAGGTTGACGACGCGCCGGGCCTTCATAGGCGTTACGCGGATGTGGCGCGCAATTGCCTTGGCTTCCATTGCTTTCCTTCTCTCGTCTTTGACGTAAGTGCAGGCGCCTAGCGGCGCTTGCCCTTACGGTCGTCCTTGACATGGCCGCGGAATGTCCGCGTGGGAGCGAATTCGCCGAGCTTGTGCCCGACCATCGACTCAGTGACAAACACCGGGATGTGCTTGCGTCCGTCGTGTACGGCGATCGTGTGCCCGAGCATGTCGGGGATGATCATCGAACGGCGGGACCAGGTCTTGATGACGTTCTTGGTGCCCTTTTCGTTTTCCCTGGCTACCTTCACAAAGAGGTGCTGGTCAACGAAAGGACCTTTTTTCAGGCTGCGTGGCATGTGTCCAGGCTCCTATCGCTTGTTCTTGCCAGTACGACGACGACGCACAATAAGCTTGTCGCTCTCTTTGTTCGGGCGGCGCGTGCGGCCTTCCCGCTTACCGTTCGGGTTGACGGGGTTACGTCCACCGGACGTCTTGCCCTCGCCACCACCGTGCGGGTGGTCAACCGGGTTCATGGCGACACCGCGGACGGTCGGGCGAACGCCCTTCCAGCGCATACGGCCGGCCTTGCCCCAGTTGATGTTCGACTGCTCGGCGTTGCCCACCTCGCCGACGGTTGCGCGGCAGCGCACGTCAACGTTGCGGATTTCACCGGAAGGCAGACGCAGCTGGGCGAAACGGCCTTCCTTGGCAACGAGCTGGATGGATGCACCGGCGGACCGGCCCATCTTGGCGCCGCCACCCGGACGCAGTTCAACTGCGTGGATAACGGTACCCACGGGGATGTTGCGCAGCGGCAGGTTGTTGCCAGGCTTGATGTCAGCGTTGGCACCTGCTTCCACCATGTCACCCTGGGCCAGCTTGTTCGGCGCGATGATGTAACGCTTGGTGCCATCAACGTAGTGCAGGAGGGCGATGCGAGCCGTACGGTTCGGATCGTACTCAATTTCAGCAACGCGGGCGTTGACGCCGTCCTTATCGTGGCGACGGAAGTCGATAAGACGGTACTGGCGCTTGTGTCCGCCACCCTTGTGACGGGTGGTGATCTTACCGGTGTTGTTACGGCCGCCCTTTTTGGGCAGCGGACGTACCAACGACTTTTCCGGCGTCGACCGCGTGATTTCAATGAAGTCCGCTACGCTCGAGCCACGACGGCCCGGGGTAGTCGGCTTGTATTTACGGATTCCCATAATTTATTTCCTCGTTAAAGTGGTCTCCGCTACGCGAGCGGACCGCCGAAGATGTCGATAGTGCCTTCTTTGAGGGTGACAATCGCACGCTTGGTGTTCTTGCGGGTACCCCATCCGAATTTGGTGCGCTTGCGCTTACCGGCACGGTTGATGGTGTTGATCGATTCGACCTTGACGGAGAAGATTTTCTCCACGGCCAGCTTGATCTCGGTCTTGTTCGACCGGGGGTCCACCAGGAAGGTGTACTTGCCCTCGTCGATCAGGCCGTAGCTCTTTTCCGACACGACGGGTGCAAGCACGACGTCGCGGGGATCCTTGATGGTGGCTGCACTCACTTGGCATCCTCCTCGTTCTTAGCTGCCTTGCCGGCAACGAATGCTTCGTAGGCAGCCTTGGTGAAGACAACGTCATCAGACACGAGAACGTCGTAGGTGTTCAGCTGGTCTGCGTACAGAACGTGAACACCGGCGAGGTTGCGCACGGACAGTGCAGCAACGTCGTTGGCGCGCTCGATGACAACCAGCAGGTTCTTGCGGTCGGAAACGCCGCGCAGGGTTGCGAGTGCAGTCTTGGCGGAAGGCTTGGTGCCCTCAACCAGTTCAGCAACAACGTGGATGCGTCCGTTACGCGCCCGGTCGGACAGTGCGCCGCGCAGTGCAGCAGCAATCATCTTCTTGGGGGTGCGCTGGCTGTAGTCACGCGGGGTGGGACCGTGGACAATGCCACCGCCGGTCATGTGAGGAGCACGGATGGAACCCTGACGGGCGCGGCCGGTACCCTTCTGCTTGAACGGCTTGCGTCCTGCACCGGAAACTTCAGCGCGGGTCTTGGTCTTGTGGGTACCCTGGCGAGCAGCAGCGAGCTGGGCTACGACGACCTGGTGCAGCAGCGGCACGTTGGTCTGTACGTCGAAGATCTCTGCAGGCAGGTCAACCTGGACAGTGTTAGCCATTGAACTAGGCTCCCTTCACGGCGGTGCGTACGAGGACGACCTGGCCGCGGGCGCCGGGAACGGCACCCTTGATAAGGAGCAGCGACTTCTCGACGTCAACCGCGTGGACCGTGAGGTTCAGCGTGGTGTGACGAACGGCGCCCATGCGGCCGGCCATTTTCATGCCTTTGAAGACGCGGCTCGGGGTGGATGCGCCACCGATTGAACCGGGCTTACGGTGGTTCTTGTGGGCACCGTGGGAAGCTCCAACGCCGTGGAAGCCGTGACGCTTCATAACACCGGCGAAGCCCTTACCCTTGGTGGTGCCGATGACGTCGATCTTCTGGCCGGCTTCGAAGACCTCTACGGAGAGCTCCTGGCCCAGCTCGTACTCGGCAGCATCTGCGGTACGGAGTTCGACGACGTGGCGGCGAGGCGTGACGCCTGCCTTCTCAAAGTGACCAGCCAGCGGCTTGGTGACCTTGCGGGGATCGATCTGGCCGTAGCCGATCTGTACGGCTACGTAGCCATCAGCTTCTGCGTTGCGCAGCTGGGTGATGACGTTCGAATCTGCCTGGACCACAGTGACGGGGATGAGCTTGTTGTTCTCGTCCCAGACCTGGGTCATGCCGAGCTTCGTGCCCAGCAGGCCCTTTACGTTACGGGTTGCGGTCATAGTCTCTCAGCACCTCCCTACAGCTTGATTTCGATGTTCACGTCTGCCGGCAGGTCGAGACGCATGAGCGAGTCAACAGCCTTCGGCGTGGGATCGATGATGTCGATAAGACGCTTGTGCGTGCGCATTTCGAAGTGCTCGCGGCTGTCCTTGTACTTGTGCGGAGAGCGGATTACGCAGTAAACGTTCTTCTCCGTCGGCAGCGGCACGGGGCCAACTACAGTTGCGCCTGCGCGCGTGACCGTCTCAACGATCTTCCGTGCTGAAACATCAATGACCTCGTGGTCATATGACTTCAGCCGGATGCGGATTTTTTGTCCCGCCATGTCGCCTGACTCTCTTTCAGTCTGTGCTTCCCCTGATTAGGGCTGCCCTGTTCACTTACCTGTTGTGCGGCTGCCGAAGCATTTGAAGTCGTAACTACCACCCGCCGCACAAGCTGAATCCGGATGAATCCGGGTTCCTCAACCTGCCGGCGCAACCGACCCCCGCGGTCGGGCGTGTCGCGCTGTCCGCGCGTACTCGTCCGCAGTTCCTTGGGGAGTGGTTATGTTTGGGCTCTTACCTGGACCCTGGCACCCGGCATTATCCGGATCGGGACGCGAAAGAGCGCTTGAACAACTCATCTAGTATGCCGGATTCCGGCGCCAGAAGCGAATCGGCCCTTTGCCTCCCCCGCTCCGGGGTCATTGCCAACGGCAACAACCGATTGGATGATAGGGGCATGACGCTGGAGAGCACCGAATCCGTGACTGAACTGGCCAGCCGCATGCCGCCGTCGTTCATGCTGGGCGTCGCAGCCGCAGCCTTCCAGATAGAGGGAGCCCTGACTCAAGGGGGCAGGGGTCCTTCGGGGTGGGACGCCTTCGCGGAGAAGCCCGGCAGCATTATGGACGGGCACTCCCCCGCTGTGGCCTGCGACCACTACAACCGCCTGCCGGAGGACGTTGCCCTGCTGCAGGAACTGGGCGTGGACTCCTACCGCTTCTCAATCTCCTGGCCGCGCATCCAGCCGGACGGGCGCGGAGGCCTGAATCCCGAGGGGCTGGACTTTTATGACCGGCTGATCGACCAGCTGCTCGCTGCCGGCATCTCCCCCATGGCCACCCTCTATCACTGGGACACCCCTCTGCCGCTGGAACAGCGCGGCGGCTGGATGAACCGTGAGACAGCCGAGCGGTTTGGCGAGTATGCCGCCGCCGCCGGCGAACGCTACGGCGACCGCGTGGCGCAGTGGGTCACGCTGAACGAGCCGTTGTCCGTGACCCTGAACGGGTACGCCCTGGGCGTCCACGCGCCCGGCAGGACACTCATGTTCGATGCCCTGCCTGCCATCCACCACCAACTCCTGGCCCACGGCCTGGGCGCACAGGCCTTACGGGCTGCCGGGGTCAAGGGCGATGTTGGCGTTACCAACCTCCACTCACCGGTCCGGCCAGCCAGCCGGAACGTTGGTGACAGGCTGGTGGCAACGATGTACGACCTGCTGATGAACCGCATCTACGCTGATCCCGTGCTGCTGGGCCGCTACCCGAACCTTCCGCTGTATGCCAGGCCGTGGCTGCGCTCCATTGGCAAGCTTTCCGACGCCGACCTGCGGACCATCCACCAGCCGCTCGATTTCTACGGCCTGAACTACTACTACCCGGTGAAGGTTGCCATCGGCCGCGGCGTGACGCCCATACCGGCCAATACGCACAAGGCAGTTGCCCGGCTGCCCTTCCATGAGGTGGGCTATCCAGAGTACGACAGCACTGGATTCGGCTGGCCCGTGGCACCTGAACATTTGGGTGTCCTGCTCAAGGAACTGCAGGACCGGTACGGTGACGCACTCCCGCCGGTCTACATCACCGAAGGTGGAGCGAGCTTCCCCGAACCTGAGCGTGTCACCGGTCCCGTCCAGGACGAGGAACGGGTGAACTACATCGCTTCCCACCTGCGGGCTGCGCTGGACGCTACCTCACCCGGAGGGATGGCGTCGGGCGTGGACCTGCGCGGTTACTACGTGTGGACCCTGATGGACAACTTTGAATGGGCGGCGGGCTACTCACAGCGCTTCGGCCTGGTGCATGTGGACTTTGCAACACTGGAGCGTACGCCCAAGCAGTCCTTCTACTGGTACCAGGCCCTGAGTAAGGCAAGGAGAGCCGCGGCGGGCTAAGCCCTGCCGCCGAAAGCCGTTACTGGTTTTTGTTTGCCCGGTTGATCCGCTTGGCACGGTCAATCTCGCGGCGGAAGTGCTTTTTGGCCCAGAAGACACCTGCCACCACGGCCACCGCGATGATCAGAAAAATAAGCCATCCCATGATGAACTCCTTTCGGTCAAGCAACAGTATCAGGGTGGGGTTAACCAAAGAGAACAGCCCCGCTGCTGTAGCAGCGGGGCTGTTCTTCAGTTCAACTGGAATTACTTGTTGATCTTGGTAACGCGTCCTGAACCAACGGTGCGGCCGCCTTCGCGGATTGCGAAGCCGAGGCCCTCTTCCATAGCGATGGGCTGGATGAGCGCAACGGTCATCTCAGTGTTGTCGCCAGGCATAACCATTTCCGTGCCCTCGGGCAGGGTGATAACGCCGGTTACGTCCGTGGTACGGAAGTAGAACTGCGGGCGGTAGTTGGAGTAGAACGGGTTGTGACGTCCGCCTTCGTCCTTGGAGAGGATGTAGACGTTTGCCTCGAAGTCGGTGTGCGGGGTGATGGAACCCGGCTTGACGACAACCTGGCCACGCTCTACGTCATCGCGCTTCAGACCGCGGAGCAGGAGGCCACAGTTCTCGCCGGCCCATGCTTCGTCGAGCTGCTTGTGGAACATCTCGATACCGGTAACCGTGGTCTTCTGGACCGGGCGGATGCCGACGATCTCGACCTCGGAGTTGATGGCGAGGGTTCCACGCTCGGCGCGGCCCGTAACAACGGTGCCACGGCCGGTGATGGTAAAGACGTCCTCGATAGGCATGAGGAACGGCTTGTCACGGTCACGTACGGGGTCCGGAACAGACTCGTCCACAGCAGCCATCAGGTCCTCAACGGACTTGACCCACTCCGGGTCGCCTTCCAGTGCCTTCAGGCCGGAAACGCGGACAACCGGCGCTTCGTCGCCATCGAAGCCCTGCGAGCTGAGGAGCTCACGAACTTCCATTTCAACGAGGTCCAGCAGTTCCTCATCGTCAACCATGTCGGACTTGTTCAGTGCGACCAGCAGGTAGGGAACACCAACCTGGCGGGCGAGCAGAACGTGCTCGCGGGTCTGAGCCATCGGGCCGTCAGTGGCGGCAACCACGAGGATTGCACCGTCCATCTGGGCAGCACCGGTGATCATGTTCTTGATGTAGTCAGCGTGACCGGGGGCGTCTACGTGTGCGTAGTGGCGCTTCTCGGTCTGGTACTCAACGTGGGAGATGTTGATGGTAATGCCGCGCTGACGCTCTTCGGGAGCAGAGTCGATCGACGCGAAGTCACGCTTCTCGTTGAGAGTCGGGTACTTGTCGTACAGCACCTTGGAAATGGCGGCCGTCAACGTCGTCTTACCGTGGTCAACGTGACCAATGGTGCCGATGTTAACGTGCGGCTTAGTCCGCTCGAACTTTGCCTTTGCCACAGGTTCCTCCTAGAACGTTTTCAAATGACATACCCTTCTGCCGCTCTTGTAGCGGCAGAAACTCAGGTAAGTCTACTTGGGGGGCTTTGGATTACTGAAATTGCAGATTCAGGAACTAATACTAGTCCCTAGAGCCTGTTCGCGCAGATGGCCGGAATCCGGCTTGTCCGGATGAATCCGGCCGTACCGGCCACCTGCACCAGGCGGGCCTCCGTCAACCGGAAGCACACCCGAGTTTGTTCGCTGCGAAAGTCCGGAGACTATTCGCCGCGGGTCTTCTGGATGATCTCGTCGGCAACTGCCTTCGGGACCTCGGCGTAGCTGTTGAACGTCATGGAGTACACAGCACGGCCCTGGGTCTTCGAACGCAGGTCACCGATGTAGCCGAACATGCCGGACAGCGGAACGTGCGCACGGATGACCTTGACGCCCTGTGCATCCTCCATGGACTGCATCTGGCCACGGCGGGAGTTGAGGTCACCGATAACTTCACCCATGTATTCCTCAGGGGTGCGGACCTCTACATCCATCAGCGGTTCGAGCAGAACCGGGTTTGCCTTGCGTGCGGCTTCCTTGAAAGCCATACGGCCGGCGATCTTGAACGCCATTTCGGACGAGTCAACATCGTGGTACGCGCCGTCAACCAGTGTGGCCTTGATGCCCACAACCGGGTAGCCGGCGAGGACGCCGTCGTTCAGCGCGTCCTGGATACCAGCGTCAACAGACGGGATGTACTCGCGGGGAACGCGGCCACCGGTGACCTTGTTCTCGAACTCGTACAGCTCGCCCTCGGCGGTGTCCAGCGGCTCGATCGCGATCTGGATCTTTGCGAACTGACCCGAACCACCGGTCTGCTTCTTGTGCGTGTAGTCGTGGCGTTCGACGGCGCGCTTGATGGTTTCGCGGTAGGCAACCTGGGGCTTGCCCACGTTTGCCTCGACCTTGAATTCGCGGCGCATGCGGTCCACCAGGATGTCCAGGTGGAGTTCGCCCATGCCGGCGATGATGGTCTGACCGGTGTCTTCGTTGAGGGACACCTGGAAGGTGGGGTCCTCAGCGGAGAGCTTCTGGATGGCCGTGGAGAGCTTCTCCTGGTCACCCTTGGTGTTCGGCTCGATGGCAACCGAGATCACGGGCTCCGGGAAGCTCATGGACTCAAGGACGATCTGGTTGCTGGAATCACACAGGGTGTCACCCGTGGTGGTGTCCTTCAGACCGATGGCTGCGTAGATGTGGCCGGCGGTAGCGCCCTCAACAGGCATTTCCTTGTTGGCGTGCATCTGGAACAGCTTGCCGATGCGCTCCTTCTTGCCCTTGGTGGAGTTGACCACCTGGGCGCCTGCTTCCACGTGACCGGAGTACACGCGGATGAAGGTGAGCTGGCCGAAGAACGGGTGCGCAGCAATCTTGAAGGCCAGTGCGGAGAACGGCTCTTCAGAGGAAGGCTTGCGGGTCAGTTCCTTCTCTTCGTCGCGAGGATCGTGGCCGACCATCGGGGGGACGTCGAGCGGGTTCGGCAGGTAGTCCACGACTGCATCGAGCATGGGCTGAACGCCGCGGTTCTTGAAGGCGGAACCGCAGAAGATCGGGTAGAGCTCGGAGTTGATCGTCATCTTGCGGATGCCGGCCTTGAGCTCGTCGATCGAGATTTCTTCACCCTCGAGGTACTTCTCCATGAGTTCCTCGGAGGACTCCGCAACCGTCTCAACGAGGTTTGCGCGGTACTCTTCGGCCTTTTCCTGGAGGTCAGCCGGGATCTCGCGGATCTCGTACTTGGCACCCATGGTGACGTCACCCTTGGCATCGCCGGGCCACACCAGTGCGCGCATGTAGAGCAGGTCCACGACGCCGATGAAGTCGTTCTCGGCACCGATGGGCAGCTGCATAACGAGCGGCTTGGCGCCCAGGCGGCTGATGATGGTGTCTACGGTGAAGTAGAAGTCGGCACCGAGCTTGTCCATCTTGTTGACGAAGCAGATGCGCGGAACGTTGTACTTGTCAGCCTGGCGCCAAACGGTTTCAGACTGCGGCTCAACGCCTTCCTTGCCATCGAAGACGGCGACGGCACCGTCGAGGACGCGCAGGGAGCGCTCAACCTCAACGGTGAAGTCAACGTGGCCGGGGGTGTCGATGATGTTGATCTGGTTGTTCTCCCAGAAGCAGGTCACGGCGGCAGACGTGATGGTGATGCCGCGTTCCTTTTCCTGTTCCATCCAGTCAGTGGTCGAAGCGCCGTCGTGCGTTTCGCCGATCTTGTGGTTCACACCCGTGTAGAACAGGATGCGCTCGGTGGTGGTGGTCTTGCCGGCATCAATGTGGGCCATGATGCCGATGTTGCGGACCTTACTAAGGTCGGTAAGCACGTCCTGTGCCACGGTGTCTCCCTTTCGGATGGACTACACGTTCGCCGCCGGCCTGGAAGGGCCGGCGGCGTACGGGAAGTATTACCAGCGGTAGTGTGCGAAGGCCTTGTTGGACTCGGCCATCTTGTGGGTGTCTTCGCGACGCTTCACAGCGGCACCGAGACCGTTTGAGGCATCCAGGATTTCGTTCTGGAGGCGCTCGGTCATCGTCTTTTCGCGGCGGGCCTTGGAGTAGCCAACCAGCCAGCGCAGGGCGAGTGCGGTGGAGCGGCCCGGCTTGACCTCAACCGGAACCTGGTAGGTGGCGCCGCCGACGCGGCGTGAGCGGACCTCGAGGGAAGGCTTGACGTTGTCCATGGCCTTCTTGAGGGCTGCTACGGGGTCGCCGCCGGACTTGGCGCGTGCGCCTTCGAGGGCACCGTAGACGATGCGCTCTGCCGTGGACTTCTTGCCGTCAACGAGCACCTTGTTGATGAGCTGGGTGACCAGCGGGGAGCCGTAAACGGGATCTAGTACGAGCGGCCGCTTGGGGGCCGGACCCTTGCGAGGCATATTACTTCTTCTCCATCTTTGCGCCGTAGCGGCTGCGGGCCTGCTTACGGTTCTTGACACCCTGGGTATCGAGGGCGCCGCGGACGATCTTGTAACGGACACCCGGGAGGTCCTTCACACGACCGCCGCGAACGAGCACAATGGAGTGCTCCTGCAGGTTGTGTCCCACACCGGGGATGTAGGCCGTTACTTCGACGCCGCCGTTGAGGCGCACACGTGCCACCTTGCGCAGAGCCGAGTTCGGCTTCTTCGGGGTGGTGGTGTAAACGCGGGTGCAAACACCGCGGCGCATCGGGCTGCCCTTAAGCGCGGGGGCCTTGGTCTTGGAGACCTTAGGCGTGCGGCCCTTGCGGACCAGCTGGTTAATCGTAGGCACTCTCGTGTTCTCCGTTGGTTTGATCTCGACCGGAACATTCAGGCGTCAGCCGTCACTGCGTCGGTTTTGGCGTTGTCCCTGCAGCCTTGGTGTCTCGAATCGTGCCGAGGCGTGCAAAAGAGTGGCATTCGTTGCGCACCTAGCCCGCAACCCGGAAACAAGCTCACACCCAGCATCATGAGAACAAAACCAAAATGATGCTGCGGCGGCCTTCATCCACTGCCACACAGAACAATTACCAAAATTCTAGCACGGCTTGATCCTGAGCCTTAATCGGGTGTATACGAAAGGCCCCGCCTCCCCCTGCCGTGGAGCAGGTTGAGACGGGGCCTTTCAGGAACGCTGACTGCCTTTAGCGGAAGTCGTTGCCCAGGTCGTAGTCATCCAGCGGGATGGCGTGGAACTCAGGAGCTCCGTCGCCGCCCAGGGTGTCGTACGAGAAGTCACTGAATGCGCTGGGGCCGGTAAACAGGTTGGCCTTTGCTTCTTCAGTGGGCTCAACGGTGACCTCGGTGTAGCGCGGGAGGCCCGTGCCGGCCGGGATCAGCTTGCCGATGATGACGTTCTCCTTGAGGCCGAGCAGCGGATCGCTCTTGCCTTCCATGGCCGCCTGCGTCAGGACGCGGGTGGTCTCCTGGAAGGAAGCTGCGGACAGCCAGGACTCGGTGGCCAGGGACGCCTTGGTGATGCCCATGAGCTCAGGACGTCCGGAAGCCGGCGCCTTGCCCTCGGAGACAACACGGCGGTTGGCGTCCTCGAAGCGGCTGCGCTCGGCGAGCTCGCCAGGCAGCAGGTCCGATTCGCCGGACTCGATGACCGTGACGCGGCGCAGCATCTGGCGGACGATAACCTCGACGTGCTTGTCGTGGATACCGATGCCCTGGCTGCGGTACACGCCCTGGACCTCGTCCACCAGGAACTTCTGTGCCGCACGCGGACCCATGATGCGCAGGACCTGCTTGGGATCCACCGGTCCGTTGATCAGCTTCTGGCCGACGGTGACGTGGTCGCCATCTTCGATCAGCAGGCGTGAACGGCGCAGGACCGGGTAGGCGATCTCTTCAGTTCCGTCATCGGGAGTGATGACCAGGCGCATCTGGCGCTCGGACTCTTCGATGGCGATGCGGCCGGCTGCTTCTGCAATCGGTGCAACACCCTTCGGAGTACGGGCTTCGAAGAGCTCCTGGATACGGGGCAGACCCTGAGTGATGTCGTCGCCGCCGCTGGCGGAAACTGCACCACCGGTGTGGAACGTACGCATGGTCAGCTGGGTACCGGGCTCGCCGATGGACTGCGCGGCGATGATGCCCACGGCCTCGCCGATGTCCACGGTCTTGCCGGTGGCCAGCGAGCGGCCATAGCACAGGGCGCAGGTGCCGACGCTGGACTCACAGGTGAGTACGGAGCGGACCTTGACCTCGGTGATGCCTGCTGCGAACAGCTCGGCAATGACAACGTCACCGCAGTCGGTGCCGGCGGCTGCGAGGACGTTGCCCTCGGAGTCCACGACGTCGACAGCCAGCGTACGTGCGTAGGCGCTGTTCTCGACGTTCTCGTCCAGCACCAGTTCACCGTTGGAGTCGGCGACGGCGATGGGCGTGACCAGGCCACGCTCGGTGCCGCAGTCCTCTTCGCGGACGATGACGTCCTGCGAGACGTCCACCAGGCGGCGGGTCAGGTAACCCGAGTTGGCGGTACGCAGGGCGGTGTCAGCCAGACCCTTACGGGCGCCGTGCGTGGCGATGAAGTATTCCAGAACCGACAGGCCCTCGCGGTAGGAGGACTTGATGGGACGGGGAATAATTTCACCCTTCGGGTTGGCCACCAGGCCACGGATACCCGCGATCTGGCGGACCTGCATCCAGTTACCACGCGCACCGGAGGACACCATTCGGTTGATGGTGTTCATCGGCGACAGGCTGTCGCGCATTGCCTGGGCGATCTCGTTGGTTGCCTTGTTCCAAATCTCGATCAGTTCCTGGCGACGCTCGTCGTCGTCAATCAGGCCCTTGTCGTACTGGCCCTGGATCTTGGCAGCCCGCTCCTCGTAACCGGCGAGGATCTGCGGCTTCGCGGCCGGAACCTCGATGTCGGAGATGGCGACGGTAACGCCTGAACGGGTGGCCCAGTAGAAACCGGCATCCTTCAGGTTGTCCAGCGTTGCTGCGGTGACAACCTTCGGGTAGCGCTCGGCGAGGTCGTTGACGATGCGGGACAGCTCGCCCTTGTCGGCAACGGCCTCAACCCAGGGGTAGTCCTCGGGCAGGGTCTCGTTGAAGAGAACCTGGCCCAGGGAGGTCTGGACGAGTGCGGGCTGACCCTGCTCCCAGCCTTCCGGGGCTTCCCAGCCGGCGTAGGGCACGAAGCCCTCAAGGCGGATCTTGACCTGCGAGTTCAGGTGCAGCTCGCGGGCGTCGAACGCCATGATGGCTTCCGCAACCGACCCGAAGACGCGGCCTTCGCCAGCTGAACCGGCACGCTTGGTGGTCAGGTGGTAGAGGCCGATGATCATATCCTGCGAAGGCAGGGTGACCGGGCGTCCGTCGGAGGGCTTCAGGATGTTGTTGGAGGACAGCATCAGGATGCGGGCTTCAGCCTGGGCCTCGGGGCTCAGCGGCAGGTGGACTGCCATCTGGTCGCCGTCGAAGTCCGCGTTGAAGGCGCCACAAACCAGCGGGTGGAGCTGGATTGCCTTGCCTTCAACAAGCTGGGGCTCGAATGCCTGGATGCCGAGGCGGTGCAGGGTGGGTGCACGGTTGAGCAGCACCGGGTGTTCGGTGATGATCTCTTCCAGCACGTCCCAAACCTGCGGACGGTAGCGTTCCACCATGCGCTTGGCCGACTTGATGTTCTGGGCGTGGTTGAGGTCAACCAGGCGCTTCATCACGAACGGCTTGAAGAGCTCCAGGGCCATCTGCTTGGGCAGGCCGCACTGGTGCAGCTTCAGCTGCGGGCCGACGACGATGACCGAACGGCCGGAGTAGTCGACGCGCTTGCCGAGGAGGTTCTGGCGGAAACGGCCCTGCTTGCCTTTGAGCATGTCGCTCAGGGACTTCAGCGGACGGTTGCCCGGCCCGGTGACCGGACGGCCGCGGCGGCCGTTGTCGAAGAGGCTGTCAACAGCTTCCTGAAGCATGCGCTTCTCGTTGTTGACGATGATCTCCGGAGCACCCAGGTCAAGCAGCCGCTTGAGGCGGTTGTTGCGGTTGATCACGCGGCGGTACAGGTCGTTGAGGTCGGAGGTCGCGAAGCGGCCACCATCCAGCTGGACCATGGGGCGCAGTTCCGGCGGGATCACCGGGACGGCGTCGAGGACCATGCCAAGCGGGCTGTTGTTGGTGGTCAGGAACGCGTTGACCACCTTCAGGCGCTTGAGGGCACGGGTCTTGCGCTGGCCCTTGCCGTTGGCGATGATGTCGCGCAGCAGGTCCGACTCGGCCTGCATGTCGAAGCTTTCAAGACGCTTCTTGATGGCTTCGGCACCCATGGAGCCTTCGAAGTACATGCCGTAGCGGTCGCGCAGCTCGCGGTACAGGCCTTCGTCACCTTCGAGGTCTGCGACCTTGAGGTTCTTGAAGCGGTCCCAGACCTGCTCGAGGCGCTCGATGTCGGCGTCGGCGCGCTTGCGAACGTTGGCCATCTGGCGGTCGGCGGAGTCGCGTGCCTTCTTCTTGTCGGCAGCCTTCGCGCCTTCACCCTCGAGGCGGGCAATTTCGCCTTCGAGGTCACGGGCGATCGCCGCGATGTCGGAGTCGCGGTTGTCGATGAGCTGCTTCTTCTCGATGTCGTGCTCAACCTGCAGGTTGGGCAGTTCCTCGTGGCGGGCAGCTTCGTCGACGCTGGTGATCATGTAGGCAGCGAAGTAGATGACCTTTTCGAGGTCCTTCGGTGCCAGGTCAAGGAGGTAGCCCAAACGGGAGGGAACACCCTTGAAGTACCAGATGTGCGTGACCGGCGCGGCCAGTTCGATGTGGCCCATGCGTTCACGGCGGACCTTGGCACGGGTGACTTCAACGCCACAACGCTCACAGATGATGCCCTTGAAGCGCACGCGCTTGTACTTGCCGCAGTAGCACTCCCAGTCCCGGGACGGGCCGAAGATCTTCTCGCAGAAGAGTCCGTCCTTCTCGGGCTTGAGGGTGCGGTAGTTGATGGTTTCCGGCTTCTTAACCTCGCCGTAAGACCAGCCGCGGATGTCTTCCGCGGTTGCGAGGCCGATTTGCATGAGGCCGAAGGAGGATTCGCTGGACATATGGTCCCTGTTCTCTCTTGTTCTCTAAATTCTGAAGTCTTGGGTTACGGGAAGAGGGAGGTGACTTGCGACGACGGGTGCGAACCCGCCGCCGCAAGTCCCCTGCTAAACCTCTTCTACCGAACTGGGCTCTGCACGAGACAGATCGATGCCCAGTTCTTCCGCAGCGGTGAAGACTGCGTCATCAGAGTCACGCATTTCAATTGTGGTTCCGTCCGTGGAGAGGACTTCCACGTTCAGGCACAGCGACTGCATTTCCTTGATCAAGACCTTGAAGGACTCGGGAACGCCCGGCTCGGGGATGTTCTCGCCCTTGACGATGGCTTCGTAGACCTTCACGCGACCATGGATGTCGTCAGACTTGATCGTGAGGAGCTCCTGGAGCGTGTAGGCGGCGCCGTAAGCTTCGAGCGCCCACACTTCCATTTCGCCGAAGCGCTGGCCACCGAACTGTGCCTTACCACCCAGCGGCTGCTGCGTGATCATGGAGTACGGGCCGGTGGAGCGCGCGTGGATCTTGTCGTCCACCAGGTGGTGGAGCTTCAGGATGTACATGTAGCCAACCGAGATCGGATCCGGGAACGGCTCGCCGGAGCGGCCGTCGAACAGACGGGTCTTGCCGGAGGAGTCGATCAGGCGCTGGCCGTCGCGGGTCACGTTGGTGGAATCCAGCAGGCCCGTGATTTCCTCTTCACGGGCGCCGTCGAACACCGGCGTTGCAACAGTGGTCTGGCCACTCTCGCGCGGCAGGTTCGGCAGCTGCTTGACCCACTCGGGCTCGCCTTCGATCTTCCAGCCGGTCTTGGCGACCCAGCCGAGGTGAGTTTCGAGCACCTGGCCCACGTTCATACGGCCCGGGACACCCAGCGGGTTCAGGACGATATCAACAGGGGTGCCGTCGGCAAGGAAGGGCATGTCCTCGATCGGGAGGATCTTGGAGATAACGCCCTTGTTGCCGTGGCGGCCGGCGAGCTTGTCGCCGTCGGTGATCTTGCGCTTTGCGGCCACGTAAACGCGGACCAGCTGGTTCACGCCCGGGGGCAGCTCGTCGTCGTTGTCGCGGTCGAAGACGCGGACGCCGATGACGGTGCCGGACTCGCCGTGGGGCACCTTGAGGGAGGTGTCGCGGACTTCGCGGGATTTCTCACCGAAGATGGCGCGCAGCAGGCGCTCTTCCGGGGTCAGCTCGGTTTCACCCTTCGGGGTGACCTTTCCAACCAGGATGTCGCCGGCTTCAACCTCGGCACCGATGTGGATGATGCCGCGCTCGTCCAGGCCCGCCAGGACTTCCTCGGACACGTTGGGGATGTCACGGGTGATTTCCTCGGCACCAAGCTTGGTGTCGCGGGCATCGATCTCGTGCTCCTCGATGTGGATGGAGGAAAGAACGTCCTCGGCAACAATGCGCTGCGAGAGGATGATGGCGTCCTCGAAGTTGTGGCCTTCCCATGACATGAATGCCACGAGCAGGTTTTTGCCCAGGGCGAGCTCGCCCTGGTCCGTTGCCGGGCCGTCGGCGATGATGCCGCCAACTTCCAGGCGCTGGCCTTCGTTTACCAGGACCCGGTTGTTGTAGCAGTTGCCCTGGTTGGAGCGGGCGAATTTGTTGATGCGGTAGTTGGTTTCCGTGCCGTCATCATTGAGCATGATGACCAGCTCAGCGGAGACCTCGGTCACCACACCGGCCTTCTTCGCGATGGTGACATCGCCGGCGTCGACAGCTGCAGCGCGCTCCATGCCGGTGCCCACGAACGGAGCCTCGGAACGGACCAGCGGCACAGCCTGGCGCTGCATGTTGGCACCCATGAGTGCGCGGTTTGCATCGTCATGCTCGAGGAACGGGATCAGGGCGGTAGCCACGGACACCATCTGGCGCGGGGAGACGTCCATGAACTCGACGTCCTCGGCGGGAACCAGGACAGGCTCGCCTCCACCACCACGGGCACGGACCAGGACGGTGTCCTCGGCGAACTTCTTGTTCTCGTCCAGCGGCGCGTTGGCCTGGGCGATCAGCACCTCAGCCTCGTCGTCGGCCGTCAGGTACTGGACGTCGTCGGAAACAACGCCGTTCTTGACCAGGCGGTACGGCGTCTCGATGAAGCCGAACGGGTTGATGCGTCCATAGGATGCCAGCGAACCGATCAGACCAATGTTCGGGCCTTCAGGGGTTTCGATGGGGCACATGCGTCCGTAGTGGGACGGGTGCACGTCACGGACTTCCATGCCGGCGCGGTCACGGGACAGACCACCGGGGCCAAGGGCCGACAGGCGGCGCTTGTGGGTCAGGCCCGAGAGCGGGTTGTTCTGGTCCATGAACTGGGACAGCTGGGAAGTTCCGAAGAACTCCTTGATCGCTGCGACCACGGGGCGGATGTTGATCAGGGTCTGCGGCGTGATGGCCTCGACGTCCTGGGTGGTCATACGCTCGCGGACAACGCGCTCCATGCGGGACAGGCCGGTGCGGACCTGGTTCTCGATGAGCTCGCCGACGGCGCGGATGCGGCGGTTGCCGAAGTGGTCGATGTCGTCGATTTCGACGCGCAGGTCCACTTCCTGGCCGTCGCGGGTGCCCTTGATGGTCTTCTCGCCGGCGTGCAGCGCAACGAGGAACTTGATCATGGCAACGATGTCGTCAACATGCAGGACCGAAGCTTCCTTGTCGCCAAGGGAGCGGTCGATGCCAAGCTTGCGGTTGATCTTGTAGCGGCCAACCTTGGCCAGATCGTAGCGCTTGGAGTTGAAGTACAGGTTGTCCAGCAGGGACTGGGCAGCCTCGACGGTGGGCGGCTCGCCCGGGCGCAGCTTCCGGTAGATGTCCAGCAACGCGTCTTCGCGGGTTTCGGTGGCGTCCTTCTCCAGGGTTGCCCGCATGGAGTCGTACTGGCCGAACTCTTCGAGGATCTGGCCTTCGGTCCAGCCGAGGGCCTTCAGCAGGACAGTGACGGACTGCTTGCGCTTGCGGTCGAGGCGAACGCCCACCTGGTCGCGCTTGTCAATTTCGAGCTCGAACCAGGCGCCGCGGGACGGGATGATCTTCGCGGTGAAGATGTCCTTGTCGCTGGTCTTGTCGGCGGCACGCTCGAAGTAGGCGCCCGGGGAACGGACCAGCTGGGAGACGACGACACGCTCGGTGCCGTTGACCACGAAGGTGCCCTTCTCGGTCATCAGCGGGAAGTCGCCCATGAACACGGTCTGCTGCTTGATTTCGCCCGTGTTGTTGTTCATGAACTCGGCCTTGACGTACAGCGGTGCCGAGTACGTTGCGTCCCGGTCCTTGCACTCGGCCATGGTGTATTTGGGGTCAGCGAACTCCGGATCGGAGAAGCTCAGGGACATGGTGCCCTGGAAGTCCTCAATCGGGGAGATCTCTTCGAAGATGTCCGAGAGTCCGGACGTGGTGGCGACGCTAAGATCGTTTTCTTCGACAGCCTTCGCTACGCGCGCCTGCCAGCGTTCGTTTCCAACCAGCCAGTCGAAGCTGTCAGTCTGGAGGGCAAGCAGATTCGGAACGTCAAGAGGTTCGTGAATCTTTGCGAATGAGAGCCGGCGAGTGGCACCATCAGTGCTGTCGGCGGTGTTAGCGGTTTCGTTATTAGAGGTGCTCGAGGCGACCAAGAGGGATCCTTCCACAGACCTTCAGGCGTTTTCAGATCTCCCCCGCTGTGCACCCTGCAGAATGACTCCGCAGTGCTACCATCCGGTTCCGCTATATGACCCGGGGCCGGTGCTGACCATGCTGTGACGTTGTTGACGGCACGTTGATTGCCAGCTGCCAGGCGAAAGCCCACCGCTATATGAAGGCTGAAGGTAAACAGGGAAGACGCAAATATCTACGATACGGCAAAATAACCTACATGTCTACCCCACATCCGGCGCGATTGCAAGCACCGGTTTCACTGACTCACCCCGGCGCCGCCCACGGAATCCCCGCCCCGCCCGGAATGCACCTGGCGGCGCGGACGTTGGGATAGTTAGGTGAGCCGCGTCACGATAGCCTTGGTGGCCTACAGCGGATCAAATTGGGAGAGATAAACATGGGCAACTCCGCAGACAACACTGACGTTGTCATCCTCGCAGCAGTTCGTACGCCGACGGGCCGGATCAACGGCCAGCTGGCAAGCTTTACGGCCGTGGACCTCGGCGCCCACGCCATCAGGGCAGCACTGGCGGCCAGCGGCGTGGACGCCGGCCAGGTGGAGGCGGTCATCATGGGACAGGTCCTTCAGGCAGGGGCGGGGCAGAACCCGGCACGGCAGAGTTCCATCGCCGCCGGCATCGGGTGGAATGTCCCTGCTGTGACCGTAAACAAGGTTTGCCTCTCAGGATTGACTGCGGTGATAGACGCCGCGCGGATGATCCGCGGCGGGGAGGTATCCGTGGTGGTGGCCGGCGGACAGGAGTCCATGACCCGGGCACCGCACCTGCTTCCAGGGTCCCGGCAGGGGTGGACCTACGGTTCCATCCAGGCGTTGGACGCAGCTGCACACGATGGGCTCACCGACGCCTTTGACGGCCAGTCGATGGGCCTGTCCACCGAAACCCGGAACCTTGCCCTGGGCATCGACAGGACGTCGCAGGACAACGTGGCCGCCCAGTCGCACCAGCGCGCGGCGCTGGCAGCCAAAAACGGAACATTCGACGACGAGATCGTGCCCCTCAGCGTGAAGCAGCGCAAGGGAGATCCGCTCGTAGTGTCCACTGACGAGGGGGTGCGTCCCAACGCCTCCGTTGAGTCCCTGGCCGGGCTGCGCGCCGCCTTCGTTACTGACGGCACCATCACGGCCGGCAACTCCTCTCCCCTGTCCGACGGCGCCGCTGCCCTGGTCCTTGCCTCCCGCGCCTTTGCCGAGGAAAACGGGCTGGAGTACCTGGCAGTGGTGGGCAAGCCGGGGCAAGTGGCCGGGCCGGACAATTCCCTGCACTCGCAGCCGTCCAATGCCATCATGAACGCCCTTGGCCGGGCCGGCTGGACTACCGCGGACCTGGACTTCATCGAGATCAACGAAGCGTTCGGATCCGTCGCTGTGCAGTCCCTGCAGGACCTGGGCTACCCCCTCGAGAAGTGCAACATCCACGGCGGCGCCATCGCTTTGGGACACCCGATCGGCGCATCCGGGGCCCGGCTGGCCACCCACGCTGCACACGAGCTCAAGCGGCGCGGTACGGGCAAAGCCGCGGTGTCCCTGTGCGGCGGCGGCGGGCAGGGCGAAGCGCTCCTGCTGTACCGCGACTGATGGCGGACGACGCCTCCATCGTTGCCCCTGGCGGCGCCGGCAGGGAGAGGTTCCTTGCCGACGCCGCCGCCCGCGGGCTTCAGGTGGACGTGGTGGAAAGGCCGCAGGCTAAAAGCCTGGCGGAGGCGGCGGGCATCCTGGGCATCACGCCCGCGGACATCGTGAAGTCCTTGGTGGTCAAGCACAAGGACGGCTCGTTCCTGTTCGCCCTGATCCCCGGTGACCGCCAGATCTCCTGGCCGAAGCTCCGGAACCTCGTGGGCGTCAACAAGCTCTCCCTGCCGGCGGCGGAAGTGGCGCTGGATGCAACAGGCTACGAACGCGGCACCATCACCCCGCTGGGCAGCACCAACGCGTGGCCGGTATACGCGGACGCCACCATCACGGGGCGGAGGATCTCGATGGGAGCCGGCGCGCACGGCTACAGCGCCTTCGTGGACGCAGACGCCCTCACAGGTGCGCTGCGCGCTGTCGTCGCGGACATCAGCGACCCCGCCTGACGCTCCAACCAGGTTTCGCCACCCGCCGTTCCGACCCCCGGAAACGCGCTGGGCACTACTTGCATTGGGACGCAAAAAGCCCCGCCCACAAACGCGGACGGGGCTTTTCGAAAGGAAAAGGCGTTGTTACTTGAGGGTAACGGTGGCGCCTGCAGCCTCGAGCTGCTCCTTGGCCTTCTCGGCAGCTTCCTTGGTGGCGCCTTCGAGAACAGCCTTGGGTGCGCTGTCAACCAGGTCCTTGGCTTCCTTGAGGCCGAGGGAGGTGATGGCGCGAACTTCCTTGATCACTGCGATCTTCTTTTCGCCGGCAGATTCGAGGACGACATCGAAGTCGGTCTTCTCTTCAACCTCTTCAGCAGCAGCGCCGGCGGGGCCAGCAACAGCTACAGCAGCAGCGGTAACTTCGAAGGTCTCTTCGAAGAGCTTGACGAACTCGGAGAGCTCGATGATGGTCAGTTCCTTGAAAGCTTCAATGAGCTCTTCGTTGCTGAGCTTCGCCATGGTAGGCGTCCTTCCTGTTGTGGTGTTCAGCGGCACGAAGCCACGCGTCACACCGGAGTCTGGTGGGGTAAAGAGAATTAGTTCTCTTCAGCCGCGGGAGCGTCAGCTGCGGGAGCTTCTGCTTCGGCGGCGGGAGCTTCTTCAGCGGCGGGCGCCTCGGCAGCTGCCGGTGCACCGTTCTCTTCTTCAAGCTTGAGGCGCAGTGCGTCGATGATGCGTGCAGCGGCGGCAGCGGGTGCCTTGAGGACACCAGCAACCTTGGCGAGCTGCAGCTCACGGGACTCGAGGGCTGCCAGTGCGGCAACCTCGCTGGCGTTCAATGCCTTGCCCTCGAAGTAACCGGTCTTGATGACCAGCTGCTTGTTGGTCTTGGCGAAATCCGTCAGGCTCTTGGCAGCGGCAACTGCGTCACCCTTGATGAACGCGATTGCAGTGGGGCCGGCAAGCTGGCCGTCGAATGCTTCGACGCCGGCTTCCTTGGCTGCAATGGCAGTCAGGGTGTTCTTGACGACCGAGAACTTGGTGTCCTGGCCGAGAGAAACACGCAGCTGCTTGATCTGTGCAACTGTGAGCCCACGGTATTCGGTCAGGACAGCGGCGTTCGATTCCTTGAAATCGTTAGTGATCTCAGCTACTGCTGAAACCTTTGCAGGCGTTGCCATAACCCTCCTTCCGGGGATAGTGCCGGTATGCGACGGTCCCCGCTCAAGTGAGCTATAACTAAAAACGCCCCGCGCAGATGCACGGGGCTTGGCTCAACACGGATAATCCGTGGAGCGTTTGCTTCGTTCACCTGCGCCGGCCGCCCTACGTTGAGGGTCCTTCGTCCAGAAAGCCACTGCTTCTCCCGCGCACAACTGCAGAGTTGAGCCATGTTCGAGAGAGTGGATTTCCAACAACCGACGGTCTTTGGTCCTTCAAGTCTACGGGAGAGCCACCACTGCACCAAATCGGGGCCGTCAGCTGGTGCTGGTGTGCAGGTGCGGGAGCTCCTTTTGCCAGATTCCCGTCACGCCCGCTGTCTGGAAACCCAGCTGTTTGTTGACGGTGAGGAGGTACCGGTTCTCCGGGGCGTTCCAGGTATAGATGATCCGGGCATCGGGGAACTGCTCGGTGAGCCGTTCCATGTTGGCCACCTTGATCAGCAGCCCCAGCTTGTTCCCGCGGTGCTCCTGCAGCACCAGCGTGTCGTCCTGGAAGACAACGTCCGCGCGGTGCGCCAGCACCGTGATGGTGGTAAGGCCTACGAGGGTCCCCGAGGCGAGGTGCTCGACGGCGGTGACAACCGTCCGCCTGCCCTGCGCAATGGCAACTTCCTCGGCTTCCCGGAGGATGGCGCCGTCGAGCATCATGTCCTGCTCAACTGGCGGCTCCAAGGAGGGATCGACGTCGGCGCCCGCCTGGTTTTCAAGGGCGGCCACGGCTTCCAGCCAGCCGTCAGGGCAGCGGTCGGTCCAGTGGTGCAGGCGGTACCTTCCGTTGTTGGCCGCATCCGCCTCCGCCTGCAGGTCGGCAACCAGCTTTGTGTCCAGGGGCAGCGCGCAGGCGCTGAACTGCTCGATGTGCTGGAGCGTGTAGCCCGTCTTCTGCGCGAACTCGACTTCACGGCTTTCCAACGGCACAAAGCCCTGCCCCGTACCGGGAACCAGCTGGGCGCGTTCAAACTCATGCAGGGAGGCCCCGGGGTGGTTCGTGTCCACCAGGATCATGGTGCGGCCTTCGCCGCGGGCGAACTGCTCCGCGGCCTGGAGGAGGCGGCGGCCGACGCCCTGGCGCTGGAACTCGGGCAGGATGTCGAGGGTGAATTCCGCCAGGTCGAGGTTGTCCGTGAGGGGAAGGGCAATGTCCACGGTCCCCACGATCTCACCGTCCACCTTGGCGACGAGAATGAGCTGACGCTCGTACGGGTCCTGGAACTCGAGCAGCTTCTCCAGGGGGCCGTAGGCGAGGTCGTCACTCCCCCAGGTCTGCATCCGGACCTTCCGGCCCACTTCGACGGCCGCGAGGAAATCAGCTGCGTCCGGCGCGTCCAGTGAGTCGGGAATCCAAAGCTGCTCGATCTTCACGTCGTCTTTAGCCATAGGCGCATCATCCCAGCCGTTTCTGCCACTCGCCTTCATAACCTGCGGGCTCGAATCCAAGTGCAATATTTATGGCCAGCATATGTTGGTTTTCGTTGGCATTCCACGTCAACACCGACCGCGCGGACGGCCACTTTTCATGGGCGCGCTTCAGGTTTGCCACTTTGATCAGCATGCCCAGGCGATGTCCGCGGTGTTCCGGGATGACCAACGTGTCCTGCTGCACGATGGAGTCCGGCACGCCGGCACGCCAGTTCAGCACCGTGTAGGCCACAAGTTGCCCTGAGGCCCGGTGGCGGGCGGCCGTCACAGCTGACTGGACACCGCTCCGGACCAGTCGGTTTTCCTCTTCCCGGACCCTGGCGGCGTCCCAGTCTTCACCCTCCCAGTTCATTCCGGCGATGGGTACCTCAGTGGTCATCGTGGCTTTCAGGCCGGCATAGGCCTGCACCAGGTCCTCCGGGCAACTGTCGTCCCAGCCCGTGATGGTGTAGTCCGCTGCCCGGGCGGAGGCCTCGTCTTCAAGCCGCTTCAGCAATTCCGGCGGAACGGGGAGGGCGAGGCGGCTGGACCGTTCCACCTGCTCCAGCTCATAGCCGGCGGCAACAGCAAAGGCCACGGCGGGCTCATCAAGCGGCAGGCCGCCGGCCCCGGATTTCGCGGGGAGGAGGGCGGCTTCCCCGGCGGTCCCCAGCGGCACTTCGTGGTAGGCGTCAAGGGATGTGCGCCCGCGTTTACGGGCGACTGCTTCTGCATGCTTAAGTAGCGCACTGCCAAGGCCTTGCCGGCGGTGGGCAGGCGTGATCAGGACATCTATTCCTGCGGTATGGGTGTTCTCGCGCAAAGGGAGTGTCACCGAGCACATGCCCACGGTGGCGGCGCCGACCTTGGCCAGGTAAAGTTGCCGTTCTTCATAGGCATTGCCCTGCCAATACTCCGCAGCTTCCTGCAGCGTGTCGCAGCGGTCCAGGTTGCCCCAAACGGCGAGCTCGTGCTCCACCCGCAGGGCGTGGCACTCCTTGAATTCCCCCGTGACCTGGCGCGCGCCGGTTTCGCTGCCACGCTTCAGGACCGCCACTGCGCTTATCACCAGCGCGGCGGTCTTTTCAGGGGACGGTTGCACCTCCGGTTCGGCCACTTCTACAGCTTAGGCAAGGATGCACCGTGTGCGTTATGTTCCCGGGCTTAAACCCAAACCGCCCGGCATGTGCCGGGCGGTTTGGGTTTGCAGCGGAAGGATCCGCTGCGGGGCTTCGAACGAGGGTTTAGGCCTCGGTCAGAACCTTGGTGACGTTGGGGTCAACGGAGATGCCGGGACCGAACGTGGTGGCAACCGTGGCCTTCTGGATGTAGCGGCCCTTGGAAGCGGACGGCTTCAGGCGAAGCACCTCTTCCAGTGCTGCTGCGTAGTTTTCAGCCAGCTTGATGGCGTCGAAGGACACCTTGCCGATGATGAAGTGCAGGTTGGAGTGCTTGTCGACGCGGAAGTCGATCTTTCCACCCTTGATGTCGTTGACGGCCTTGGTGACGTCGGGGGTCACGGTGCCCGTCTTCGGGTTCGGCATCAGGTTACGCGGGCCGAGGACCTTACCGAGGCGGCCAACCTTGCCCATGAGGTCAGGGGTGGCGACGGCAGCGTCGAAGTCGGTCCAGCCGGCTGCGATCTTTTCGATCAGGTCGTCGGAACCAACGAAGTCGGCGCCGGCAGCGATTGCTGCTTCAGCCTTGTCACCCGTGGCGAAAACCAGGACGCGGGCAGTCTTACCGGTGCCGTGGGGCAGGTTGACGGTGCCGCGGACCATCTGGTCAGCCTTGCGGGGATCGACGCCGAGGCGGAATGCAACCTCAACGGTGGCGTCGAACTTGGACGGGTTGGTGTCCTTGGCGAGGGTTACGGCCTCGAACGGCGCGTAGAACTTCTCCGCGTCGATCTTGGCGGCTGCTGCCTCATATGCTTTGCTGCGCTTTGCCATGCTGCTTGTTTCTCCTTGTGCAGTTGTGGTCTGCGGACCGCGCTGGGCCCTGCCACAGTCGGTGAGCGGGCTCGTTATCCGTGCCCGGTTCCCAACATTGTCGGTTTGTGCCGCTTATACGGCAGTGGTGCCGGTTTCCCGGCGGTGCCGCCCGTCGTCGTGATCGGTTTCCCGAGTCCGGCGTCCGGCAGCGAGGGCATTAACCCTCGACGGTGATACCCATGGAGCGGGCGGTGCCGGCGATGATTTTCGCTGCGCCTTCGAGGCTGGTGGCGTTGAGGTCTTCCATCTTGGTGGAGGCGATCTCGTTGACCTGGGCCTGGGTCAGCTTGGCGACCTTGACGGTGTGCGGGGTTGCTGAACCCTTGGCGACGCCTGCAGCCTTCTTGATGAGCTCTGCAGCCGGCGGGGTCTTGGTGATGAAGGTGAAGGAGCGGTCCTCGTAGACCGTGATTTCCACGGGGATGACGTTTCCGCGCTGGGCTTCCGTTGCAGCGTTGTACGCCTTGCAGAATTCCATGATGTTGACACCGTGCTGGCCAAGCGCAGGACCGATCGGCGGAGCCGGGTTAGCGGCACCTGCCTGGATCTGCAGCTTGATGAGGCCGGTGACCTTCTTCTTGGGAGCCAATGTAGGGTCCTTCTCTCAATAACGTCCTGGGGCACAGGAGCGTGCCTCAGGTTTTTGGCCGCCATGGCGAGGCAGCCGAGCCGTTCCGGTGCTGCTAAAGCAGGCCGCACCGGAACGAATTCTTGGGTTTGTCAGATCTTGGTGACCTGGTTGAACGCCAGGGTAACGGGCGTTTCGCGCTCGAAGATCGATACCAGCACCACGAGGGTCTGGGATTCGACCTTGATCTCGGAGATCGTGGCGGGAAGGGTCTCGAACGGGCCTTCCTTGACGATGACGGACTCTCCGACCTCAAAGTCGACATCCACGGGAGCCTGGTGCTGCTTGTTGACCGGCTTGCCCTTCTCTGCCTGCTCTTCCTCGAAGACGGGGGCGAGCATGGAGAAAACCTCATCCAGGCGCAGCGGCACGGGATTGTGGGCGTTGCCCACGAAACCGGTGACGCCAGGGGTGTGGCGGACGGCGCCCCAGGAGGCATCCGTCAGGTCCATGCGGACCAGGACGTAACCGGGGATGCGGACGCGGTTGATGACCTTGCGCTGGGCGTTCTTGATCTCAACGACTTCTTCCATGGGCACCTGGATTTCGAAGATGTAATCTTCCATGTCCAGGGTCTGGATGCGGGTCTCAAGGTTGGCCTTCACGCGGTTTTCGTAACCGGCGTAGGAGTGGATGACGTACCAGTCGCCTTCCTGGCGGCGCAGCTTGGCCTTGAACTCCTCGGCGGGATCGACGTCGGCCTTTGCGGCGGCAGCGGCAAGGACGTCGCCGGACTCTTCCCCGGAGCCGGCGTCGTCCGCTTCTGCGTCGTCGTCGTACTCGGCGTCTTCTTCAGACTCGGCGTCGCTGGCTTCGGGCGCGGAGGAATCAACCTCAGACTCGTCACCGGCTTCTGCCGTGATGTCCGCGGACTCTTCCAGCTCAGTCTCGGTTACCTCGAGCTCCTGCTCAGACACTTGGTCTCCTGCTTCCTCATTGCCTAACATGCCTATTTAAATGGCTCAATTCCGCACACCGGTGTTCCCCTCCGGTTTCCCGGATGGAACACACGGCCTGCGGACGGTTCAGCCCTAGCTGTCCGTGGGGACGCTACCGCCGAAGATCCAGCTGACAGCGGTTCCAAAACCGAGGTCCAGCAGGCTGACGATGATCATCATGATGCCGACGAACACCAGCACCACGAGCGTGTAGTTGATCAGTTCCTTGCGGGTGGGTGCAACAACCTTCTTCAGTTCGCCGATGATCTGGCGGATGAAAAGTGCAATGCGGGCGAAGAAGTTTGCCTTGGCGTCCTTCTTAGCTGGGCGGCCCTTGGAGCTGCTGGCAGCTGTTTCGGTCACCTGGTCCTCGCTCATCTTTGCAATGGTGGATTACCCGGCCCTGATCAGAACCATGGTTGCTGCGCTTGCCCCGGATTTTCGCCCGGGGCAGCTTGCGCAGGGCAGACAGGACTCGAACCTGCAACCTGCGGTTTTGGAGACCGCTGCGCTACCAATTGCGCCACTACCCTATGGAGTGATTCCCACGCTCAGACAACGAACCACCTGTTTGCACTGGGGCGCACGTCATCATCTGTGTTTTCAACACCGGTGAACCAGTCTACGCAACAACTTCGCGTTCGTAAAACCAGCCCGCCCCGGCCCTTCCCGCAGGCCGGTGATGACCCCGACTGGCAGGCAGTCACAATCAAAACCGGCAACCCGGAGGGTCCGGTGAACAGCATAGAGTAGATCACGTCGAATCCCACATTCCAGCCTCCGGGCTGCAAGCGAAGAACGGACCTGCCATGTCTGCCGCCCGCGTTTCCCAACGCATTTCCGCTATTGCCGAATCCGCCACCCTTGCCGTTGACGCCAAGGCGAAGGCGCTGAAGGCGGCAGGCCGGCCGGTTATTGGTTTTGGCGCAGGCGAACCCGACTTTCCCACTCCGGACTACATCGTCCAGGCCGCCATTGAAGCGGCAGGCCAGCCCAAGTACCACCGCTACTCCCCCGCAGGCGGGCTGCCCGAGCTGAAAAAGGCCATTGCGGAGAAGACCCTCCGGGACTCCGGCTACGCAGTGGACGCGTCCCAGGTCCTGGTCACCAACGGCGGCAAGCAGGCCGTCTACAACACTTTCGCCACCCTGGTTGACCCGGGCGATGAGGTCATTGTGCCCACCCCTTTCTGGACCACGTACCCTGAGGCGATCCGCCTCGCCGGCGGCGTGCCGGTGGAGGTCTTCGCCGGGCCCGAGCAGGACTACCTGGTAACCGTGGAGCAGCTTGAGGCAGCCCTTACCGACAGGACCAAGATCCTGCTGTTCGTCTCGCCGTCGAACCCCACCGGGTCTGTCTACTCCCCCGGGCAGGTGGCGGCGATCGGCAAGTGGGCCGCGGCCAAGGGCCTCTGGGTTGTCACCGATGAGATTTACGAGCACCTGACCTATGACGGCGTTCCGTTCACCTCCATCGCCACCGCCGCCCCTGACCTGGGCGACAAGGTGGTCATCCTCAACGGCGTGGCCAAGACCTACGCCATGACCGGCTGGCGCGTCGGCTGGATGATCGGCCCGGCAGATGTCATCAAGGCGGCCACCAACCTGCAGTCCCACGCCACGTCCAACGTCTCCAACATCCCCCAGGTGGCTGCCCTTGCCGCCGTCTCCGGGCCGCTGACCGCCGTGGACGAGATGAAGGTTGCGTTTGACCGCCGGCGCAAGGCGATCGTGGCCGGTTTGAACGCGATTGAGGGTGTGGAGTGCCCGGCGCCGAAGGGTGCCTTCTACGTCTACGCGGACGTGCGTGCGCTGCTGGGCAAGGAGTTCCCGACGGCGTCCGGCACCGCCACGCCGCAGACCTCCGCCGAGCTGGCTGCCCTGATCCTGGATGAGGTTGAGGTAGCGGTGGTCCCGGGCGAGGCTTTCGGGCCTTCCGGCTACCTGCGCCTCTCCTACGCCCTCGGTGACGAGGATCTTGCCACCGGCGTGCAGCGCCTGCAGGACTTCCTGGGCAAGGCCCAGTAGGACGCTCTCTCACTTACCGCAGGAAAATCCGGGATGCTCTATCACTTCCTCAAGGGAAGTGATAGAGCATCCCGGTTTAAGGCGCATCAAGTGAGAGAGCGTGCCGGCTTAAGGCGCATCAAGTGAGAGAGCGCTGGGGGAAAACGTGCTTTAGGTGGGAGAGGGTCTCTGGCTAGAGGAGGCGGCGCTCCGCGGCCCACTTGGTCAGTTCGTGCCGGCTGGACAGCTGGAGCTTGCGGAGGACGGCGGAAACGTGGGTTTCCACTGTCTTGATGCTGATGAACAACTCTTTTGCCACTTCCTTGTAGCTGTAGCCGCGCGCGATGAGGCGCATAACCTCCAGTTCCCGGGCCGAGAGCCTGTCCAGTTCATCGTCCGCGATGTCCGCCGGAGCGGTGCCAAAAGCGTCCAGCACGAAGCCTGCAAGCCGTGGCGAGAAGACGGCGTCCCCGCCGGCCACACGGTACACGGCATCGGTGATCTCCGCCCCTGAAATGGTCTTGGTGACGTAGCCGCGCGCTCCCGCCCGGATCACCGCCACAACGTCCTCTGCCGCGTCCGAGACGCTCAGGGCAAGGAACCTGGTGGTGGACAGCAAGGCGACTGAGCCGGCGATGACTTCGCGGCCCCCGCCACCGAGGCCTCCGGGCAGGTGGACGTCCAACAGCACCACGTCCGGGCGTTCCCGGGCGATCACCGCTATGGCCTGCTCCACGGTGGCCGCCTCCCCCACCACCTGGATGCTGGGGTCGAGGTCCGCTTTCAAGCCCGAGCGGAAAATCGCGTGGTCGTCCACAATGACCACCCTGGCGGTCCGGGCAGGTCCGGTACCGGCTTCCTGCGTTGCATTCATGGTTTGCCTTCCGTGCTGTCCTGCGTGGCGGCCGGGTATCCCAGCCGCACCTCGGTGCCTTCATTGGTGCTGGAGATGGTGGCCGTGCCACCGTGGCGGTTCATTCGGCCGATGATGGATTCCCGGACACCGAGCCGGTCCTCCGGCACGTCCTGCAGCTCGAAGCCCGGGCCCCGGTCCTTGATGAAGACCTCGGCATGGTCAGCGGACGCCTCCAGGTACACCGAGACGGCTCCGCCGCCGTGGCGGGAGGCGTTCAGCATCGCTTCCCGACTGGCCTGGATCAGTGCCTCATGGCCCTCGGTGACGGCGGTGTCTCCCACGCTGACCACCTCGACGGCGTTGCCCAGCAGGTCTTCCACTTCGGCAGCTGCGGCCTTGATCCGGTCCGACAACTGCCCGGCATCCTTGCCCGGGTCCTCAAACAGCCAGCCCCTCAACTCCCGCTCCTGGGCACGGGCCAGCCGGACGACGTCGTGCTCATTGGTAGCCCGCCGCTGGATAAGTGCCAAGGTCTGCAGCACGGAGTCGTGCAGGTGGGCGGCGATTTCTGCCCGCTCAGTTTCCCGGATCCGGCCGGCGCGCTCCGCTTCCAGGTCGCGCCAGAACTTCAGCGCCCAAGGAAGCAGAACCAGCACCACCCCGCCGAGGACAGCCACGGAGGCGAGCAGCGCCAGCCACGTCTGCTCCCAGGATCCCGATCCCGACACCATCACCAGAACGCCTGCAACCACCAGGGCCAGGCCTGCAGCGAGCCGTGCCCAACCGCCGGCCTGATCCGCCTTCGTCTTGTCCACCAGCCCCGCCCGCCGGGTCTCGTCCAACTGCATCCACGCGATGGACGCCCCACCCAGAACTGCCGCCGCCGGAATCAGCGTGCCCAGCGGAACGTCCACGCCCAGGAGCTGGGCCACCAGGATGCCTGCAACCAGGAGCAACCCGACGCCGAGCAGGATCTCCTTGCCATACCGCATGTCACGGAACCTGAACCAGGGCGCGGCAACCTCAGAAGCATGTCCTCCAGCGTGCCCCGCTGCGCTGCCACGGGCATCAGGACCGACAACTGTTGAGCCGCTGCCGCCGTCGAGCACTCCGGGCGGCACCGCGCCAAATCCACCAGGGGCGGCTCCGGTCCCGGCTGCCGCCGCCGTCCGGGGAACGGCAGCCTGCGCCGGCTCATGACTTACGGCCGGGGCAATCGGCGACGCCGGACGGCGCGCCTGGCGCCTTGCGCTTTCATCCGCGGTGGGCACCATGATCCACAGCCAGGCGTAGAAGACGACGCCGGCGCCACCGGCCAGTGAAGCCAGGAGCATCACCACCCGCACGTTCCGGACCGGCCAGCCCAGATGGACAGCAAGGCCGGAGCACACACCCGCCAGAAAGCGGTCGCTGCGGCGGACCAGCGGGGGGCGGACGGGGACGGTTGTCATGGATCAATCCAAGCACGGATCAGGGTTTCCCGGACCGCGTTCGGGCCGGAGCCGGGGGCCGCTCAGGGCCTGTTCAGGGTGTCCCCCAGTAGAGCCAGACCAGCGCGGGCGGAAGGATCGAGGTATGAACTCGCAAACCCCCACCCCAGATGACGGCCAGCATACGGAGCCCCTCCCCCAGCGGGAAAAAGACCAGACCACGGAGCCCCTGCTGCCGCCCGCTTCCCCAACCGCGTCGGACGAGAACCCGGCGCAGGACCCCTCCCGGGAATCCACGCAGGGCTCTCCGGCGCAGGAGACCGCCGGCGGGACCTACGCCGGGCCGTCGGCTGGACCCTACGCCAATCAAAGCGGCCCACACCAGACCGGCAGCTACGCCTACGCCGGTATGCCCGGCCAGCAGACTGACTTCTTCGGCTGGGTCCGCAGCCACGGAGTCATGCGCGGCCAGGACCGCTGGATCGGCGGTGTTTCCAGCGGCATTGCCCAGCGGATGGGCATCGACCCGCTGATCGTCCGCGGCGTCTTCATCGTCCTCACCCTCTTCGCCGGCATTGGTGTGCTCGTCTACGGCCTGGCATGGGCCTTCCTGCCCGAGCCCGATGGCCGGATCCATGTCCAGGAAGCCGGCTCCGGCCGTTGGACCAGCGGCATGACCGGTTCCCTGATCGCCACCATCCTCGGCTTCGGCGGACTGGGCGGCGGCTTCTGGGGCTGGGGCGACCACGGCTTCGGCGCCTTCCTCTGGACCGTTTTCTGGGTGGGCGGCGCCATCTACCTGATTTACTACCTGGCCCAGCGAAACAAGGCAGCGGTTGGGACACCGGCAGGCGCAACCTACCCCGGTTCCACGCCCTACTCCGGGACCAACGCCTACTCCACAGCAACCTCTGCAGGGACTACGCCCCCTTACTCAGACGTAGCAGGCACAGGTCCTTTCACCGGCAGCCCTTACGGTGGAACCGGGGCCGGCAGTGGATGGAACAACGGCGGCACGGGCGGCACGCGGCAGCCGCAGGGCAACCCGCCGGCACCCCGCGTACGTCCGCCAGGACCCGGTGCCCCCGCCGTCGCAATCGCCGCAGGCACAGCCCTGATCGTGGGTGCGGGACTCAAGGCGCTGGATGTCACCAACGTCATCGACCTGGGCGACTCCACCAACGCCATCGCCTGGGCCAGCGCAGCTGCGGTCCTGGGCCTCGGGATCCTCATCCTGGGCCTGCGCGGAAGGACGTCCGGCATCCTCTCGTTCTTCGCGGTGGCGGCCCTGATCATCGGCGGGATCTTCAACGTGGTGGGCAACAACGGCGACCGGGTCCGGTTCCAGCAGGTTGACTGGACGCCCACCAGCATCGAACAGGCCACCGAAGGGCTGAACATCACGGCAGGACGCGGCACGGTCGACCTTACCGAACTGGCCCTGGCCACCCCGCTCCAGTCCGAAGTCCTGGTCCCGCTGGACTTCACGGCCAGCAACGTCACGGTGGTCATTCCCGACACCGTGCCCGTGGACATCAGGGCCGACATGACGCTCGGCAACCTCACCGAAGGCGGAAGCCAGCGCGGCGGAACCACCACACGGGAAAGCAGCTACAACACCGACAAGCCCGGCAGCCACCTGGTGATCCAGATCGACGGCACCGTCAGCAACGTCATCATCAAGGAAGGTAACTGACATGAGCAGCCAAACTCCGGACCCATACGCTCCGGGAAGCACGACGGCGGCAGGCACCGAATCTGCCCCTCCTCCGGGAGCGCGGGTGGGAACCGTGGTGTGGGGCCTGATAGTCCTGGCCCTCGCCGCCCTGATCATCATCGCGCAGCTGGGCATCATCACCCTCAACGGGACCTACGTCCTGATCGGACTGATGATCGGCGCCGGCGCGGCCCTGGTGATTGGCGGGCTCCTCTCCGCACGGAAACGTGACAACAGTCCTGCAACACGGAAGTCTTGAGCCATGGAAAAGTTCTTCAGCATCGTCAGGGGCCTTGGCCTGAAACGCGGACCGGAGCGCTGGCTGGGAGGAGTGCTGGGAGGCGTCGCGGCAAAGCTCAACGTGGATGTGGCCTATGTCCGGATCGCCTTCCTGCTCTTCTGCCTGCTCCCCGGCCCGGCTGTCATCTTCTACCTCCTGGCCTGGGTAGTCCTGCCGGACCAGCGGAACGTCATCCCGCTTCAGACGTTCCTTGACCGGCGGTCCATCAACCGCCGCTGAGACTGCGGGCACAAAGGCCCCCGCCCCTTTGGGAAGCGGGGGCCTTCGTGCTGGGGCGCAACTGGCCATTGCGAGGGAGCAGGGCCTTATGTAACCGGTTTGTGTCGTACCCCACACCCCCCACTAGACTCTATGTGAGCTCAGCGTGGCGCTCTGCCTGTACACCTTCTCCCAGGATTTGAGCCAGAGACATGAAAATTGGAATTCTCACCAGCGGTGGCGACTGCCCCGGACTGAACGCCGTGATCCGCGGAGCCGTCCTCAAAGGCATCGCCATCCACGGTCACGAATTCGTCGGTTTCCTCGACGGCTGGCGCGGTGTGGTCGAGGGCGACATTATCGATATCCCCCGCACCATGGTCCGCGGCATTGCCAAGCAGGGCGGGACCATCCTGGGCACCTCACGCACCAACCCGTTCGAGAACGGCGGCGGCCCCGAGGTCATCAAAGCCCACATGGACCGGCTGGGCATCGACGCGATCATCGCGATCGGCGGTGAGGGAACCCTGGCCGCTGCCAAGCGCCTCACCGACGCCGGCCTGAAAATCGTCGGTGTTCCCAAGACCGTGGACAACGACCTCGACGCCACCGACTACACCTTCGGTTTCGATACCGCCGTCCAGATCGCCACTGAAGCGATCGACAGACTCCGGACCACCGGCGAGTCCCACCACCGCTGCATGATCGCTGAAGTGATGGGCCGACACGTGGGCTGGATCGCCCTGCACGCCGGCATGGCCGCCGGCGCCCACGCCATTCTCATTCCTGAGCAGAAAGTCAGCATCGAGCAGATCACCGAATGGGTCAAGGAAGCCCACGCCCGCGGCCGCGCTCCCCTGGTGGTGGTGGCCGAGGGTTTCGTTCCCGCGCACATGGAAACCCCGCACTCCGAACGCGGCCTGGACACATTCGGCCGGCCCCGCCTTGGTGGCATCGCAGACCAGCTCGCCCCGGAACTAGAAGCCCGGACCGGCATCGAAACCCGCGCCACCATCCTCGGACACATCCAGCGCGGCGGCGTACCGTCGGCCTTCGACCGTGTCCTGGCCACCCGGCTGGGCATGGCCGCCATCGATTCCGTGGTGGAAGGCTACTGGGGAACCATGGTGGCGCTGAAGGGAACGGACATCGAGCACGTCGGGTTCCAGGAAGCCCTGGGGCAACTCAAGACCGTTCCTCAAAGGCGCTACGACGAAGCCGCCGTCCTCTTCGGCTAAGGCGTTTCCCCCAGCCACGGTGTCCTGTCCGGCCGGACTCCCTGCCCGGCCTAGGCTGGGAGTATGACACTTGACCCCGGTTCTGCCGCCATCATCCAGCTTGCCTGGGCCCGGCGCCTGGGACTCGACGACGACGCTTTCGGAACTGCCCTGACGTCCGGGGAACGGATTGTCCGGGCTGACGAATCGGTGAAGACCGTGGAGTTTGTACGGCTCTTTGGCAGTTCGGCACTCGTTGGTCCGCAGTGGGTCATTGACGCCGCTGCGGGCATCCCGGATGAGGAGATGGCCCAGCACGTCACACTCCTGACGCTGACCCGGTCCCATGGTGGCCACGGCCTGGGTGCCGCCGCGCTGTTCTTTGCGGACGACCTTCCCCTGAAGCAGCCTTCTGACGAGATGACCGTTTCGCACGGAAACCCGGAGGCGATCGAACTGGAGGGCCGCTGCCCGCCGGACGACGTCAACGAGGTTGGCCTTTCGGACCTGGAAAACCGCTACACGATCGTCCGGGATATTAACGGGCGCCGTGTACCCCTTGCCTGTGGCGCCTACTCCGAGTGGGTGGGCCTGCTGGCCCACCTGGGTGTGCTGGTGGATCCGGAATGGCGGCGCCGCGGGCTAGGTTCACTCGCCGCGTCCATCGCGGCCCACGAGGCACTGTCCGCCGGGCTGACGCTGCAGTGGCGGACAGATGTCAGCAACACCGGCTCCCTGGCGCTGGCCCGGAAGCTCGGCCTCTCAGCCGGCGGAATCCAGACCAGCGTCCACCTTGGCTGACGGGGCAGACCCGCCGCCGCCCCAACCCTGAACCGGCTGGGGTTTGGCAAAGAACAGTGCCACGACCGCCCCGGCCAGAACCACACCGGCGGGCAGCAGGATGGACTGGGCCATCGCCGTCGAGAATCCGCTGTGGAGCGCCTCCGGCAAGCCGCCGGACAAGGCCATGCCCTCCCCCGCAGCCGCGCCGGGCAAGCCGGATTGAAGCTCGGCTGCCAGCCGGGACTGGATCAGCACCGCGATGGCTGCGCTGCCCAGGACGGCCCCGAACTGCCGGGTGGTGTTGTAAACCCCGGACCCTGCACCGGCCTGCCGGGGCGGAAGGTTGCGCGTGGCGGTGGTGCTCAGGGGCGCCCAGATTCCTGCGTTGGCAAAGCCCAGGACGGCACTGGGCAGCAGGAACATCAGGATAGGGGTGTCCGGCCGCATCAGGACTGCATTCCATGCCAGGGCCACCGCCATCAGGGTCAGCCCGCCGGCAGCCAGGTACTTGGGGTTCACCCGGTCCACTATCTTCCCGATCACCGGTGCCAGCCCGCCTGAAATCAGCGCCATCGGCACCATGAGGAGGGCGGACTGGGTTGGGGTCAGGCCGCGGACCATCTGGTAGTAGAAAATCAGCGGCAGGCCGAAGGAGGTCACCGTGAAACCCACCATGGTGATGCCAATGTTGGCGAGGGAGAAGTTCCGGTCCCGGAACAGCCCCAGCGGCAGGAGCGGCTCGCCCTTGTTGTAGCGCTGCCACACCACGAACGCCGTCAGCACGGCAAGCCCGGCGATGATAAGTCCCCACACACTAACGGGCCCCGTTATGGTGCCCCAGTTGTAGGTTTCGCCTTCCTGGATGCCGAACACCAGAAGGAAGAGTCCGACGGCGCTGAGCACCACGCCGGGGATGTCGAACCGGTGGGGGTGGGTACTGAGGGCCGGGACGTTCCGCCAGGCGAGGACGAAACCTGCGATGCCCACCGGCACGTTGATGAAGAAGATCCATTCCCAGCCCAGGGCGTCCACCAGGACGCCGCCGAGGATGGGGCCGACAAGGGTTGCGACGCCGGCGGTGGCTCCCCAGATGGCCATGGCGGCGCCCCGCCGGTCCGGCGGGAAGATCCGCGTGATCACGGCCATGGTCTGCGGCGTCATGATGGCTGCGCCGAGGCCCTGGAGCACCCGCGCGGCGATCAGGGTCTGCACGTCACCGGACAACCCGCACCACAACGAGGCCAGGGTGAACACCACCAAACCCAGGAGGTAAAGCTTTTTGGGCCCGAACCTGTCACCGAGCCTGCCGGTTATCAGCAGCGGGACGGCGTAGGCGAGGAGGTAGGCACTGGTCACCCAGATGACCGAGTTGATGTCCGCGCCGAGCCCCTCCATGATCCGGGGGTTGGCCACGGACACGATGGTGCTGTCGATCAGGATCATAAAAAACCCGATCACCAGGGACCAAAGGGCCGGCCACGGCCTTGCTACGTTTTCCACTGGGTCATCCTTCGGGTCGGTGGTTGACGGCCGGGCAGGACCCGGTGGTGCTAGCCCAGGAGATCCAGAATGTCCTGGCGCGCAAACATCTGGGCTGCGGCGCGGGCAGAGGGGGATCCGGCGTCCGGATCGGCGCCGGCCTCCAGCAGGACCCGGGCAACGTCGGTATAGCCCTTGAACGCCGCTCCGGCCAGCGGCGTCTGGCCGCGGTCGTTGGCGGTGTGGGCTTCCGCGCCGTGTTTCAGGATGAGCTGAACGGTCTCTGCGTGGCCGTGGTATGCGGCCAGCATCAGGAGGGAGTCACCTGCGGCATTTGTGAGGGTGGCCGGGGCACCGGCCTCAAGGTAGGCGCGCAGCAGCGCGGAATCGCCCTCCCTGGCGGCCTGGAAAAGCGTGTGCGCCAAAGCCAGCGCCTCGTCGTCGCCTCCTCCCTGGGCGGCCGAAGAATCGGACGGCACTGGTGTGGTTCCAGCGTCTTGTGTCATTAGCGTGGCCCCTTGAGGAATCCGGTCTGGCGCCCCACTACCTGGCCGGCGTCGGGGGCAACGATGAGCTCCTGGGCAGCAGGGTAAGGCTCCTCGCCGTCCAGGACCGTCAGTATCTCATCCGCTCCAACGGAACGCTTTATGACTGCCAGGGCAACGGGCCCCATCTCGTAGTGCTGGGCCACCGACGTGACCGTTCCTACTTTCCGCTCCCCTGCCAGCACGGGGCTTCCGGCCTGCGGCAGGGTGTGTTGGGAGCCGTCCAGCTGCAGGAACACGAGCCGGCGCGGCGGGTGCCCCAGGTTGTGTACGCGCGCGATGGTTTCCTGGCCTTTGTAGCAGCCCTTGGCCAGGTGCACGGCGGTACGGAGCAGGTCCAGCTCATGCGGGATGGTTTTGTCGTCCGTTTCAGCGCCTATCCGGGGGCGCCACGCCGCCAGCCGCAGCGCTTCCGCCGCCAGCACGCCGGCCAGCGGGCGTCCATCGACGGTTTTCTCCAGGTCCGCGGCCGGCACCAGGTACTCAAACCACGGGCGCTCCAGCCCCGGATGGCTCCCCGGAGGGACGGTTGCATAGGAGTAGCCCCCCGGCGCCACATGGGGCCAGGGGTCCTGCCACACCAGCAGTTCGGACCATTCCGGCACTGCCCTGGTGCTGCCCACTACCGCCCATTCGGCCGAAACGTCAGCAATTTCCACCCGCAGCATGAACTTCATCCGGTTCAGGAACTCCGCCAGGGGTGCTGCTTCGGCGGCCTCAACAAGCAGCCAGGTGGTGGCGCCGTCGTCAATCACCCGGGCGTCGAAGTCGATCCTGCCCTGGACGCTCAGGAGCAGCAGTTCGCTGGACTCCCCCGGCTGGAGGCTGGTCACCTGCTGCGAGGACAGCGTGTTGAGCCAGCTCAGCCTGTCCGGACCGGTGACCGTCACCACGCCGCGGTGGGACAGGTCGACGACGGCGGTACCGGCAGCGAGTGCGCGCTGCTCACGCAGCGGCTCACCGTAGTGGGATGCGACGCCGGCGTCCGCGCCGGTTGCCTCAACGGCTCCAGGGCGCGACAACAGGGGGCTGGGAGTAGTCATATGTAGTAGAAGTCCTCGAGGGTCGGCGGTATTCCGGATATTCAGAATCGATCCGGTGTCCACGGTCCTCTTACCTGGGGACCGGGATGGTCAGGAAACTTTTTTGAGGAAGGCGGAAGCGTGGGCTTCAAGCCCCTTGCCTTCCTTGCCGCCGACGGCCACGTCCCACCGCCAGAGCAGGTTCCCGTCCACCAGGCCGAAGATGCGCGTTGCCGCGCTGTAGTCCTTGGAGTGGCTTCCGCGCATCACCATGTCGGTGGTGAGCTGGATTTGCGGTCCTTTGATCTGCCCGTAGTACAGCTCTGAAATTCCACCGGGATGCGAGATGGACACAGAGATGTCGAAGCCGCCCTCGCTGTTGCGGAGGGCCTCCACCTCGTCGGCACTCTTCAACGCCGGAACGATGTCCGCCGGGATCAGGCCCGGACCGCCGTCGGCATCAAGTTGCTTGCGCTCCAGCGCCCAGAAGCCGGTTTCGACGGTCAGCGGCCGCAGGCGCGTGCCGTCGTCGTCCGTCAGCCAGCTCTCCGCACGGTACTGAAGATAAGGCAGCCCGTTATGGGTGAAGGACACGTGCTGCAGGAAGTGTTCCGAGTCCTCATCCCCGGTGCCCAGCCGGCCACGGCCCTCCCACTCACCAATGAGCCAGGAAAGGGGGACAAGTTCTGGGGTCAGGTCTGTCGGAATTTCAATCGGCACAGCAAATACCTCGGGAAACTGCTAGCTCCGGAAAGGGACTACTTCTGGCCTTTGAACAGGCGGTAGACCACAAAGCCGGCAAACCAGGCCATGGACAGGCTGGCGATGCCGAGCAGGACAAGGAAGAAGATTTCAAAAGCAAGTACGGACATGATGCCATCCTAACGCGTTAGTAGATGAGTAGTTTGTCTATGAAGTAGGCCAGCGAACCCACCGCCGAGACGGGCGCAAGCCCTATGCTAAGGGCAGCCGGAACATCAAGGGGTGCGCCGCGAAGCGTCACGAGCCGGCGGAAGCTGACCAGGACCGCGCCCACCACCACACCAAAAATAGCCGCCGGCAGGATCGCTATGTCGGAAAGGACCAGTCCTGCCAATGGACCGGCAAGGCCGGCCAGGACTATTCCCAGGGGCGCAATGATTCTGTCCGGCCACCTGATCAAACAGGCCAACAGGGCCACGGTGGCGCTGATGGCCGCCACCAGCAGCATCTCCTTTACCCCGTTGAACCGTGCGCCCGCGATCCAGCCCGCGCCGAGGCAGGCCAGCAGCACTCCCACGGAGCAGCCAAGCGTCGACTCCAACCGCTGCGCCTGCCCTGTACCGCGGATGAGCTGCACGACGAATACGGCCATGATCCCCAAGGCAATAAACGGCGGCGTCCGGTCCAGGTAGCCGGGAGCGGGCGCGTAGGCGGCGGCGAGCGCAGATCCGGATCCGGCCAGGGCAATCACTGCCGCGAGCGTCTTCTTGGCAGGTATCCGGAGGAAGTGGGGCCAGCCGACGCCCACGGCAGCCGCACTGACTACAGCGACAGTAACGAGGGCCTCGCGGGAGGTGTAAACGCCGGCAATGATTGCAGCGAGCCCGGCAATACCTGCCACACCGATGGTCCAGGAGCCCAGGGAGCGCGCCGGCGCCTGCAGTTCCGCCGTCATACTGATCCCGGCCCGGGCTTGATCTGTGCACTCACTGCGCTGCATCCCATCCTGCGTTGACCTTGGAAGGCGGTCCGCCTCCGGTGGCAGGGCATCGGGCCCTGCCACAATCCTGCCTTATGTGAACGGCTTATGTCGCAAAACGCTGCCTGATCCGGGCCGGACCAGTGCCAGCTTCGGGGCCGCCGGGTATACTCGGGACCTCAGCTAAGTTCCCTGCTGAAGTGGCCGGACCGCTGCCTTGGCAGAGTCCCAAACAGGGGCAGGGAGCCAGTACCGGCCGGCGAAAATCCGGTTTAGTCGCTCAATGATGCGCGGACGGCCCTTGGAGGAACAATGTCGCACATCCTGTTATTAACGAACAGCACCGGATCCTCGGTGGACATCCTGCCTGCCTTGGAATTGCTGAACCACCGGGTCCACATCCTCCCCGCCGAACCCACCGCCCTGCTGGAGACGGACCCCTGCGACATTGTGCTGCTGGACGCTCGCAAGGACCTCGTGGGCGCGCGTTCCCTCACCCAGCTCCTCAAAGCCACCGGCCTGAGCGCCCCGCTGGTGCTGATTCTTACCGAAGGCGGAATGGCTGCTGTTTCCTCTGCCTGGGCTGTGGATGACATTGTGCTGGAATCTGCCGGCCCCGCCGAGGTGGAGGCCCGCATCCGGCTGTCCGTGGCCCGGGCCATCCCGGAGCAGGAGGACACGCCGTCCGAAATCCGCGCTGCCGGCGTCGTCATCGATGAGGCAAGCTACACCGCCCGCGTTAACGGAGCACCCCTGAACCTGACGTTCAAGGAATTCGAGCTCCTGAAGTACCTCGCGCAGCACCCGGGCCGTGTGTTCACCCGGCAGCAGCTGCTCACCGAAGTGTGGGGCTACGACTACTACGGCGGCACCCGCACGGTGGACGTCCACGTCCGGCGCCTGCGCGCCAAGCTCGGCGCCGACCACGAAAACCTCATCAGCACTGTCCGCAACGTCGGCTACCGGCTCACCCTGGTGCGGCAGCAGGAAGACGAGCTGACGGAAGCCTGAGCCGGCTGCCTGCGGTCCGCCTCCGCTGATCCCGTATAACCTTGCCTCATGACTCCAGCGCACCCTGAGAAGTGGCCCGTCCATGTTGTAAAAGGCGGTGTTGACCGGCAGCTGCTGAAGGACTGCGGCGATCTGCTGGCTGCGGCGGAAGAGTCGGACGGCAATCCTTCCATCTCTGAGCAGACCCTGATCAGCATGCGGGCCGGTGATTCCGGTGAACACCAGGTGCTCACCTTGGCCCTCTACGCCCCGGACGAGGACTCCGACCCCGCCTCCGGACAGGACCTTGCAGGGTTCGCCGCCGTAGTTGAAGAACCGGACGGCAGCGGCGTGGTGGAAATCGCCGTCCATCCCAATTACCGCAACCAGGGCGTCGCCGACCGTCTTGTGGGCGCCCTTCAAGATCGGCGCGGGCTCCAGGGACTGAAAGCCTGGTCCCACGGAAATCACGAGGCAGCCGCGGACCTCGCCGCCCGCTACGGCTTCGTGCCCGTGCGCGAGCTCTGGAAGATGCGGATGACGACGGCAGCGGCGGACCTTCCCGCCGTCGTCCTTCCGGAGGGTGTGTCCATCCGGGCGTTTGTGCCCGGCCAGGATGAGGACGACTGGCTGGCTGCCAACCGTGCCGCGTTCGCCCACCACCCCGAGCAGGGCAGCCTCACCCGCGCCGACCTTGACGCCCGGATGGCCGAGGAATGGTTTGACCCCGCCGGTTTCCTCCTGGCTGTGAACGGGGACGGCAGGCTGCTCGGATACCACTGGACCAAGGTGCATCCGGCCCACGGCTCCCACCCCCCGATCGGTGAAATCTACGTGGTGGGCGTTACCCCCGAAGCCCAGGGTTCAGGCCTGGGCAAGGCCCTCACGGTGGCCGGCATTGGATACCTCCAAAACCTGGGGCTGCACGCCGTCATGCTGTACGTCGACGCCGACAACGCTCCCGCAGTCTCCCTGTACAGGCGGCTGGGTTTCACCCGCTGGGACATGGATGTGATGTACGGTCCGGCAGCGGGCCAGCCCATTCCCTAACGCAAGGGCCCTGCGGCGCCAAACCTAGGGTTCCTGCCTACTGATTGCTTGTATGGTTGAAACAGAACCGCGCAGGCCGGATACGGCCGCATTGAAGCGCCAGGTAAAGGAGATGCCATGAACCCGGAACCTTCCGGAGCAGCCACGTCCCAAGAGGTTCCTATTCCCGTGCGCGCCCGATTCGGCTCCTCGGAGGTTCCGGCGTCGCGGGCCACGCAGGACCGGATCGACATCCCCGATTTCGCGCCCAACCTGGAACCGGAGGGCGATATCCGGCCGGACCGCTTCCTGGACCGGGAACTGAGCTGGCTCAGCTTCAACTCCCGTGTCCTTGAACTGGCCGAAGATGCCTCCCTGCACCTGCTGGAAAGGGTTGGCTTCCTCTCCATCTTCGCGTCCAACCTGGACGAGTTCTTTATGGTCCGCGTCGCAGGCCTGAAGCGGCGCATCGCCACCGGCCTTGCCGTCCCCTCCCCGGCGGGTTTGAGCCCGGTGGAGGTGCTGGAAAAAATCGGTGAGGAAGCCCACCGGCTCCAGCAGCGCCACGCGCAGGTCTTCGCGGAACAGATCCGTCCGGCCCTGGCCTACGAGCACATCCACCTGATGCACTGGGACGAACTCGACGACGCGGCCAAGCAGCAGCTCAGCCAGATGTTTGCCGAAAAGGTCTTCCCCATCCTGACGCCTTTGGCGGTGGACCCGGCACACCCCTTCCCCTACATTTCGGGCCTGTCGCTGAACCTGGCCGTCGTGGTCAGGAACCCTGTCAGCGACAAGGAACTGTTCGCCCGCGTCAAGGTCCCGGACCAGCTGCCCCGGCTGATCTCCATCGACGGACCGCGCGCCGGTGCGGTGGCGGGCCGGGTGGCGCGCTTCATCGCCCTTGAGGAAGTCATCGCCGTCCACCTGGACAAGCTGTTCGCCGGAATGGAGGTCCTTGAGCACCATACGTTCCGGGTAACCAGGAACGAGGACGTGGAGGTTGAAGAGGACGACGCCGAGAACCTCCTGCAGGCGCTCGAAAAGGAACTGCTTCGCCGCCGGTTCGGCCCGCCGGTCCGGCTCGAGGTCACCAACGACATCAACCCCAACATCCGGGCACTGCTGATCCGCGAACTGGGCGTTGAGGAGTCCGAGGTCTACTCGGTCCCGGCCCCGCTGGACCTTCGGGGCCTTTCGGTCATCGCGGGCATCGACCGGGCGGACCTGCACTACCCCAAGCACGTTCCGCATACCTCCCGGTACCTGAACGAGTCCGAGACGTCCAAGGCGGCCAACGTCTTCGCGGCCATGCGCCGCCGGGACATCCTGCTCCACCACCCCTACGACTCGTTCTCCACTTCCGTGCAGGCCTTTTTGGAGCAGGCGGCGGCAGACCCCAAGGTCCAGGCCATCAAGCAGACCCTGTACCGCACCTCAGGTGACTCCCCCATTGTGGATGCCCTTATTGATGCCGCCGAGGCCGGCAAGCAGGTCCTGGCCCTGGTGGAAATCAAGGCCAGGTTTGATGAGCAGGCAAACATCTCCTGGGCCCGCAAGCTTGAGCAGGCCGGCGTGCACGTGGTGTACGGCATCGTGGGCCTTAAAACACACTGCAAGTTGTCACTGGTGGTGCGCCAGGAAGTGGACGGGCTGCGGCGGTACTGCCACATCGGCACGGGCAACTACCACCCCCGCACCGCCCGCTACTACGAGGACCTGGGCCTCCTCACGGCCAACGACCAGGTGGGCGAGGACCTTTCCAAGCTCTTCAACCAACTCTCCGGTTATGCGCCCAAGTCAACCTTCAAACGGCTTCTGGTCGCTCCGCGCTCGGTGCGTTCCGGGCTGATTGACCGGATCGAAACCGAGATCCGGAACGCCCGCGCCGGCCTCCCCGCCCGCGTCCAGATCAAGGTCAACTCCATGGTGGACGAGGCCATCATCGATTCCCTGTACCGCGCATCCCAGGCCGGGGTGAAGGTGGATGTCATTGTCCGCGGCATCTGCTCGCTGCGCCCGGGCGTGCCCGGACTCAGCGACAACATCACGGTCCGTTCCGTCCTGGGCAGGTTCCTGGAGCACTCCCGTGTGTTCGCGTTCGCAAACGGCGGGAACCCGGTGGTGTACATCGGCTCAGCAGATATGATGCACCGCAACCTGGACCGCCGGGTGGAGGCCCTGGTCCAGTTGAGCGCCTTTGATGACATCAACTACGTGCAGGACCTGTTGCGCCGCTATATGGCTCCGGAAACTGCAAGCTGGCACCTGGACAACGGAGGGAACTGGTCCCGACACCACCTCGCCGATGACGGCAGGCCACTGGAGGACGTCCAGTCCTTCCTGCTGGCGTCACGGCCGCGGCAGCGCAGCCTGAGCCGACGGTAAGGGCTGCAGTTTTGTCGAGCGACGCACTCGTAGCAGACCAGACAGACCACCCCGGTGAACCGGTAGCCGTCACGGCTGCCGGGGCACTGCCGTGGCGCCTCAACAAGGACAGGCTTGAGGTACTGCTGATCCACCGCCCCCGTTACGACGACTGGTCCTGGCCGAAAGGCAAGATCGACGACGGCGAGACCATCCCCGAATGCGCCATCCGCGAAGTGTTCGAGGAGGTTGGGCTCACCGCCGCCCTGGGCATACCGCTGCCGCCGATCCACTACCACGTGGCCAGCGGGCTGAAGGTGGTCCATTACTGGGCGGTCAAGGTCAACGGCGACAGGTTGGTCCCGGACGGGAAAGAGGTGGACAGCGTGATGTGGTGCACCCCGGAAAAGGCCGCCCGGCTGCTGTCCAACCCCTCCGACGTCGAGCCCTTGGATTACCTGCGGGATGCCCACGAGCGGGGGGAGCTGAACACCTGGCCCCTGCTGGTGGTCCGCCACGCAAAGGCAAAGCCGCGCTCGTCCTGGAGCAAGGCAGAAGGCGAGCGGCCGCTCGCTGCCACCGGGATGCGCCAGGCCCAGGCTGTGGGCCGGCTGCTTCAGGCGTGGAAGCCGCCACGTGTGGTCACCAGCCCGTGGCTGCGCTGTGTCGCGACCGTTGCGCCGTATGCGAAGGCAACCGGCGCCAAGGTCAAACTGGCGGAAGCGCTAACCGAACACCGGCACGAGCGGAGCCCCAAGAAGACAGCGGCAGTCATCGAGGCCCTTCTCGAGAGGCAGCGGGCGGTAGCGGTCTGCACCCACCGTCCGGCGCTGCCCACTGTGTTCGGGCAACTGGCAAAACACATGCCCGCGCACCTTGCCGCCCTCCTGCCCGCCGAGGAACCCTACCTGTCCCCCGGGGAACTGGTGGTGTGCCATGTGGCCCTCGGAGCCAACCGGATTGTTGCCGTGGAGCAGTTCAAGCCCTTCGACGACTGAGCCGTTTGGGCGCCGCGGTGATCGAGCAAAGTACACTTGGGCCGTGAGCATCCCAACGCCTTATGAAGACCTCCTGCGCGATGTCCTGGCTTCCGGCACGCACAAATCGGACCGCACCGGGACAGGAACCACCAGCGTTTTCGGGCGCCAATTGCGCTTTGACCTGGGTAAGAGCTTCCCGCTGATCACCACCAAGCGGGTGCATTTCAAGTCAGTCGCGGTGGAACTCCTGTGGTTCCTGCGTGGCGAGACGAACGTGAAGTGGATGCAGGACCAGGGCGTCACCATCTGGAACGAGTGGGCTGACGCCGACGGCGAGCTGGGGCCGGTCTACGGCGTCCAGTGGCGCAGTTGGCCCACCCCGGACGGCGGGCATATCGACCAGATTGCCGAGCTGGTGGAGAACCTCCGGTCCAACCCGGATTCCCGCCGCCACATCGTGTCCGCGTGGAATGTTTCCGAACTGCACGACATGGCCCTGCCTCCGTGCCATGCGTTCTTCCAGTTCTACGTTGCGGACGGCAAGCTGTCCTGCCAGCTTTACCAGCGCTCCGCGGACATGTTCCTGGGTGTGCCGTTCAACATCGCCTCCTACGCACTGCTCACCTGCATGGTGGCCCAGCAGGTGGGGCTCGAACCCGGCGAGTTCGTCTGGACCGGCGGCGACGTCCACATCTACGAGAACCACATGGACCAGGTCCTCAAGCAGCTGGAGCGGGAGCCGTACGAGTACCCGCAGCTGAAGATCATCCGGAAACCGGCGTCGATCTTCGACTACACGCTGGAGGACTTCGAAGTGGTGGGTTACAAGCATCACCCCACGATCAAGGCACCGATCGCCGTATGAGCACCGAAAACTTCACGGACCCGCAGTCCTTTACGGAGGAACTGGCCGCATCGGTGACCGGCGTGGGCCTGGTGTGGGCGCAGACCCCTGACGGCGTCATCGGCAAGGACGGGGACATGCCCTGGCACCTGCCTGAGGACCTCAAGCACTTCAACCGGCTCACGATGGGCCACCCGGTGGTGATGGGCCGCAAAACCTGGCTGTCCTTTCCGGAAAAGTACCGGCCCCTGCCCGGGCGGACCAACATCGTGATCACCCGGCAGAAAAACTGGGCGGACACGCCCGAGGCGGAGGGCGCCGTCGTGGTCCCTTCCCTTGACGACGCCCTGCTGGAGTCCCAGTTCGTCGACGGAGGCGAAACCGTGTGGATCCTGGGCGGCGGAGAGATATTCCGTCAGTCCACGGAGCTTGCCAACGTCGCGGTGGTCACCACCATCGACGTCGATGCCGACGGCGACACGTTCGCTCCGGAACTGGGCACCAGTTGGGGAGCGGCGGCCTCCGTTCCCCCGGACGGCTGGCTGACGGGCATCAACGGGACACGCTACCGCTTTACGAAATGGTCGAGGACTGAGGGTTAGGCATGTTGAAGAAACCGGAAACCCTATTTGTGCTGGGCTACATGCTGCTCCCCCTTCTGGCGCTGCTGTCCGCCATCGTGGGGTTCACCATGATCCTGGGCGGCAACAAGATCGCCGGCGCGATCGTGCTGGTGGTGGTGACGCAGGTGTTCGCCTTCGGGGCGTTCTACGCGCTCCGCGCCAGGAAAGCCGCCGTGCTCGAGGAGTCCAAGCGGAGCTAGCCGAACGCGGCCAAGGCGCATGGGCAGGTCATGCGGACTGATCCCGGGCCGCGTGCCGGCGTCGTCACGTGTGCCAGCCGGGGAGTGACGTAACCGACTGCGCCGTGCCGGTACCGGCGACTAAACTGGACGGATGACTACAGCAGCTACCCCTTCCGTCGGCCTGGTCGGATGGCGCGGCATGGTCGGTTCCGTCCTCATGCAGCGCATGCAGGACGAGGGCGACTTCGCCAACATCAACCCGGTGTTCTTCTCCACGTCCAACGCGGGAGGAGCCGCCCCCTCCTTCGCTGAAGGCGCCGGCAAGCTCGAGAACGCATTCGATGTGGACACCCTGGCGAAGCTGCCCATTATCGTCACTGCCCAGGGCGGCGACTACACCAAGCAGGTCCACGGCGAACTGCGCGCCCGCGGCTGGGACGGCCTTTGGATCGACGCCGCCTCCACCCTGCGCATGAACGACGACTCGATCATCGTGCTGGACCCCATCAACCGCGACGTCATTGACAAGGGCCTGGTCAACGGCACCAAGGACTTCATCGGCGGCAACTGCACCGTCTCCTGCATGCTCATGGGCTTCGGCGGCCTGTTCAAGAACGGCCTGGTCGAGTGGGGCACCTCCATGACCTACCAGGCAGCCTCCGGGGGCGGTGCCCGGCACATGCGCGAACTCCTGAGCCAGTTCGGCACGCTCAGCGCCGAGGTCAGCACGGAACTGCAGGATCCGGCGTCGGCCATCCTGGACATCGACCGCAAAGTCCTGGCCCACCAGCGCACCGGCATCGACGCCACCCAGTTCGGCGTGCCGCTGGCCGGCTCGCTGATTCCCTGGATCGACGCCGACCTGGGCAACGGACAGTCCAAGGAAGAGTGGAAGGCCGGGGTTGAGACCAACAAGATCCTGGGCACCTCCGAGGAAAACCGCGTCATCATGGATGGCCTTTGCGTCCGGATCGGTGCCATGCGCTCCCACTCCCAGGCCCTCACCCTCAAGCTCCGCGAGGACCTGCCGGTCGCCGAGATTGAAAAGCTCCTGGCCGAGGACAACGAGTGGGCCAAAGTGGTTCCCAACACCAAGGAAGCTTCAATGGCGGAGCTCACCCCGGTGGCAGCTTCCGGCACCCTGGACATCCCTGTGGGCCGAATCCGCAAGATGGAGATGGGCCCGAACTACATCAGCGCCTTCACCGTTGGCGACCAGCTCCTCTGGGGCGCCGCCGAGCCTTTGCGCCGCATGCTCAACATCGCCACTGGGAACCTGTAATCCCCCAGTTTGCTGCACTGGCGGCCCTGCCCCTGGTGGGCAGGGCCGCTTTTGTGTCCCTGGGCAGTGTCCCTGCGGCACGGGTCATGAGTCCAGGAACTCCAGGTACCGCCGGGCGGCGCGGGCGAAAGCAGCACGGGCGGTGGCCCCCAGGGGCTTTGTTTCATCGAACAGCTGAGGCACGACGACGGCTCGCTGGCCTGCGCCTTCCCGCGCCCAGGTGCCCGTCACCTCTCCCCCGGCCACCACGGTCTTCTTGAAGACGCCGTTGCCGCCGGGAACAATCCTGTTCGCGTGCTCGGGTGCCAGGACAAGGTTTCGGTCCGTGTAGCCAAGCACAAACTCGTCGAAGCCGGGAAGCAGGAGAACCGACCGCTGTCCAGGCACGCCGCCGTCGAGCAGTGACGCTGTCTCCGGGGACAGCCAGTAGCCCGTGCCCTCGAAGTCGAGCTTTACCAGCTGGCCCTGGATCTCCTTGAGCGCCGCCCGCACCTCCGTCAGGGGAATCTGCGTCCACCAGGCGAAGTCGCGGATGGTGGCGGGTCCGTGGCTCCGGAAATAGCGCAGCAGGAACTCCACAACGGCCTCCTGCCGCTCCAGCCGGCGGGAGACAGGAATCCAGCTCTCGAAGCCCACGAGCAGTTGCTGGTTCCCGGCCAGCGGCCCCTGCACAAGCCAGCCATGCCGGCACAATGTCCCCAGGATATGGATTCCGCGCTGCCCGGTGGTGGCCTGCCCTGCGGCCTCAAAAGCGGTGAAAAGCTCCGAACGGCTCGCTGCTCCGCCAGCCGCGATCCGTTCCAGCGCAAGGTCGCGGCACTTCTCAATATCCGGCCACGTAATCCCAAGTTCGCGGTGCCTGGCGGCGATACCCCGGGTGAGCCGCTCGGCAGTAAGGTCCAGCATCCACCGCAGGTCCTCCGGCGCCACAAGATGCAAGGTGCCCCGCATCGGCCACGACCGCACCACGGCGCCGGAATCGAGCGCGGACCGCACATCCCCCAATCCAGCTCCGGGAACCCTCACACCCACGGCCCAGAAAGCGGCCTGCAGGTCCTGCGCCTGCATCGCGGTCATCCAGCGGACTGTCCCGGCGACGGAGACGGTGTCATCCCGCGCTAACCCCGGTGCAGGGGCTGGAACCGGCACCAGTCTCTGGGATGCCAGCCGCAGCCTGCCCATGGTCCGGCGGTCAAGTCGTTTCCCCACCCTCGCAGCCATGGGCCCATCCTAGGCTCCGGGCGGGTCTGCGGGACATGGGGAAGCGGGGGCTACAGCTCCAGGCCGATAAGCAACGGCTCCGGGTGCAGTTTGATTCCAAAACGGCGTTCGACGCCGGCCCGCACTTCGCGGGCCACCGCTACCACGTCCGCCGCGCTGGCCGAGCCGCGGTTGGTGATGGCCAGAGTGTGCTTGGTGGACAGGGAAGCGCGGCCCCCGCTGACGCTGCCCGGCTCCAGGCCGAAGCCCTTGCTGAAGCCGGCCTGGTCGATCAGCCACGCGGCGGAGAGCTTCACTAGCCCGTCCTTGCCCGCCGGGTAGCGCGGTGCGCCCTCCGGGAGGGCGGCGGCAACGTCGGCCGGGACGATGGGGTTGGTGAAAAATGAACCGGTGGAGTACGTGTCCCGGTCCTCGGCATCCCACACCATCCCCTTGGAAGAGCGCAGCCGCAGCACCTCCCTGCGCACGTCCGTGGAGTAGGCTCGCTTGCCCTGCTCCACGCCCAGCGACCGTGCGAGCTCGGCATACCGGATGGGAGCGCTCATCCGGCCCAGCGGGAGCTGGAACTCCACAGTCAGCACCACGTACCGGGGTGAGCCGTTGACGGTGGTCTGTTTAAGGATGGAGTCCCGGTAGCCGAACTTCAGCTCGGAGTTGGTGAAGGTCTTCACGGCGTTACGCTCGCGGTCCCAGGTGCGGACGGCGGCGATGGTTTGGGAAACATCAGAACCGTAAGCGCCCACGTTCTGGACCGGTGTTGCTCCGGTTGAGCCCGGAATACCGGCGAGGGCCTCGATCCCGGACCATGCGTGCAGGACCGCATGCTCCACCAGCTTGTCCCAGTTGTGCCCGGCCTGCACTACCACCGCGACCCCGCCGCAGGAGTCCTCCGCGTTGACGGTGAACCCTTCCGAGGCAATCCTCACGACGGTCCCGGGGAACCCGTCGTCGGAAATGAGCAGGTTGGACCCGCCGCCAAGGATCAGCAGCGGCTCGCCGGCCGCATCCGCAGTGCGCACGGCGTCGATAATCTCCGCCTCGGTCCGGGCCTCAATGAAGGCGCCGGCCGGGCCCCCGACGGCGGCCGTGGTCAGCTGGGAAAGGAGAGTGGAAGTCACCAAACAACCCTATCGGGAAAGTCAGGCCACGCTTTCCCGGCTCAGCTGAGCCGGACCACTGCCTGGGCTTTCATCAGCACTTTCTGGCCCACCGAGATAACGGTGAGGTCGACACGCGCCGTGTTGGCCTCGGCGTCGAGTTTGCCGATAAGGCCGCTCACCTCGATGGTGGCGCCGGGCTCTTCGGTTCCGGTGGTGTCCGTGACCAGCACGGGCTTGGTGAAGCGGGTCTGGAAGTCGACAACGGCGGCCGGGTCGCCTGCCCAGTCGCTGACCAGCTGCACGGCGGAGCCCATGGTGAACATGCCGTGTGCGATGACGCCGGGCAGCTCCACGCCGGTGGCGAATGCCTCGTTCCAATGGATGGGGTTGAAGTCCCCGGAAGCACCGGCGTACTTGACCAGGTCAGTACGGGTGACCTCGATGGTACGGCTGCCGATCTCCTGGCCGGGGCTTAGTTCGTGAATGCTGAGGTTCATGGTTACTGTCCCTCTCCGCGGACCAGGATGGATGACGTGGTGGTGGTGACCGGCTCCCGTGATTCGTCCCCGAGGAGCGCGAAGATTTCCGAGCGCGTGGTGATCATGGCTCCCCCGCCCATGGCGCGGACGCCGTCCACGTGGAGTTCCGCCACCAGGCGGTCACCGGCGAGAATGGGCCGGTGGTGGGTGAAACGCTGGTCAGCATGGACCACCCGGGAAAAGTCGATGCCGGCTTCCGGGTCCTCGATGAGCTGGGCGTCTGCGCGCTGGGCAATGATGATGGCGAACGTCGGCGGGGCAACCAGGTCGGAGTGGCCCAGGGCCTTGGCGGCGTCGACGTCGAAGTGTGCAGGATGGGTGGCCTTCACGGCACGGGCGAACTCGCGGATCTTTTCGCGGCCAACGTCGTACACCTCTGCGGCAGGGTAGCTTCGGCCCTGCAGGTCCGGATTGATAGTCATGGGCTCAAGCCTATCGTCAGCCTCCGAAGCGGCCCGAAAAATTACCGGCGAAGGTTCTTCCGGATGGCCTGGCCGCGGACCACGATTCCGGCAATGTGCAGGACAAGTCCCAGCCCGATCAACGGCAATGAGGCCACGGCCAGTGCCTGGTTTCCGCTGGTGTTTCCTGCCAGGTTGAGGATGATGCCGACGGCGATCAGTCCCATCGCGCTGAAGACCAGGATTTTGTAGCGGGTTGGCGCAGTGGCCCAGAATTCGTTCAGCACCGTGCCAGTCTACCGGCCTGCCCGGGGCACAAGTCGGACCAGGGCCGGGACGGTCAAGGCAGTGGCCCTCAACCCGCAGGACAGGGAAGGTCCGCTGCCGCCCGGAGCTTCAGGGCGCAGACCAGGAAACCCCGTGGACCGGATAGCGGGTACCGGTCACGGGGTCTCCTGGAAACATGCGGGTGCTAGAGCGCGGGCTGCACCCCGAAGGCTACCGCGAGCTTCATGATCTTCTCGGCGCGGCCAAGGCGGGGCAGGTCCGAGCCGTCACGGATGACGCGGCCGTTGGCTTCGAAGTCGGCCATGAAGTCCGTGGCCCAGGCGACGTCCGATGGCGTGGGGCTGATGACCTCGTTGATGACGGGGGTCTGATCGATGGCCAGGCACAGTTTGCCGGTCATGCCCATCATCACCGTGATGCCGGTCTGCTCGCGCAAAATGGGGTGGTTGGTGCCCACGGTGGGGCCATCAATGGGGCCAGGAAGGTTGCCGACGCGGCTGGCTACAACGAGCTTGGCGCGCGGGTAGGCCATGGCCTCGGCAGTGGCGGCCATGCCGGTGTCGCGGCGGAAGTCGCCGGAGCCGAAGGCCAGGCGGAAAGCGCCCTGGGCTTTGGCGATGTTGTTGGCTTCCTCGATGCCGATGGCGGACTCCACCAGCGGGATAACGGGGGTCTTGCCGTCCATGCGGTGGAAGCTTTCAGTGACCTGGTCCGCGGATTCGGTCTTGGCGAGCATGACGCCGAGGAGGCCCGGGGTGCCGCGCAGGCCGGCGAGGTCGGCGGCCCAGAAGGGGCTGGTGGCATCGTTGATCCGGACCCAGGCCTTGCCGCCGGCAGTCAGCCAGTTAACCACGTTGTCCCGGGCCTGGTCCTTCTGCGAGGGGTCCACGGCATCTTCAATATCCAGGATGATCGAATCGGCGCGGGACACGGCCGACTGGTCAAAAAGCTCGGTCTTCATGGCATTCACGAGGAGCCAAGAGCGGGCGATTTCTGCTGGGATATTGCGTTCCGGCCTTACGGTCTCGGTGGCGATGGTAGACGTCATGTATCTACCGTATCCGCCCGGCAAGCGGCAAGGCCAAGAAAAGGGCCCCGTTGTGAGGTTCAATACGAACTAAACGGGACATGACTGTAACCGGCGTGAATGCAGGCAGCAGCAAGGGCCGTTGTGCGGCGACATTACGGCCCTTGCTGCCGGCAGGTTGGGGGGAAGTCAGGGGATGTTGTTGCCCCGTGCCGTCACCCACAGGCGGTACCACTCGGCCCGGCTCATGGCCTGTGCCACTTGGGCAGCATCAGCACAGTTACGGATCCGGGCCGGGTTAACCGTTCCGATCACCGGCGAGATCCCTGCCGGGTGCTTCATAAGCCATCCGAGCAGGACTGCTTCACCCGAACTGCCGTACCGCCCTGCCAGTTCCGCAACCAGTTCTGCGGTGGCGGCTTCTGCCGACGTCAGGCTGTCCGGTTCCGCCCCGGTATAGAGGCCGCGCGCCAGGGAACCGTAGGCCTGCAGGGTGACCGAATGGCGTATGCAGTACTCCAGCGTGCCGTGCGGAAAGCTGTAGTCCAGGTGCTCGGCATGGTTGACCAGCACCTGGCTTTCCAGCCATGCCCGTTTGAACAGGCTCATTTCCAGCTGGTTTGCCACCACCGGGGTTTCCAGCCGGTCCTGCAGCGCCTGGATCTGCGCCCCGGACATGTTGGAGACACCCAGTTGCCGGACCTTGCCTTCCGCCGTGAGCTGCCCGACGGCGGCGGCCACCTCAGCGGGGTCCGCCAGCGGGTCCGGGCGGTGCAGCATGAGGATGTCCACGTAGTCGGTCCGCAGCCGTTTGAGGCTCTCGTTGACGCGCCCGAGGATGGCTTCCCGGCTGAGGTCGTAGTGCGTCTGCAGCCCGCGCTCGTTCAACCTGATGCCGCACTTGGTCTGCAGCCGGACGCGGTCCCGGAGCCCGGGGCTGGCCGCCAGCACCTCCCCGAAGACAGCCTCCGACTTGCCGCTCCGGTAGATGTCTGCGTGGTCAAACAGCGTGATTCCCGCATCCAGTGCGGCCTCGACGGCGGCAGCGGCCTCGTCCACATGCTCGCCGGCATGCGGCTCGTCGGACCAGCTGCCGCCCAGGCCCATGCAGCCGTAAATCAGTTCCTGCATTAGGCCGGCCGCCCCGCCGGACAGCGACGGGGGGTCAGCGCAGCCATGCGGTGGTGTTCGCGGGCAGTTTCCCGTCCTCGAGGGGAGCGCTGCTGACCAGCACCTTGCCGGCCGGAAGGTCGACGGCGCTGTCACCGAAGTTGGTCACTGACTGCCAGCCGTTGGGCCGGCGGAAGTGCAGGACGTCCGGGGTGCCGGTTTCTACCCATTCGAGCTCTTCGTCGGTCTGCAATTCGCGGCGCAGCTTCAGGGCTGCACGATAGAGCTCCAGCGTGGAGCCCGAGGTACCGTTCTGGGCCTCCACCGCGTACTTGCTGAACCAGTCCGGCTGGGGCAGGTGTGCCCCGCCGTCGCCGAAGCCGAAGGAGGTTCCTTCCACCTTCCAGGGCAGCGGCACGCGGCAGCCGTCGCGCCCGATTTCCACGCCCTTGTTGCGGAAGAAGGACGGGTCCTGCCGCTCGGACTCCGGGATGTCGGCGACTTCCTGAAGGCCGAGTTCCTCGCCCTGGTACAGGTAGGCGGAGCCGGGGACGGCCAGCATCAAGAGGGTCGCCGCGCGGGCACGGCGTTCACCGAGCTCCACGTTGAGCTCCTCGGCGGGGCCGCCGGCGAGGAGCCAGTCCTTGCCGTCCTGGCCCTTGGTGCCTGCCTTGCCCCTGGACACCTGGGGAAGTCCGTACCGAGTGGCGTGGCGGACTACGTCGTGGTTGGAGAAGACCCAGGTGGAGGAGGCGCCGGTGGCCGCTGCCTCGGCGAGGTTCCGGGTGATGATTTCCCGGTACTCCCCGGCGTCGAAATCGGCCTGCAGCAGGTCGAAGTTGAAGGCCTGGCCGAGGCCCTGGGGGCTGGCGTAACGGGCGCGGCGGGTGGCGTGGACCCAGGCCTCCGCGACGGCGGTACGGGGCGGGTTGTACTCGTTGAACACCTCACGCCATTCGGCGTAGATCTCGTGGACCTCGTCGCGGTCCCAGAAGGGGTGGGTGCCGTCGTCGAATCCGTCCACGCCGGTGTTGGCCGCGCTCAGTTCCAGCTTGGACAGCAACGGCTCGGTGAGGTCCTTGGTCAGGGCGTGGGCCACGTCCACCCGGAAACCGTCGACGCCCCGGTCGGACCAGAAGCGCAGGGTCTTGAGGAAGTCCTCGCGGATTTCGCGGTTGGACCAGTTCAGGTCCGGCTGCTCCTTGGCGAAGATGTGCATGTACCACTGGCCGGGGGTGCCGTCCGGTTCAGTGATGCGCTCCCAGGCAGGGCCGCCGAACACTGAGTCCCAGTCCGACGGCGGGAACTCGCCGTTCGGGCCCTTGCCGTCACGGAAGATGTAGCGGTCCCGGGCAGCCGACCCCTTGGGTGAGGCAAGCGCCTCCTTGAACCACTGGTGCCGGTCCGAGGAGTGGTTGGGGACGATGTCGGCGATGAGCTTGATGCCGGCCGCGTGCAGCGCGTCGGCCATCTCGTCGAAGTCCGCCAACGTTCCCAGCTTGGGGTCGACGTCGCGGTAGTCGTCCACGTCGTAGCCGCCGTCGGCCAGTGCCGAGGGGTAGAACGGGCTCAGCCAGACGGCGTCGATGCCCAGCGATTTCAGGTACGAAACCTTGGAGGTGATGCCCTTGAGGTCGCCAATGCCATCACCATTGGAGTCCGCGAAGCTCCGCGGGTAGATCTGGTACACGGAGGCCTGGCGCCACCAGTTCGGATCGGCCAGGCGGTCGGAATCGGAAAGGGTTGCCAGGGTGGCGGTGGTGGACAAGGGGTGATCCTTTGCGTCTTGTCGGCTATATTTATTTTGGTTCTAAATTTAGTTTCCTGATCATTATCTGGCGCAATACACGGAAAGGTCAACACCCATGGCCGACACCGCCCCGGCAACTCCCCAGCTGCTGCGCAGGGTCAGCGCCGGCTCGGTGCTCGAGTTCATGCGCTCCTCCTCGGACGTGACCGTTACAGAGGTCATGGAAGCAACAGGCCTGACGCGGGCCACAGCCATTGCAGTGTGTGAAGACCTGAAGGAACGCGGCTGGATCCGGGAGCTGGAAAACCAGCGGGCTTTTGGCGGGTACCAAAAGGGACGGCCCGCCCGGCGCTTCGAGCTCAATGAGCGGGCCGGGGTGGTGCTGGGAATGGACGTTGGCATCTCCAAGGCAACAGTGGTGGTGTCAGATCTCCGGGGAAACACCCTGGGCAGGTCAAGCCTGCCGTTCGCCGAGGCGGAAATAACGGCGGAGGAACGCGTCTCCGTCATTGACCGCGCGGCCTTGGCGGCCCTGGACACAGCAGGCGCCTCCCCCGGGTTCGTCCTTGCCGCGGCCGCCGGCATCGCCGCCCCGGTGGACCGCAACGGGGACGTTCTGGTGGCCCAGCATTTCTGGGGCCTGTTCGACGTTGGCCTGAAGTCGGCACTGCGGGCGCGGCACGGCTGGACGGTGCTGCTGGAGAATGACGCCAACCTTGCTGCCCTTGGTGACCGGTGGCGGGGCGCGGCCGCGGGAGTCCAGGACGTCGTCGTTATTCTTGCCAGCGAACGCTTGGGTGCAGGGATGCTAGACGGCGGGCGGCTGCTGCACGGCAGCCGCGGCGGCGCGGGCGAGCTCGCATTCCTGGAACAGGTCCGGGGCGTGGGTGACACGTTCGGCATCGCAAGCCTTGCCAGGGCCTGGGCTGCCGAGGCTCTGGCTGGAGACGCCAGGACCACCCTTCGCCAACACTTGCAGACAGGTGTCGTGGAGGCCGAGCACGTTTTTGCCGCCGCTGCTGCCGGGGATGCGGTGGCGTTGGAGATCCTTAACCGCCTGGCAGACAGGGTGGCCCGGGTTATCGGCGCAGTGGCCACGATGCTCAACCCGGAGCTCGTGGTCATAGGTGGTGCCGTGGCCAATTCCGCCGGCGTGCTGCTGGAACCGATCGCCCGGAAGCTGAAGGACCTTACCGCCACGCCCCCGCGCGTTGCGGTATCACCCCTGGGCGATTCCATCGTGGCCGTGGGCGCGGTCCGGGCCGCCCTCGACTACGTGGAAAAGAATTCCCTGGATCTTGCACTTAGAGGGGCAGTCAGCTAAAGGACTCCAGTGCGGCGGCTACCGGCAGGGATCCGTCGCAGAAGCTGATCATCCAGCCAGCCGTGTCCGGCAGGTCCAGCACGGCAGCTGCCACGATGGCCGTGTTGCTGCGCGACGTTCCCCGGTCTACCTCCTCCGGACCAGGATCCACCGTGATCAGGCCCGTGCCGGGCTTGTCCGTCAACGTGCCCGGCCCGAGGATGGTCCAGGCTAGGTTGGTGCCGCGAAGATGATCATCAGCGGCAGCTTTGGCTTCGGCATAGGCGAAGAAGGCGTTGCCCTCCGGCACGCCGTGGTCCTTGCGGGCTCCCAGGTAGGACACCATCACGTAGCGGTCCACACCGGCCTGTGCTGCGGCGTCCATGGAACGGATGGCAGCGTCCCGGTCCACCGCGTACGTCCGGGCCGGGTTTCCACCACCGGCGCCGGCGGACCAAACCACGGCGTCGTTGCCTTGCAGCGCCTCGGCGATTGCCGCCGTCGTCGAATTCTCGATATCCAGGACCGACGGCGTTGCACCGGTTCGCGCCACGTCGTCCGCATGGTCCGGGTTGCGGAAAAACGACGTGACGCTGTGGCCTTCTTCGGTGAGCAGGGTGGACAGGTGGAGGGCCACTTTGCCGTGGCCGCCGATGATTGCGATTCGGGTCATGGGCCCATTCTGCTCCCCCGGCAGGCCGATGCCGCATCCCGGCGCGTCAGTTCCTGGCGGCAGTCAGGAGTTAATGCGGTAGCTGAGGTACACAACTCCATTGCCAAACCGCCGTTCGTCCTGCAGTTCGAGCCGCAGTTTCAGGCCGTCGGGAAGGAACCGCAGGCCGCCTCCGACGGCTACGGGGTTAAGGAAGATTCCGCACTCGTCCACCAGTCCGGCCCGGAGCGCAGCGGCGGCCAAGGTTGCGCCGCCAATGCTGATGATGCCGCTGGCACTGGCCTTCAGCTCCCTCACCGCTTCCGGATTGAAAGTCCGCACCACGCGGGTGCGCGTAGTGGCCGCGGTTGCCAGCGACGCTGAATAGACCACCTTCTCTGCCCTCCGCCAAATCCGGGCGTAGTCCTGAATCACCGCCGGATCGTCGGGGCCCCCCATGGTTTCCCAGGCAGACATGACCTCGTACATGCGCCGCCCGTACAGGTGAATGCCGGCGTCGCGCTCGAGGTCGTTGACGAAGGCATGGACTTCTTCGTCGGGGGCGCTCCAGTCGAAGTTGCCGCTGCTGTCCGCCACGTAGCCATCAAGGGAGGCAATGCCGATGTAGATGAGCCGGGCCATGGGCTAATTCTGCCCGGGCTGCGGGCCTCTTGGTAAGGGCCGCAGCTTGCGGGTCCCCCTTTACCTACGTGTTGTTCGGTGCCTGCCGGTCCCGGACAAGGAACTGCTGAACCATGGTCCAGGCGTTGGAGACTGTCCAATAGACCAGGACGCCGATGGGAAAGAGAACACCGCCCACACCAAAAATGAGCGGCAGGATGTACAGCAGCATCTTTTGCTGGCGCATGAAGGGGCTTGCCTCCACGCCTGACTGCACGTTCCGGGCCATGACCAGCTTTTGTGTGATGAACTGCGCCGCCGTCATGGCCAGAATCATCAGGACGGTCAGCACAGCGACGGCCGCGGGATCACCCCCTCCGTGCAGTACGGACGCAGTCAACGGAGCGCCGAAAATGCTCGATTGGTCGAACTGCACCACCTGGTCATGGCCCATCGCACCAATCCCCTCGTCCTGCCTCGCCCGGGCACTGATGCCGGAGAGAACCTGGAACAGCGCGAAAAAGAAAGGCACCTGGATCAACATGGGCAGGCATGCCGAAAAAGGGTTGGTGCCATGCCTCTTATACAAAGCCATTTGCTCCTGCGCCATCGACTGGCGGGAAAGCGGATCAGTCTTGCCCTGGTACTTATCCTGCAGTGTCTTCAGATCCGGCTGCAGGAGCCGCATCCGCCGCTGCGCGTCAAGCTGCTTGAGGAACACGGGAATCATGGCAGCGCGGATGACCAGCACCAGCCCGACGATGGACAGCGCCCACGTCCAACCGCTGGCGGGCGGCATGCCAGCGGCGCCCAGTCCTTCATGGAAGCCGACCATAATGGCGGACACAAGCCATCTGAACGGGACCATGACCGCGTCGGAGTCCATGCGCTTCCCTCATCCGTGAGTTGCGGCAAAACTACGGGGAATCACTGGACTTGTCACGCTTCCGTGCGCGGCGGGATCGTGGCGGGCCAGGTGCAGCACTTGTCGGGGGCCGGAGACAGGAACGGGAGCCGGCGGATGAACGCCGGCTCCCGTGAGACCCCCGGTAAGACCCGACATCGGGTGCCCTGTTGCTACTGCTTTACGAGCGCATTTCCGTAGCCCGCATCGCACTTGCCGTCGTGGATGACGCCGGCGCCCGGCGCCACGGCGTAGTTGTTTGCGGGGTTGAAGACGGCGGTGTTGACGTTGGTCACCTTGCTGGCGCAGGCGTTGGCAGCGTCGGCGTTCACACTCTGACCGCCGATCCACATGTCAAGCCAGATGGTGGAGTTCGTGCCGTGGACATTGACGCCCTGGTGGCAGGGGCCGCCCTGCGGCTCTCTGCCGTCCCCGCAGGTGTCCTCGACAATGAAGTAACGGCGGACGTCCGGAAGGTAGATCCGGGTACCGGCCGGGAAGTCCAGCACGTCCTGGCCGGTGGCAAGGGAGTGCCCTACGGCGATCGTGATGGGGTCCTCATAGGTGCCGGTGCCGCCTGCAGTCTTGTGCAGTACCGGGTGGCTGATGGCAGTCGATCCCGCCGGGGTGTTGTCGTACCAGGTGTATGCGGTGGTGTAGGCGGTGGTGACGATGCGCTCGGAGGACGACGCCTGGACCGCAGGTGCCGCAGACGGCTTTGGGGCTGCCGGTGCGGCCGCAGACGGGGCGGGAACGGAGCCAACTGCCGGCACCCGGTTCGCGGCCTGCTCCAGCGCGGCAGCGTCCTTGGCCTTTGCGGCAGCGACAGCCTCAACCTTTTTTGCAGCGGCGTCGGCCTCGGCCTTTCGCGCCGCCTCGGCTGCCGTAGCCTTTTCGGCTGCGGCGGCTGCGTCGGCTTGTTTGGCCTTCTCCGCAGCGGCCCTTTCCGCTGCGGCACGCTGGGAGGTTCCTACCTCGGAGGACGATGTTCCGGCCAAGGTGCTGGAGCTGGCTTCAAGACCGGCACCGGCCGCAGATGGTTGTGCGGACGTATAGGGTGCGCCGGTTCCGGCACACGCCGAGGTGGCGAGTAGGACGGAGAGCATGCCGGCGGCCAGCAGAGTATTTCTGCGCATGGAAAACTAAGCCTCTTCATGGAAGTGCGGAACGGCAGGTTCCGTGGGATGTCCTGCCAGGAGTTGGTCACGGTCTGTGGAGCACAAAAGGCGCTGCCACCTGGGGACTAGCACACGCAAAAGCATTCAGAACGCTTTCGTCGGGCGTGTGCGCCGACCGGTGACCTAAACGTTACATGGACCGGCAGGGAAGAAGCCAATCGGGTAAGGACAGGCCCTGCTGCGTGAAAATTAGAGGCAATTAACTGAAAAGCCCCCGGATCCTGAGTGGATCCGGGGGCTTGTCCTGTAGCGGTGGGGAGGCTCGATCTCCCGACCTCACGATTATGAGTCGTGCGCTCTAACCAACTGAGCTACACCGCCACGAATGAGAAAAACCTGTGTCAAGCCGGTCAAAACCGCCTTGACACAGGCCCTCATTCAGAGCCCCCCACCGGAATCGATCCGGTGACCTCGTTCTTACCAAGAACGCGCTCTACCACTGAGCTAGGGGGGCAACGAGTAAATACTCTACCGGAAGATTTTCCTCCCAACAAATCGGCGCCTGCAGCGGTTTGGCAACTGCTCCGCAGCCGCTTTTCACGCCTGGGCAGGCCTGTTTTCCGCGCCATTACTGGGGTTTCTGTTATTCGAGCCGAGTGCGGCCCCGACTGCCACGGGGGTTTTGGACCCGGTGGAAGGCATCAATGTGTTCAGGCACACACCGTCCCATAGGTTTCGGACGGGCGCTACGACCTGAGCTGACCGGAAGGCCTGGTACCTGTCCGCTAACGGGCTGGTTAAACGCCGGTGAGCCGGCTCGAAAGCCGGCCCACCAGGAGAACGCGTCAGACTACCTGACGGGTTACCACTTGCCCTTGCGGTTGAAGTCGCGCTGACCGCCCTCGTTGCCGTGGCGGGGCTTGCGGGAGCCGTCGCCGTGGCCGCCGAAGCGGGAGTCGCTGGCCTGGCCGCGGCTGGAACCGCTGTCAGCCCCGAAGGAACGCTCGGAGTACGAACGGCCGCCGCGGTCAGCGGAGGAACGTTCGCCGTCGTTCTTGCGGAATTCCTTCTTGAACCCGCCGTTGCCCTTGAAGTTGCCGCCACGGTCACCGCCGCGGTTCCCCTGGTACGCGCCACGTTCGCCAGAGGGCTTGCGACCGTTGTCCAGCTCAAGGTGGATCAGCTCGCCGCCGATCCGGGTGCGGGACAGGGCACGCAGCTGCTCTGGGCTCAGGTCCGCCGGAAGCTCCACGAGGGAGTGGTCCGAACGGATATCGATACCGCCGATCTGGGCCGAGGAGATGCCGCCTTCGTTGGCGATGGCGCCCACGATCGAACCGGGCATGACACGCTGGCGGCGTCCCACGGCGATCCGGTAGGTGGCATTGCCCTCAGTAAGCGTGCGGGTCGGTCCACGTGAGCCGAAGCCGTCCTTGGCCCGTTCGCGCTTCTGGAACTCGGGAGCCGCCGGCAGTTCCTTCACCAGCAGCGGCTGGCCGCCCTGCGCCATGACGGCAAGGGCAGCAGCGATTTCCGCAGCCGGTACGTTGTGCTCTTCCTCGTAGGAGGCAATGAGGTCGCGGAAGGCGGCGACATCCTCGGAGGCGAGGGTCTCGGTGATTTTCTCGGCGAACTTGCCCAGGCGCAGCGTGTTCACGGTCTCGGCCGTGGGCAGGTGCATCTGCTCCACCGGCTGGCGGGTGGCCTTCTCGATGGAGCGCAGCAGGTACTTCTCGCGCGGCGTCATAAACAGAATGGCGTCACCGGAACGGCCTGCACGGCCGGTGCGGCCAATGCGGTGCACGTAGGACTCGGTGTCGTGCGGGATGTCGTAGTTGATCACGTGGCTGATCCGCTCGACGTCGAGCCCGCGGGCGGCAACGTCGGTAGCAACGAGGATGTCGATGCGGCCTTCCTTCAGCGCGTCCACAGTGCGCTCACGCTGCTGCTGCGGGATGTCGCCGTTGATCGCTGCTGCCTGGAAGCCGCGGGCCTTCAGCTTGTCAGCCAGGTCCTCGGTAGCCATCTTGGTGCGCACGAAGGCGATGACGCCGTCGAACTCTTCGACCTCGAGGATGCGGGTCATCGCATCGAGCTTGTGCGGGCCCATGACCTGCAGGTAGCGCTGGCGGGTGTTGGCGCCGGTGGTGGTCTTGGACTTGACGGCGATCTCAGCCGGGTTGTTCAGGTACTGCTTGGACATGCGGCGGATCTGGCTCGGCATGGTGGCCGAGAACAGCGCTACCTGGCGGTCCGACGGGGTCTGCTGGAAGATCTGCTCCACGTCCTCGGCGAAGCCCATGCGCAGCATCTCGTCGGCCTCGTCCAGCACCAGGTACTGAAGTTCGGAAAGATCCAGGGAACCCTTGGCGATGTGGTCAATCACGCGGCCCGGGGTACCAACAACAACCTGTGCGCCGCGGCGCAGGCCGGCGAGCTGCGGTCCGTAAGCGGAACCGCCGTACACGGGCAGGACGGTGAAGTCGTCGATGTGCTTGGCGTAGGAGGTGAAGGCTTCCGCCACCTGAAGCGCGAGCTCACGGGTGGGGGCCAGAACCAGTGCCTGGGTCTTGCGGGACGGGCCGTTGAGGTCGTGGAGCTCGGCCAGGCGGGACAGTGCCGGTACTGCGAAAGCTGCAGTCTTACCGGTGCCGGTCTGTGCCAGGCCAACCACGTCGCGGCCTTCCAGCAGCAGCGGGATGGTTGCTGCCTGGATGGGCGAAGGCTTTTCGTAGCCGACGTCCTGCAGTGCTGCGAGGACACGGCCGTCGATGCCGAGGTCGGCGAACTTTACGGCGTCTTCCTCGTCCTCAGGGCCGGCTGCGGCGGCGGCAGGCGCTTCGACGGAAGCTGCGGCGGCGGCAGGCGCTTCCCCGGAAGCTGCGGGGGCGGGCTCTGCTGCGGGAACAGCGGCCTCGGTGAATTCGACGGCGGCGGTTTCGGGTGATGCCGCTTCGAAGGTGGCGTCGTCGTTTTGATTTTCGGGCATAGGAGAATGTTCCTCATCCATAGGGGGCCAGGCGGCGCTACCCGAGGTGAGCGGAGCCGCAGTACGTGTGCCGTGGGTGCCGGGCGTACATTGACCGGCCGGTCACAGAAGTCCGGCGCTTTCGCAATCCCGTGGCAGGACTTCCCGCTGCATCTCTTGGCTGCTATCCCAGCAGTCTGTACAGCGTTTTCTTTAGCCGGCTCTCCCTATGAAAATGCCCGCTTCACATTAGCGGGCCCCAACACTTGCCAGTCCTGCCTCAAAAATTGGGCAGGAATAAGGGATTTCCGGAGTGGGGGATATTTCAAGTGTAGGGCACCGCCAGCCCCAGCGGTAATTAAGGGCACGACGGCGGCGGTGAGCTTGCGCACACCGCCTGCTCCCCAGCCGCGCGGCGGGACAGCTACCGGCCCAGCTGCCGCTCCAGCTGGGCGAACTTCCGCCTGAACTCAGGCTGCTGAAGGCGGATGTCGCCGCCGGCCTCGGCGTCACGGAGCGCTTCCATGGACTCCAGGTCCGGTTCCCGGAACCACTGGCGCACGGTGACCCCGTGCCCGGGGACGTAGAGCCGGTGAATTTGGTCCCCTGCCCGGATGGTGCCCACCCGCAGCACACGCAGGTACGCGCCCACCCGGCCCTCAGCGGTGAACCGTTTGGCGAATTGCGGCTCGGCCAGCCGGCGCTGGAAGGTAGCGCAGGGTGTCCGCGGGGAAGTCACCTCCACTTCCACGTCCAGGCCGATTTTCCACCGTTCGCCGATCACGGCCCCGGTTGCCTCGATCCCTGCAACGCGCAGGTTCTCCCCGAAGATTCCCGGCGGAAGGTCCCGCTGAAGTTCGCGCGCCCAGTAGTCGGCGTCGGCCTGGGAATAGGCATAAAGAGCCTGGTCCGGCCCGCCGTGATGGACGCGGTTCGCCTGGATATCCCCCTGCAGGCCCAGCTTGTGCACCTTCACCGGGCCCTCCACCGAGCGCTTGTCGATCGCGGTCACGCCCACATTCGAGGCATCCGGCAGGAGCTGGTGGACACGGCAGACGGCGAGCACAGCGGCAGTTTCCATGGCACCAGTGTAGGGATCCCTTACCGCCCCGGCTTGGCTTTCCCGCCGTGCGGAGTTCTCCCGTGCCTGCTCGCAGCGGTGGGCTGCAGGGACTACGCTGATTTGAGGATTGCAATTGGGGGTGCAGCGCTGTGCCCAATTCATGTGGACAACTGAGGGGGACGCCATGGACCCGAATAAGGATCCGAAGCACAATCCAGCCCAAGGCGACGGCCGGCAGCCAGGCCCGGCCCGCGGTTCCGGTGCCGCACCGGACGGCAGCCCCGCCTCGGACAGCCCCAAGCCTCCTCCGTGGCAGGTACCCAAACCGGAACTGCGCCCGGAACTCCTCAATGAACCAGTCACTCCGATGGATCCTTTTGCCCGGGACCGGGAGAAGCAGGCAGAGGCGGCAACACGGAAGAAGCGCTCCCAACGGCGGACCGTCGTCGTAGGTCTCGGTGTCACCGCGCTGCTCGCGGGCACCCTCACCGCCGTCGTGGCCAGCAACCAGGACGATCCGGAGTACGCCCAGGTCTGTTTCAACGATGAAACCGGCGAGCGCGTGGAAGACACCAACTGCAACAGCTCCGCTGGGCGTGGCGGCGGCATCTATGCCTGGTACTTCTTTTCACGCGGCGCCTTCGTGCCTGCCATCGGGCAAAACCGGTCCATGGCGCCGAACTACACCCGGACTGTGCCCAGCGGCGCCAAGGCATCCACCGGCTACAGCACCAAGGGCGGTACCGTCAGCCGTGGCGGATTCGGCACCACCGCAAAGAGCGGCACCAGCGGCGGCGGCAGCAAAGTCTCGGGGGGCTGAGCGTGAAAAGGTTGCTGAGCGAGCCCAGGCCCGGATGGAAACGGAAGATTGAAGAACAGGGCCTGGTCTTCTCCACCACCACCATGCCGGACGGCCGCAGGATCGAGTACTGGAACGAGGCCGCTTACTACGAATTCACCATGGACGAGGTGGAGACCCTCGAGGCAACGGCCGAGGACATGCACAAAATGTGCTTGGAGGCTGCGCGGTTCCTGGCCACCGGCGCCATGGGGGACATTGGTATCGGTCCGCAGGCCCTGGAACTGGCTGCTGCATCATTGCAGGCCGGTGATTTTGATGTTTACGGCCGGTTCGACTTCATCTACGACGGCCAGGGCGGACCGGCGAAGATGCTTGAGTACAACGCAGACACCCCCACCGGCCTAATCGAGGCGGCAGTGGCCCAGTGGTTCTGGCTGCAGGACGTCTTTCCGGAAACGGACCAGTGGAACGGCATCCATGAAGCACTGATCCGGCAGTGGAAAAAGATGCAGTTCCGTACCGGCATGAGCACTCTCCACGTAGCGCACTCGGAGGTGGAGGAATCCGGTGAGGACTGGATGACCGCGGCCTACATGCGGGATGTGGCCAGCCAGGCCGGCTGGACGACTATCGGCATCAACATGTCCGACATCGGCTGGGACCCCAACTTAAACCGGTTCGTGGACCTGGACAACTTTATGATCAGCACCATCTTCAAGCTGTATCCGTGGGAGCTGATGATGAAGGAACCGTTCGGGCCCAGACTGCTGGAACGCGCCCACAACCCCCGCTGGGTTGAACCGGCGTGGAAAATGCTGCTCTCCAACAAGGCGCTGCTTGCAGCGCTGTGGCACCTGTTCCCGGACCATCCCAACCTGCTGCCCGCGTACCTGAACGAACCGGGACCGCTGAAGGAATGGGTGGCCAAGCCCCTGCACGGCCGCGAAGGCGACAACATCAAGATCCACGCCCAGGGCATCAGTCTCGAACAGCCCGGCGGGTACGGCCGCGAAGGCTGGTGCTACCAGCAGTATCATCCCCTGCCGGACTTCGAGGGCAACCACCCCGTTCTTGGCCTCTGGGTGGTGGACGGCGAGTCCGTGGGCTGCGGTATCCGGGAATCTGACGGCCCCATCACCGATTACTTCTGCAGGTTTGTGCCCAACACCATTGACGCCGCGGCCCCGCCCCCCGCCCTGACCGATTCAAGCAAAGCAGGTATTGCACTATGAGCCCGGTGACACCATGAGCACAGAAATTACGACGGCGGGGGCACCCGGCAGCGGGCCCGGCACCTCTGTACCGCCGAAGGGACTCCGCGCCGGCATTTTGGACCTTGGCGACTCCGTCATGCTGGGGCTGGCTTCAACGGCGCCGGTATATTCGCTGGCCGCCACCTTGGGGCTTATTGTCGCCGTAAACGGCAACTACACTCCCCTGATCCTGCTGCTCGGCTTCATCCCCGTCCTGTTCATTGCGTACGCCTTCCGGGAGCTCAACAGCGCCATCCCGGACTGCGGCACCACCTTTACCTGGTCACGGCGGGCCTTCGGACCCTGGGCAGGCTGGCTGGGGGGTTGGGGCGTTGCGCTCGCAGGCATCGTGGTCCTGGCCAACCTCGCCCAGGTGGCGGGCCAGTATCTGTGGCTCCTGGTAGGTGACGGCGCGCTGGCTGAGAACACGGCGCTGGTCACCGCCACGGGCGTGCTGTTCATTGCGGTCATGACGTTGGTGAACTACCGGGGCATCCGGCTGGGCGAGCACGTCCAGCGGGTCCTGACCTACGTGCAGTACGTTGCGCTGGGCATCTTCGCACTGGCCGTTGTAGTGGGTATTGTGGCCGGGTCCTCGGCCGGGGACACCACTATCCAGACATTCGACTTTGAATGGTTTAACCCGGTGGGCGCGTTCGCTGATCCGGGCGCGGTGGTGCACGGCGCCCTGCTGGCACTGTTTATCTACTGGGGCTGGGACACCTGCCTGGCGGTTAACGAGGAGACGGAAAATCCGTCCACCACTCCGGGACGCGGCGCGGTGATATCCGCGTTCGTCCTGGTGGCCATCTACGTGTCCGTTGCGCTCCTGGTGATGATGTACGCCACCGTCGGCAGCGACGGCATCGGTTTGGGCAACGAGGCGAACCAGGACGACGTCTTCCTGGCCATGAAGGACGTGGTGCTCGGACCCTGGGGCTGGCTGATCGTCGTCGCGGTCCTGGCTTCGGTGCTGTCCTCCACGCAGACCACCATCCTGCCCACTGCGCGGGGCACCCTGTCCATGGGCGTTCACGGTGCGCTGCCTGCCAAGTTCGGTCAAGTGCACCCCAAGAACCAGACTCCCGGTTTCTCCACGCAGGTCATGGGGGCCGCGGCCATCGCCTACTACGTGGCCATGAGCTTCCTGAGCGAAAACCTGCTATCCGACTCCATCAGCGCCATCAGCCTGTTCATCGCCTTTTACTACGCCCTCACCGGTTACGCCTGCTTCTGGTACTTCCGGAACACGCTGCGCGGGTCCGCACGGAACCTGTGGTTCCGGGGCATCCTGCCGCTGGTGGGGGCGCTGCTGCTGACCGCTGCGTTCTTCATCTCTGCGGTCCAAATGTGGGACCCGGCGTACGGCGACACCCAGATCTTCGGCGTCGGCGGTGCCTTCGTCAGCGGCGTGGTGCTGCTGGCACTGGGCGTGGTGCTCGCGGTTGTCTGCCGCTTCCTCCCCGCAACCCGCGGCTATTTCACCGGTAAGGCGCGCACCGGAGAAACCACCACTCCCCTCCCCAACTAACTGGCAGTAAATGTCGTTTTGGGCGCTCAAAACGACAACAACTGCGAGCTAGTTGGGTGGTGCGGGGGAAGGCGGGCCGGGCGGAACAGGATTCACGCCGAGAAGCCGCCGTCGGACTTGATGAGCTGTCCCGAGACCCAGCGGCCCGCCGGGGAGAGCAGGAACGCGACAGTGCCGGCGACGTCGGCAGGGGTTCCCAGGCGTCCGGTCGGCTGGCGGGCCAGGACGGCTTCCCTGATTCCGTCGTCCATCCAGCCTGTGTCCACCGGGCCCGGATTCAGGACGTTCGCCGAGATGCCCATCGGTCCCAGCTCGCGGGCAGCCGCAATCACGATCCGGTCCAGCGCCCCCTTGGATGCACCGTACGGCAGGTTGAACGCCGTGTGGTCGCTGGTCAACGCCACGATCGCGCCGCCGTCGGCTGTTGCCTGCCGCGCGAACCCGGCGATCAGCTGCCAGCTGGCCCTGGTGTTTACGGCAAAGTGGCGCTCGAAGGACTCCAGGCTGGTGTCCAGGATGCCCGAGTCCACCGATTCGGCGTGGCTCAGGACCATGCCCTGCAGCGGACCGGCCAGCCGTACCGCTTCGGACAGCAGCCGTTCCGGCGCCGCCGGGTCCTCCAGGTTCACGGGCAGCAGGTGCACGCGCGCGCCGATGGCTTCCAGTTCGGCGGTCAAACGGACGACGTCGTCCGGCTCGCTCCCCCAGGGCATCCGGGCGTCGTAGTCCTGCCAGTAAGCCAGCACCAGGTCCCAGCCCTCCGCGGCAAGCTGCCGCGCGATGCCGGCGCCGATGGAGGCCAGCCGTCCTGCCCCGGTTATGAGTGCGGTTTTGCGCGTTGTTGCGGGAGGCTCCATCCGCCCAGCCTAGCGGCGGAGGGCGCTACGGGGCTGGAACCGGCTCAGCTTCCCGGGACGCCGGGTGTTTGCGGATGGTGGCGCTGATGATCGCCGCGATGGTGCACATGGCCGCCGCGCCGAACCAGGCGTAGGTGTATTGGCCGGTGGCGTCCCTGATGGCTCCGGCCCCCAGTGCTGCCGCGGCCGCTCCAAGCTGGTGCGCGGCGAACACCCAGCCGAACACAACGCTGCCGTCCGCGCCGAAGGTTTCGCGGCAGATGGCGGCGGTGGGCGGAACGGTGGCCACCCAGTCAAGGCCGTAGATCACCACAAAAACGATCATGCTGGGCTGGACTTCGGCGCTCAGGAGCAGGGGAAGCACCAGCAGGCCGATCCCGCGGAACTGGTAGTACAAGGCAAGCAGGATCCGCGGGTTGTGCCGGTCCGTCAGCCAGCCGGAGGCGATAGTGCCCACAATATCGAAGACCCCGACGACGGCGAGCAGGCCGGCGGCGGTGGTTTCCGCCATGCCGTGGTCGTGTGCGGAGGGGATAAAGTGGGTGCCGATCAGGCCGTTGGTGGTGGCGCCGCAGATTGCGAACCCTGCCACGAGCGCCCAAAAGGTCCGGACCTTGCTGGCACGTTGAAGCACCTGCAGCGCCCTGACCGCGGCGTTGTCGCGGGTCCTGTCTGCCGGTGCCGGCGCTTGCGCGGAGGCCCCGGCGGCGGGCGGAGCGGCCCCGTACGGCAGCACGCCGGCATCGGCCGGTGAGTTTTTGAGGAACTTCAGCACCAGCGGGACCACCGCCAGGGCGCCGGCGGCGATCAGCAGCGACGCCTGCCGCCAGCCCGGGTCCTGGGCCAGCATGGCGATGAACGGCAGGAAGACCAGCTGTCCCGCAGCGCTGCCTGCGGTGAGGATGCCGATCACCAGCCCGCGGCTTTTGACGAACCAGGTGTTGGCGATTGTGGCGGCGAAGACCAGTGCCATGGAGCCGGTGCCGAGCCCGATTAGCAGGCCCCAGGTCAGCAGGATCTGCCAGGACTGGTTCACCAGCACGGTGAGGGCGCTTCCCAGACCGATCAGCACCAGTGCCGTTGCCGTGACTTTCCGGATGCCGAAGCGTTCCATCAGCGCAGCGGCAAAGGGTGCCGTGAGTCCGAAGAGAACCAGGTTGATGCTGACCGCCCCGGACAGAGCTGTGGTGGACCAGCCAAACTCCTGCTGGAGCGGCACCATGAGGACACCGGGCGCGGCGCGGAAGCCGGCGGCACCCACCAGGGCGAGGAAGGCGACGGCGGCAACAATCCACGCGGGATGGAAGCGGCGCCCGGGCCACCCCTCCGGCCGGGCTGCGGGCGCTTCCTGTTCATCGGGCACTGCTGCTTCATCGGGGACAGTGCTCACGCCGCGGCTCCTTTCCGGGGTGCAGCGGTGGAAAGCGCGATGGGACGTTCCGACCTCGCCTGGCTGTGCCAGCTCGTGCTGGCCGCCGTCAGCCGCTCACCGCATTCGGTGCAGGTATCGGCTGAGCCGGTCCTTTTGCCGCAGGTTGAGTGAATGACAAAGAGGTGGGCCTTGTCCGAGGGTGCGGCCAGATGCTTTTCTGCCCAGAGCGTCAGCGCATTCAGGACCGGGAGGGCGTCCTCGCCCATGGGGGTGAGGACGTATTCCTGGCGTGTGCGCCCGCCGTCGTCGTACGGCCTTTTCGCCAGCAGCCCTGCCGCGGTCAAGCCTGCCAGGCGCTTGGTGAGCACAGAGTCCGCCACCTTCAGCCGCGACCTGATGGCGTCGAAGCGGCCGTTGCCGAAGAAAAGCTCCCGGAGGACAAGGATGGCCCAGGGGTCGCCCAGGATGTCAACGCCGCGGGCGATGCTGCAGTTTTGCCCGGACCAGTCGGATCGAAGTGCCATGGCAAAACCGTAGCTGGCTTTCTTAAAGATAGCCAGCATCCCGCCGAAGACCCCCTAAGGAAGTGAGGTGAAGGCCTGTTCCAGGTCCGCGATCAGGTCCTCCACGTCCTCAATCCCGCAGGACAGGCGGAGCAGGTTGACCGGAACCGCCAGTTCGGTGCCCTTGACCGAGGCATGGGTCATTTCGGACGGGTAGTTCATCAGCGATTCAATGCCGCCCAAGGACTCCGCGAGCATGAACACTTTGGTGGATTCAGCCACCTTGCGCGCGGCCGCCTCGCCGCCCTTGAACTGTACGGACACCATGCCGCCGAACTGCCGCATCTGTTTCTTCGCCAGCTCGTGCCCAGGGTGGCCGGGCAAGCCCGGATACAGGACGGCTTCCACTTCAGGCCGTTCCAGCAGCCATTCGGCCACCGCCTGTCCGTTCAGGCTGTGCCGGTCCATCCGCACGCCCAGAGTCTTCAGGCCGCGGGTGGTGAGGAAAGCATCCATGGGGCCGGAAACTGCCCCGACGGCGAACTGGACGAAGCCGATCTTCTCGGCCAGTTCGGCATCCTTGACCACCACGGCGCCGCCCACCACGTCGGAGTGCCCGCCGATGTACTTGGTGGTGGAGTGAACGACGACGTCGGCACCCAGGGCGAGCGGGGTCTGCAGGTAGGGGGATGCAAAGGTGTTGTCGACGACCAGGAGGGCCCCGGCGTCGTGCGCGATCCCGGCGAGCGCGGCGATGTCGGTGATCTTCATCAGCGGGTTGGACGGTGTCTCCACCCACAGGAGCCGGGTGTTATTGGCGGCGACAGCCTGCCGCACGGTGTCCAGGTTCGCCATATCCACCGGGGTGTTGCCGATTCCCCAGGGACCCAGCACACGGCTGATGAGCCGGTAGGTTCCGCCGTAGGCATCGTTGCCGAGCACAATGTGATCGCCCGGCCGGGTCAAAGCGCGGATCAGCCCGTCTTCCGCCGCGAGGCCCGAGCCGAAGCTGTAGGCGTGGGTGCCCAGTTCCAGCGCGGCCAGCTGCTCCTGCAGGGCGTCGCGGGTGGGGTTGCCCCCGCGGCCGTACTCATACCCGTCCCGGAGTCCCCCGATGCCGTCCTGCGCATAGGTGGTGGCGAAATGCACGGGAGGCACCACCGCGCCGGTGCGCGGCTCGAAATCCTGCCCCGCATGCACAGCGCGGGTATTAAAACCTTGGTTCTGGGAGGCGGACATGATGCTCCTTTTGTTGGGGGAAGCAGGTCAGTTGCTGAGGTAGGCCAGAAGGTCGTGGCGGGTGAGGATGCCCACCGGCGCACCGACGAACGTGACCATGACGGTGTCCACGTCCGAGAGCAGCTCGCGGGCGGCCGAGATGGTTTCGAGTGAACCGATGACAGGCAGTTTGGGGCCCATGTGCTCGGAGATCTTGTCCGTCAGCCTGGCTTCCCCGCGGAAGAGCTTGGCGGTCAGGGTGCGTTCGTCCACCGCGCCCAGGACCTCGCCCATCACCACCGGCGGTTCCTGCGACAGCACCGGGATGTGGCTGACCCCGAACTCGTTCATGACGTTGATGACATCGCGGACGGACTCGTTGGGGTGGATGTGTACCAGGTCCGGCAGTTCGCCGTTCTTGGAACTGATGACCTCGCCCACGGACGTCTCCTCACCGCCGGACAGGAAGCCGTAGGAACGCATCCACTGGTCGTTGAAGATTTTCGCCAGGTAGCCGCGGCCTGAGTCGGGAAGGATGACGACGACGACGGCGGACTCCGGCAGGTCCCGTGCCGCCTGCAGCGCGGCCACCACAGCCATGCCTGAGGATCCGCCCACCAGCAGGCCTTCCTCGCGGGCAAGCCGGCGCGTCATGGCGAACGAGTCGGCGTCGGAGACGGCGATGACCTGGTCCGGGATGGACTTGTCATAGTTCGCCGGCCACATGTCCTCCCCCACACCTTCAACGAAGTAGGGGCGTCCGGTGCCGCCGGAGTAGACCGAACCCTCGGGGTCGGCACCGATGATCCGGACCAGCCCGCCGTCGGACTCCGGCCGGTCAGCCGAGACCTCCTTGAGGTAGCGGCCCGCACCGGTGATGGTTCCGCCGGTACCGGCGCCGATAACGCAGTGGGTGACCAGGCCGTCCGTATCCCGCCAGATCTCCGGCCCGGTGGTCTGGTAGTGACTGCCGGGGGCGGCGGGGTTGGAGAACTGGTCCGGCTTGTACGCGCCAGGTGTCTCCCGGACCAGCCGGTCCGAGACACCGTAGTAGCTTTGCGGGCTGTCCGGCGGGACGGCAGTGGGTGTCACCACCACTTCGGCTCCGTAGGCCTGCAGGACGGCACGCTTGTCCTCGCCCACCTTGTCCGGCACCACAAAAATGCACTTGTAGCCTTTTTGCTGTGCAACCAGCGCCAAGCCCACGCCGGTGTTGCCGGACGTGGGCTCAACAATGGTTCCGCCAGGCTGCAGCTTGCCCTCCCGCTCGGCGTCTTCAATCATCTTGGCCGCGATGCGGTCCTTGATGGATCCGCCGGGGTTCAGGTACTCCAGCTTGACCAGGACTGTGGCTTTGATGCCCTCAGTAACGTGGTTGAGCTTGATGAGCGGGGTGTTGCCGATGAGGTCCAGGATGGACTGGGCGTACTTCATGAGTACAAAGCTACCGCTTCCACAGGCCCTGTCCCCTACCCGGCAGCCTGCGCCTGCTGGTCCGCGGGAAGGTTTTCCCAAAGGCCCATGACGTTGCCTTCGGTGTCCTTGAAGTATGCGAAGGAGCCCATGCCCGGGATGGTTTCCTTCGGCCTTACCACCGCGCCGCCCAGAGACTCCACCGTCTTCAAGGTGGCCTCAATGTCCTCCACGTCCACGGTAATGACGGGACTGGACAGGTCAGCCTCCCGCGCCATCATGCCGCCGTTGATCGCCCCCGCTTCCGTGGGTTGTCCGGTGAACTCGTCCATGGGCGTGGTGACCACCATGTTGTAATCCATGCCCGGGACGGGGTCGATCCGCCAGCCGAGGGCCTCCTTGTAGAAGCTTCTGGCCCGCTCCTGATCATCCGCGGGAATTTCGAAGTGCACGACTCCACCCATCGTTTCCTCCTGGTTTTTCGAGCTTCCGGATGCAGTGTTTTCCGCACCACAGGCAGGATTCTAGTCTCCGGATGCGTGCTGGATAAGGGCCCGGAACGTCCGACGCCGTTCCAGCCCTGCGGGTGTTTTGTCACCCCGTCGTGGGACGATTGCTGCATGACAATCGCAGAGGCACCCCCGCGGCTGGCGGCCGCGGCGGACGCCTCGCTCCGGTGGTATCCGGGTGGCCCCTATGACCTGGCGCGGACTCTCAGCCCGCTCCTGCGCGGCAACAGCGATCCATCCTTCAGTGTCCAGGGCAGCGTTATCTGGAATGCCTTCACCACGGAAGAGGGCCCGGCCACCGTGAGGTTCAGCGGGGCGGGCAGCGCCGGGCTGGAGCACCGGGTGGACGTGCAGGCGTGGGGTCCGGGCGCCGGCGCAGCCCTGGCGTCTGTCCCGCGGCTCCTGGGGGCGGAGGACGACTGGCAGGGATTTGACGAGCCGTCATTCCACGCCACACTTCCCCGCATGGTGCGGGAAGCGCGGCGGCACAGCCTGGCCCTGCGGCTCCCATCCACCGGGCGGATGGTGGACCAGCTCGTGCCGATCATCCTGGAACAAAAAGTGACAGTAATTGAGGCACGCCGGGCCTACCGGTACCTGATACACCGATACGGCTCCCCCGCTCCCACGGCCGGATCGCTGGCTCCTGCCGGGCTCCTGCTGGCACCCACCGCCACCCAATGGCTGCAGGTGCCGAGCTGGGAGTGGCACCGGGCCGGAGTAGGGCCGCAGCGCTCTGCGACCGTGATGCGGGCGCTCCGCTCCGCCGTCGCGCTTGAACGGCTGGCAGCGCTGCCTGCGCTGGAAGCGGCGGCGAAGTTGCAGACCATCCCCGGCATCGGCATCTGGACGGCGGCGGAGGTGGTGCAGCGCACCCACGGCTGCCCTGACTCCATCTCGGTGGGCGACTACCACCTCGCCGCCTATGTAGGGGCCGCGTTGACGGGACGGCGGACGGACGACGCCGGCATGCTCCGCCTCCTCGCCCCGTGGCACGGGCACCGCCAGCGCGTGGTGCGGATGATCCAGAGCAGCGGCTTCCGCAAACCCACCTTCGGACCCAGGATGACCATTCAGGACCACCGCCGGCACTGATCCGGCCAGGACGAACGGCTGATACCGGCAGGAGAATCGATTAGTGGCGCAACAGTCCGGCGGGCCTGCGTCAACAGTAAAGGGCACGCGGGCAGGGGCCGGTATGGTGAAATCCATGAGTTCACCTATTGACCTGCAGGCAACGTTCATCCCCAATGACGGCGAGTTTTACCGTGTGAAGCTGGCTCTGGAAATCGCCATCGACGAGGTGGTGAACGAGCCGGGCTGCATCCGCTACGAGCTTACTGAAGCAACGGAGGAAAAACTGGTCCTCACCGAACAGTGGGCGTCGGAGGAGGACCTGGCCAAGCACTCCAACGGCATCGCGGTGCAGGACCTGAACGAGTCCCTGAGCGCGCTCCTGGCCGAGCCCGTCAAGCTGGAACGCCTCTAACTTCTTCTAAACGCGGTTAAAGCGAAGCGGCGCCCTCCTCGTGGAGGGCGCCGCTTCTACGTTTTGGGGGATGTTTACGCTTCCGGAATCTGCGTACCGTCCTGGGGGCCGGCCGCGGCAGCGGCTTCCTCCCGCTGGCGGGCTACATGGGCATGGACCTCGTCCATGTCCAGCGCCTTGACGGCGTCAACCACCTGTTCCAGCTGCTGTGCGTTCAGGGCTCCGGGCTGTGAGAACACCAGCACCTTCTCGCGGAAAGCCATCAGGGTGGGGATTGAGGAAATGCCTGCCTCGGCGGCGAGCTGCTGCTCCGCTTCCGTGTCCACCTTCGTGAAGAGGACGTCCGGGTGCTTCTCGGAGACGGCGGAGTACGTGGGCCCAAACTGCTTGCAGGGGCCGCACCATTCTGCCCAGAAGTCCACCAGGACAATGTCATTGCCCTCGATAATTGACGCGAACTGTTCACCTGTGATGTCAACGGTAGCCATGAGTCAACGGTACGCGCGGCCGCCCGGGATGTCGCGGCGGCGGCCGTTTGTTCGCTCCCCGCGTCATTGGGAATAACCTGGCCTGCACAGCGGACCCGGGGAAACCTTGGAGCTCTTGCCCGGGAGGGCTAGCCCCAAACGTGCGGCGCAGGCCTCCGGCTTCCCGGCAGTGCGCTGGAAGCGCGCCACTCGTGTACCCAATTCGGAAGCACCAGGTCCGACGGCGGGCCGCCGAACTCCCGCAGGATCTCCTCCTGGCTGACCGGCCTGCCCTTGTGGACCAGGCGGGTGGCGATGTGGGCACGGGCGTAGATCTCACCGTCGGCTACCATGCGCTGCTCGAAGTAGATGGCCTTGGCGTCCAGGCCGATGATGCGTGTTTCGATGGTGTACTGCTGCCACAGCTGAAGGGACTTCCGGAAGGCGATGGTTTCTGCCGCCACCACCGGGCCCCACCCGCGGCGGCGCATCCGCTTCCACACTCCGCTTCGCGCCATCAGGTCAAACCGGCCCAGGTCCAGCAGGGAAAGATACATTCCGTTGTTGACGTGCAGGGCGATGTCGATGTCGGTGGGCAGCACCCTGAGCGGAAGCGAGGAACTGTCCCAAACCGTCAGCGGCGGGCGGCGGGAAGAGGTGAAGAGCAGCAGGAGGGTTCGCAGAAGCAGGTGCATTCGATCATGTTACCTACGGGTAATGTCGGGCGGGATCAAGCACGAAGACGCCCGGCCCGACCCACGTAGGATTTCCTGCATGACCCAACATCGCTACCGGGACCTCGCGGACTGGCCGCTCACGGTGACGGCGCTCATCTTCCTGGCGGCGTATGCATGGCAGGTGCTGGGCCGCATCGAAGGCAGTAGCGCCTTCTGGCTTGAGGCTGTCATGTGGGCGACCTGGGGTATCTTTGCCGTGGACTACTTAGTTAACCTGTGGCTGGCGGATGACCGGGGCAGCTGGTTTCTCCGGAACCTGCATGAACTGCTTATTGTGGTGCTGCCGTTCTTCCGGCCGCTGCGCCTGCTCCGGCTGGTGACGCTGCTGTCCGTATTGCACCGCACGCTCGGGGACACGCTGCGGGGACGCGTGGTCACGTATGTGGCAGGGTCTGCGGCGATGCTGGTGTTTGTGGGCGCACTCGCCGTCCTTGACGTGGAACAGACTGTCCCGGATGCCAGGATCACTACCTTTGGAGACGCGTTGTGGTGGGCCATGACCACCATCACCACCGTGGGCTACGGGGACATGTACCCCGTGACACCGATTGGGCGGATGGTCGCAGCCGCCCTCATGATGAGCGGAATTGCCGTCCTGGGTGTGGTGACGGCCTCCATCGCGTCCTGGCTGGTCCAGCGTGTGGAGGACACTGCTGAGGCCGTGGCCGATGCTGAGGCGCCGGTCCGGGCGGAGCTGGCAGAACTCGTGGCGGAACTGGCTGCGCTTCGCCGGGAAGTCGCTGCGCTGAAGGACCAGCCCAGCCGCTAGCACAGGCTGATGCCCGGTAAGTGGGCGGAATCAGACTGAGTATCCGGGGCTGAACGCCCGAGTACCCGGCAAGGATATTCGGGTAATTCCTACTGGTGCCCGCAGGATGCACACTTCCTAGACTCGGGAATCCTAGGACCGAACATGTGCTGGCCTGTTCACCGGGTGGCTTCCGGATGGCAGTGCCTCCTCGCGGAGCTTCCGTATCTTCTGGGTATGCGGACACTCCATCTTGTGCCGACGGCGGCCAGCCTGGAAGGGGACCGCCCCGGCGCATCACACGCGCTCCGTCCCGCCTTCGCTTCGTGCGCCTGCAGCTGCCTGGCTGGACCGAACCCCGATGGGCTATCCCATGAACCAGCCGAAGTTTCAAACCTCCGAACCACCAGGACGCAGTTTCGCCACAAACGCTTTCCGCTCCGGCGTGACGGCTGCCCCGCCCACCGTCATGAACAGGCTGTGGGCCGGGATGGCCGCTGCCGCCGTAGTGGCGGCGGTGGGAGTCGGTGCGCTCGCTGCCCCGGCCACGTCACTGCTGCAGGACTCGACGGCGGCTGCCCCCGTTGCCGGGACGCCGGAACCGGCCGCCCGCGTTGACGCGGCTGGCCAGGCTGCGGCCGAAGGCGATTCCTCCGGGACCTCTTCCGGCGACGGGCAGGAGCAGCCGGCCGTGCCCGCGGCCGCACCTGCGGCGGTGCCCCCTGCAATGGAAGCGCAGGCGTCACCTCCTGTTCCGCCCGCTGTCGCCCCCGCGCCAGCCCCTGAGCCGCCAGATCAGACGTTGATTCTTTCCGGTCCAGCCCCTGCCACACCCGAGGGGGCAGCCGCCGTGGCCAGCGCTCCGGCACCGGCCGTGGCGCCAGCACCCGTTGCTCCTGTTCCGGTGGTTCCGGCTGCTCCGGCAATCCGAACCATTTACGTGGCCGGCGCCGGCGGGCAATCCATGGTGGACGCCTGCATCGGCCCCATCCACTACACCCCGAACGACGGCTACTCGCTTTTCATCACCGAACACGACTTCTGCGGGGGCTGGGCGCGCTTCTCCGGAATTGGGGTGGGTGAGACGGTAGAGATCCCGGGCTACGGAACCTACACAGCAACCGCGAGGGGCCAGGTACCAAACCCGGGAACCACCAATGACGTCATCGCAGTGTTCGGTGGTTTCCCGCGGGCCATCCTGCAGACCTGCATTCCGGGGACCAGCCAGATGCTCCTGATCGCACTGAACTAGCCGGGGTGAACCAGCCGGTTGGAAACTGGGCGGCGTCATGGCCTTTCCGCGGCTGTTACTTGTCTGGGCTGCGGCAGGGGCGCATGCATGGACATAAAGTAACGCCACGAATCGAACTCCGTGGCGTTGGTTCTGCGGGACATTCCCTCAGGGAAGCAGGGCTAGGCGTTCATCCGTTTGCGCTCCGAGATGTGCTCCACGAGCTCACCCACACGCTGTTCGGAGTAGTTGCGGGCGATGTCTCCCTGGCTGATGATGCCCACCAACTTGTGGTCCGCGATAACCGGAAGCCGCCGGACCTGGTACTTTTCCATCATTTCGATGGCGGCATCAACATTCGCGTCGGCATCCACCCAGTAGGGCCGGCCAGTGGCCAGGTCACGGGCCATCATTTCGCGGGGATCGCGCCCGGCGGCTACGCACTTGAGCACGATGTCCCGGTCGGTGATCATGCCCCTCAGCTTGCCGTCATCACCGCAGATCGGCAACGACCCGCAGTCCAGATCCAGCATCATGCGGGCGGCGTCGGCGAGGGTCTGGTTTTCCTTAATACACTGTGCGTCCGTCGTCATGAATTCACGTACGGCACTCATTGGTCCTCCTTTATCGATTTCCTAATCGACGCAGGGCATCGGGCGCATGCGCCGATGCTGTCAGCCTACGCCCGGGGATGGCCCGTGTCGACGGCGGTCGGCTGGTTGTAAAGGCGTGGATGCAGACTCTTTGCGGGACACGAAAAAGCCTCCGGAACCTGGGGTTCCGGAGGCTTTTCCTTGGGTGGCAGATGAGGGATTCGAACCCCCGTAGGCGTTGCCAGCTGATTTACAGTCAGCCCCCTTTGGCCGCTCGGGTAATCTGCCGAACTTCAAAAGAAGATCACCCCCGGCTGCAGTCCGTGAAACGTCCGTTTCCGGGCCGTTCCGCTTCCAGTAACCGCGGGCAAGACAACTTTACAGAACTTCCGCCGAAGAATCGAATCGGCGCACCACGGCCAAAAAAGCGCGGTTTTAGCGGGTCCATCCTCGAGGTATGGCGGTGGCCGGACGCGTCAGGCTTCACCCAGAATCCGCCCGGCCAGGCGGGCCTCGAACTTCACCGCCTGCTCCTCGGTGATCTGGTTCAGCTGGACGGCGCGGAGAAGGTCCTCTCTGACACCCTCCATCCGGGATGCGGCGTCCGCCACAGGGCTGAAGATAATGGAGGCTGCCACCGCCGCTGCCGCCACGGACGTTGCTGCGGTGGCCACGGCGCCGGCCGCCGCCGAGCTGGTTCGTGTGACATATTGCGCGGCCTTGCGGTGCATCGTGTTCCTTTCGTGCAGCTTTCCAACCCTTTCAACTGTGCCCGGGCCCCCTTCGTTCCCCCGGGGCGTGCGCTGGGAGGGAACTGTGAATACCGCACCCCCAGCGGGAGCATCCGTATTACGCTTGAATCCAGCCCACCCGGCCCCGTCCGCCGACGGGGCTCCCACCAGTGCAAGGAGAGTCATGGCAGGCGAGTCAACGTTCGACGTCGTAAGCAAAGTGGACAAGCAGGAAGTGGCCAACGCCCTTAACCAGGCACAAAAGGAACTGGCCCAGCGCTACGACTTCAAGGGTGTAGGCGCTGAGGTGGATTTCAGCGGCGAAAAGATCCTCATGAAGGCCAATTCTGAGGAGCGCGTCCTGGCGGTACTGGATGTGCTGCAGTCGAAGCTGATCCGGCGCGGCATCTCCCTGAAGTCGCTGGACACCGGGGAGCCCTACGCCTCCGGCAAGGAGTTCCGCCTTGAGGCTTCCATTAAGGAAGGTATTGCCCAGGACCTGGCGAAGAAGATCAACAAGCTGATCCGTGACGAAGCCCCCAAGTCCGTGAAGTCCCAGATCCAGGGCGACGAACTGCGTGTGACGTCCAAGTCCCGCGATGACCTGCAGGCCACCATGGCGCTGCTGAAGGACTTTGACGAGGCCGACCTGCAGTTCGTTAACTTCCGCAGCTAGCCGCGCTGTCGTTTCCGACGCGCAAAGTACAGCCGCTTCACCAAGAGGCCGGCGCACCCTGAATACGGGCTGCGCCGGCCTCTTTGCGCACCGGGAGGAAGGTTAGCTGAGCCTTATTGTGAGATGTTCATAATAAGTGCTTGAATGGTGTCATGACGGAGAACTTCGACGGCCACGAGGCCTGGGCCAACGCCCTGCGCGCCCATGGCCGCAGGGTGACAAAGCAGCGGCTGGCCGTCCTCGCCGCCGTCGAACGCCACCCGCACTCCCCTGCCGAAAGCATTCTTTCTGCTGCCCGCGCTGAGCTCCCTGAACTGACGGCACAGTCCGTATACGTGGTGCTGGGAGACCTGACGGACCTGCACATGCTTCGCAGGTTCGAACCCCCGCACTCACCCGCGCTCTATGAAACCCGCGTGGGCGACAACCACCACCACGCCATCTGCATCAGCTGCGGCCGCGTGGAGGACGTTGACTGCGCAGTGGGCCACGCTCCCTGCCTCACACCGCACTGGGACGAGAACGCCAAGCCGATGACCATCCAGATCGCCGATGTCATGTACCAGGGCATCTGCCAGGACTGCCAGCAGTCCCAACAACTTCCTTCCAATCGTTTGTCACAAGAAACACAGAAATAGGAGAACAATGACTGCCATTTCAACAACCCAGTCAGGTGCACCCGTAACGTCCGACGCTCACTCGAAGTCGACTGGCGCCGACGGTGCGATCATCCTGACTGACCACTACCTGGTGGAAAAGCTCGCCCAGTTCAACCGCGAGCGGGTTCCGGAGCGCGTAGTGCACGCCAAGGGCGGCGGTGCATTCGGTACGTTCAAGACCACCGAGGACGTGTCCAAGTACACGAAGGCAGCCTTCCTCCAGCCCGGCGCCGAAACCGAGATGCTGATCCGCTTCTCCTCCGTCGCCGGCGAAAACGGCTCCCCGGACACCTGGCGTGATCCCCGCGGTTTCGCCGTGAAGTTCTACACCACCGAGGGCAACTACGACCTCGTGGGCAACAACACCCCGGTGTTCTTCATCCGCGACGGCATCAAGTTCCCGGACTTCATCCACTCCCAGAAGCGCCTTCCGGGTACCCACCTGCGCGACGCCGACATGCAGTGGGACTTCTGGACCCTGTCCCCCGAATCCGCACACCAGGTCACCTGGCTCATGGGCGACCGCGGCCTGCCCGCCTCCTGGCGTGAGATGCAGGGCTACGGCTCCCACACCTACCAGTGGATCAATGCCGAGGGCGAGCGTTTCTGGGTCAAGTACCACTTCAAGTCCAACCAGGGCGTGAACTCCATGAGCAGCGAGCAGGCAGAGCAGCTGGCCGGCTCGGACGCGGACTTCTACATCCGCGACCTGTCCGAAAACATCGAAGCCGGGAACTTCCCGTCCTGGGACCTGCACGTGCAGGTCATGCCGTACGAGGACGCCAAGACCTACCGCTTCAACCCGTTCGACCTGACCAAGGTGTGGCCGCACGGCGACTACCCGCTGATCAAGGTGGGCACCATGGAGCTGAACCGGAACCCGGAGAACTACTTCGCGCAAATCGAGCAGGCCACCTTCGCGCCGTCGAACTTCGTGCCGGGCATTGCGGCTTCCCCGGACAAGATGCTGCAGGCCCGCATCTTCTCCTACGCTGACGCGCACCGCTACCGCGTGGGCACCAACCACGCCCAGATCCCGGTGAACCAGCCGAAGAACCAGGTCAACAACTACAGCCAGGACGGCGCCGGGCGTTACCACTTCAACGCCCCGTCCGTCCCGGTTTACGCCCCCAACTCGGTGGGCGGACCGGCTGCAGTTGAGCCGCAGAACCCGGCAGGCGGCTGGGAGAACGACGGCGAGCTGACCCTTGCCGCGCACTCCCTCCACACCGAGGACAGCGACTTCATCCAGGCCGGCACGCTGTACCGCGAGGTGTACGACGAAGCCAGCAAGGCCCGCTTCCTGGAGACCATCACCGGTGCCGTGGGCGGCGTCAAGAGCCCCGGCATCAAGGAGCGCGCCATCCAGTACTGGACCAACGTTGACGCCGAACTCGGCGCCAAGCTGCGCGCCAACCTCGGCGCCATTGCTGTCGCGTCGGCTCCGTCCTCCGATGCAGAGGCTGCCAACAAGATCGGCTGATCCAGCTGCCTGTTGAGCTTTTTCAAGACCACCCCGTCACGGTTTCCGTGGCGGGGTGGTCTTCTGGCTTTTTTCCATAAATCCGGTGCTTTCCACATAGCCGCCCGAGCCGTGGCCACCACTGGCAGCCCTCCCTAGGATCGACGCATGACAACTTTCCAGGGCATACCTGCCGGCGCCTTCGAGTTCTACAAAGAGCTTCAGGACAACAACAACCGCGAGTGGTGGCTGGAGCACAAGGACAGGTACCAGGAGCTGGTCCGGGAACCGCTCACGCTCCTCCTCGCGGAGCTGGAGCCCCGGTTTGGCCCCGGCCGGGTTTTCCGGGCCAGCAGGGACGTCCGCTTCTCCCAGGACAAGTCGCCGTACAAAACTGCACAGGGTGCTTTTGCATCCAGTCAGGAAGGGATGGGCTACTACCTCCGAATCAGCGCGGACGGGCTCCTGGCGGGCGGAGGCTACCACTCCCACACGCCCGCGCAACTGGCGAGATACCGGAACTCTGTGGATGCGTCAGGAACGGGCGAAGCACTCCGGCACATTGTGGATGCCGTCAGTGCTGCCGGTTTTGTGGTGGAAGGAGAACGGCTCAAAACCGTACCGCGCGGGTATCCCCGGGACCATCCCCGGGGCGCGCTGCTCAAGCAAAAGTCGCTAGCGGCAAGCGTGAACCTCGGACAGCCTGCCTGGCTGGAGACACCGGAAGCAGTGCAGGAAATTGGAGCGTTGTGGGATGAGCTGCGGCCGTTGGTGGAATGGGTGGGCCGGTACGCCGCGCCCTAAGCTTTCACATGGTGCTGGCCAGTTCCACGTTGTAGGAACGGATCCGGACCACCCGCCCGTCCACGAAGTCATAGATGTCGCAGGACGCCACCCGGCTGACGCTGCCATCGCCTGAGACATAGCTCGCGACGCTGTCCACCACCACACTCGATGAAGCCTCTATCACCCTGAACGTGTCGAAGGTGGTCTGGACGCCCCTGAGATCCCGTGCCAGGGATGTGCAGACGTCCATAACGGCGGGCTTTCCGGTAAGGGCTTCACCGCCCACAAGCTCCCAGATGATGTCGTTGTCCAGCTGGGGCACGGCATCTTCGAACCGATGGCTCGAAAAAGCCCTGGCTACCGCTTCCATCGCCACCTGCATACCGCCCACTCCCTTAGTGCCCCCTTGGCCGACCTTCGGTCCACTCATTGAACTCCAAAGTCTCTCCGGCTGCACGTGTAATTCCGGCTTCTGCAAAACGAAAACCGCCCGCTGTCCAAAGATCAGCGGGCGGTTCTGCATTCAGGCAAGCAGTTCGGAGGGTGTCAGGCGCGGGTCAGTTCGTCCTCGTCGTTCCTGCCGGCAGCAACGGAAGCACCATTGACGGCGGTATTCGCTTCCTGGAACCGCTCGTTCAGCCGGGAGTGGCGCTGGCCGTAGGCGAAGTAGATGGCCAAACCGATAGCCAGCCAGATGGCAAAGAAGATCCAGGTCTCCACGGCCAGGTTGGTCATCAGGTAGAGGCACAGCAGGGCGGAAACAATCGGCAGGACCTTGCCGAAGGGGACGCGGAAAGCCGGCTTCAGGTCCGGGCGCTTCTTGCGCAGCACGAGGATGCCAAGGCTCACCACCACAAAGGCGGACAGCGTACCGATGTTGATCATTTCCTCCAGCAGGTCCACATTGGTCAGGCCTGCTACCAGCGCAACAGCGGCGCCGCAGATGATCTGGAGACGCACCGGCGTTGAACGCTTCTCGCTGGTCCTGGACAGTGCACGCGGCAGGAGGCCGTCACGGCTCATGGCAAGCACTACGCGGGACAGGCCCATGAGGAGCACCATGATCACGGTGGTCAGGCCTACCAGGGATCCGAACGCGATGACCTTGGCCGCGGACGTGTCACCCACTGCTTCGAATGCGGTGGTGAGGGTCGGGCTCTCTGCCTCCGCCAGCTGGGTGTAGGAAACCATGCCGGTCAGCGCCAGGGAAACCAGGATGTAGAGCAGCGTCACCAGGGCGAGGCCGCCGAAGATACCGCGCGGCAGGGTCTTCTGCGGGTTCTTGACTTCCTCAGCAGAGGTGGCCACCACGTCGAAGCCGATAAAGGCGAAGAACACCAGGGCAGCGCCGGCGAAGATGCCGAGGGTGCCGTACTGTGCCGGGGCTGCTCCGGTGAGAAAGCCGAAGAACGACTGCTTCAGGACATCGGCGGTGCCGGTGCCGCCGGTGGGCTCGGCTGCCGGGATGAACGGGCTGTAGTTTTCAAACTTCACGTAGGTGAAGCCCACGACGATGACGAAGAGGACCACACCGATCTTGATCAGGGTGAAGATGTTGCCCACGCGGGCGGACAGCTTGGTGCCCAGCACCAGCAGCACCGTAAACACGGCAACGATCAGGAAAGCGCCCCAGTAAAGGTCCACACCGCCGAGTGAGACTGCCGCGGGGATGTCGGCGCCCATCAGCGCGAAGACCTTGCTGAGGTAGATGCCCCAGTACTTGGCGATGACGGCGGCCGCGGTAAAGAGCTCAAGGATCAGGTTCCAGCCAATGATCCAGGCAAGGAGTTCGCCCATCGTGGCGTAAGTGAATACATACGCCGAGCCTGCCACGGGAATGGCGGTGGCAAATTCGGCGTAGCACATGATGGCAAGGGCGCAGGTAATGGCGGCGATCGCGAAGGACAGCGTGACGGCGGGGCCGGAGAAGTTGGCTGCTGCCTTGGCGCCGACCGAGAAGATACCGGCGCCGACGGCAACGGCGACGCCCATGATCATGAGGTCCCAGGTGCTGAGGGAGCGCTTGAGCTTGCGTCCGGGCTCATCGGCGTCAGCCATGGACTGCTCGATGGATTTGGTCCGGAGGAGGTTCATAAGGGGATCACTATCCTGATTTCTGATGGAAACAGACCTATCAACGATAGTGTCCATCCACTGGCCGGTCCCAATGGTTCCGGATGGTGAGACGCACTCCTGCCGAACCATGTTCTGCCAAAAGCACTTAAGACCCTCCATGGGGAGGGCCTCAAGCGCTTTTAGTCCGAATAGTCAGGCAGGCCAGTCCATCAGCCGCGACCGGATGAGGAACCTCTTGCCTTCCGGCGCTTCCACCGAAAAACCGCTGCCCCGCCCCGGCACGACATCTACTGTCAGATGCGTGTGGCTCCAGTAGTTGAACTGCTCCCGGGACATCCAAAACTCCAGGAGTTGGGGCTCGGGCCCAGTGGAAACATCGAACACGCCCAGGAGGACGTCGGAGTCACCGGTCAGGAAGTCGCCCTTCGGGTAACACATGGGCGAGGAACCGTCACAGCACCCGCCGGACTGGTGGAACATCAGCGGTCCATGCTGAAGCCAAAGCTTCCGCAGAAGCTCCGCGGCCGCCGGCACGAGGGCCACCCGGGAAAAGTCCTCCCCGGGCAACGCCGCCGCGGCTTCGATAACACTTTCCGCAGCCATGGCCTAGAAGAAACCGAGCTTGTTTTCGTTGTAGCTGACCAGCAGGTTCTTGGTCTGCTGGTAGTGGTCCAGCATCATCGCGTGGTTCTCACGTCCGATGCCGGAGGACTTGTAGCCGCCGAAGGCGGCGCCGGCCGGGTAGGCGTGGTAGTTGTTGACCCAGACGCGGCCGGCCTGGATTTCGCGGCCGGCGCGGTAGGCAACATTGCCGTTGCGGGACCAGACGCCGGCACCCAGCCCGTAGAGGGTGTCGTTGGCCAGTCCCATGGCGTCGTTGTAATCGCTGAATTTGGTCACGGCCACCACCGGGCCAAAAATCTCCTCCTGGAAAATCCGCATCTTGTTATGGCCTTCGAACACCGTGGGCTGGACGTAGTAGCCGCCTGCCAGGTCGCCTGGCAGTTCTGCCCGGCCGCCGCCGGTCAGCACCTTGGCGCCCTCCTGCTTGCCGATGTCGATGTAGGAGAGGATCTTTTCGAGCTGGTCGTTTGAGGCCTGGGCGCCCACCTGGGTGTCGGTGTCCAGCGGGTTGCCCTGGACCATCTTCTCGACCCGGGCAATCGCGTCGGCCATAAAGGACTCATAGATGTCCTCCTGCACCAGCGCGCGGGACGGGCAGGTGCACACCTCGCCCTGGTTGAAGGCGAACAGCGCGAAGCCCTCCTGGGCCTTGTCGTAAAACGCATCGTTGTCCTGGGCGACGTCGTTGAAGAAAATGTTCGGGCTCTTGCCGCCCAGTTCCAGGGTGACAGGAATCAGGTTCTGGCTGGCGTACTGGCTGATGAGGCGGCCTGTGGTGGTTTCGCCGGTGAACGCGATCTTGCGGATCCGGGGGCTGGATGCCAGCGGCTTGCCGGCCTCCACACCGAAGCCGTTGACCACGTTGACCACACCCGCGGGAAGAAGGTCGCCGATGAGCTCCATCAGGACCAGAATGGACGACGGCGTCTGCTCGGCGGGCTTGAGCACCACGGCGTTGCCGGCGGCGAGCGCCGGAGCCAGCTTCCACACTGCCATCAGGATCGGGAAGTTCCAGGGGATGATCTGCCCTACGACCCCGAGCGGTTCGTGGAAGTGGTAGGCAGTGGTGTCGTCATCGAGCTGGGACAGCCTGCCCTCCTGGGCGCGTACGGCCGAGGCAAAGTAGCGGAAGTGGTCGGCTGCGAGCGGAAGATCGGCGTTGAGGGTCTCGCGGATGGGCTTGCCGTTGTCCCAGGACTCAGCAACGGCGAGCATCTCAAGGTTGCCGTCGATCCTGTCCGCGATCTTGTTCAGGATCGCCGCACGCTCGGCCACAGAGGTTTTGCCCCACGAGGGTGCTGCCTTATGCGCTGCATCCAGTGCCAGCTCAATGTCCTCGGCCGTGCCGCGGGCCACCTCACAGAAGGCCTTGCCCGTTACCGGTGTGATGTTTTCAAAGTACTGGCCCTTCACCGGGGCCACCCATTCCCCGCCGATCCAGTTCTCGTAGCGGTCCTTGAACGTGACCTTCGAGCCCTCGGTACCGGGCTGTGCGTAAACAGTCATTGCTAGCTCCTTTGCTGTGCAAACCAGGCTTTCGCCGTTGGAGCCAGCGTAGGAGCGGGAAGGTTGCAGCAAGGTTGCATCCAGTGCCATTTAGGCGTGGAGCTCTGCTTCCAGCCGTTCCAGGTCCGCGACGACGGCGGCGCGCTTGGGTGAGCGGGCCGGAAGGAGGCGGAGCGCGGCGCGGCGGATGCCGACGTCGTTCCTTGCCTCCGGGAGCGCTGCGTACCGGAGCAGCGACTCGGCGCTGCCGTCCGTCAGTACTGCTTCCCGCAGCAGCGAGGAAACCTTGTTCCGCAGCTCGATGATGCCGGGCGCCTCAGAGCGGGGCAGAACGGCGCCGCGGTAAATTTCCAGGGCGATGCGGTGGGCGCCGCGCTGCAGGCAGCTCAGCACCTGGGCGCTGTCCGGGACGAGGTCCAGGGGAAGCCGGTAAGGCCGGGAACCCGGAACAGCGTCCGGATCGAGTTGCTGAAGGACCTTCCGCAGGCGCACCATTTCAGCCCTGAGAGTGATGGTGGAGCCGTCCCCGGGATAGAGCAGGAGGTTGAGCTCCCCGGCGCTGAGACCATCGGAGTGGGTGCTCAGCATTGTGAGGATCTCGCTGTGCCGGGCGGAAAGTGCAACGGTCCTGCCACGCAGACTGAGCAGCGCGTGGTCGCGGCCCAGCAGCTGCAGGCTGTTCCGGTAGAGGCTGCTTATCTTGGCACCGGCCCCCGGTGCGTGGGAGGCGGCATGCTCCGGACGCCGTCGCGCGGGCATGGCGGCACGCTCCGAGGCGCGCTGAAGACGTTCAATGCGCAGCTGTGCCTGCGCGGCAGCCACGGTTGCCTCCACGAGGGACAGCGTGTGGGGTGCCACCGCAGTGGAAGTGCCGGTAATGTCCACGACTCCGAGCAGTGCGCCGGAATCCGGGTCGTGGAAGGGGACGGCCGTGCAGCTCCAGGCATGGACGGCCCGCTGGTAGTGCTCCGCTCCTGAGATCTGGATGCCGCGGCCCAGGGCGAGGGCGGTTCCGGGTGCGCTGGTGCCAACGGTGGCCTCGGACCAGTCGGCGCCGGGAACGAACATCATGCCCTCGGCCCTTCTCTGCAGGGCAGGATCACCATCAACCCAGAGCAACCGGCCCACCTCATCCCCTACCGCCACCAGCAGTCCGCTGTCGTGGCTGGGCTGGACCAGGAGCTTGTTGATGACCGGCATGATGGCGGCCAACGGGTGCTGCCGGCGGTAGTCCTCCAGCTCGTCCCGGTCGATGGCCAGCGGTGCAGCAGGGTTGTCCGGGTTTGCGTTGAAGCCGGCGGAGCGCTGCCAGGATTCGCGGATGAGGGGGCGGAGTCCGCTGGCGGCATCGGACATGCCGCCGCCGTCGAGGTTTTCATGGGCCGCAAGGGCACAGCGCTGCACCGGCTCCGCCTGAATCAGGTTCCTCATCGAACTCCTGTGCTGCCTGCAGGCACGGCGCCACAATGCCGGCCAAGGGTGGTGGCCATTCTAGCGCGGCCCTCCTCCCCTTACCCAACAGTAAGTTTGGGTCAGATGCCAGGGCCAGGAGGGTGATGAGGACCCGGCTTTTCCCTAACTCCGGGGGTCATGCGCGGGAGATGCGGATCATCTCCTCGCGCGGCACCACCTTGATGCGTTCACGCACCACATGGTCGGAGCCCTGCGGGCCGGTCCAGGCTGCACCGAGGCCGGCTTCGTGGGCGTCGAGCTTGTTCCAGCCTTCCCAGGTGGTGTATTCGATTCCGCGCTCTTCCAGCAGATCGATGATTGCCCGCGGGTCGGGGTTCCGGGCGGGAGGCAGGGTGAGCCGGTCCTCGAGCAGGAACCCGATGGTTTCCAGCGCATCACCCTTGGTGTGGCCGATCAGGCCCACCGGCCCGCGCTTGATCCAGCCGGTGGCGTAGATCCCCGGCACGGGTTTGCCCTCCGCGTCCAGCACCCGGCCTCCCTCGTTGGGGATAACGCCGCGCTCGGCGTCGTACTCCAGCTCGTCCAGGGCGGAGCCGTGGTAGCCGATGGCGCGGTAAACCGCCTGCACGGGGTAGTCGATGAACTCGCCCGTTCCCTTGGCGTTGCCCGTGCCGTCCAGCTGCATGCGCTCGAACTTGATCCCGCCCACCTTGCCCGAGCCGCCGTCGTCGTAAATCTCAACGGGGTTATGCAGGAAGTGCAGGTGCAGGCGGCGCGAGGAGGGGTGCTCGGACTCAGCGTGTTCCTCCACCAGCCAGTTGGTGAGGGTGTTCACCATGGTCTTGATCTGGTTGTTGCTGCGGATTGCTTCGTCGGATGCTTCATCGAACTCGAAGTCTTCGGGGTAGAGCACGATGTCCACGTCATGCATGTGGCTGAGCTCGCGAAGTTCCAGTGGCGTGAACTTCACCTGCGCCGGGCCGCGGCGGCCAAAGACGTGCACGTCCGTGACAGGTGACGCCTTCAGGCCCTGGTAGACGTTGTCCGGGATTTCGGTGGTCAGCAGTTCCTCGGGGTGCTTCACCAGCATCCGGGCCACGTCCAGGGCCACGTTGCCATTACCGATGACGGCGATCTCCTTGGCTTCCAGCGGCCACTCCCGCGGGACGTCCGGGTGGCCGTCGTACCAGGAAACGAAATTGGCCCCGCCGAACGATCCCGCCAGATCGATGCCCGGGATGTTCAGGTCCGCGTCTTTGATGGCGCCGGTGGAGAAGATGACGGCGTCGTAGAAGGCGCGGAAATCGTGCAGCGTGAGGTCCCGGCCGTAGGTTACGTTGCCCAGGAACCGGATGTCGCCGCGGTCCAGGACCTTGTGGAGCGCGTTGACGATCCCCTTGATCCGGGGGTGGTCCGGGGCGACGCCGTAGCGGATCAGCCCGTAGGGGGCAGGGTAGGCCTCGAAAAGGTCGATGCTGACCTCGAAGTCACCGTCCGCCACTCCCCTTGACTTGGTAAGGATGTCCGCAGCGTAGACGCCGGCCGGTCCCGCGCCCACAATTGCTACGCGGAGGGGACGTGCGGGGGTGGTTTCGCCGTGGTTGGACACCTGGGACCCTTCTGACCGATGACGTTGCGCAGCAGGAGCAGCGCACAATCACTTATTCTAATTGGCCGCTTCCGCGGCCCGCTGCTGCCTGCAGCGCAGGGGCCCTAGCCGCTTTGGGCCAACGGAACCACGTTGCCTTCACGGTAAAGCAGGGCACGGAGTTCCGTTTCGGCAGAGTCAGGCCGCTTGGGGTCGATGGTCTCGCCCTCGTGGTAATGGTCCAGGACGCGCGGGTCCACATAGCTCTTGCGGGCAATCGAGGGAGTGTTGCCCAGCACCTCGGATGCTTCAATCATGGCGCGGCTGATGGCCCTCTTGCGTTTCGCCGCCGTTCGTTGCGCCCCGGTCCGGGCCAGGCTGGCGGCAGCGGCCACGGTGCCGCGGAGGGTGCGGAAATCCTTGGCGGTGAAGTCCGATCCGGTGCGCTCCTTGACGTAGGCATTGATGTCAGCGCTGGTGACAGGACGCCAGTGGCGGCCTTCCTTGTATGCCATGAGGCGGGCATTGGGACCGCGGCGCTTGAGCAGGCGCAGGAGGGCCGCAAGGTCAGCGTCACGGATCTCCGATTCCCAGTCCTTGCCGCTCTTGCCCGGGAACCTCAGGAGGATCCGGTCCTTCCGCACCTGGACGTGGGCACAGAGCAGGGTGGCGAGCCCATGGCTGCCGTTTTCGTTGGTATACCGTTCGGATCCGACCCGCAGCGAACCGCTGTCCAGCATCCTGAACGCCCCGGCCAGGACGCGTTCGCGGGAAAAACCTTCGCCGCGGAGGTCCATGGTGACCCGCCGGCGGGCGGCAGGGAGCGACTCAGCCAACTGCAGGGCACGGTTGAACTTGACCCGGTCCTTACGTTCCCGCCATTCAGGATGGTAGATGTACTGCCGCCGGCCCACGGCGTCCACCCCTGTGGCCTGGATGTGGCCGTTTTCAAACGGGGCGATCCACACGTCCGTCCACGCCGGCGGGATGCCGATGCTCTCCAGCCGGTCCCGCACAGGGCCAGCCGGCAGGGTTGAACCGTTGAGGTCCCGGTAGCTGAAGCCCTTGCCTGCCGGGACACGGCGGTATCCGCGGCCCGATGCGTTGCTTCGCCGGAGCCTCATCAGGCGGCCTCCGGCCCTTCGGCAAATATCATAAAGCAAGCCTACTGACTATTTGCCGGAATACCTGCCCTGGGACTGATGTTATGGATGTCGTGCCTTCTCCCGATGGATCTTCCACTTCCCATGTCCCTGCCCAAGCCGCTCCAGCAGCGCCGCCCTCCGAAACGGCGCCGGCAGGCACCAGGGGGGCGCTGCCCAAGGCAGTGGACAAGGAGACGACGGCGGGAATCCTCTTTGGCATCGGAGCTTACGGGCTGTGGGGGCTGCTCCCCCTCTACTTCTTCGTCCTGATGCCGGCGGGCGCCGTCGAAATTGTGGCGAACCGCGTAGTGTGGTCGCTGCTCTTCTGCGCGCTCCTCATTACCGTTACCCGTTCCTGGTCCAACCTTGCCCGCGCCCTCCGGGACCGCACAGTGTTTGGTTCCCTGGCACTGGCCGCCTTCCTGATCGCCGTCAACTGGTTGACCTACACCTACGGAGTGACCACCGGCCAGGCGGTGGAGGCATCGCTTGGCTACTTCATCAACCCGCTGGTCTCGGTCCTGCTGGGCGTCTTCGTGCTCAAGGAAAAGCTTCGCCCGCTTCAGTGGACGGCGGTGGGCATCGGAATCATTGCAGTGGGCGTCCTGACGTACTCCTACGGCAAGCTGCCGTGGATCGCCCTGACCCTGGCATTCAGCTTCGGCCTTTACGGCTTCGTCAAGAAGCGCGTCGGCCCCAAGGTGGACGCCGCCACCAGCCTCAGCGTGGAGACCATGGTGCTGGCCCCGTTCGCGGCGGTCACTATGATCTACCTTGCAGCGTCCGGAACAGCCACCCTGACCACTCAGGGCCCGGGCCATTTCTGGCTCCTGCTGGCCTCAGGTGTGATTACCGCCGTTCCGCTGCTGTTCTTCGGAGCTTCGGCCCGGCGGTTGCCCATGACCACCATCGGGCTGCTCCAGTACTTCGCACCCCTGCTCCAGTTCATCCTCGCCCTCGTGGTTTTCCGCGAAGCGATGACTTTGGACCGCTGGATCGGGTTCGGTGTGGTCTGGGTGGCGCTGCTGGTCCTCACCGTGGATATGCTGCGGACCGCCGGTAAAGCGTCGGCAGCACGGCGGCGCAGCAAAGCTTCGCTGAAATCCTCCTGACCCCCCTGTTGCCCGGAACCTCCGTTGGAGTAGGTTGCTCGAATGGAGGACTCATATCAGGTCATCGTGGTCGGGGCCGGGTTCGCCGGCCTGACAGCAGCGAAGGAACTCGGCCGCAAAGGCGTGCAGGTACTGCTCGTCGACTCAAACAGCTACCACCAGTTCCAGCCCCTGCTGTACCAGGTGGCAACGTCACAGATCGGCGTCTCAGCAATCGCCCGGCCTATCCGGTCAGTCTTCCGGCGGCTTCGAAACGTGCGGGTCCTGACTGCAGAGGTGACGGGGGTCGATGCCGGGAACCACACCGTCACCACAGCCGACGGCAATACGTTCCGGGCCCAAATCCTGGTTCTCGCCGTCGGCGCCGTCCCGAACTTCTTCGATACCCCCGGTGCCGAGGAGCATGCTTTCCCTCTGTATTCGGTATCGGACGCCAGCAGGCTCGGTACCAGCGTGACCCACCTGCTGGACCAGGCGGACCGGGAGCCGGGCACCGCGGTGGACATGGTGGTGGTGGGCGGCGGCCCCACCGGCGTGGAGACGGCCGGGGCGTTGGCCGAAAACATCAAATTCGTTGTGACCAAATACTTCTCCCCCGATCTCGCGTCCCGGTGCCGCGTACACCTGGTGGACATGGTCCCGACAGTGCTCAACATGTTTTCCAGCAAGTCCCAGGAATACACCCGAAAACGCCTGACAAAAATCGGGGTTCAGCTCCACATGGGAGTGGGCGTCACTGAGGTCCGGGCGGACGGCGTGACGCTGGCTGACGGGACGGAGATCCCCGGGGACGTCGTGGTTTGGGCCGGCGGGCTGAAGGGCGGGAACCTGATCTCCGGCTCGGGCCTGCCGCAGGGGAAGGGCGGACGGGTGGACGTCCGCCCGGATCTGACTGCCCCGGATGCCGAAGGCGTGTACGTGATCGGTGACGCCGCCAACATCACTGATGCCACCGGCGCGAAGCTCCCGCAGCTCGGGTCCGTGGCGCAGCAGGCCGGTAAATGGGCTGCCCGCAACATCCACGCGGACCTCAACGGCGGTACCCGGCAGCCTTTCCGCTACGTCGACAAGGGGTACATGGCCATGATCGGGCGGGGCGCCGCCGTCGCTGAACTGGGCCGCAAGCGAGTCCAGCTTCAAGGCTCACTGGCTTTCCTGTCCTGGCTCCTGGTCCACCTTGCCCTCCTGTCCGGATTCCAGCAGAAGGTCCGCGCCATGTTTTCCTGGCTCAACGGTTACGTCCTGCACAGCCCGGCCCAGGTGGTTATCGGAGAACCGAAATGAAACTTCAGTGTTAAAGCCCTGGGACCCCGGAACTGATGTTCCGGGGTCCCAGGGTTTGTTCGCGCCGTTGCGAGGGGACGCTAACTCTAATCGCCGTTCTTTACGCGTTGGCCTTGATCGCTGCTGCAAGGACGTCCAGTCCGTCGTTGAGCAGTTCGTCGGTGATCACGAGCGGCGGCAGGAGACGGATAACGTTGCCGTACGTGCCGCAGGTGAGGATGATGACGCCTTCCTTGAGGCAGGCGGCGGCAACAGCCTTGGTGAGCTCCGGGTTTGGTTCCTTGGAGCCGGCCTGGACCAGTTCGATGGCCAGCATGGCGCCGCGGCCGCGGACGTCGCCGATCACGGCAGAGCCGGCACCGCCCAGCTCGGTCTGCAGCTCACGCAGGCGGGTGGTGGCCACCGCCTCGATGTGGCGGGCGCGGCCGGCAAGGTCGTATTCCTCCATCGTGCCGATGGACGCCAGCGCGGCAGCACACGCCACCGGGTTGCCGCCGTAGGTGCCGCCCAGGCCGCCCGGGTGGACGGCGTCGAGCAGGTCTGCCCGGCCGGTGATGGCGGACAGCGGCATGCCGCCGGCGATACCCTTGGCGAGGGTCATGATGTCCGGGATGACGCCTTCGTGGTTGACGGCGAACCATTCGCCAGTGCGGCAAAAGCCGGACTGGACCTCGTCGGCGATGAAAACGATGCCCTTTTCCTTGGCCCACGCGGCCAGCGCGGGGAGGAAGCCCTCGGCCGGGACGATGAACCCGCCCTCGCCCTGGATGGGCTCGATGATGATCGCGGCTACCTGGTCCCCGCCGATCTGCTTCTCGATCATGGTGATGGCCCGCCTGGCGGCCTCGGCGCCGGTGATCTCCGGGTTTTCCTCGCGGTACGGGTAGCTCATGGGCATGCGGTAGACCTCGGGTGCAAACGGGCCGAAGTTGGTCTTGTAGGGCATGGCCTTGGCGGTCAGCGCCATGGTGAGGTTGGTGCGGCCGTGGTAGGCGTGGTCAAAAGCGACGACGGCGTCACGGCCGGTGGCCAGGCGGGCCACCTTGACGGCGTTCTCCACTGCCTCCGCGCCGGAGTTGAAGAGGACCGTGCGCTTTTCGTGGTCGCCCGGGGTGAGGCGGTTCAGCTGCTCGGCGACGGCGACGTAGCCTTCGTACGGGGTGACCATGAAGCAGGTGTGGGTGAAGTGCTCGACGGCTTCCTTTACGGCGCCGACGACGGCGGGATCGGACGCGCCGACGCTGGTCACGGCGATGCCTGAGCCGAGGTCGATGAAGGAGTTGCCGTCCACGTCGTGGATGATGCCGCCGTCGGCGTCTGCGACATAGACGGGGACCCCGGAGGCAACGCCGGCTGCAACCACGGCCTTGCGCCGCTCGGCCAGGGCGAGGGACTTGGGGCCCGGGAAGTCGGCCTGGACGCGCCGCTTCTGCTCAAGGCGGAAGGTGATGTCTGATGCGGTGGTGGTCATGGGGTTTCTTTCTTAGTTAGGGCGCCGGTAGGACTAGGAGAGTGGGTTATGCATCAAGTGCGCTCATGACGTGCTTGATGCGCGTGTAGTCTTCGACGCCGTACATGGAGAGGTCCTTGCCGTAGCCGGACTGTTTGAAGCCGCCGTGGGGCATTTCGGCGGTAAGCAGGATGTGGGTGTTGATCCAGACGGCGCCGAAGTCCAGGTCGCGGCTCAAGCGCATCGCGGTGCCGTGGTTGGACGTCCACACGCTGGAGGCGAGGGCGTAGTCGACGTCGTTGGCCAGCTCCACGGCTTCTGCCTCCGTGCTGAACTTCTGCACGGTGATAACGGGCCCGAAGGTTTCCTGCTGGACGATGTTGTCCGACTGCCTGGCGCCGGTGATGATGGTCGGTTCGAAGAAAAAGCCCTTCTCCCCTGCACGGTGTCCGCCGGTTTCGATCCGGCAGTGCGCGGGCAGGTTCTCCACCACCGAGGTGACCTGGTTGAAGTGGTTCACGTTGTTCAAGGGGCCAAAGTAGTTGTCTTCGTCGTTCTGCGAACCGGTGCGCAGGGTTCGGGTGTGCTCCACCATGGCGGCCACGACGTCGTCGTGCACGGAATCCTCCACCAGGACCCGGGTGATGGCGGTGCAGTCCTGGCCTGCGTTGAAGAAGGCGAACTCGGCGATCGCCGCGGCGCTCTTCTTGATGTCCGCGTCCTTGAAAACGATGGCAGGAGCCTTGCCGCCGAGCTCCAGGTGCGCGCGCTTGAGGCTCTTGGCAGCACCGGAGGCGACGGCAATGCCGGCACGCACGGAGCCGGTGATGGAAACGAGCCCCGGGACCTTGTGGTCCACCATCATGGCTCCGGTCTTGCCTGTGCCGAGCACCACGTTGAGCACGCCGGCGGGAAGGATGTCACCGGCAAGGCGGGCCAGGACCAGGGTGGATTCGGGGGTGGTGTCCGAGGGCTTCAGCACCACGGTGTTGCCGGCCGCGAGCGCGGGGCCGATCTTCCAGATGGCCATCAGGAACGGGTAGTTCCAGGGAGCAACCTGTGCCACCACGCCGATAGGCTCGCGGCGCACATAGGAGGTGTGGCCCTCGAAGTACTCGCCGGCGGACTTCCCTTCAAGGATGCGTGCGGCCCCTGCGAAGAAGCGCAACTGGTCAGCGCCGGCCGCGATTTCCTCCGAAGCGATCAGGGAACGGACCTGCCCGGTGTTGCGGTGCTGCGCCTCCACCAATTCTTCGCTGTTGGCCTCGATGGCGTCCGCGAGCTTAAGCAGCATCAGTTGCCGCTGTCCCGGGGTGACGTGCTTCCAGGTCTTGAAGGCTTCCTTGGCGGCTGCCATGGCCGCGTCAACGTCTTCCTGCACGGAGATGGGCGCGCGCGCCACAACGTCACCGTTGGTGGGGTTGACGATGTCCAGCGTGCCGGTTCCGGCAGGCGTAACGAACGTCCCGTTGATGAAGTTCTGCAAGGTCTGGACCACGGTGTGCAACCTCTTTCCTGGGGGCCACCCGCACCTGAGCGGTAATCAGGGCGGACGGATTTGACTGCCTTGAGCCTATGCCAGCACTCCTGCGCGGTGAATAGCCACCTGCACACCCTTTCTGCTGCTTGTTAGTGCGGTTGACTAGCGCCCGCTTATCCTTGGTTCATGGCCATTTCCCTCGCTGCCCTTCTGGGTGTCAAGTCCCTGAACCTGTCCAAAGCAGGGCTTGCCGAGACCACGTGGCACCAGGACATCAACTGGGTGGCAGTGACCGAGCTGGAGGACCCGCAGAGGTTCATCAACGGCGGGGAACTGATCCTCACCACCGGCCTGCGGCTGAAGTCCGCGCCGGAGCAGCGGCGCTTCGTGCGGCAGGTGCAGCGGGCCGGCGCCGTAGGTATCGGCTTCGGTGTGGGACTCTCGCATGAGGCCGTGCCGCCGGCACTGCTCGCGGAGGCGAACCGGTGGGGCCTGCCCGTGGTGGAAGTCCCCTACGCCACACCGTTCATCGCCATCGGCAAGCTGGTTGCTGACGCCCAGTCCGCGGACCACTACGCCAAACTTGAGCGCCTGATCGCCGGGCACCAGGTCCTGGCGCGCGCCCTGCTGACAGGCGGCGGCCTGGCCGAGCTCCTCAAGAACCTGGGTGGCATGCTGCGGGCGGACATTGCCCTAACCCAGTTCACCGCCCAGTTGTACAACAGCAGCAAGGACACTCCGCAGGCGGACACCTGGTCCTCGTACCCCATCCCAACTGGCCGGCGTGATGCCTGCACGCTGTGGGTGCACAAGCCTTTCGAGGACTCGGGCATCATCGGTTACGCCCAGAACCTGATCAGCGTGGAACTGAATAACATGGTCAAACAGCGCCAGTCCGAGCGCGCGCTGTGCGGGCAGGTGCTGGAGGACGTGATCCACGGGGCCCTGGAAACCAGTGAGGCCCAGCGCCGGCTCGCCGGCATCGGCGTGAACAGCACCCGCAAGAATGTTGTGCTGCTGGCAGTCTCCGCCGCCCACCACAAAGCCCTGTTGAGCACCTCAGTACCGCGGGAGCTGGAGAACGCCGTTGCCGCCGTCGTGGGCAAGGATCTCGTGCTGGTGATGAACGACGACGGCGGCACGGCGCCGTCTTTGGCGCGCAAGTTGAGTGACCACCTCGCTGAGGCGGGGATCCATGCGACGATCGGCATCGGCGGGGCGTACACCAAGCCCAACGGTCTGCGCTGGAGCTACTTTGAGGGGCGTGACGCCGCCAGCCACGGGTTGCCCGTCAACGAGCCGGAGCGGCTGAGCCTGACGTCCCTGCTGCTGGCAAGCGAAGACGTGCCGTTGGCCGACATGGCCCACGAGTCTCTCAACCCGCTCCGGACCTTCGACGCCGCCCACGGCGCCGAACTGATGACCACGCTTGAGAGCTACCTGAACAACAACGGTTCCGTGGCCGCGGTGGCCGAGGAACTCACCCTGCACCGGAACACCGTCAGGTACCGGCTGGCGCAGATCACCGAGCTCACCGGCTACGATCCCGCCGTCACCGCTGACCGGGTGCAGCTGTGGCTGGCGCTGGCAGTGGCCAGGCTGTCCGCCAGGCAGGGAAAGTAAGGAAACCCGACGTCGTCAGATGACCCGGGGCTTCAGCAGCCTCCGGGACTTCTTGCGGGCCTTGCGGTACTTGGCCTCGGCCGAATCCATCAATTCCGCCTGCCGGGTCCCGAGTGCGGCCAGTGCCTCAGCCGTGGTCCCCGACAGTTCCTGGCCTGTTTGGAGGGCCTGCAACAGGTTCCGTGCAATGACGGCGTCATGGTAGTCCCCCAGCATCTTTTGCTGCCGGTGTGCGGCCTTGGCCACTTTCCCGGCGCGTTTGCCCCGCACCAGCGCAGCGGATTCCGCAACGTGGCGGAGCCGTTTGGCGTCCTTGCGCGCCTGGTGGAGGGCATTTTCGTGGGCCGTTCCCCGCCTTGCATGGGCCGCGGCCTTGTGCGAGCGCCGCAGGCGGCGGGCCGACTTCTCCACCACCTTTGCGGCAACGGTCCGTCCTGAAGCAGCCGCCCGGGACAGCACCGGCGGCCGGTTGCAAAAACCTTCCAGGTCATCCAGCAGTTTGAAATAGCGCTCCGATTGCAGTGCCTCCTGAAGTTGGCGGTACCCGGCGTCGAACGCTGCCCCGGCCGTGAGTTCGACCTGGGCCCTTACCGCGTCGGCCCCCTCACCGGGCGGCAGCTCAGCGATGTGCGCCCGTAAGTGGTTCAGCAGGACTTCAGCGTCCCGGGGTTCGCCCAGCAGGCGGCCCAGCCAGTGGAGCTCGTCCCGGAGGCGCCGCACCGGGACGGCCCGGTAGAGCTTCCGGTAGGCGGCCAGCACCGAACGGATCCGCCGGGTCGCGGACCTCATGTCGTGGACGCCCTCGGGCTCCTCCAGCCGGACGGCGGCGTCCGCGGCGGTAATCTGGCCCACCTCCTCCCCTACATAGGCCGTGACGACGGAAGTGGCCGTGGCCTTCTTTCCCGTCCTGGGCGCGGCGGGGCTTTCCTTCTCCCCTTCATCCCTCTCCCCTGAGATGCTGCCAAGTGCCCGCGCGAGCTTGGAGGCATGGGCTGCGGGGCGGGCGCCGGCGGCAGCGAGGAGTGCACCGGCAGGGCCGAACAGCTCCGGTCCGCCGTCGACAAGTTCAAGTTCCCACTCCCGCCAGCGCTGCGGCTGTTCGTCCGCGGGCGGGTGCAGACGCGTCGCCGCCACCTGGTCGTCCGCTAAGTCCGCCAGGTGACCTCCGTCCTCCCCGTAGAGCGCGTGCGTGGTGCGCACTGTCTCCAGGCGGACAACCGGCACCAGTTGCGCGCCGCGGAGGTACGCCTGGACGTGGGCCAGCAGGATGTCGGGTACGACGTCGGGCCGGCCAAGCGGTGCATGCAGCTCCCGGCGCTGCTGGGGTTCCCCTTCGGATGCTGCGGCGGCTTCCGGCGGCAGCTTGAGGTGCCAGCCCGCATCCAGTCCCCCGGTGCGGCGGCGCAGGGTGACGCGGCGGGATGACAGCGTGTGGCGGTCTGTATCGAAATAGACAGCCTCAAGATGGGCGGTATGGGGGGTCCCCACCCGGGCAACGCCCGGCAGGTCTTTCAGCGCGGGTACTGCGGCGTCGTCGCCGACGTCGTACTTCTTTTCAATCTCAATTCCCTGGGAAGCCTTCACAGCTGTCCTTCCGCTTTGGTCCTGCCTGCGGGCCGGAACTCTCCGTTCCGGAACCCCGCTGGAAGTCTATTGTGCAGATGCAATGCGCCGGGAGAGGTTGGCCACATAACTGGAGACATCAAACGTCTAACCTTTAGCCTTGAACCATGCCCGCCGCTCCCCCCGCTCCTGCCGCCGCGCCCTCCAAGCCATTATCCAAGCCGCCGGCCGCACGCGTGCCTGCGCCTGCCGCGTCCACTGCCGGGGCCCAGGTCACCAGGCCGCGTTCGGCCGTCGTGTTCGGGGTTATTGCGCTGGTGCTGATCGGGCTGAATCTGCGGGCGGGCATCACCGGGGCGTCTGCGCTGCTGCATGACCTGCAGAATGTGCTGGGGTATGGGCCGCTGGTGGCAGCGTTCATCCCGTCGATCCCCACGCTGTGCTTCGCCCTGGCGGGGGCGGGCACGTCCTGGTTGACGGGCAGGCTGGGGGTGGAAAAGGCGATCCTGCTGTCCCTGGCCATGCTTGCGGGCGGCCTGCTGCTGCGGGGGATTCCCGCTACCGGGATGCTGGTGGCCGGAAGCGTTGTGGGAATGTCCGGGCTGGCGGTCTGCAACGTGGCCATGCCGTCCTTCATCCGGGAGCACTTCGCCCACCGGACCTCCCTTATGACGGCCGTGTATACGGTCACCATGACCACCGGGGCCACCGTCACCTCCGTTGCCGTCGTCCCCCTGGCGCAGGCCCTCGGATCCCCGTCCGCCGCCGTCGGGGCAATCGGCATCACCGCGGTGGCCGCATTCCTGGGCTTCCTCCCTGTTGCACTTCATGCGCACCGGCACAGCGGCCGCCCAGCGGAAAAGCACGTGTCGCCCTGGCCACTGCTGCAAACCCGGAAAGGGCTGCTGCTGACCGCAATTTTCGCGCTCCAATCCCTCATGGCTTACTCGCTGCTGAGCTGGCTTCCCTACATGCTCACCACCATGGGACTTGGCGCCTCCGGCAGCGGGCTGATGTTCGGACTGATGCAGCTGGTATCCGTTCCCGCGGGCATGCTGCTGATCGCCATCGGTTCCCGGCCCAGGATGTTGCGGCCGGCGTTCTACCTGGTCAGCATCACCATGGCGGCGGGCCTTGCCCTGCTCCTGGTCCTGCCCGTTGGCCTGGCCATCCTTCCGGTGATCCTGCTGGGTTTCGGACTGGGCATTTTCCCGCTGGTGATGGTGATGATCAGCCGCAGCGGTGCAAGCACAACCGAAACCACTGCGCTGTCCACGCTGGCCCAGTCCACCGGCTACCTGCTCGCCACTACCGGCCCGTTCGGGATGGGGCTCCTGCACAGCACCACGGGCGGCTGGACCCTCCCCCTCGCTTTGCTGCTGGGCCTGGCGGTGGTGCAGATTGTGGTGGCCCACCTGATCACGGGCGGCGCGATGACCCGAAGCGTTGCCGGCACCCAGGCCAAAAACCCCATCGGCATCCCTGCCGGCAGCACCGCGGCCACCGGGAAGTAGCACGCCATGGCCCTGAGCACTTCCCACCGCCCGCCGCTCGCCGACGAAGTCACGGCAAAGCTGCGGACCATGATCCAGTCCGGCGAGTGGCCCCTTAACCAGCGCATCCCGTCCGAGACGGGACTGATGGCTGACCTGGGCGTCTCACGCGGTACGCTCCGGGAGGCCATCAAGGCGCTTGCCCACAGCGGGATGCTGGAAGTCCGGCGTGGTGACGGCACCTATGTGCGTGCCACCAGCGAGATCTCCGGCGCCGCCCGCCGCATGTACCAGGACCACACAGAGGCCCACATCCTGGAGGTCCGGCGCGGACTGGACACGCAGGCTGCCAGGCTGGCGGCGCGGAACGCGACGGCGGACGACACCGCCTCCCTGCGAGCCCTCCTCGCGGACCGGAACGAGGCCTGGATCTCGGAGGACTTCGAGGCATGGGCGAGGGCTGACTGGGGCTTCCACGAGCGGGTGGCGCAGGCATCGGCAAATCCCCTGCTGCACGCGCTTTACGTCAGCTTCGGCGCCGTTGTCCACGGGGATTTGCTGAAACAGCTCCGCCGGCCCGGATTCGACGGGCTCCAGCATGAAGGCCACGACCTTCTGCTGGCCGCCATCGAGCAGCGGGACGAAGACGCGGCCGTGGCAACGGTCAACGCCAACCTGAACTCATGCGCCGAGTGGTTGGCCGGATAATCTGTTCCTCGGGGTTTCGCCCCTCCTCAATCAGTCAGTAGGCTTACTATCTGAGACAGGTAGTAGGCCTGCGGCGCATACCCGTGCCCAGGCACCCGCCGATGATGAGGAGTCCCCCATGGCGCGAGCAATACGCGTGACCGACCAGGGGCCGGCCACGGACACCCCGCAGCCCGTGCCGGCGGCCGGGTCAGCACCGCAGCAACACACCCCCGGCCCCGCTGCACGGAAGAAGGAACCAAAGCCGGCCGGCGCGCTGTGGGCGGACGGGCTGGGCAGGGTGGGCATCCGTTCGGCGCAGGTCCTGCTGATCCTGACAGTCGCCGCGGTCTCCGTTTACGCGCTGCTGCAGATCAAGCTGCTCGTGATTCCGATCCTGATCGCGCTCATCCTGGCCGCCGCCATCGGCCCGTTCGTCAACATGCTTCGGCGCCGCGGGATGCGGGGCGGCCTGGCCACCGGCATCGCCTTCATTGGGCTGCTGTTGGTACTCGGCGGCGTCTCCACTGTGATTTACCACTCGGTGCGGAACCAGTGGGGCGAATTGGCGCAGCAGGCTGCATCAGGGCTGGATGAGCTCGAGCAGTTCCTGCTGACCGGCCCCATCCCCCTCGAACAGGCACAGCTGGACCAGGCCCGCGAGGGCATTATCCAGTTCGCCACCAGCAGCCAGGTCCGGTCGGGGGCTCTTACCGGGCTGTCCGTGGTCACCGAGTTCCTGGCAGGGGCAAGCCTGGTAATCATTATCCTGTTCTTCTTCCTGAAGGACGGCGCCAAAATCTGGAACTTCTTCCTCCGTCCCTTCAAGGGGGAACGCGAAGCCAAGCTGCGCCGGGTCGGCAGCCGCACCCTTGAGGTACTTGGCGGTTACGTCCGCGGTACGGCAATCGTTGCGCTGGTGGACACTGTAGCCATCGGGGCCGCGCTGTTGATCATGCAGGTTCCGCTGGCCATCCCCCTGGCCATCATCGTTTTCATTGGAGCCTTTGTCCCGCTGGTGGGCGCAACCGTGGCCGGCATTCTGGCCGCACTGGTGGCCCTGGTGGCCAATGGCCCCGTGGTTGCGCTGATCGTGGTGGCCGTGGTCATCGCCGTCAACCAGCTCGAGGGCGACCTGCTGCAGCCGATTGTGATGGGCAAGTCCCTGCAGCTTCACGCCCTGGTGATCCTGATGGCATTGACCGCCGGCACCATCCTGGCCGGCATCGTCGGCGCGGTGCTCTCCGTCCCGCTGGCCGCCGTTGCCTGGGCCATCATCCAGGTCTGGACGGCCGAGGATCCGAACATGGAGGACATGAACCCGGACCTTCCGCCGCTCAATAGCCAGCCAATCTAAAGCGCTCCGGGAACCTCTTGGCCCAATCACGACGACGGTCCGGCACCTGGGTGCCGGACCGTCGTTGCGTTTGCTGCGTCAGCGCCGCGGGAGTTAGCTGCGCACTCCCTTGAACACGTTCTTGGGCCGCTGCATCTCGCCATGCTTGGCTCCAAGGATCACTACGAGTCCGGCGAAAGCGGGGATGACCCACTGCAGCATTTTGAGCTGCTGCTGCGCGGCCTGGAGTTCGTCGGAAGCGTCAGGCCGCGGCTCGGTGGCGCCTTCGGCGCCCTCCGCTGCGAGCTTTTCGACCTTCTTGCCAAGGATGCCGGAGTACAGGGTTACCGCTGCGCCAACCAGCGTCACGGCCGTCTTGATGACGGTGTCCCTTGCCACGCCGTCCTGCTGGGCGATGCGCTCCTTGTTCTCCAAGGCGATGGCGAGGTCCGCTACGAGGTGCGAGGCAAATGCTGCCGTCTGGAACGGCGCCCATTTCATCCAGCCGGCGCTGGAGAGTCGGGTGCGCTCAGCGGGGTCCTTGGCTTGCGCTGTTGCGCCGTTCAGGCCGATGGCCCCCATCAGGGACCCACCAAACCATGCTGCTGCCGTCAGGTCGTGAACTGACCGGGCAATGAGATTTCCTGCCATGATGTGCATTCCTAACGTTGAACTGGTTGAGATGCCGTGCCTGCGGACTTCACTTGCCGTGTCCCATCGAGGTCATGGTCCGCCTATGGTAAGCACACTTACTAATGTTACGAAAGCCCGTCTTGCCCATGCCGACCGCGTAATATCGTGCTCATGGGAACTACTGGGAGTTTGTTCGGCTGGGCCTTCGGAGACCCGGCCCGCGAAAATGAAGACAGCTACGTGGACGGGCTTCAGCGCGAAGCATTCGGAAATGCGCAGGACACCGCCAAAACCAAGGGCCTCGCTGTTGTCCCGGGCTCCGAGGTGTTCACCGTGTTGAGTGCGGACGATACCCTGGTGGAGCTGGACAACGCACCCGGAAAGCTCGTGGTGCGCTGCACCGTTCACGTGGAGGGACCCGGTGCGGAGAAGATCCGTGCCGAAGGGCCCATGAACGGCTGACCTGTGTCAGAGAGCGAATCCACCATCAGCCAGGCCGCGGATGCCGTTGAGGAGGCCTCCAACCACCCCGCCCTGGACGTTCTGGCCCGGACCGGGTTCGCCGTAATGGCCCTGCTGCATGTCATCATCGGAGCTATCGCCGTCGCCGTGGCTTTCGGCCAACCGGGGGAAGCGGAACCCACCGGAGCCATTGAGCAACTGGCCGCAAACCCGTGGGGTCCGGCAGTCATGTGGGCGTGCGTGCTGGCATGCATCGGCCTGGGGTTGTGGCAGGCGAGCGAAGCGACGCTACGGGCCCGCCGCCTGCCCCGCAAGGAACGCGTATCCAAGCTGATCTCCTCGGGCTTCCTGGCCGTCGCCTACACCAGTGTGGGCTTCAGTTTTGCCGGTTTTGCCGTGGGGATGCGGGGGGATTCCAGTGAGAGCACGCGGGACTTCAGCGCCTCGCTCATGGCTACGTCCTGGGGCCGGTGGGGGCTGGTGGCGCTGGGCCTGACCATCATCGGGATCGGCATTTACTTTGTGTTCAAGGGCGTCCGGCGGGGCTTCAAGGAGGAGCTGTTCCGTTTTGACGGCACCCGGCGCGGCCGGCTCATCGACACCCTCGGCGTCACAGGCCATGTCTCAAAAGGCGCCGCCCTTGGCCTCACCGGCCTGCTCTTTGTCATTGCCGCTGCCAAGCACACCCCGGAGGAGTCCACCGGGTTGGACGGCGGCCTCAAAGCCCTCCGGGACCACCCCTTCGGCCCGTACCTGCTCGTGGTCATTGGGGCAGGGTTCATCGCCTACGGGATTTTCGCCCTGATCCGGTCGAGGTTCGGGCGCATGTAGTTCCACCTTTTGTGGGTAGGAAGGAAGCATGACGCATTTGTTGAGGGAGCAACCAGCCGGCGGCGGCGCGGCGCGGGACGTGGTGCCCGGTGCCACGGAGACGGCGGGCCGGGCTTTTGCTGCCCTGTTCCGGCTCCTGAAGGTGGCCCGCCCCGACCGGCCAATCCACCCCAAGGGCATCCGCCTGGATGGCGAACTTACCAGGACCGGCAACCCGGGCGAGCCGAGCGGACTGGACTGGCTCGACGTTCCCGGGGAGGACCCCGTTGCAGCGCGGTTTTCGCGCTCGGCCGGGCTCCCCGAACGGCTTCCGGACGTCCTGGGGCTTGCGCTCCGGATTAACGACACCGCTGACGTCCTGTTTGCCTCCACCGGCTGGCAGGTGCCCGGGAGGTTCCTGCTCCAGCCCAAGCTCGACGTTCCCTCCGCCACCTTCACCACAATAATGCCTTACCAGGGCCGGAAGGGTCCGGTACTCCTGGGGCTCCGCACCGTAACCCTGCCGGCTGGATCCGTCACCGCCGGCGAGTGGGTGCTCGGGCTGTATTGGGCCAAGCCGGCCGGGCAGTGGCGGCAGTGCGGGGAACTGCGGCTGCGGGCGGCCCCGGAACAGGCTGACACGGCCCTCCGCTTCAACCCCATACGGAACGCACCGCCCGGCGCCGGGATATACGGGTGGACCCGCCGCCTGCGGGAGCGCTCCTACCGGACGGCGCAGCTGCCCGGTCCGCCCGCCGTCGCCCGATCTGCTCCTGCTCCCGCCGGAGAACGCACCAGCCCAGCCGCCCCAGGAAGGAAACCCATGTCCACCGTGTCCCAGTTGTTCAATACTCCTGCCGCCGATGTCTGGCGGGTCATCGCCGATGGCTGGCTGTACTCCGGCTGGGTTGTCGGCGCCTCCCGCATCCGTGCCGTGGACGACACCTGGCCGCAAACCGGTTCCCGCCTTCATCACTCAGTGGGCGCCTGGCCGCTGGTCATCAACGACAGCACCCGGGTGACCGCCGTCGACCCCGGAAAGTCCCTGGAACTGGTGGCGCGCGGCTGGCCCATGGGTGAGGCCAAGATAGTCATCACACTCCAGGACCAGGGCGGGCAATGCCTTGTGACCATCGCCGAGGACGCCATCCGCGGCCCGGGCCAGAAGGTGCCCAAAATCATGCGGGACCCGATGATCACGGTACGGAACCGTGAAACCCTCAAGCGCCTGGAGCTCATGGCTGTCGGCGGAGCAGGCAGGTAAGGGCGACGGGACAGCCCGTCCGTGCTTAAAGCAGGCGGTCCCTTCCCGCCGCACCCATGAATGGGTGGGCGGGAAGGGACCGCGCAGTTCTTGTTTCTGCGTTAGACCTGCGCGGCGACGCCGTCGCGGGAGATGGCGACCATGTCCTCGCGCGGCACCACCTTGATGCGCTCACGCTTGACTTCAACACCGTGTGAACCGCCGGCTTCCGTTGCTGCTGCCCCCAGCGCCAGCTCGTGCGCGTCCAGGGCAAGCCAGCCTTCCCAGCTGGTGAACTTTACGCCGCGGGCGTCCAGCAGGTCGACGACGGACTCCGCCTCCGGGACGGCGGCCACCGGCAGGTTTTCGCGGTCCTCCAGGAGGTAGGTGACGGTTTCGAGGGCATCGCCCTTGGTGTGGCCGATCAGGCCAACCGGTCCGCGCTTGATCCAGCCCGTGGCGTAGATACCCGGCACGTGCTTGCCGTCAGCGTCAAGGACGCGGCCGCCGTCGTTCGGAACAACACCCTTCTTGTGGTCGAACTCAACCTCCGGCAGGGCCGAACCGAAGTATCCGATGGCGCGGTAGACGGCCTGGACCGGGTAGTCCACGAACTCGCCGGTGCCGCGGGCGTTGCCGGTGCCGTCCAGTTCGGTGCGTTCGAACTTGATGCCGGCAACCTTGCCCGGCGTCTCGGCGTCGTCGTAGATCTCCACCGGGCTGTGCAGGAAGTGCAGGTGCAGGCGGCGGGAGGCCTTCAGCTCGGAGAGGTCCTCGGGCTGCTCGGCGATCCAGTTGGTGAGCGTGCCCACCATGGTCTTGGTCTGGTTGTTGGACTGGATCTGGCGGTCGGATTCCTCGTCGAACTCAAAGTCCTCCGGGTACAGGATGATGTCCACGTCCTTTGAGTGGGACAGCTCGCGCAGCTCCAGCGGGGTGAACTTGACCTGGGCGGGACCGCGGCGGCCGAAGACGTGGACGTCCGTGACGGGCGAAGCCTTGAGGCCGGCGTAGACGTTGTCCGGAATTTCGGAAACCAGCAGGTCGTCGGCGTGCTTGGACAAGACGCGGGCCACGTCAAGGGCCACGTTGCCGTTGCCGATAACAGCGATTTCCTTTGCCTCCAGCGGCCACTCGCGCGGCACGTCGGGGTGGCCGTCGTACCACGAGACGAAGTCCGCGCCGCCGTAGGAGCCGTCCAACTCAATGCCGGGGATGTTCAGGTCCGCGTCCTTGATGGCACCGGTGGCGAAAATGACGGCGTCGTAGTGGGTGCGGAGATCCTCGATGGTGAGGTCGGTGCCGTAGTCCACGTTGCCGAAGAAGCGGATGTCGCCGCGGTCCAGCACCTTGTGCAGGGCGTTGACGATGCCCTTGATGCGGGGGTGGTCCGGGGCCACGCCGTAGCGGATCAGTCCGTAGGGTGCCGGGTAGCGGTCAAAGAGGTCAATGCTCACAGTCAGCTCGCCGCTTTTGACGGCTTCGCTCTTGGTGAGGATGTCCGCGGCGTAGACGCCGGCCGGGCCGGAGCCCACGACGGCGACGCGCAGCGGACGTTCGGCAGAACCTACGGTGGTGCTTGATGACACGGCTGTGTTCCTTTTGTTCGTTCCGGCCCAACCAGGTAGCACTAACTGTCGTTTTGAGGGCTCATAACGACAGTTACTGCGACCTGGTTGGGTTGTGGGCTAGGAGGTGAGGATTCGGGGCTTGGTGGTGCGGGGCTGGTTCGGGGTGATGGTGCTGTAATCAGCGGTTTTGAAGTGGGACGGCGCGAAGGGGCTGACGCGCACCACATCACCGATGACTATCACTGCGGGATTTGCGACCCCGGCGGCTTCGGCTTGGTCCGCGATGGAACCGAGGGTGCCGATGGTGACGCGCTGGTTCGGCAAATAGCCGTTTTCAACAATACCAACCGGGGTGTTGCCGGGCAGACCGGCTTTGCCCAGGGCGGACACCGATTCGCGCAGCTGGCCCACACCCATCAGCAGGACAACCGTGTGGTCCGGGCGGGCCGGTACTTCGGTGAGTTCTTCGTGCCCGGTCACCACGCTGAAGCCCTTGGCCAGGCCGCGGTGCGTGACCGGGATGCCGGCGGCAGCAGGAACGGAAATGGCGGACGTGACGCCGGAAACCACTTCAACCTCGATGCCGTGCTGCCGGCAGTACTCGGCTTCCTCGCCGCCGCGGCCCAGGACGTAGGGGTCGCCGCCTTTGAGCCGGACCACGCGGTGGCCGTTGAGGGCCTCGTCAACGAGGATCCGGTTGATGTCTGACTGCGGGACGGGGTGGTGGCCGGGGGTCTTGCCCACCTCGATGATGCGGACGTCGGGCGCCAGTTCGTTCAGTAGTTCACGGGGGCCAAGGCGGTCAGCGACGACGACGTCGGCCTGGCCCAGGAGCCGGCGGCCGCGGACGGTAATGAGGCCGGTATCTCCGGGACCGCCACCGACGAGGGCGACACTTCCGGCGGAAGCGCGGCGGCGGCGCAGCGGCAGGTCACCGGTTTCCAGGGCTGTGGCCACGGCATCGCGGACGGCCATGGCACGGCGCGGGTCTCCACCGGCGTTCACGGCGATTTTCACGTCGTCCACTTCTGCCACGGCGGGAGTCCAGGCGGCGGAGGCTTCATGGTCGGAGGCGTTGACGCACCAGATCCGCTGCGCCTCGGCGTCGGCGGAAACCTGGGCGTCCACCGCAGCGTCCCCGGTGGCCGTCTGAACGAACCAGACGCCGTCGACGTCGGAGGAAGAGTAGGTGCGCGGCTGCCAGACGAGGAGGCCGGAGCGGGCCATTTCCTGGAGCACGTCAGAGGCAACCGGAGCCACGACGGTGACCCGGGCACCGGCGTCGAGCAGACCCTTGGCGCGGCGGGCAGCCACGGGGCCGCCGCCCACCACCAGCACCGGGCGGCCGAGCAACCGCAGCGCTGTGGGGTAAATATCCTGAATTGCCATGAATCAACGGTAGGGCCGCGTCACAATCGCCAACAAAGGCCGAGCAACACCAGTTCACGCAAGGTAACGCTGCGTCATACAAGGCCCTGCCAGGCCGTCCGGACTCCCGCCGCACGCTTTGACGCCACGGCTCCTGCCGGGCATGCACGGTTACCGCAGTTCGCGTGTGAGCGTGTCCTGGAGCAACCGGTTCGGCTCCCCGGGCGGGCCCGTGCCGGTGAGGTAGAGGCCCATGTGGTCGTTGTGGTACTGCCAGTAGCCGAAACTGAGATCGTTGTCCTCGAGGAGGGAGAGTACATCGGCCACCCACCGGTCTCCGCCCTTGCCTTCCATCTCGAAGGCCTGCCGTACCAGTCCGAACTCCATGACGGACATGGGGACGTTGTGGCGGGCGCCGAAGTCCAGGTGCTTTGCGATTTCGTTGGCCAGGTACTCTTTGCCGAGCTCCACGAAGCCGTTTCCTGCCGCATCCGGTGTTCCGGCGTAAACGTCCAGCTGCAGGCTGATGCGCGGGGCTGACCCGGGCAGGGCTGCGATGTCCTGCCCCTGCATGTAGCCCTGGATGCGGTATTTGTTGCCCGGTGTCACTTTGAACAGGTGTGAATCGCTGCTCCAGCCTGCCGTGGCCCCGGCGGCAACGTTGGTGATGGAGAGGCTGCCGTTGTCCTGGTACCCGGAAGCCTCCCGCGCAAACTCCGCCGGTGCCGCGTCATCCCCGCCATACTGCCATTCGTGCCAGTCCCGCGTCCCGTCGCCGTCCAGCAGGTCCTCGGTGACTTTCCGGATTTCCGCTCCGTCCGGGCCATATTCGGTCACCACGATGGCATCGAACCGGACGGTTCCCTTCATCCCGCCCTGTACCGTGACCAACGGCGCAGCGGCCATGGCCCGGTCGTTGTCGATGGGGATGGCGCCGCTGTCATAGGGCGCCCAGTCCGATGTCCCGGGCGGCAGGGACGGAGTGGTGATCCGGTTTTCCGGAAGCAGGACCCTGTCGCCAGTTGAGATGACGACGTTTGGGTCCGGGTAGCGGCCCCCGTCCCTGAGCGGACCGCCGATCCATGAGGCGTACTGGTGGGTGTACTCCATGGGCTCGTAAAAATGGAAGTCGTACACCACGTTGTCATCGTCCACCAGGAAATGGGGGTCGATTCCGGTGGTTCCGTAATGCCCGTTGACGCCGTAGATTCCACCCACCACCAGCAGGTGGTTCCGGTCAACAGCACGCACCGCAGCCACCATGTCCCCTGCCAGCCGCTGCCACTGCTCGCCTGTAGCGTCAGCTGTCACCGGCTCGTTCAGCAGGTCGTAAGCGGCGATGGCCTTCTCATCCTTGTACCTCCCGGCGATGTCACGCCACAGGTCCAGGTTGCGCTGCTGCAGTTCCGGACTGGACCAGAGGTCGAAGCTCACCGCATCACTGGCGCGGTCCAGCCAGAAGCCCCCGATGGGGGTATGGAGGTCCAGGACCAGGCGCATGTCATGCTCCTTCGCCCACGCCACGTTCCGGTCCAGCCACTGGAAGAAGAAGTCCGGCGAATCCACGTACCAGTCTCCGTCAAAGGCGAAGCGGACGCTGTTGAATCCCATTTCCCTGGCCCGCGCAAAGTCGGCTGCCGAGTGGTGCTGGGAGTCCAGGAGCTCATTCCCCTTGAGGTTCCGGTGGTAGAAGTTCGAGAAGTTTACGGCTTTGAGCCTGGTGGGTTCGCCGTTGACGAACAGGCCACGGCCGTACGCTGTGACAAACTCGGAGTCCGGCTTCCGGTCTGCGCCGCTGTTGAGGAACACGGTGCATCCCGCCACGATCAGCACAGGAACGGCAACCAGCAGGACCACCAACCACCGCGCCTGCACCCAGGGTTTGCCTGCGCCGCCCAAAATGCGGCGCCACCCATGGGACGGCTCGGAAGTACCGGTACCGGGCACCGCTGTCTCCCCTCGGTCGACGCTTGAAAGCCCAGCTTATTCGCAGCGGTATCAGCTGCCCAAAGAAACGGTACTGCCCGACGGCGGAAGTCGCCGTCGGGCATTACCGCAGGTTTTGTCCGGGCCGCCGCCGCCCGGTCAGCGGGTGCTGCCGGCCAGCAGGCCGCGGCTGCGCAGGAGGCGCTTTTCTATCGGGGCGAACACCAGCAGTTCGATCAGGATGCCGACGGCCAGGATGAGCAGGATTGCCGCCATGACCACGGACATGTCGGACAGTTGCCGGCCCTGGTCCAGCAGTGAGCCCAGGCCGAAGCCGATGGTGCCGCCGACCGCGATGATTTCCGCGGCCATGAGCGAACGCCAGGAAAATGCCCAACCCTGCTTAAGTCCGCTGAGGTACCCGGGGAGCGCTGCCGGGAGGATGATCTGCAGTGACATCTGGAGCCGGGAAGCGCCCAGGACGGTGCCCACGCTGCGGTACTGCGGCGGAATCTGGTCCACTCCGGAGATAAGCCCGTTGATGATGGACGGGATGGCGCCCATGAAGATCACAAAGTACACGGTGGCGTCGGTCAGGCCGAACCAGATGATGGCGGCGGGTACCCAGGCCACGGACGGCAGCACCTGCAGGCCGGAGATCAGCGGACCGAAGGCGCGGCGGAGCGGAGCCACCTGGGCCAGCAGCAAACCCACGGGAGTCGCGATGGCCACGCTGATGACGAAGCCGACCAGTCCCCGCTGCATAGAGGTCCACAGGGATTCCTGCAGTTTGCCCTCGTTCCAGAGGACACCCATCTGGGCCACCACGTCCAGGGGACCGGGCACCAGGTCCCGGCGCTTGACCCCGAGCGAGACGTAGAACTGCCAGATCAGGACCAGGGCAACCAGGGCGGCGATCGGCAGGAGCACCCGGCTCCAGTCGATCCGATGTTTACGGTCGGCGTCGGACTGCAGGGAGTCCAGCCCGGACTCCAGCTCCCGCAGGTCTTCCTTGCCAGTGGATGTGCGCAACAGGGCAGCGTGAATATGCTGGGGTTCGGCCGACGCGGACGGCGCTTCCGCAAGGGGCGTGGACTTACTTGGCATGGCGGCGAATCTCCTCACGCAGCCGGGCCGTAATGACTCCGGTCAGCTGGCCGGCAAGCCCGGCGTCGGTTCGATGTTCCTCGGTGACGGCCCATTCCTGGACAACGCGGCCGGGACGGGAGGACAGCAGCAGTACGCGCTGGCCCAGGCGCACGGCCTCACGGACGTTGTGGGTCACGAAGACAATGGTGCGCCCGGTTTCCTTCCAGATGCGCTCGAGTTCATCGTGCAGCAGGTCGCGCGTGATGGCGTCGAGGGCAGCGAAGGGCTCGTCCATGAGGAGCAGCTGCCGGTCCTGCGCGAGCGACCGGGCCAGGGACACCCGCTGGCGCATGCCGCCGGACAGTTCGTGCGGGCGCTTGTCCCCCGCGGCGCCGAGGTGCACCAGTTCGAGGAGCTCCTGGGCCTTGGCCTTGCGTTCGGCTTTGCCCACGCCGCGGAGCTTGAGGGCCAGTTCGATGTTCTCCCGGGCGGTGAGCCAGGGGAACAGCGCGGCGTCCTGGAACATAAAGGCAGCGCCGTCACTGGGAACTTCGAGGGCGCCCGACGACGGGGCCTCCAGTCCGGCCATGATGTTCAGCAGGGTGGACTTGCCGCAGCCGGAGGCACCGAGGAGGGCAACGAACTCGCCCTTGCCGATGTTGGCGTTGACGTCGTCCAGTACCGGGGCGCCATCGCCGAAGCTCTTGCCCAGGTGTTCCAGTACGACTGGCATGGTGCCGTCCTTAGGTAGTTACGGAAGTGAGGGTGTCAGTCCTGGCCGAGGCCGGCTGCTGAAACAGGTGCGGTGGCGCCGCTGGTGGCGGTGACTTCGTTGAGCGGACGGAGGTCGAACAACCCGTTGATGTCCGCCTGCCTGGTGGTTCCGGCCGCCACCCCGTCCTCCAGCAACCGGGGGTAGCTTCCGGCCAGCGGGTCAAGGGTGAACGTGATGTTGGCCAGTGACCGTGCGAGGACGTCCCCGGCCAGGGCTGCTCCGGCCGATTCCTGCAGGGCCGCGTTGATGACGCTTGCCTTTTGGGCGGCAGGAGCCTCGTTCAACCAGGCCACCGACTTCGCATGGCCGGCCAGGAGGGCCTTCACCGTGTCCGGGTGGTCAGCGGCGAACTTCTGGTTCACGATCAGGACCGTTGTGGGGAACTCTCCCGGTTTGCCGGTGCCGCTTCCGTCCCACAGGTCCTTTTCATCCACCAGTACCTTTGCGCCGGCCTGGAGCACCAGCCGGGACGCCCACGGCTCGGGCAACCACGCGCCGTCGAGCTTTCCGTCCTGGAACAGCTTCAGCGTCTGGGCGTTCTCGGTGGGGTTGATGGCGACGTCGCCGCTGCCGTCAACGTTGGTTTTGTAGCCCTGGTCTGAAAGCCAGGCGCGGAGGGCAACGTCCTGCGTGCCGCCAAGCTGGGGCGAGGCGAGCGTTTTGCCCTTGAGGTCCGCAGCCGACTCGATTTTCGGCCTGACCACCAGTTGGGCGCCGCCGGCAGCAGCGCCGGCCACGATCCGGACTGACTCACCCTGGCTTTTGACGAAGGAGTTGATGGCCGGGTTGGGGCCAATGTAGGCGGCGTCAATGGCGCCTGCATTTAAGGCTTCGATGGCCGCGGGTCCGGCGTTGAAAGTTTCAGTGCTGAGGGCAGTATCACCGAGGGCGCCTGCCAGGAAGCCTTGGCTGATGCCCACAAGAGCGGGGGCGTGGGTCACGTTCCCGAAGTAGCCCAGCTTCAAGTCGGCGGCGGGTGTGGGCTCGACTGCCCGGGCCTCAGTGTTACGCGAGACAGTGGAGGCAACCACAGCGCCCACCACGATCAGCAGGACCAGCCCGACAGCCAGGGCCGCCTCGATGGCACGGCTGCGCTTGGGAACCGCGCTTTCGCCTGCCACGATGCGGGTCATCCCGGGCTTGGAACTAGTCATTGTTTCACCATAGGGAGTGGCATAAGGCCGTTCAATGAAGCGGAAACGGGGGGTCACGCGGGTTCATCTAGCGTCATAATTGACGGTCGGCGGACCCACCACTTGGAAGCGCCGGCTTTCCCGCAATGGGAAAGACGAGTACTCCCTACTCGTGCCTGGCCCTCCCCTGCCCCGTAGCGTCCATGGAAAGTCCTGCTGGGAGGCACAAAGGAGTTTTGACTTTCAGGGGCGTTATGGCTAACAGGCTGTTCAGGCATCGGTTGTGTCATGGGGCTGTACTTAGCGCGGAGGTTCACCGGTGGGAGCAACCGTGACCCAGAACGACGGCTACTTACCCCTCCTGGATCCGGCCGTGCTGGTGAGGCTGCGCGAGGAGCTGGACGACGACGAGGGAGTCTGGAAAGTGTTTGTCCAGAACTTCATCGCGCACCTGCCTGAAAGGACGGAGCGGCTGCGTCAGACCCTCACGACCGGTGACCTTAAGGGGGCCATTGACGCTGTCCTCAGCCTCAAAACCTCCAGCCAGATGGTGGGGGCGGAACGGCTGGCGGGGCTTGCCATGGACCTGGAACAGGATATTCGACGCGATACCCGTGACACCGACCCCGCCGTCGCCCTGCCCCAGCTGGCAGCAGCCCACCTCCGGCGGATCAAGCAGTGCAGCCGGCAGACCACCTATCTCCTGCAGGCTGCCCTCAAACAGAAACCGGACCTCAGCTGATGCGCCGTGGGCCCCTTGATTAACCGCAGGGCGGCCGCACTTTTGACCGGAAGTTTTTGCCCCGTTAAGGTCCCTCCACCTGGCAGTTGACCTTGCCTCCATAGGTTCTGGTTGTGACCAACCACCAGGTGCTTCCCGCTCTGCAGTTTCCCACTGACTCTCTGAACCACAACGTCGGGCCGGGCTCCCGGAAGGCCCGCTTCGCTCTCGTCGGCCACCGCGGGGCCATGGCCCTGGCACCCGAGAACAGCGCGGCGTCGTTCCGGCTGGCCGAGGCAGCCGGTGTTGACGACATCGAACTTGACGTGCGCATCACGGCCGACGGCATCCCGATCGTCCTCCACGATCCAACCCTTGAGCGGCTGGCAGCAGGAAGGGGGAACGCCACGGCGTCTGTCACCGGGCTGACGCTGGCCGAGGTGCATGCGGTTCAGCTGGCGCCAGGGCACGAGGTTCTGACTTTTGCCGAGGTCCTCCGGCTGACCACCGCCACGCTTCAGGTGGAGATTAAAGACCCGTCGGCGGTGCCCGCCCTGGCCGCGCTGCTGGCTCAGGACCCGTCCAACACCCGGCGCATCAAGTTCTCCAGCTTCCTCCCGCAGGCACTGTTCCTCCTCACGCTGCACCTGCCGGGAGTACCCCGCGGCCTCATCGTCAGCAGTTTTCCCGCTACGCGCCGGCAGCAGGAAGAACTCGAGGATGTCCTCATCGTTACCGGTGCCGGGGCACTGTATACGGGGTTCGAGCACCTCACTTCCCTGCACGTGGAACAGCTGCAGGCCGCGGGCCTGGAGGTCCACGTCTGGCCCCTGAGGAGCGGCGAAGACCTGGACCGGGCACTGGAGCTCAACGCCGACGGCGGCACGGCCGATGACCCCGGCCAGGCCCGGGCATGGCTCGAGTCCGCACGGGCGCGGAGGGCAGCAGCCGCGCCGGCCTGACCCGGCCAACAATCCGCTCCTGCCGCTCAGTTGCCCTTGACGTTGATGAGTTGCCGCAGCTTGTGCCGGACCGTGACGAGGTCTGCGGCGTCCTGCATTACCTGGTCGATTGATTTGTAGGCGGCGGGAATCTCGTCGATGAAGGCCTCGGATGCCCGGAACTCGATGCCCCTCATGGCTTTCTTCAGCTCCTCCAGGGAAAACGTTCTGCGGGCGGCGTTGCGTGAGTATTCCCTGCCTGCCCCGTGCGGCGAGGAGTTCAGGGATGCCGGGTTGCCCCTTCCTTCCACCACGTACGACGCCGTCCCCATGGAGCCGGGAATGAGTCCGGGATCGCCCGGCGCGGCTTTGATGGCCCCCTTCCGCGACACCCAGAGGGACTTGCCGTAGTGCTTCTCCTGCTGGGTGAAGTTGTGGTGGCAGTTGATTCGCTCCCGTTCGTGGACCGGGCCGCCCACCCACTTGCCGAACTGGGTGCTGACGCGGTCCATCATTTCTTCCCGGTTCAGCAAGGCGAAGTGCTGGGCCCAGCGCAGCTCCGCGATGTACCGGTCGAACTGCGGCGTGCCCTCATCGAGGTAGGCAAGGTCCGGGTGCGGCAGCCGGATCTGGTTTTTCCGGGACACATGCTGGGCAACGCCGATATGGTGCTGGGCGATCTTGTTGCCGATGCCGCGCGAACCTGAGTGCAGGAACAGCCAGACGTCATCGTTTTCGTCGGCGCAGACTTCGATGAAGTGGTTGCCCGAGCCCAGCGACCCCAGCTGCAGCTCCCATTTCGCCACGTACTGGGCAGGGTTGAAGCCTGCCATCGCTGCCTGCTGCTTCAGTTCAGCCACCCGGGGTTCGGCCGTTGGCAGCACCTTTTTATTGTTGTGCCCCGCGGACAGCGGAACCACCCGTTCGATGTCCTCGCGGAGCCGTCTCCGGTCCTTAGGCAGGTCCTTCAGGGAGTACTGGGTCCGCACGGCGATCATTCCACAGCCGATGTCCACGCCCACCGCAGCCGGGATGATGGCGTTCAAAGTGGGAATGACTGAGCCTACGGTGGCGCCCTTGCCCAGGTGGGCATCGGGCATCAGCGCCAAGTGCGGATAGATGAACGGCAGCTCCGCGGTCATCACGGCCTGTTCCCGGGTTTGCGGGTCAAGGATTGAAGCCCAGTTGAGCAGCTTGCTGTTGATGGTCTCCATGCCCGGCCCTTACCCGCATTCGGATGAGGACTAACTTGGGTCCGTTAGGCTTAGATGCTGTAGCGCTCGTCCTCGTGGTCGCCCGGGTGGTCCTTGACCAGGCCTGCGGCCAGCGTGTTGCCGTCCAGCGGGTCGATCACCAGGAACGCGCCGGTGCGGCGGTGGTGCAGGTAGTTCTCCAGCGGGAGCGGTGCGGCGAGCCGGAGCTGAGCGTGGCCGATGTCGTTCAGTTCGAGCGTTGACGCCGGCTCCAGCTTGAACGAGGCCAGGTCCAGCTTGCCGGAGACATTGCGCACCAGGGCCTGCACGGTGCGGGTGCCGTGCTTCACCAGCACCTTCTGCCCCTCGCGCAGCGCCTTGGGAGAAAGCCAGCAGAGCGAAGCGTACAGGTCTGCCGAGGCTTCGCGGACGGTGCCGGCGGCGGCGATGGTGTCACCGCGGGCGACGTCGAATTCCTCAGCGAGGCGGATGGCGACGGACTGCGGGGCGGCGGCCTCTTCCAGCGAGGCGCCGGCGAAGTCGATGCCCGCCACGGTGGTGGTGCGGGGGTCCTGGCCGGGAGTCAGCACGGACACCTTGTCCCCCACCTTGACCGAACCTTCGGTGATCTGGCCGGCGTACGCGCGGTAGTCGCGGTAGGCCTCCACGTCCAGGCCGGCGGCAACGGCGTCGGGAGCCAGGGCGCCCTGGGGCCGGATGACCAGCTGAACCGGAAAGCGGAAGCTTTCCAGGTGGCTCTCCAGCTCGTCTGCAGCCGGGAGGGTTTCGAGGACCTCCAGCAGTGCCGGGCCGGTGTACCAGGGGGTCCGCTCGGAGCGGTCCACCACGTTGTCGCCGTCGAGCGCGGACACGGGCACCACCAACAGGTCACTGATGCCGTCAGCACCCAGGCCGAGCTCGCGGCCCACCTGCTGCACATCGGCTTCGATCTCACGGAACACGGATTCGCTGAAGTCCACCAGGTCGATCTTGTTCACCGCCACGATCACGTGCGCCACGCGGAGCAGCTGCAGCACGGACAGGTGCCGGCGGGTTTGCTCCAGGACGCCCTTGCGGGCGTCGATGAGTACGACGACGGCGTCCGCGGTGGACGCGCCGGTTACGGTGTTCTTGGTGTACTGGACGTGCCCGGGGCAGTCGGCCAGGATGAAGCTGCGGCGGTCGGTGGCGAAGTAGCGGTAGGCGACGTCGATGGTGATGCCCTGTTCGCGCTCGGCACGCAGGCCGTCGGTCAGCAGGGCGAGGTCGATGCCGCCCTTCTCGCCGCCGAAGCCGCGGTCTGCGGAGGTGCGGGCAACCGCGTCCAGCGTGTCAGCGAGGATTGCCTTGGAATCGTGAAGGAGGCGGCCCACGAGGGTGGACTTGCCGTCGTCGACAGATCCCGCGGTGGCGAACCGGAAGAGCGTCGTGGGCAGGGCTGTCACCAGCGCGTCGGCGCCGGACAAAACGGTGTCGGTGCTCATTAGAAATACCCGTCCTTTTTGCGGTCTTCCATGGCTGCCTCGGAGATGCGGTCATCTGCACGGGTGGCGCCACGTTCGGTCAGGGTGGAGGCAGCGACTTCAACCACGACGTCGGCAACGGTGTACGCGTCCGACTCAACGGCGCCGGTGCAGGACATGTCCCCCACGGTGCGGTAGCGGACGGTTTTGGTGATGACTTCCTCGGTAGGCAGCGGCTGGGATACCTCTCCGACCGCACGCCACATGCCGTCGCGGGCGAAGACCTCGCGCTCGTGGGCGTAGTACAGGCCGGGCAGTTCTATGTTCTCGCGTTCGATGTAGCGCCAGATGTCCAGCTCGGTCCAGTTGCTGATGGGGAACGCGCGCACGTGCTGGCCCACGGTGTGGCGGCCGTTGTACAGGTTCCACAGCTCGGGACGCTGGTTGCGCGGGTCCCACTGGCCGAACTCGTCGCGCAGGCTCAGGATGCGTTCCTTGGCTCGCGCCTTGTCCTCGTCCCGGCGGCCGCCGCCGAAGACGGCGTCGAACTTGTTCTGCTGGATGGCGTCCAGCAGCGGGACGGTCTGCAGCGGGTTGCGGGTACCGTCGGCACGCTCGGCGAGCTCGCCACGGTCAATGAACTCCTGGACGGAGCCGACGACGAGCTTCAGGCCAAGCCGCTCCACCGTGCGGTCCCGGAAGTCGATGACCTCGGGGAAGTTGTGGCCGGTGTCCACGTGCAGCACGGGGAACGGAACCTTGCCGGGCCAGAATGCCTTGGTGGCCAAGTGCAGCATCACCACAGAGTCCTTGCCGCCGGAGAACAGCAGTGCAGGCTTCTCGAACTCGGCAACAACCTCGCGGATGATGTGGATGGCCTCGGATTCGAGGGTGTCGAGGCTGCTCAACCGGGTCGAGACTCCAGCTTCACTCACCTGGGTGGTCTCCTCGGATAGATAGGTGCTCATACGTGTAGTCCGCATTCTGTCTTGTCGGAGCCTGCCCAACGGCCGGCGCGGGGGTCATCGCCCGGCGCCACCTTCCGCGTGCAGGGCTGGCAGCCAATGGAGGGGTAACCCTGGGAAAGCAGCGGGTTGACGGGCAGGAGGTTATCGTCCGAGTACTGCACCAGCTGGTCGAACGTCCACGCGGCCACCGGGTTGACCTTGACCAGGCCGTTCGCCTCGTCCCAGGTCACCAGCGGGGTGTTGGTGCGGGTGGGGGCTTCGTCGCGTCGGACGCCGGTGAACCACAGTTCATAGCCGGACAGGGTGCGGCGCAGCGGGGCCACCTTGCGGAGGGCGCAGCACTGGGCGGCGTCGCGGGCGAAGAGGTTTTTGCCCAAAAGCCGGTCCTGCTGTTCCACGGTGGTTTCGGGGAGCACGTCCACCACGTTGACGCGGAGGTTCGCGGCCACCTCGTCGCGCGTGGCGTAGGTTTCCGGGAAGTGGTAGCCGGTCTCCAGGAACAGGACGTCGACGCCGGGCAGCTGGTCCGCGACCAGGGCAGGCAGGACGGCGTCAGCCATGGAGCAGGCCACGGCCACCGCGGGCAGGTCGAAGTTGCGTTCCACCCAGGCGATAACGTCGCGGGCGGGGGCGTCCCAGCCGAGCTCGGCAGCGCCGGCCGCGGCAAGGGCTTTCAGTTCTTCCTTGGAGCGGAGCTTGGGAGCAGCGGTTGCCACCGCGGCGTCGACCTGGGCTGAAGCCTCAGCCGGCGCTACAACAGGGTCGACTCCGAGGGCGTGCTTGCTCACTGGAGTGCCTCCTCGTCTGCGGCGTGTGCCCACTCGGCGAAGGTCTGGCCTTCGGCGCGCTGGGCCACGAAGGTGCGGACGACGCGCTCCACGTAATCGGGCAGGTCGTCCACGTAGACCTTGAGTCCGCGGACGGTGCGTCCCAGCCCTGCTTCCTCACGCTCGTTGGACGCCAGCCCGCCGCCCAGGTGAACCTGGAAACCCGGGGAGGGGTCGCCGTCGGGCGTGGGAAGCATCATGCCCTTGAGGCCGATGTCCGCTGTCTGGATGCGGGCGCAGGAGTTGGGGCAGCCGTTGATGTGCAGCGACAAGGCGTGCGGCAATTTCCCGGAGGCGGCGAGATCGGCCAGGCGGCGTTCCAGTTCGGCGACGGCGGTGGCCGCGGTGTGCTTGGTCTCCACAATGGCGAGCTTGCAGTATTCGATGCCGGTGCAGGCGATGGTGCCGCGGCGGAACACGGACGGGCGGGCGGACAGGCCCAGCGCGTCCAGCTCGGCCACCAGTGGCTCCACCTGCTCCTTCTCGACATCCAGGACAACGAGCTTCTGGTGCGGCGTGGTGCGCAGGCGGTAGGAGCCGCGGGCCTCGAGGGTGTCCGCGAGCTTCACCAGGGCAGCACCGGACAGGCGGCCGGCCAGCGGGGTGGCACCGATAAAGAACTTTCCGTCCTTCTGCTCGTGCACCCCGATGTGGTCTCCCGGGGAGGTGGGCTTGGGCGCTGCCGGTCCGTCGGCCAGCTTGTAGCCCAGGTATTCGTCCTCGAGGATCTGCCGGAACTTTTCCGGACCCCAGTCGGCCATCAGGAACTTCAGGCGCGCCTTGGTGCGCATGCGGCGGTAGCCGTAGTCGCGGAAGATGCTGGTGACGCCTAGCCAGACGTCCGCGGCCTGCTCCGGAGTTACGAACGCGCCGAGGCGCTTGCCCAGCATCGGGTTGGTGGACAGCGCGCCCCCGGCCCAGAGGTCGTAGCCGATGCCGAGTTCGGGGTGCCGGACACCCACCAGGGCGAAGTCGTTGATCTCGTGGACCACGTCCTGGCTGGGGTGGCCGGTAATGGCGGTCTTGTACTTGCGCGGCAGGTTGGACAGCAACGGGTTGCCGATGAACCGCTCCCCCAGCTCCTCGATGAGCGGGGTGGGATCGATGATCTCGTCCTTGGCGATACCGGCCACAGGCGAACCGAGGATAACGCGGGGAACATCGCCGCACGCCTCGGTGGTGGACAGGCCAACGGCTTCCAGGCGGGTCCAGATCTCGGGAATGTCCTCCACCCGGATCCAGTGCAGCTGGATGTTCTGGCGGTCAGTGAGGTCCGCCGAGTCCCGGGCAAAGTCCACGGAGATCTGGCCGATGACCCGCAGCTGCTCGGTGGTGAGGGCGCCGCCGTCGATCCTTACACGGAGCATGAAGTACTTGTCCTCGAGCTCGTGCGGCTCAAGGGTTGCGGTCTTGCCGCCGTCGATCCCGGGCTTGCGCTGGGTGTACAGGCCCCACCAGCGGAACCTGCCGTGCAGGTCCTGGCCGGGGATGGCGTCGAAGCCTTCCTTGGAGTAGATGGTCTCGATACGCTCGCGCACGTTCAGGCCGTCGTCTTCCTGTTTCCAGGTTTCGTTGGCGTTCAGGGGTGTTTTGCCGTCCACTTTCCACTGACCGTGCGGCTTCGCGGCGGGTCGGGACGTGCGGGCCGGGCGCTTGGAGGCGGCGGTGTCCGCGGACGCTCCGGCCAGAGCTGTATCAGTCATGCATCGACTGTAGGTCCCGCCCGAATTGCGTCACAAAGGCCCGGAAACGTTGAGTCACCTAGGGAAATATTTCGTCACGAAACGCCGGACCGCCTTGAAGAAGCCACCCTCCTGTGCATCCGGCACGACTTCGGGGCGGGCTGCGGCGGGCCCATGGGCCGGGCTTTGGGCGGGTACTGCCGCTGGTGTTTCTGCACCTGTTGTGGCGGAGGTGTCAGCGGCCTTTTCGACGGCGGCGTCGTACCTTGCCAGTGCGATTTCGGCCAGCACCGGAGACGGCAGCAGCGGTTCGGTCACCAGGTCGGCACCGGCCTTGGCCAGCTGGTCGTGGAAGTACCCCGGCGCCAGGAGGTAGGAGGCGATCACCACCCGCCCGCCGACGTCGACGGCTCCGGCGGACTCTCCCGCCCCGGCACCTCCTTCCAGTTCCTCACGAAGCATCGAGACGGCGTCGGGCACGGAAGGCTTCGCGGAGGCACCATAGGCGGCCGTTATCCGGTTGGGCCGCAGCTCCTGGAGCTGGCCCAGCAGCTCCTCGACGCTCAACGCCGCCTTGGGGTTGGACGAGCCCGCTGCGGCCAAAACGATCACGTCGCGATCCGTCACCCCGGCCTCGTGCAGCCGCTGGTCCAGCAGGGCAGCGAGCCGCGGATCCGGCCCCAGGGGCGCGGCGGCCACACTTCCGGGACGGCTCTTGACCGCCCTGGCGATGTCAACCTTCACGTGATAGCCAACACTCAGCAGCAACGGCACCACGACGGCGGACTCCCCCTCCGGCAGGCCCGCCACCACGTCCACCAGGTCCGGCTGCTGGACATCCACGTAGGCCTCGCGGACATCCAGCCCGGGACGCAGGGCGGCGATGGCGTCCCGCAGCGCATTGACCTCTGCGGCGCCCTGTGTGCTGGACGTCCCATGGGCGCAGGCGATCATGATGGGGCTGTTCATAGGGGCTAGCGTAACGTTGGAGCCGCCCTGTCCGCCCTCAATGAATTGCCGGGACGCTCCATGACTTTCCCTTTTGACATCGCCCTGGTGTGGCTGGACCTGGCCGGTGTCTTCTTCTTTGCCGTCTCCGGATCATTGCTGGCGGCCCGGAAGCAGTTCGACATTGTGGGCTCCCTCCTGCTGGCCTCCCTCGTGTCCCTTGGCGGCGGCGTTATCCGCGACATCATCCTTGCCGTGATCCCGGCGGCCTTCACCAACCCGGCCTACCTCGTCCCGCCGCTTCTTGCCACGGTCCTGGTGTACTTCCTGTTTTCCAGCGTGGAACGCTTCACGTCCTTGCTGGTCCTGTTCGACGCCGGCGGACTGGCCCTGTTCTCCATTACCGGCACGCTCAAGGCGCTCTCGTTCGGCGTCAACCCCGTTGCTGCCGTGCTCCTGGGTGTGACGACCGCGGTGGGCGGCGGGCTGCTGCGGGACATTACCGCCAACGAGGTGCCGCAGCTGTTCAACTCCCGGGACCTCTATGCCGTGCCGGCCTTCAGCGGCGCGGCCCTGACCACGGTGCTGTGGGTCACGGGGGCCTTTAACGCGGTCACGGCGTGCTTGGTGGCGGGCCTTGTTTTTGCCTTCCGGGTGGTGGGCTGGCGGCGGTCCTGGTACATCCCGCTGGCCGTCAACGGGTGGCACCGCAGCGGTTCCGGAGGCGGCGAATTGCGGGGCGGCGATTAGCTAGGATATTTGCATGACTGACATGTTCCTCGAGAAATTCCGTGCGCTTGTTCCGAAGTATCTCGAAGACGAATGGCAGGAAGAAGACGGGCTGTCCGCCGAGGAGCTGGACAAGGCCCTGGCCGACCACCAATTCCAGATTCCCCTGGTCCTCCGCGAGTTCTACCTGGCCATCGGTGGCTGCGAGGACCTGATGGAGGCCTACCACTACTTCTGGGACCCGGATGAGCTCGAAGTCGACGACGAAGGCTTCCTCATGTTCCTCGAGGATGAGGAAGAGGAGTACACCTGGGGCTTCCGCGTAGGCGACCTCGGCGTCCCGGACCCCATTGTGTACCGCCGCAACAACACCCGCGGCCAGTGGAAGTCCGAAGAGGGCACCTTCTCGGAGTTCGTGTTCGATATGTTCGAGTGGGCCTTCGGGGACGACGAAGACTAAGTCCTGTTGACCACCAGGCGGTCGCCCACCAGGAAATCCACCTCGCCTAAGACTTTGACACCGGAAGTAACAAGCTGCTTGCGCTTTGTGACAAACCTGTCATAGACTGTTCACGGATCCGCTAAACGCCTCCGGCGGGTCTGATGCGAACGGAGAGACAGCCCCGGTTCACAGCAACGTATGACTCGTACCGTTGCTGCGGACCGGGGCTGTCCCGTTTAAAGGACAGTGCAGGAACGTCAGCGGCCGCCAAAAGCAGAAGCCCGGCGCCACCAGGGGGCCGGGCCTCGACACACAACACAAAAGGGCTAGCTCGCGCGGTCCACCACAGCCACCGCAAAGTTGGACAGCGATTCCTTGACCACGCCTTCCGGCAGCGGGGCAAGCGCAGCAATGGCCTCATTTGCCCATTCGCGCGCAACCACCCAGGACTCAGCAGTAACCGGGTGCTCGCGCAAACCCGCAACAGCCTCGGCCAGGGCTTCATCGGAGGTCAGGTCCCCGTCAATGAGCTTGAGAAGCCCGATGGCGCTCTGGTCACCATCGGCAGCGGCCTTGCGCAGGAGCAGCACCGGCAGCGTGGGAACACCTTCGCGCAGGTCCGTGCCCGGTGACTTGCCCGACTTGACCTTGATGCCCGTGACGTCGATGACGTCGTCGGCGAGCTGGAAGGCAACGCCTACCTTCTCGCCGTACTCCACCAGAACGTCTTCGTATGCCTCGTCGGCACCGGAGAAGATGGCGCCGAACTGTCCGGACGCCGCAACCAGGGAGCCCGTCTTGTCCGCAATCACCGACAGGTAATGCTCCACCGGATCCTCGTCGGGCCGCGGTCCCACCGTCTCGTGCAGCTGGCCCAGGCACAGCCGCTCGAAGGTCCGGGCCTGGATGCCGAGCGCGCGGCCGCCCAGCTCGGACACCAGGATGGAGGCGCGGGCGAAAATCAGGTCACCGGTGAGGACGGCCACTGAGTTGCCCCACACCTCGTGGGCGGTGGGCGCACCGCGGCGCAACGGCGCCGAGTCCATCACGTCGTCGTGATACAGGGTGGCGAGGTGCGTCAGTTCAACCACGACGGCGGCCTGCACCACTGCGGGCAGCGATGCGTCACCGAGATGGGCGCAGAGGAGCGTCAGCAGCGGCCGGATGCGCTTGCCGCCGGCTTCCACGAGGTGGCGGGACGTGGCGTCCGCGAGCGGATCGGAGTTGGCAATGGCTTCGCGGAGCTTCTTCTCAACCCGGGCCAGGTTGGTGGTGATGGCGGGTCCCAGCTCGGCGTCACCAGCGATGGCGGCGAACCCCGCGGGCAGCTGCAGGCCGGTGGCGATGGCGGTGGTGTTGAGGCTGGGTTCGGAGTCCGTCAGGCCGTGTCCGGCATGCGTCCAGCTGTGGTTCGCGGGGTTGGTCACGGGTTAACCCTAACTTTTTGTTGCGGATACCGCTGATTGGAGACTGCCGGGGTGGGCAATGTATTCGATGTGGCCGGAACCAGCGATTCCAGGACCCGGATCACCCGGTCCTCGAAGCCCTTGGCAGCGGGGTCCGTGAGGTTGGCCAGGAGCCGGACCACGAACCGCATCAGCACCGGGATGGGCATGCCGGTGCGCAGCGCGAGCTTCATGACCGCCGGCTTGCCGATCAGCGCGGCGAACGCCCGCCCCAGCGTAAAGTGCGACCCCCACTGGTCCCGCACATAGTCCGCGTACCGCGAGAGGTGGGCGTCGGCGTTGTACGTTCCGCCAGCAGCCACGCTTCGGGAGGAGGCGTCGATGATGAACTCGGCGGCGAAGCGCGCTGACTCCATGGCGTAGGAAATGCCTTCGCCGTTGAATGGCGAAACCATGCCGCCGGCGTCACCCAAAAGGAGCAGGCCGGCAGAGTAATGCGGGGTGCGGTTGAAGCCCATGGGCAGCGCGGCACCGCGGATCTCACCCACCTGGTTCTCCGGCGTGAAGCCCCAATCGGCGGGCATCCCGGCAGTCCATTCGCGCAGGACCTGCTTGTAGTCGAGCTTGCCGAATTCCTTGGAGGAGTTCAGGATGCCGAGACCGACGTTGGAGGTGCCGTCGCCTACGCCGAACACCCAGCCGTAGCCGGGCAGCAGCTTGCCGTCACGGCCGGGGAGCTCAAGCCAGCCTTCCATCCAGTCATCGTCCGTGCGCGGCGAGGTGAAGTAAGTGCGGACGGCCACGCCGAGGGGGCGGTCGTCGCGCTTCTGGATGCCGAGCGACACGGCTGTGCGGGTGGAGTTCCCGTCGGCGGCGAGTACGACGTCGGCACTGAACTTCCGCGTTTCCCCCGTCTTGCGTCCTGCCTCGTCGAGGACTGCGGCGCGGACGCCGGTGACCCGGCCGTCGTCGTCCCGGAGGGCTTCTGTCACGCTGTGCCGCTCGAGGATGGTGGCACCGGCGGCCTGGGCATGGCGGGCCAGTTCCTCGTCAAAGCCCAGCCGAGTGCGGATCAGGCCGTACTGCGGGAAGTCGGACACCTCCGGCCAAGGCAGTTCGATGGTGCGGCCGCCGGCAATGAGGCGCAGGCCTTTGTTGCGGCGCCAGCCGTCTTCCTCCGGGTGGGGCAGTCCAAGCTTTTGGATTTCGCGGACGGCGCGCGGGGTTAGGCCGTCGCCGCAGACTTTCTCGCGCGGAAAGCTGGTCTTTTCCAGAACCGTGACGTCGATGCCCGCCTTGGCGAGGTAGTACGCGGCGGTGGAACCGGCCGGTCCCGCACCGACTATCAGTACCCTCACGGGTCAGCGGATGTTGCGGCGCAGCTTGGCCACGGGGCCCTTGTGCGCAGCGATGGCGGCAGCAGATCCGCCGGGGGTGCCGGCTGTAGCCTCGGGGGCCTTGAGCGCACGGTGGACTGCAACGATCCCGCCCGTGAGGTTGCGGTAGGTAACCTTTTCCCAACCCGTCTCCTCCAGCCAGGCGGCCAGGTGGTCCTGGTCCGGCCAGGCGCGAATGGACTCGGCGAGGTAGACGTAGGCGTCCGGGTTGGAAGCCACCTTGACGGCGATGGCCGGCAGTGCGCGCATGAGGTATTCGGTGTACATGGTGCGCCACAGCGGAACCACGGGCTGCGAAAACTCGGCAATGACCAGGCGGCCGCCGGGCTTAGTGACGCGGAGCATCTCCTGCAGGGCCTTCTTGGGTTCGTTCACGTTCCGCAGGCCAAAGGAGATGGTGGTGGCGTCAAAGGTGTTGTCGGCGAACGGCAGATTGGTGGCGTCCCCGGCCACGAAGTTGATGTCCGGGCGGCGGCGCTTGCCGACCTTGAGCATTCCGAGCGAGAAGTCGCAGGCCACCACATCGATGCCTGCATCCGCGTAGGGCTCGCTGGAGGTGCCCGTTCCTGCGGCGAGATCCAGGACGAGTTGACCCTTGGTGGCTTCCATGGCTTCCACCACTACCTTGCGCCAGCGGCGGGTCTGCCCCAGGGACAGGACGTCGTTGACGACGTCGTATTTGGGGGCGACGTCGTCAAACATCGTGGCTACTTCGTCCGGACGCTTTTCCAAGGATGCTCGGTTCACCCAGACATTGTCTCAAATGTTCCGGAGCGTCCGGACCAAGGCCTTGATGCGGACGTCCGGGTCAGTAGCGGAAGGCTGCGCCCCGCGGAGCTTGTGGGCCACCCCGGCCTGGATGGCGGCACGCTGCTGCCGTTTACTGAGGGGTAGTGTTGATCCATCATGACCAGCACGTTCCGCTCCTTGACAGTCCCCCTTGACGGCCGAAAATTCCCCGGGGGCCTGCCGTCGTTTCTGGTGCGGGATGACGTCCTGTGTTGGACGCGCCGCGAGGCCGGCCTGGTGGGCTTCGGCGAGATCACCCGTTTCACCGCCACCGGCCCTGACCGCTTTCTTGAGGCCGACATCTGGTGGCGCCACCTGGTGCTCGAAGCCGACATCTCGGATGCAGTGGATCTGCCGGGCACCGGTCCCGTGGCCTTCGGCTCCTTCGCTTTCTCCAAGACTTCCGCGCATGAATCCCGGCTGATCGTGCCTGAGGTAGTGGTGGGTGTACGGGACGGACAGGTCTGGCTCACCCAGTTAACGCTCGACGACGGCCCCCTCACAGAGGACAGTGCCCTCGCCGCGCTGGACCGCTGGCTAATCAGCAATGCACCAGGCGCTGGAATCACGACGGCGGCGGCGGACTCCGGCGGGGACGGCACCTCCGGCGCGGCTACCGCCCGGGCGGGCGGCGCCGTCGTACGTCCCCTGCCTCTTGCCGCCGGCGCAACCCTGCATACGGGGTCGCTGAGTGAGGAAGACTGGATGGCCGCCGTGGAAGCGGGTGTGGCCGAGATCCGGACCGGCGCGCTGGAGAAACTGGTGCTCGCCCGCGACGTCGTGGCTACCGTTCCCTCCGGTGTGAACGCCGCTCAGGTGCTGCGGGAGCTCGCCGGGCGGTACCGCGAATGCTGGACGTACGGGGTGGACGGCCTGGTGGGGGCCACGCCGGAGATGTTGATCCAGGTGGAGGGGCGCACTGCCCAGGCACGCGTGCTGGCCGGAACCCTTGACCGGCGTGATGCCCACGGCGAGGACGGCCTTCCCATGGATTACGCCACGCGGGTGCTGGCGGGGTCGGAAAAGCAGCGGCACGAACACGAGATCGCGATCCAGTCGCTCACCTCCCAGCTGGCGCCGTTCTCCGAGGCGATGAACGCCCATGACGAACCGTTCATCCTTGAGCTGCCCAACGTCTGGCACCTGGCCTCGGATGTGAAAGCGGAACTCACGGAGGTGGAAGGGCATGTGCCCACCTGCCTGGCCTTGATCAACGCCCTGCATCCCACGGCGGCCGTGTGCGGAACGCCCACTCAGGTGGCCGGGGCCCTGATCCGCAAGCTGGAGCACCTGGACCGCGGACCGTACGCCGGACCGGTGGGGTGGCTGGATGCTGCAGGTAACGGAGAATGGGGCATCGCCCTGCGGGGGGCTGTCATCGAGTCGCACGACACGGTGCGCCTCTATGCCGGCTGCGGGATCGTGGACGGATCACAGCCGGAAGCCGAACTGGCGGAAACCTGGGCGAAGTTCCGGCCCATGCTGGAGTCGCTCGGAATCAGCAGCTAGGCCGGAAAGTCCGGGATCCGGAACATCACCCCTTCACCTAGGCTTGAAACAACGGTAACTTGGTTATCCAATAGTGAATCGAAGTTTCCTGTGATGCACATCTCGTAATCGGCGCTACACTATGAACCGATTTAGTACCGCATACTCCTGCAACAAAAGGTAAGAAACATGCAGCTCAAGTCCCTGGCCACGGCCAAGATCACCGCCAAGGCAGCAGCACTGTTCGCCGTCGGCGCCCTCTCCCTCACGGCCTGCGGCGGCGGGGGCTCCACTCCGGCAGCCTCCGAAGGCGGCATCCAGCTCATCAACGCCGGCAAGCTCACCGTGTGCTCCGACATTCCCTACGAGCCGTTTGAATTCGAAAAGGACGGCCAGACGGTCGGCTTCGACGTTGACATCGCCAAGGAGCTCGCCAAGGACTTCGGCGCTGAACTGAGCATCGTGGACAGCTCCTTCGAGGCCATCGAGACCGGCACCGCACTGACCCAGTGCGACCTCGGCATCTCCTCCATCTCCATCACGGACACCCGCAAGTCCGTCATGGACTTCTCCACCCCGTACCTGGATGACGACCTCGCCCTGGTAGCCAGCGATGACTCCGGCATCACCAACCTTGACGGCGCCAAGGGCAAGAAGGTAGGCGTCCAGCAAGCCACCACCGGCGCAGACTACGCCCAGGAACAGGGCATCGACGCCCAGCAGTTCGAGGACAGCGGCCTTCTGGTACAGGCCCTGGAAGCCGGCACCATCGACGCCGCCCTGGGCAACCAGTCCGTCCTCGGCTACGCCATCAAGGACCAGCCCAAGTTCAAGAGCGTTGAGGAGTTCGCCACCGGCGAGCAGCTGGGCATCTCCATCAAGAAGGGCAACACCGCCATGGCGGAAAAGGTCAACGGCACGCTCAAGCGCCTGACCGACGACGGCTCCCTCGAGAAGTTCAAGACCACCTGGTTCGGCGAAACCGCCAAGTAGCCAAAGACCGCAAAGTAGTGGCCGTGCAGGCCTGAGGCTCCCCCGCCCAGGTTGGTGCACGGCTTAGAGAACTACGCAGCCGGGGCCCCGGACGAGCTGTACCGCAGTGAGTCCGGGGCCTCTGCCACGCACAACGAATGTGAGTAACCCATGGCAATGACCGCACGTCAACGAGCCAGAGTAAGCCTGTATGTCCAGGCCGGGATCTTTGTTGTGGCCATCGCCGCGCTGGTCCTGGCCACCGACTGGGAAACCATCGGCAACAGCGTCTTCAACTTCGCCAAGATCGGCCCCATGTTCCCGGGCATCTTCATGACCGGCCTGACGAACACCCTGATCTACACCTTCCTCGGCTTCATTGTGGGTCTCTCCGGCGGTCTCCTGCTGGCCCTGATGAAGCTTTCCAGCTTCCCGCTGTACCGCTGGATCGCCACCGGGTACATCGAGTTCTTCCGCGGCATTCCCGCGCTGCTGGTCTTCATCGCCTTCGGCTACGGCGTTCCGCTGGCGTTCGGCGTCTCCTGGAACATCACCGTGATCGTGATGGTCTCGCTCGGCATGGTGGCCTCGGCCTACATCGCCGAAACCCTCCGCGCAGGCCTGCAGGCAGTACCGAAGGGCCAGTTGGAGGCCGCGCGCTCCCTTGGCATGCCGCAGTGGCGGGCCATGGTCACCATCGTCATCCCGCAGGCGTTCAAGATCGTCCTGCCGCCGCTGACCAACGAGGTCATCCTGCTCACCAAGGACTCATCGCTGATCTACGTCCTGGGCCTCACCGCATCCCAGTACGAGCTGACCAAGTTTGGCCGCGACGGCATCTCCAGCCTCGGCGCGGGCCTTACTCCACTCCTGGTGGCCGGCGCCTTCTACCTGGTGATCACCATCCCCCTGAGCTTCCTGGCCCGGAAGTTCGAAAGCCGCACCGCGCGGAACAATCGATAGGCAGGGAAGACTATGAACGACGTCGTACATTCCTCCGCCGGCAGCACCGGCACCATCCACGCTGCCGGCGTGGAAATCAAGGACCTGCGCAAGTCCTACGGATCCAACGAGGTCCTGAAGGGCATCAACCTGGCCGTGGCGCCGGGTGAAGTGGTGTGCCTGATCGGGCCGTCGGGTTCCGGCAAGTCCACCCTGCTGCGGTGCGTGAACCTGCTGGAGCAGCCCAACCAGGGCAGCATCCATGTGGGCGGCTTTGAGGCCACCGATCCCGACGTGGACATCGACAGGATGCGCCGCAAGGTGGGCATGGTGTTCCAGCAGTTCAACCTGTTCCCGCACCTGGACGCCAAGCGCAACTGCTCCATCGCCCAAACGAAGGTTCTCAAGCGCTCCCAGGCCGAGGCGGACAAGGTGTCCATGCACAACCTGGAGCGCGTGGGACTCGGACACCTCGCGGACCGTTTCCCGGACCAGCTCTCCGGCGGCCAGCAGCAGCGCGTGGCCATCGCCCGCGCACTGAGCATGGACCCTGAGCTGATGCTCTTCGACGAACCTACTTCTGCGCTGGACCCTGAGACGGTGGGCGACGTCCTCTCCGTCATGCGGAACCTCGCCCAGGAGGGCATGACCATGCTGGTGGTGACCCACGAGATGGGCTTCGCCCGCGAAGTTGCCGACCGTGTGGTGTTTATGGACGGCGGCGTTGTGGTGGAGGAAGGCGTGGCCGAGCAGGTCATTTCCGCCCCCACCCAGCCTCGCACCAAGGAGTTCCTCCGCCGCGTGCTCGATCCCACACACATCGACATCGAGGAATAAGCGCTCCGCCTCTTTAGGACCGCCTGGCGAATTCCCCGGCGCTGTGGTTGTCCATGGCGGCGGGGAATTTTTGCGTCCCCGCGCTTTTGCGTCGCAGCTGGGCCTTTGCGCGCTGACGCCCGCGTAATTCGTGCGGCGGCGGGGCGCCGCACTGCCGGCCGGTTTTCGTTCCGGCGGGGTCCTTTACTTCTGTGGCTGGTGCATTCGACAATGGTCCCTCTACAGCCTCCACTGGCTCAGCAGCGCGCTGCCAACCCACACAGCAGGCCCCGGCCGGCAACCACAGGAGCGCTTAAATGAGAGAGCCGACAACCACAACGCAGGCCACCCCGGCAGTATCGACGCGTGCCGCCCGGCTGGCATCCATCCCCTCTTTCCAGCGGGTCGATGCTTTCTTCACGGCGGCCAAATTGCGCCGGCACGGCCAAACTGACATTTCTGATTTCACCTTCGGCAACCCGCACCAGATGCCGCCCGACCGCTACGTCAATACGCTGCGGGATGCCCTTACTCCGCAGCATGACCAATGGTTCGCGTACCAGAGCAATGGAGAGGAGGCCCGGGAGGCTGCTGCAGAATCCCTTCAGCGGCTGCTGGACGTACCGTTTCGGCCGGAGGATATCTACCTCACCACCGGCGGCTTCGCGGCCATCGCGCTGGCCCTGAAGACCGTGGGCGATCCGGGTGACGAGGTCATTTACAGCCTGCCGCCATGGTTCCTGTACGAGCCGCTGATCCTCGAAGCCGGACTGGTCCCCGTGAAGGTGAAGGTGGACATCTCCACGTTCGATCTGGATCTGGCCGCAATCGAAGCTGCCATTACCGAGCGCACCCGGGTAGTGATCGTCAACTCGCCCAACAATCCCACCGGACGGATTTATCCTCCGGACCTGCTGCTCCGGCTGGCGGACCTGCTGGAGGCGGCTTCCGCCCGGATCGGCCGGCGGATCTACCTGGTCTCGGACGAGGCCTATAACCGGATCGTGTATGACGGCCTGCGCTTCCATAGTCCCGTGGAGTTCTACGCCCACACGCTTCTGGCATACTCCTATGGCAAAACGCACCTCTCCCCCGGCCAGCGGGTGGGTTACCTGGCCCTGCCGCCCACACTGCCGGACCGGGACGCGATGCGGCCCGCCATCACCGGCCTGCAGGTGGCTATGGGCTGGGTGTACCCCAATGCCCTGCTCCAGCACGCGCTTCCCGAACTGGAGAAGTTCTCCATCGACGTGGGACAGCTACAACGGCGCCGGGACCGTCTGGTAGATGCACTGGGCGGTATGAGCTACCGTCTGCACCCGCCGGAAGGCTCGTTCTACCTTTACGTCACCACCCCCATCCCGGATGACGAGGCCTTCACCGAGTCGCTCGTCCACCACAATGTGTTTGTTTTTCCGGGCGTGCTTTTCGAGACGCCGGGCTTCTTCCGTATGTCCCTGACTGCCAACGAGGACATGATCGAACGCAGCCTGCCTGCCTTCGAAGCGGTGATGAAGGAGAGCATGAACGGCCGCGAAGGATGAACCGGCGCACCTGCTCGTAACCGGGGCTACCCGGCCAGGACTCCCCCGACCGCTGCAGCAACGGCATCCTTGATCCGCCCATGCAGGTCGCGCAGCCCGTGCCGGTCCGTGCGGACTTCCACGATGCTGCGGCCCGCGATGGGCTGGCTCAACGCTTCGGCGAGTGCCGCCGTCGTACTTACTGAGCAGTGCCCGACGCCGTACGCTGCGGCAAGGGCCGCGAGGTCCACTGCGTGCGGGGTGCCGAAAAGCCGTTCGACAGTATCTCCATAGTCCCCGGCTTCCCGCACCGCACCATGTTCCAGCAGGTCAAAGATGGCCCCGCCGGCGTCGTTGAGTACCACGATCCGCAAGTCCGGCAGTTCCTCTCCGGAATTGAGGAGCAGCCCTCCGGCATCATGGAGGAAGGTGACATCGCCCAGCAGGACTGTGGTTTCCTGCCTGCCGCCGAGCGCAATGCCGGTGGCCGTGGAGATGGTGCCGTCGATTCCGGCGAGGCCGCGGTTGGCGTAAATGGTGGCGGCAGGTTCGGGGGCGGGCAGGCCTGCAAGATCGACATCGCGGATGCCGTTGGAGGAGCCCAGCAGCAGCTGGCCGCTGGCATGTTTCCACACCAGCGATCCGACGCCCGGGCCGGTGGCGGCTGCGTCCTCGGCCAGGATCCGGTCCAGTGCGTGCTGGGCGGCTGAACCGGCGAGCAGCCACGTGTCCAGCCAGGCTGACGGGCCGCGGCCGGCGAAGTCGGCCAGGTCCGCGAGGTTTTCCAGGGGCAGTTCGGTGCGCCGGCCGGGTTCGTACCACGCCACGGGCACCGGCTGGTAGAGCGCGGATGGGACCTCTGCGCGGGCAAGCAGGGCTGCAACAGGGCGGGACAGCGTGGGGCGGCCGAACAAGATAACCCGCTCGATCGGCGTTGCTGACTCGGGCCCGAAATGCTCCAGCAGCAGCCGGTACGGCCCCACGGCGTTGGGCCCGAAGCGGGCGTTGGAGGAGGGCTCGGCCAGCAGCGGCAGGCCGTGGGCGCGGGCGAAGGCCTCGGCCACCGGGCCGGCGTCGTGTCCGGCCAGGACGACGGTGCGCCGTTCGGGCAGGTCCGGCGATGCGGGGGGCAGGTTCATCACGAGGGGCTCGGTGGCCACCCGGTATCGGGGGCGGTCAGTGGGCTCCGGCAGCTTCTCTTCGGGTGCGGGGACCAGCGGATCACGGAAGGCCAGGTTGAGCTGGACGGGTCCGGGGGGAAGATCGGGGAACGCGCCGGTGGCCGCGGACAGGCCGGTCCGGATGCCGCGTTCAGGGTCTGTTCCTGCCGGAATGTCGACGGCGAAGCGCACCTGTTCGCCGAAGATGTCAGGCTGGATGGTGGTCTGGTTGGCCCCGGTGCCGCGCAGCTCGTCGGGCCGGTCAGCGGACAGGACGATCAGCGGAACGGCTGCGTGGTTGGCCTCCATCACCGCCGGCAGCAGGTTCCCAACGGCGGTCCCGGAGGTCGTCAGCACCGCGGCCGGCGAACCAGTGGAGAGGGCCAGCCCAAGGGCCGTGAAGCCGGCGGAGCGCTCGTCAATGCGGACCAGCAACTCGAGGTGTCCCTGTGCCGAAGCTTCAGCCAGCGCGTATGCCATCGGCGCGGACCGGGAACCGGGCGATACCACCACGTGCTGCACACCGCCGTCGACCAGTACCCCGACGGCGATCCGTGCCGCGGCGAGCGCGCTCAGCGACGGCCAGGCATCGGGGAAACCTGCGCGGGAAGAGGGAATCCCGGAAGAGTCCGGGGAAGCGTCGGGGGCGGAGTCGTTGGACGAAGTCACCAAACCAGTCTGCCACCCCCAACGCTCTCTCACCTTCCGCACGAAAATCCGCAACGCTCTCTCACCACCTGCACCAAAACGGGAATCGCTCTCTCACCACCTGCACCAAAACGGGAAACGCTCTCTCACCACACGCCCCCATTGGGCCATGTGGTGAGAGAGCGTTTCGTTAAAACGTGCGGAAGGTGAGAGAGCGTTTGTCCGCGGGCAGGAGTTAGGCGCGGAACACCTGGATCACGGACGGGCGTGGCGCGCGCGCCTGGCCGGGGGCGGGGGTCGATCCTGCCGGAACGTAGTCCGGGAAGAAGGAGACCTGCTTCTCAAACGTGCCGTCCTCGCCCGGGTGCTGCACGGCGACGAACACCGTGCGCTCGTCGTCGTGGATGATGGGGCCGCAGGTTTCGGCGTCGCGGGGGACGGCGAGGAACTGCTCCACCTTGCCGCGTTCGGCGCCGTCCAGGGTGACCTTGAACAGGCCGTCGGCGCGGCCGATACCGGAGGGGGCACCGTCCGTGGAGATCCAAAGGTTGCCCACCGAGTCAAAGGCGAGGTTGTCGGGGCAGGAGATGGGCGAGACCTTGTCCACGGGGAAGCCGGAGAAGTAGGTGACGTCGCCCTGCGCCGGATCGCCGCAGACCATCAGCAGGTTCCAAGTGAACTTGGTGGAGGTTTGGCCGCCGGTTTCGGTGATTTCCACGATGTGGCCGTCGCGGTTCTGGTTGCGGGGGTTCACTTCTGTGGCGCCTTCGTTTGTGCCCGTGCCGCGGTTGGAGTTGTTCGTGCAGGCCACGTACACCTTGCCGGTGAAGAGGCTCGGCTCCACGTCCTCGCAGCGGTCCATCTTCGTGGGGCCCACCTTGTCCGCAGCCAGCCGGGTGTACACCAGAACTTCTTCCACCGACATGCCGGGCACCGCTGACCTGCCGTCCACCACCAGCGGCAGCCACTCGCCGGTGCCGTCAAAGGCGCCGTCCGAGGGCACAGCCCCGGTGCCGGTGATTTCCGTTGCCGGCGAGTTGCCGGTGAACTTGGCTACGTAGAGGCTGCCCGCGGACAGGAGAGTCATGTTGTGCTTGCGGTTGCCCTCAATGTACTTGTCCTTTGAAACAAACTTGTACAGGTAGTCGAACCGCTCATCGTCACCCGAGTAGGCAACGACGTGTCCGGACTCGGCGATGATGACGTTCGCGCCCTCGTGCTTGAAGCGGCCCAGCATGGAGTGCTTCTTAGGCATGGAGGTGGGGTCGAACGGGTCGACTTCGACAATCCAGCCGAAGCGGTTGGCTTCGTTTTCGTAGCCGGACTTACGGGTATCCCAGCGCGGCTCGTCCTGTTCCCAGCCGCGTGCGGTGGGCTTGTTGGTGATGCCGTACCGCTTGTCACCTGCTGAGGTGCCGTTGCCAACGAAATAGCCCTGGAAGTTTTCCTCGCCGGAGAGGATGGTGCCCCACGGGGTGGTGCCGCCGGCGCAGTTGCCCAGGGTGCCCTTGATGAAGCGGCCTGAAGGGTCGTCCACTGTCTTGACCAGGGAGGAGCCGGCGGCCGGACCCGTCAGTTCATACTTCGTGTTGTTCAGGAACCGGCGGTTCCGTTCCGCGCCTTTGACGTAGCTCCACGGCTTGTTCTTGTTCTGCCGCTCGAGCTCCACCACGCTGAGGCCGTGGGCGGCTGCCCCCACAGCGCGCATCTGATCCGCGGGCATGGTGGCCGGGAACATGATGTTCTCGTTGGTGTACTCGTGGTTGGCGAACAGCACCGCGCGGCGGCCCTTGCTGCCCGGGATCTCCAGGATGTCCGTGTAGTCGTTGTTGTAGCCGAACTGTTTCTCCTGGGCGGCTGCTGTCTGGTTGTGCACATCGAACTCCGGCGCGTCGTTGAAGATCGGGTCGCCCCAGCGGATGACCGGCCGCCAGGTGAAACCTTCAGGAACGGTGACGGCGTCCACGGAGGCATCGATCGAAGGGATCGCGGTGAACTGCAGCTTGGACTTGCCGAAGCCTTCCTTGGCGGCCTTGGACAGGCCCGCGGCGTTGGCGGAATCGGGTGAAGTGACGGCGCTGCCCAGTACGACGGCGAGCGCACCGGCGGCCCCGAACCCCAGGGCGGCGCGGCGGGACATGGTGGCGGAGGCGATGTCGCGGAAGTAGCTGTTGGAGCTGGTGTTGCAGACGTCGCCGGCGCACGCGTTGTCACACTTCAGCGCGCAGGTGACGGCGCTGCGCTTGCCCTTCGTGTGGCCGAGCATCGGCAGCAGGGTGAACTTGCGGGCAGTCGTTTCAGACATGGGTGCCTTCCAAAAATTTGATGCGGTTCGCCCACCCTGTCAGGCGGTTTCTACGCGCAGTAGTCCCCGAGGTGAAGTTCCGGTTAACCGCGCGTGACCTGCGGGAACACGCGAGAGGGTCGCGGAAAAGGGTGCATTAAGTGATAGAGCGTCAGGAGAATTCGTGCGGAAAGTGAGAGAGCGTCAGGCCGGAAGGAGGGCGTGGACGCGGCGGAGCCGGGCCAGCCACCAATCCCGGCGCGCAGGTGTTGCGGCATACTGCTCCAGCAGCCCGGCGTCGGCGGCGACGTCGCGGAGGCGGATGGCGCCGTCGTCGGCCACCAGCGGATCCGAGGTAATGTCCGATTCGAACAGGGACACGGTACCCAGCCCGCACGCGTACGGCAGTTCCGGCAGCGCCGCGGCCAAGGCCAAGCCCGCACGGATCCCCACCGAGGTGTCCAGCGCTGAACTGACGACGGCGGGAAGTCCGGCCTGGGCCACAAGGTCCAGCGCGCGCCGCACTCCCCCGAGCGGCGCCACCTTAACCACGATGAGATCGGCGGCACCTGCACGGGCCACGCGCAGGGGGTCGCTTTCCTTGCGGACGCTTTCATCAGCCGCGATCAGCACGGGCGTTCCGGCAGTCCGCAGCCGGGACCGCACCTCCGCCAGCCCGTCAATGGTTGGAACCGGCTGCTCCGCGTACTCAAGGCCGACGCCGGCCAGCCGGGTGAGTGCCTCGACGGCGGCGGGAACATCCCAGCCGCCGTTGGCATCCACCCTGATGGCGGCATCAGGCAGGGCGGAACGGACGGCGGTGAGCCGGGCGGCGTCGTCGTCGAGCGTCTGGCCCTGCTCGGCAACCTTGACCTTCACCGCGTCCACCCGGCCGAAGCGGGCAAGGACCTCGGGCACCCGCCCGGCAGCAACAGCAGGAACGGTGGCGTTGACGGGGATTACGCCACGCAACGGAGCAGGAAAACCCTGCCACGCTGCCTCAACAGCAGAAGCCAGCCACCGGGACGCTTCGGCATCGCCGTACTCCGGGAAGGGGCAGAACTCCCCCCAGCCCGCCGGGCCCTGCAGGAGCAGTGACTCCCGCTCCATGATGCCGCGGAACTTTACCCGCATGGGCAGGTTCACCACGTGCGCGCCGGCCAGCAGTTCCTCGAGATCGGGCACTGGCGCGGTAGGCATGGACCCACTGTACAAGCGGTGACAGAGATACCTTGGCGGGGCGCCCCGCGGTCAGGGAGCATGCGGCAGGATCCCAGCTTTTTGTGACAACCTTGAAGTGATGGCTTTTCAACGGCAGGCACAGACCAGGACCCCAGCACGCCCCGCTCCCGGGTCGGGCTTCCTGTTTGTGCTTGCCACCCTGGCGTGCGTCGCCGGGCTGATGGCCACCTATTACTACTTCGTCCAGACCACCACGGGCCAGTTCATTGACGAGTCCGCGCTCGTGGAAGCCGTCGATATCCACGGGCCGGCAGGCAAGGCGAGCACCAGGTTCCTGGACCTGCTGCCCACCATCTCTCTGGTGATGGCCGCCGTCGTGGTGCTGTTTGTCACGGTGATCCGGAAGCGGTGGACCGAAGCCGGCATCGCGGTGGCAGCGTGTATCGCCGCGAACATCGCCACGCAGGTCCTCAAGGATGTGCTGCCGGCCAGGCCTGACAAAGGCGTGGTGACACTGGAGTTGAATTCGCTGCCGTCCGGGCACACGACGCTGGCGGCATCGGCGGCGGCTGCCGTGTTCCTGATGGCTTCCCCGCGCTGGCGCCCGATGGCCGGGTTCGTGGGCGGAACGTTCGCCATCGCCTCCGGGGTGTCCACGCTGATCAATCAGTGGCACCGCCCCGCCGACGTGGTGGCCGCGTTCCTGCTGGTAGGCGCCTTTATGGTTCCTGCGGGCTGGCTCATTATCCGCCGCGGAGTCTGGAACGTGTGGGACGGCTTTGGCGCGCATGTGGGCTCGGCGCGGATCTGGCTGACGCTGCCGGTGCTGATCGGGCTGGCCTCGGCTGCGGTGGCAATGTTCTCGCTGGCCCGGATTGCACCCACCCCTTGGCAGGAAGTGAGCACCACCAACTATTTTTGGGCCGGGATCTCGCTCATTGTTATCGCCGGGTACCTGGCCACGGTAGCCACCACCGCCCTGTTCGCGTACGCCGCACGACGCCGGGACTCGCCTCGGCGCTGACGGTCACCCCGGCTTTAGCCCACCCCGTGGTGCTGGAGCCACATTTCCAGCAGCGCCAACTGCCAGAGAACATTGCTGTTGACCGGGGTCCGCCGGGTGTTGGGGTCCGCCAAAAGTCCGTCGATGAAGGTGGGTTGGAACAGTCCGCGCTGCTTTGCCTCAGGCGAGTGAAGGGCCTCCCGCACGATGGACATGTACGGTTCCTCCAGGTGCTGAAGTGCAGGGACAGGGAAATAACCCTTGGGACGGTCCACCACAGCCCTGGGAAGCAGCTGCCGGCCCAGGTCCTTCAGGATGCTTTTCCCGCCCTGGGACGCCTTGAGCTCAGGTGGGCAGGCCGCGGCGAGTTCCACCAGTTCGTGGTCCAGGAACGGAACCCGCGCTTCGATGCCCCAGGCCATGGTCATGTTGTCCAGGCGCTTTACCGGGTCGTCCACCATCAGCAGGTGCGTGTCCAGCCGAAGCACTGCGTCCAGGGCGGTGTCCGCCCCCGAAGCTTCAAGGTTTGCAGCCAGGACCTGGCTGCTGGCATCGGATCCGCAGTACCACTCGGGCTCCACAATGTTCAGGAGCTCCCCGTGACTATGGTCGACGAAGCTTGAGGTGAACACCTGGTGTGCTTCGGAACGGCCTGCCCCCGCCAGCGGCTGATGGTAGGCGTACCCGCCGAACACCTCATCTGCGCCCTGGCCGCACTGCACCACCTTCAGGTGTTGAGCAACAGTTTTCGAGAGCAGGTGGAATGCCGTCACGTCATGGCTGGCCATGGGTTCGGACATGGCACCCACCGCGGCATCAACCGACGGCGCAAAGTCGGCGGTGCTGATGTGGAGGCGCTCGTGCCGTGTGCCGAACTCCCGCGCCACCAGGTCCGAATACGCAAACTCATTCCCGGAGTCCCCGCCCGCGCCGTCAAAGCCGATGCTGAAGGTGGACAGCCCCTGCTGGCCCTCCTCGGCAAGCAGCGCAACCAGGAGGCTCGAATCCAGCCCGCCGGACAGAAGGACGCCCACTGGCACGTCGGCCACCATCCGCCGTCGTATTGCCGTCTTGAGGGATTCGCGGACAGCGTCCTGCCACTCCCGGGCGGACCAGCCTTCGTGCTCGGGGCGGCGGGTGTAGCTGGGCTTCCAGTACTCGCGGTCGTGCCAGGTCCCGTCCGCACGGATGGTCCGGATGGTGGCGGCCGGCAGCTTCTGGATGCCGCGAAGGATGGTTCGTGGTGCCGGAACTATCGAGTGCCAGCTCAGGTAGTGGTGGAGGGCTACTTCGTCAATGGAGGTGTCTACCCCGCCAGAGGCGACGAGCGCCGGCAGGCTGGACGCGAACCGCAACCTGCCCGGCAGGTGGGAAAGGTACACCGGCTTGATGCCCAACCGGTCCCGGACCAGCAGGACCTCCTCCCGCTGCGGATCATAAAGGGCAACCGCGAACATCCCCACGAGGTGGTGCACAAAGTCATCGCCCCACTTGCGGTAGGCCTTCAGGATGACTTCGGTGTCGCTGGTGGAACGGAAGGTGAACTCAGGCTCCAGTTCCCGGCGCAAATCCTTGTAGTTGTAGATGCAGCCGTTGAACGCGATGGCGAGGCCGCTGTCGTCGAGCATTGGCTGCGCCCCTGCTTCGGACAGGTCGATAATGCTGAGCCGTTGGTGTCCCAAGGCTACCCAGCCCGATTCCCAGGTCCCCTCCCCGTCGGGCCCCCGGGATGTCATGGCCCCCATCATCTTCAAAACCGGCTCCAGGGAAGGCGCTCTCCCGTTGAAGGCGATCTCGCCGGCTATACCGCACATGCTGGTGTCCTCGTTCCTGCGTTGACTGCAACCTGTGCAGCACGTGAGGAGCCCCAGCCCTCCACTTTCCAAGCTCTACGTCAGTTGGTTCTGCAAAAGCCGGTTCTCCACCTCCTGCAGCGGAGTGGCGGGCAGCGCAGTGATGTGGACGGCGTCGGCCACCACGTCCCTGAGGCTGGCCGATTCGGCATAAGAGCTGCGCTGAACTGCAGCGCCGGTCCCCCGGTCCAGAACCTGGAACAGGAGGAACTCCACAGTGCTGTACTCACCCTGCTCCTCGAGCACCGGGCGCAGGTGGTCCAGCAGCGCAAGTGCAACCTCGAAGGCGCCGCGCAGAGTACCCGTCAATGGATCGGCCAGCTCACCGTCCAGTCCATAACGGCTCGCCTGCCACGCGGCAAGCCGCAGCCGGGTAGCCGACGCCGGAACGGGGCCAACGCCGTCACGCCACTGCCGTGCCGCCGTCTCAGCCAGGGCGCGCACCAGGGCGGCGATGAGGACGGTGTCGTCGGCGAACAGGCAGACGTCGGCCACCCTGACCTCAACGGTGGGATGTTTGTGGCTCAGCCGGGCGTCCAGGTAAAGGTTTGCTTGATCAAGTGGTACCCCTGAGCTGAGCATCTGCTGCATCTCATGGTGGTAGGCGGCGGCTGAACCGTAGATTTCCGCCGGTCCCGTGGTTGGCCACCGGTTCCAGGCCTGGGCACGGTAACTCGCGAAGCTCGAGTCCACACCGTTCCAGTACGGCGAGTTGCTGCTGAGCGCCTGCAGGACGGGCATCCAAATCCTGATTCGGTCAAGGATGGCGACGCCTTCCTCGTCCGACTCAATCTCCACGTGCACGTGGCAGCCGCCGGTCAGCTGCTCTGCGGCAGTAAGACCGAACCGTTCCATCAGGGCCGCGCACCGCTCGCCGGGCGCGATGGTGGACTGTACGGGCATCGGCGAGGTTGCCAAAGCTACGGCTCGTGCTCCCACCCGCCGGGCTGCAGCGTCGGCACTCGCCCGCCCTGTTGTAAGGTCCTGCGCCACGTCAAAAAGGCTGGTCCGGGGAAGGGTGCAGGTTTCGATCTGCTCCTGCTTCATCTCGCTGGTGAGGCGGGGAAAGTCGCTCAGCTGTTCGAGGACCTCGCCCAGTGGCACAGGGTTCCCGCCGGCGTCGACAATAAGGAACTCTTCCTCAACCCCGACCCTACGCGTCATCGGACCACCCCGCAGGGTGTCACAACCGGCAACCGCCCGCCTGCGGGTGCACAGCCGTATTGGATAAGGTAAGCCACGATGCTCCTTGTATGGATCCCAGGGCGTTTGCTCAACCTCCCATAACCCTCACATAGTAAGCAGGCTTAGTTCCTGCCCGCAAGACAGGTGGCCCACAGCCTTGTCACGTGGCTGCTTGGCAGGGGTCCGGGCGGGACTTCGTGCCGGGGCACGCTCCCTAGAAGGCGCCAGGCTGTATGGAGATGGCGTCCGTGGCCGGGCTTGTCACCACCGACTCTGCGGAGACCGACGACGGCGGGGTGGCCGGCAGGAGCCGGGACAGGAACTTACCGCGGGCTGCTTCAACGAACCCCCGGAAAATGCCGAAGTCCTCGGGAAGCTCTTCCGGGTGCCACTGGATACCCATCGTGAAGGTACTGGCCGGATATTCAACAGCCTCCACCACCTGATCCTCGCTCCAGGCAGCAGCCACGAGGCCCTCACCGAGCCTGTCCACAGCCTGATGGTGGGACACAGGGACGGGTCCGGGGTTGGCACCAATCAGTTCTTCAAGGCGGGAGCCGGACCTGATTTCGACGGCGATTTGGTTGAAGTTGTAACCGCCGAGCTGGTACTGCCCGTTTCCGATGACGTCGGGCAGGTGCTGGTGGAGGCTGCCGCCAAGTGTCACGTTAAGCAGCTGCTCCCCCCGGCAGATGCAGAGCAGTGGAACGTCCTGCCGGATCGCTTCCTGGATCAGGGCTTGCTCCCAGGCATCACGCTCCGGGCGGGGCTCGTCAGTTTCAGGGTGGGCTGCCTGGCCGTACAGTGCCGGATCCACGTCCCATCCGCCTGGAACCACCAAACCATCGAGCCTGTTCACGAGCTGTTCAATCATTCCTGCCACCACCGGCTGGGGTGGCAGGAGGATGGGGACACCGCCCGCTGCGATGATGGGGTTCAGGTATGTCTCGGGCAGGAATGCCGCCCTGACCGTGCCGCATCCATCGGTACCGGCCTGCTCGAGGTACGTGGTGAGTCCGATGATGGGTTTCATCGCGGCGTCGGTTGTTTGCACTGTGGTCCTTCCGGGGAAATTCTCTGCATTAATGCTATGGCGGCAAAGGGCCCGGAATGTTTCGTCGCGGTCAATTCGAGGTGTCGAGAGGATCACATTTTTCAGGCTCTGCCCGCGGGCTCACCCGTTGTGCGGGGGATGACGCTGAAGCGGCGGTTCAGCAGGGACGGCACGCGGGTCCGAACTGCCGCGATCCGTTCAGGTTCAAGCTCCGCGAAGACAACTTTGGGCGCTTCGCCCGCGTTGGCAATGACCACCCCGAAAGGGTCAACCATGATCGAATATGCGGTGGCAAGGGGTCCTGACTGGTTGGCCGTCACCACATAGGAGGTGTTTTCGATTGCGCGGGCACGGACCAGGGTGCTCCAGTGGTCCTCTTTGCCCGGACCGGCAATCCACATGGCCGGCAGCAGCAGGACGTTCGCTCCGGCGTCGATCAGGAAGCGGGCGCTCTCCGGGAATCGAAGGTCGTAGCAGGTGAGCATGCCGAGGCGCAGCTGGCCGTAGGAGAGCAGGTCAGGTGGGCCGATGGTTCCCTGGCTGATTCCGGCGCTTTCGCTGTAACCGAAGGCGTCATAGAGGTGGGCTTTGCGGTAGGTGCCCTGGATGGCCCCCTCAGCGTCAAGGGCCACCAGGGTGTTGTATGGCAGACCTGTGGGGTTGGCCTCGGTAGTTCCCACCACCACTGGCAAGTGCAGGCCCTTTGCGAGCGCGGCGATGCCTCCCACGAACGGCCCGTCCAGGGGCTCTGCCACATTGGCCAGGACGCTCGGGGGCTCGGTGCTGGCGTAGAGGCTGGACTCGGGGAGCACCAACAAGTCCGCGTTGCCCAGGGCTGCGGTTTCCATCAGTTGCCCGATGTGCAGCAGGTTCCGGCGAGGGTCCCTGCCGGCGCTGAACTGCCCGGAGGCGATTCTCACTACAGTCCTCCTGCCACCGCGAAACGGACCCTCCAATAAGGTTCCCATACCCCCGGTTGAGTCAACAGCCCTCCCCGGCCCCTCCCCCTCGGAGCCGCGCAGGCTTACTTTGCCTTCCGCAGCCGGTCTGGCGGGTGAAGGTCGATGATGGGCAGGTGGCCATCGGTCCGGATGGCATCGCCGCCGCCGTTGCGGTGGTGGTAGCCGCTGTAGTAGTTGCGGATCACGTGCACGGACTCAACAGCGTTGGCCGAGCGGAGGGTTTCGATGATGAAGTCGCGTTCCTCGTCCGTGCGGTCAGCAATCTTGTGCGTGATTTGGAAGGTGAACAGGGAGAGTCCCACGCTCCGGTCATAGGTGCCGGCCCCTACCCAGTCCACGGCCAGCCCGCCGGGCAGCATCCAGCCTTCCGGGCATTTCCAGAACCGCACGTGGTGCCGTTTACGCGGGTTGCCCTCGATTTCGCGTTGGAACGCGAGGTCCTGCTTGTTACCGAAAACGTAGAGCGAGCTGACCGGGGCGTGCGGGTAGCTGCGCGCAAGGACAGTCGACGTCAGGGTGCGCCACGCGGTGCTGGGGGTGATGGGGTCGGCTTCCACCCACCCTGCCGTCTGCATCGCCTGCCGCAGCTCCTCCTTGGGGCCTACCACGGCGAGGTTCACGGGATCGCCCAGTACGCCGTCGCCCGTTCTTGTCCGCCCGATGAAGTAGTCCGGAATGTACAGGCTGCTCAGGATTTTGTGGATGCGCGGCAGCAGGGCGTACGCCAGGATCAGCCACACCGGCAGGAAGACCCATGCCTGCTCAAGCCCGCGCGACAGCCTGGCGAGGAGGAAGTAGTACACCGCCCAGCCGACGGCGATGGTCACCACCAGATACAGCAGCCGCTGCAGGACCGCCAGCACGGTGGCCCACCTGCTTTGCCGCCGCACCACCGCGCTGCTGGACCGCGAGTGGTCCGGCTCTTCCGGAACAGCCCGCTTCCCGCCGGTGGACGTCACAGTGTTTCCCCTTTCGGTCGCCAATCCTTGACCAGCCTAAGAGGTTCAGGAGGATGCCTGCAGCCCCGACCCTGCAAGCACGGCACCCGGCGGACAGGAGGCGCTCCCGCTCACGCAGGAAGGTTCAGCTGTTCCACGATGATCCGCGAGGTTTCGGGATCCCCCAGGATCCGGAAGTGGCCGGCCGTGGGCAGCTCAATGTTGGTGCCCCCCGGCAGGACGCTGCCCTCCGGTATGTGCGGATCAAACGGCCCGTAGATGGACGTGATCCTGGTGTTGATGGTCTCTTCGCGTGCCAGCTGGAGGGTCAGGGCGTTGCGCGGCGAAAAGATCCGCAGGCTGGGAAGCAGCATGTACTTGGCATAGCGCGATCCTGAAAAGGGCGTGCACACGGCGATCATCCGGTGGATCCGGTGCTCCGGGTCCAGGTTCAGCATGGCGTACTTGCCGATGAGCCCGCCTTTGCTGTGCGCCACGATGGCTGCGTCCCGCAGCCCGGCCTCCTCCAGGTGCTGGGCAACGAGCCGGGCGGCTGCGGGGACGTCCAGGCTGTTTCGCTGCAGCACCGTCACCACGTGCACGGGATGGCCGGCGTCGTGGATGCACTGGATGAGGGGCAGCATGAACTGCCAGTTTTCGTAAACCCCGGGAATGATCACCACTGGAGTGCGGTGGCCCTGGTGGAACGAGCCGGGCTGCACCCGGGAGAACATGCCACGGACCTGCCACGCGCCGGCATATAAATAGTCCTGCAACCACCACAGACCCTTTTGCAGGGGGCTGGTTCGAGTGGGCGTGCCCGTTTCACTCATCTGTTGAGGATAACCGCGCCGAGGCCGTTACCCAGCAATCCCCGGCCGAAACAGGCAGCTGTGCCAGAACCCTGTCAGTAGTTGCGCCGGTGCCTGAGCCGGGGAATCACGACGGCGAACACGGCCGCCGCCGCGAACCCCAGGACGGCTGTGGCTGAGATCCCCGCGCCCAGGGACGCCAGGGCCGTCACCCCGGAAAGAAGGACAGGCCCGGCGGTGGAACCGGCGTCGGCCATAAAACGCCACAGGCCCAGGAACTGGCCGCGGCCCCGGTCCGGGGAAAAGTCAGCGCCCAGGGTCATGACCAGCCCGGAACTGATGCCGTTGCCGAACCCTATGAGCAGTGCGGCCAGCAGCAGCCCCACAAAAGACCCGGTCAGCGGTATCAGCAGCAGCGCAGTGCCCATGATCAGCGTGGATGGGACGGCCACAAACTGGCGGCCTTTCCGGTCCATGAGCTTGCCGGCGGGATAGAACACCAGCATGTCGATAGCCCCGGACAGCCCATAGACCAGGGAGGCAGAAGTGGCGTCCATTCCCAGGTGGTCTGCCCACAGCGGGATGACCACCTGCCGTGAGGAGCGCAGGGCGCTCAGCAGGAGGATTCCCACGCCAACGCTGAGGAACACGCCGGCGTGGGAGACCGCAACGCTGCGGAGGGTCGGCCCCGGCCCTGGTGTTCCGCCGTCGTGCGTTTCCGCCGGCTTGAGGTCGGGAATGGTGAGGGACAACACCGCCGCGGCGGCCATCGCCACCACGCCCACCCAGTAGGCACCACCGATCCCGAAAAACTGCATTACGGCCGCACCCAAAAAGGGGCCGATGAACACACCGATCCTGTTGACGCCGCCCAGCGTGGACAGCGCCCGCGCACGGAACGCCACAGGAACGGCTTCCGTGAGGTATTTCTGCCGCGCCAGGCCGAACACTGCCCCGGACATGCCGACGACGGCCATCGCCACGGCGAGCAGCCACAGCCCGTTGGGGACCAGGGAGGACACCCCGGCCGCGGCAAGGGCCAGGCCGGCAGCGATGGCCGCGCCCACAATCGCCCAGCGCTCACCGAATTTCAGGGTTACCAGGGAGGCGGGAAGGTTGAAAATCCAGGAGCCGAGCCCCATCAGCGTGACGATCAGGGCCGCCGCGGCAACGGTGGCGCCCAGGTCGCGCGCAGTCAGCGCCACCACCGGAAGAATGGCCCCCTGCCCCACCCCGAAGAGCAGCGTGGGCCCAAAAGCCGCCACCGCGATGCTGCGAAGGCTGAAGGGCTCGGGGGCGTCCGGGGAAGTCATCAGATTTATCCTAGGGGGGCCGTCTGCAGGAGATAGAAAAGCCGAAGTGTGGGGGTCACAAAACCCTTGTGAAGGACTACCGTTTGCCTTATGGGTGCTGATTCGCGCCCACGGCCGAAGGGGAGGTTTATTTCATGGGTGAAGTGTGGATCCGTACGCTCGGCAACGGGCTGGTCCGGGCAGACAAAGTCACCGAGATTACATCAACCCGCGGATCCCTTCACGAGGACCAGGGGTATTTGCTGAAGGTCATCGTGGACGGCAAGAGCCACGCGTTGATCGATGACAGCGAACTTCGGGGAACGTTGGCTGAGCGGCTGGAATATGCGCGGCATCTTGAGGACGCCCTCCTGCTCGCCATAGATGAGGTACGGAACAGCGACGCCTCCGTGGTCATCTCCTATGAGCCCGAGCGCGGGCGCTGGTCATCCGCTCCGGTGACGGTACTGACCGGAAGTCTTCCCGAGGCGGTGGTCTAGCCGGTCCGGAAATTCGAGGCCTCGGGCGGAACTGCCCGGGGCCTCTGTCACAACACAAGCATCCCCAATTGGTGTAATAAATACGTAACTGTTGCGTGGGTCACATTCGCCCATTACTCTGGATAAGGCTTAAGAAACAGGCCATAGCAAGAAGCTGCAGCGTCGCAGCCAAATGCCGGGGAAGGCTTTACAACTTGAACTCCAAGCTCAACATCGTTGTCCGTGTAGATCTCGACCACGCCAAGGCTCTGGTGATTGCAAAGGGGCATATCACCGTCCACAGCGTAAACGCACTTTATGTAGTAGCTAAGCGGGCTAACTCCTTACGGGAAGGCCTGGACCTGAAGCTGGACATCAGCCACGCACGGGTGGATGAAGAAGCGCTGGAAATGCTTTATACCGCTTCGGAAACCCACCACCTGCCGGCCAGGATCGATCCGCAGCAGGCGCCTTGCACCATCAGTGTGCTGGCGCCGCGCCGGGAGCACGCTCCGGCCCGGCGCGCTCTGATCGCGGCCTAAAGCAATACAGGCAAGGCACCCGCAGCGCCCACTCATCGGGCCAGGATGCCGCCACAAACTTTCTTCTTCTTCCAGATTTTCCACAAACTTTGAGTGCAGCTGTATCCGAATAGACGGGTAGCTGCACTCATAGTTTGAGGGAAAAGGTCGTCAAGCGCGGGCCGGTTTGCCGCGTCATTGGCGTCCAGCCATGCAGCCAGGTTGATGCAGCTGCCCACGATCGCTGAATCTCCCGAGTCTGCACCGAAGCCGTGCCCCAGGCTGTCATTGACGGCCTCGACATGGTCCAGGTCGATAAAGAGCGCCGCCAGCCTGCTGTCTCCTTCCGCCAGGCCGCCGGAGTGCCGCTGGTCCAGCTCCGCCTTCAGGCCTGTCCTGTCAGGGAGCCCGGTGAGGGCATCCTGCAGGGCGAGCCGCTGCAGCTTCTTCTCTCCCTCGGCACGGCGGACCTCGGATTCCTCTGCTGCCCGGAGAGCTGTCACCAGTTCCTTCTCGTATAACCGGCGTTCGTGGGCGCTGAAGATGATGACGCGGACGACGACGGGGTCCCCTGTCGAGACCGGGGACCGCGACGCCGGGATCAGCGCGGCCCGGCGCTGATCGTCTCCAGCGGTAATTTCAACCGCTATCTCGGACACCGCGCCCGCGATGCCAGACTGCGGTATGCAGTGGGTGGAATACAGATTTTGGTCACCCACCGGCATTAGGACTGCAGCGTGGATCCGAGCCGACCGGAAACCGTGACGTTGTTCCGGCAAATCACTGTTGAATCGGCTGCCGTTGCCGCTACGGGCATTCTTCAATGACCCGATATCGAGTGACCTTATCCTGCCTCAGATACTAGTGCGGGGTCGCCGGGAAGCCTGGGACCCACGGGAGTTATCGCTGGTCAAGTGCGATCGCAGCGATGTCCACGGCAGAGGGCTGTCTTGCGCTGGAAATAACAAGTGTGCTTAGTATGTAGATAGTAAACATGCTTACTAATTAGTTGCCTTCTACGAAAGCGAGTGATGATGACGGAGAACCAGTGGCCCTCGGCTTCTGCCCCGGGCACCCTTGACCAGTACGGGAATGCAGCACCGACCGTTCCCCCAACAGGCCAGGACGGCACCAGCTCCAAGAAGCAGGCCGCCAAGGAAGAGGCGTCGAATGTGGCCGGCCAGGCAGCATCGGCGGCGCAGGGTGTAGCGCAGACCGCGAAGGAAGAAGTGGCCAACGTCGCTTCCGAGGCGAAGTCCAGTGCGCAGGATCTGCTGTCGCAGGCCAAGTCAGGGCTTTCCAGCCAGGCCGGCACCCAGCAGCAGAAGGCTGCCGAGGGGATCCGCACCATTTCCAGCCAGCTGCAGAGCATGGCTGATGCCCCGGATCAGCCGGGCATTGCCAGTGACCTGATCCGCCAGGCCGCTGACCGTACCTCCTCTATTGCTTCCTGGGTTGAGAACAAGGATGCGGCCTCGCTGTTGAGCGAGGTTCAGACCTTCGCCCGCAACAAGCCCGGCACTTTCCTGCTGCTGGCCGCAGGCGCCGGCATCCTCGCAGGCCGCCTCACCCGTGGGCTCACCGCCGGAGCTCCGGCTGCAGGAACGGCAGCCATCCCGCCCCAGCCCGCACAGCCCCCGTTGGCTGCTGCGCCGCTGGTGACAGCGGGAATCGATGAGCCATTCCCCGGAGAGGCGGTTGTCCCGGCCACCTACGGTGACACCATTTACGGGGAACCGGGACAGCCTGTTTTCTCGGACACCGAGGCAGGCGGCGTACCGCTGGCGGACGTGGATGAGCCGTATAACGATTTCCAGACGAGGGAAGGACGCCACCTGTGAGTAGCCAAATTCCGGAGCCTGCTCCGAGTGAGGCGCATGTGAAGGCGGACAACACGTCCCTGGGTGAGTTGCTCGGTGATGTCACCCGGGACCTGTCCACCCTGATGCGCCAGGAAGTCGCCCTCGCCAAGGCCGAGCTGAAGCAGTCCGCCACGAAGGCAGGCAAGGGCGGCGGGATGCTCGCCGGCGCCGGCGTGGCCGGGCACTTCGTCCTGGTGTTCCTGTCCCTGGGGCTGATGTTCGCCCTGGGCGCGCTGATGCCGCTGGGCTGGGCCGCTGTGATCGTCGCCGTGATCTGGGGCATCATCGCCGCGGTCCTGGCCTCGATCGGCCGCAAGGAACTCAAACAGATCCAGGGCCTGCCCCAGACGGGCGAAACACTTTCTGAAATTCCCCCAACCCTAAAACCAGGTGAGGTAAACCGATGAGCGATAACCCGGATGCAATCCGTCAGGAAATCGAAGAAACCCGTGCGCGCCTTGGCACCAACGTGGACGCGGTCGCGGACAAGGTCACCCCGGCCAACGTTGTCCAGCGCCAGACCGACAAAGTCAAAGACACCGTGAAGGACGCGGTCAGCGGGGCTAAGGAGAAAATCATGGGAGCAGCAGACTCGGCCACCTCCACCGTCCAGGACAAGGTCTCCTCGGCCACCTCCACGGTCCAGGACAAGGTCTCCTCCGGGACCGGGCACACCGGGAACGCCCTGCACAGCACCGGCGATACCCTGCACGGGGCCAAGGACAACGTCAGCGCTAAACTCTCCGACGCCGGAACCGCGATCTCCCACGCACCGGCACAGGTCAAAGCCCAGGCCCAGGGCAACCCGCTGGCCGCCGGGCTGATCGCGTTCGGCGCCGGGATGCTCATCTCCTCCCTGATCCCGGCCAGCCAGAAAGAACGCGAAGCGGCCCAGCAGCTCAAAACCGCTGCCGAACCCCTGGCCGGAAAGGTCACCGACGCCGCCAAAGACGTCGTCCAGGACCTGAAGGAACCCGCCCAGGAAGCCATCCAAAGCGTCAAGGCCACCGCCACTGACGCCGCCCAAAACGTCAAAAACGAAGGCCAAAGCGCCGTCACCGACGTCAAAGACCGCGCCACCGACGCCAAGGACAACGTCGCGAACGCGTGAGCGGCCAGGACAGGGTCCGGAAGCCGCCCCGCGATCCTGCGGGACGGCAACCGGAACCGGACCAGCAGTTGCCAGCCGGTGGCCCGCGGCATATGAACGCTCTTCCGCGGTGGGAGCCGGAGCAGTGGGCCACTCACCGGCTTGTCAGCATCGCCGCCCGGCTCACGGAACGCCAGCTCAACCGCAAACTTTCCCGCCTCCGACTTACCAAAGGCGCACTCGACGCGCTGGAGGCAGTGGCGGAACTTGAACCCACCACAGCCTCTGACGTGGCCGCGCTGCTTTGTGTAAGCAAGCAAAGCCTGGGCAAGGTTCTGCGGCGCCTGCACGAGCTCGGGTTCCTTGCTAAAGAACCGGGAAGGGACGGCCGAAGCGCGAACATCCAACTTACGGAAGCTGGACGGGCGGCCCTTTCCACGGCTGAGGACCTGGTTCAGGCATCACCGGAAGCCGAAGCCGAGGTTGAGTTCCGCCGCCAACTCGAACAACACATCATCCAGCTCAGGAACACCGAGCACACTCCCCTTTCCCGGGGCACAGCCCGAAGCCGCCATCCAGGCGCATCGGCCCTGCCGCCGCCGGACATCACAAGCACAAACCTCAATGAACCAGGAGCACACCCATGGCTACAACAAACCGGACAACCGGACCCAAAACAACCCTCCAGAAAGCAGCGCAGGCAGTAGGTGCAGTCTTCCTGCTGGTAGGAATCCTCGGGTTCATCCCGGGCATCACCAGCAATTACGGGGCACTCTCATTTGCCGGACATGGCTCGGAGGCACTTCTCCTGGGCATCTTCCAGGTCTCGGTCCTGCACAACATCGTCCACCTGTTGTTCGGCGTGGCCGGCATCCTGATGTCCCGCACTCACGGTCAGGCGCGCAACTTCCTCCTCTACGGCGGAGTCGTCTACCTGGTCCTCTGGCTCTACGGCCTCGTTATCGGTCATGACACCCCGGCCAACTTCGTGCCCGTCAACAACGCGGACAACTGGCTCCACTTCGTCCTCGGCATCGCCATGATCGCCCTGGCCATCCTGCTCTCGCGCAACACCGCACGTACCGACCACCGCTAAGCCAGGGTGAGGGGCAAGTAGACCTCGCCTTACACGGCCCGTCCTTCCGGAGGACGGGCCGTGCTTTTTGTGCTGCCGGATGGGGTCGCCTTCCCCTCCGACTCTTGACGAACCGGAGGGGCTTTTTCGACGGCGGAAAGGGGAACTGTCAGTCGGTGCGGACAGCGCTCGTAGCAGATCCGCCGCGCGTGGATTCGGCCTTCACCACTGTCACCTGCTGGCTCGGGCCCGGCTTCGCCTCCAAGGTCCAGCTGCCAAGGGAGTTGACCGTGACGGTTCCAAGTTTGCTCGGTGCGCGGTTGGGAGAGACGTCGTAGATGGTGACCGATGCCGAACCGGCCGGGACGGCGCCCGCGACCCTGGCAGTGCCTGAAATCGTCAAGTCCTTCCGGAGACGGTGCCTGGCGGTGGTGATGCTAAGAACATCGGTTTGGGCAGTCGGGGGTTCAGCCGCCGGCTGGGTTGTGGTTTGGGTTGGGGTCGGGGTTGCAGCAGCTGTTGGCTCAGCTGTTCCGGTTGAACTGTCGCCAACGGTCGACTCAGTCGTTGCCGGCGTTGGCTCTTTGGCCGGTTCCCCCACTCCTTCTGGTGTGATGGGGTGCGGCCTCGACGCCTCGATGGGATCGTTGGGGTCCGGGTCGTTCGGGTTCATACCCACACTGAATTGGGCCATCATGTCGTGGTCTTCGTGCGGGAGGTTGTGGCAGTGGATCATGTACCTGCCGCGATGGTGTTCGAACTTCATCAGCAGCCGGACTGTTTCGCCCTCGCCTACGTAGACAACATCCTTTGGCCCGCGCTCGTAGTTGAAGGGCGCCCGCCCGTTGCGGCTGAGGATCTGGAAATCCACCAGATGGATATGGACAGGGTGGAACCAACCACCTGAGCTGTTCTCGATGTCCCAGATTTCCACATCATCCAGGTCCGGGTCGGCCAGGACTTTTTTGTAGCCGCTCGCCACCACTTCGTCCCAGGTCATGCCACCGAACGTCCAGATGTCGTTGTCCCGCTTTACCCGCATGTGCCGGGTTTTCACGGATTGGGACGGCTTGAGGTCCATAGTGGTGCTTGACGTAAGCAGAGTCGGCAGGACCTTTGCCGCAGGCCCGGACGTATCCACCGGTTCATCCGTCACATCAAACGCCATGACCTTGCCGGTGTTGTCGTAGTCCACGTTGTTCTTGTTGGACAGGTTGCGCAATTCCACTCGTTTGCCTGCCGGGTACTTGGAGAAGTCAATGAGGACTTCGTAGCGCTCGGCACCGCTGTGCCGCCATGATGTCACCTGCTGTGCCGTGGGCATCAGGCCGCCATCCGTTGCCACCATGGTCACCGGGTCCCCTGTGCTGAGGGAGAACCGGTAGGAGCGGGAGATGGAGGCATTGAGGATACGAAAGCGGTAGATTCTCCGCTGGACCTTCATCACTGGCCATGGGGCGCCATTTACCAAAATCACGTCACCCCAGAGCCCGGAGTGGGTGTTGTCGTCGTATGCCAGTTGACCGTTGGCAGCGAACATGGCATCCGAAACAGTCAACGGAACGTCGAACTTGCCCTGCGGAAGCAGGTTCCGCTCAACGTCATCGTGCAGGTGGTAGTGGCCGGCGAGACCGGAATAGACACTTTGTGACGTGTTGTGCACGGCATGGTCGTGATACCAAAGAGTTCGCGCCGGCTGGAAGTTGGGGTACTCGTAATCCTTGCAGTAGCCAAGCCCGGTCAAATCGTTCGCGTAGCCGTCGAACTGAGGCAGGGAAGCCGAACCGTGCAGGTGGGTGGACGTATCGAGCCGATACCCCCACTGCGGATGGAGCAGCGGCAGCACGTTGTCCATCATGAGGGTGGTACGGTCCCCCTGGTTTACCTTGATGGTGGGGCCCGGAAAGGTTCCGTTATAGCCAAGAATAGGCGTGGTCATACCGGGCACAATGTTCGCTGAACCCAGTTTTTGCTGAATGCGGTAGTGGTACCTGGTGTGGCCATCCGGGTCCACGGTTTTGTGTGTGTGCCTCAGCACTTCAGGGACAGTCAGGGTCCGCTGGTAAAGCCTGGGCATGTTACGAGGATCCAGCTGGCTTGCAGACTTGGCCTCAACCGATCTCAGTGGCACGGCCAGCCCAAAGGCGCCGATGATTCCGATACCACCTATTTGCATTGCCTGCCGGCGTGAAATGGACATGTCCAAAGCATGTGCGGACCACAGTGCGAAAAAGTTGGGGAAATCTGGGGCTGGGCCATGCCAAGGATTTCCCAAGCGGGCAACGCCAGGCTGGCTGGCACAACGCCATGGCCGGCAGAGGAAGCAGCTGCCGAAAATCCCATCAGCCGCCTGCCCTCGTGCGCGGCTTCAAGCAAAGGACTGTCCCTTGAGCACCACCAAAACCCCGCGTCCGCTGAAGGCAGCTGCCGTGGGGGCAGCCACTGCCACTCTCATGACCTTCGGCCTCGGTGCCGCCTCTGCCCACGTGACCGTGACACCGGACGCCCCCGCCGAAGGCGCCTCGACCCAGGTGACCTTCAGGGTTCCCAGCGAATCGAAGACCGCCACCACCACGAAAATTGAGGTGGACCTGCCAACGGATACCCCGTTCACGTCAGTCCGGGTGAAGCCCGTTCCGGGTTGGACCGCGGAAGTGGTCAGAGGAGCATTGCCCCAGCCGGTAACCGTTAACGGTGCCACCATCACTGAGGCGCCGTTGTCTGTGTCCTGGACTGCCAATGATGCAGCGAGCCAGCTGACCATGGATCAATACCAAACGTTCTCGGTGTACGTGGGAAAGCTTCCGAAGTCCGGCACCACGGTGATGCTCCCAGTGGCGCAGTCCTACTCCGACGGCAGCGTGCGGAACTGGGATGACCCCGTCGTCGAGGACCAAGGCGAACCAGAACACCCTGCCCCAGCCTTCACCACCACTACCGCTACGCGGGCCGAACACGGCCACCCTGGCACTGCTGCGGCTGCGGCTACCCAGGCCACCGAAACAGTGGCTTCAGTGAGCCCAGACGCGGGAACCCCCGGACAGGTCTGGGTAGCGATGGTGGCTGGCCTGTTCGGACTCGCCGCAGGCATTGCCGCGTTCCTCCGTGCTGGCCGTACCAGGAAGAGCTAAGGGCCAAGCATTGCCGGCGCCGGCGAGTACTGATCCGATAGAGCCACATATACGGCCTAGCGAACCCTTGAAACTGCCGAGTCCTGGCTGGAAGAGGGCGCAGGAAAGTGCCGGCTGGCGAAGCGGAGGGCGGGAGCTGCCCCGCCGAACGTTGCGGTGACCGAAGTCCCGGCCCCCGGGGCTGACCGGACCTCGAAGGTGCCCCCGGCCTGGCGGATGGTGTCCGCAAGGATCCGCAGGCCAAAGTGGCCTTCCACCCGCGGTTCAGTTGGGTCGAAGCCCACACCATCATCGGAAACGGTGAGCTGCGTTCGCTGGCCGGCCTGCCAGATCCGGATCCCCACCGATTGGGCGGAGGAATGCTTGCTGACATTGACCAGGGCTTCACGCGCCACCCGATAAAGCAGAACCGCCCGGTCCCGGTCGACCACGAGCTTGTCGGGAATGTCAACGATGAGGTTGATACCGCGCTCCACCAGGGGTGCTTCCAGCCTCGTGAGGGAAACCTTGAGCCCCAACTCCTCAAGGTCGGGCGGATAGAGTTCGCTGGTCATGGCCCGCAGGGTGCGGATATTGTCCTGCAGTATTGTGCGGGCATTCAGAAATACGGGCTGGAGCTCCTCCGGGCCGCGGCGCTCCTCGGATTCCAGGGCGTAGGCCAGCCCGGACAGGTCCTGGATGACCTCGTCATGGAGTTCAGCGGCTATCTGGCGGCGCTCCTGGTCCGATGCCTCGATGGCACAGCGCAGCATGGCGTTGCGCGCGGCCTGGTGGACCTGCATCCGCCGTGCCAGGCGGACGGCGGGAACAAGTTGCGTCAGCTGGAGGACCGCCAATGAAAGCGCCAACGGCGGGACCATTCCCATCAGGACTGCTTGTTGCTCGCGGCGGACCCCGTCGCCTGAAGTGTACGTTTCGAAGATCATCGGAGCTCCGCTTTGCGAGATGGAGCGGGCATAGACTTCCACGAGTTCGCCGGAGTTTGCCTCAAACTCGTTTTCTTCCCCTGTCTGGGATTCAAAGGTTGCCGTCGCCGGCCCGCCTTCGAGGAGCTCGCGCGCCCACTCTTCCTGTGCGAAATCCTGCCCAATGAGCGATTCGGCATCAGAGTAGACGACGCGCCCGCGCTCGTCCCAAACCTTAATCCTGGTGACGCCGCTTTCCGCCAGCCACGGAGCCAGCCTCTGGTCCAGCAGCTCCAGCGCGGCGGGGTCGCGGGCAAGGAGCTGGTCTGTTATCAAGGGCCCAACCACGTTGTCGGCCAGGCGCTGGGTGATGTCCCTGGCATTAGCCAAGGCGTGCCTTTCCGCCTCGGCACCAACCCAGAACGAAACGGGGACGGCAATCAGGACGAGGGCCGCAAAGCCGGCAGTGAGAAACCGGGCAACAGCAGCCCGGACCTCGCGCCGTTCAGCGGCATCACGGCCAATGTTGGCGCCATTAGCGGGCTCTGCCGCATGAAAATTGAGCACGGCTGGTCTGCCTGGTTACTTTCCCGAAGGCTCCGGGGCGGAAAGGGCGGTGCTGCCCCACCTGGCCACCAGGGATGGATTCACGATCATGTTGCCGGCGTGGGCATGCCGCAAGGTGTTCAGCACTACTCCCAGGGCGCCGTCTTTCGGAAGGAACCCGCAGATGCCCATGCGGGCGGCATCGCGCAGCGCATCCTGTGACGGGTTGCCCGTGAGCATCACGATCCGGGTACCCGGTGCCTCGGAAAGGATGCGCTCGGCAGCACCGAGCCCGGAACCGTCGGGAAGGTACAGATCCATGATGACGACGTCGGGCGCGAGGTCCCGGAACATGGTCACCGCTGATGCCACGGACTTCGCCGCTCCCACACTTTCCAGGTCCGGCTCGCGGTCCAGGGCACCGGCCAATAAATCCGAAAATGTGGTGTGGTCATCAACAATCATGATCCGCAGGCGCCCTGTTTCCTGCCGGGCCAAAACATCCTGCTTGGTTATCGCCGAACCGCTCTCCGTGACCCCACGGTTGGGGCGAGGGGACGCCGCCTGCCCGGACGGTGCGCCGGTGCTCCTCAGGAGCCTGGTTTGCGCTTCCCTTAGCACAGGGCCCGGGGCGCAGCCCAGTTCCATATCGATGATCCTGCGGCAACGGTCGTAGGCCCGCAGGGCCTCAGTAGTTTCGCCATTCTGCTCAAGACCCAGAATCAGCGCTGTCCATGCCCGCTCGTTGAGGGGGTCTTCCTTGACGGCGGCACCGCTCCAGGCGATCGCCTTTCCTGCTTCCCCCACGGAGAGAGCGGTTTCTGCGGCCATGACACGGGCAAGGCCCACCTGCGCTGCGTGGGCGGCCCGCTCCTCCTCCGCCCAGGCCGGCAGCAGCTCATCCCCGAGCAACGGGTCGGACGCGAGGTCAAGGGCCTCAGTCAGCATTGAGAGCGCGACGCGCGGCTCCGCCTGGCCGGCCATTTTGGTCAGCGTCTCGAACCGGTCCAGATCCAGTTCCACCAGGGACCGGTCAATGGCATAGCCGCCGGTGACTGTTTTCAAGGGACCCGTCCGGCCGCTTCCGGGCTGCAGGTGGCGCCGGAGCACGCTGACATAGCTTTCCAGAGTCGGCAACGCCACGGCGGGGTGGTTGCCGCCCCACAGCAGGTCCATCAGCCGGGCCTTGGAGACCGCCGAACCAAAATTCATCAGGAGAATCTCCAGCACCTGGCGGGGTTTCGGTCCACCCAGGTGGTTGGCACTCAGCTCCACGTCACCGCGGCGAATCGTCAACGGACCGAAAACCGAAATCTGAAGGATCGGTGCCTGCGGCGTTACATCGCTGACAAGGCCTGCCTGCTCGGTGTTGTCGGCCAGTTCCAAAGTAATCACGAAGGTTCCCCCAAAGTAGTCCGGTGGTGCGTGGTTCTCATTGAAACCGGGGGCATACTCACCAACCACAGTGCTCGGTACTCGCTTTGTCACTTGAGCTTTTCCAGGGAGTACTTGGTTTTGGAACTCAATACACAGAATGCAAGTCCCCGGAAGGCAACAGCAGCTCCGGTGAGCCGGTGTTTGTGGGAGCGTTTGCGCTGGTGACACCCGGAACGCGGGCGCCTCGGCCGAACTTTGGGAAAAGCCTAGGTAGCGCGGTGTAAGTATTCACTTTGCCGCCAAAGCTTTCCCCAACCCGGTACCCCTAATTTTGGAGCACAAGCAAAACCCCGTCCCACTGAACCAGTGCTGGCACGGTGTCCGGGCAGTAGCAAGGAAGGCCGTTTCGATGAAGAAGTTTTGGTATTTCTCCGTAGCAGCTGCAGTGGGTGCTGCAAGCCTGGGGGTCTGGGGACAGGCAAATGCCGGGCCGCCATCTGAAGTTACCCCCGGGGTGGCGGTGACTGCCGGCACAGGTAAAACGCAGCACCCCGCGGCCCTGGTTCCTCCACCGACCCCCACGGCCACCATCACCGCCACCCCTGCGCATGCAGCTCTTGGAACGCAACTCGTCCCCGCAAAACAGCAGACCTACACACCCGTTCCGACGGCCAGCGCCGCGCACAAGGCCGGTGACGATAAAGGCGGCCTCAGGGGCCCCGGCGTCTCAGACGACCACCCGGGCGACGACAAAGGTGGACTCAGGGACGACAACAGTTCGGACGACGCCCCCGGCGACGATAAAGGTGGCAGGCGTTAGCACCTGACCAACCCCACCAAGGTTTTCCCTAGGACACCCCTGCAGCATGGCCTTGTTTCGCCGACTCTACTGGGGAGTTGGCCCCACAGGGGAGCAGATTGCAGGATGAAGGCTTCATCGCGTAAACCAACACAAAAAAACAGCACCCGCCCACGCCTGCGGTTCCTGGCCGCTGCCGGGGCAGTCGCCATGGCCGCGTCCATGGGCCTGCCGCCTGTGGCAGCAAACGCAGTGCAAGCTCCGGTAGGCGCGGGATTCACCGTGACGCCCGCGGACTTGTCCTTCATCCTGAAGCAGATCAAAATCGCGGAGGCCCACGTGGCCAACACCACGTCGGAGACCGGGCCATGCGGGGCTCTGGTGGGAACCGGACCCAACCAGCTTGCCAGCCCCCTGCTGTCCCACGGCCTGCGCACCGTCGACGGAAGCTGCAACAACCTTCAGCCGGGCCAGGAAACCTATGGCGCATCGGACCAAGTGTTCCCGCGGCTGGGGTCCAAGTCGTTTGGGCCCGCCGAGAGCGGCTCCTTTGGCGGGCCCCCGGCAGCCACGAGCTACACGCAGAAGTCAGGCAACGTTTTCGATTCGCGCCCCCGCACCATCAGCAACCTGATTGCGGACCAGACGTCCACCAACCCGGCAGCTGTTGCCGCCGCGGGCTTCCCGGCCCGGACCCAAGGCAACGAGGGCGTGGTGCCCTGCACCACAGACCCGGACCCTGAGGCGACTCCCCCCGTGGCAGCCGCCCCGGACGGTTGCGTGCCCTCGCACAACACGCTGTTCATCCCCAACGTGACTACCGACGTCGGACTTTCACCGCCCTACAACTCCCTGTTCACCCTCTTTGGGCAGTTCTTTGACCACGGCATCGATCAGACGGTGAAGGGCGGCGGCACGGTCTACGTACCGCTGAAGGCAGATGACCCGCTGATCGCAGGCCCGGACCATGTGTTCGGCAACGCCGACGACCTTAACCCGCGCATGCGCTTTATGGTCCTGACCCGCGGCCAGAACCAGCCGGGTGAGGATGGCAAGCTGGGCACCGCGGACGATGTCCAGGATGCCCTGAACACCAATTCACCGTGGGTGGACCAGAGCCAGACCTACTCCTCCCACTCCTCTCACCAAGTGTTCCTGCGCGAGTACACCAACAACCCCGCAGGCCGGCCTGTGTCAACGGGCGCGATGCTGGGTGGTCCGGAAGGAACGCCCACCGCCGGGGGCATGGCCACCTGGGCCGACACCAAGAAGCAGGCACGGGAGCTGCTCGGCATACAGCTGCTGGACAAGGACGTCCTCAACGTTCCCATGCTGGCCGCGGACGCCTACGGAAAGTTCATCCCCGGCCCCAAGAACGGGCTTCCGCAGTTCGTCACCAAGTCCGGCCTGGTGGAGGCAGACCGCGCCGCAAACGGGGGGCAGGGAACCCTTGTGCCCCAGGACGTGCTGTACTTCAACACTCCTTTCCTGACAGACATCGCCCACAACGCCGATCCGTCACCGCAGGACATCGACCACAACCCCGCCACACCCCGGACTGCTCCCGCCCCGGACGCCGACGCCGCCGCTTCCGCCGATTTCATGAGCCAGGCCCCCGGCACCTACGACGACGAAATGCTGAACGTGCACTTCATCGCCGGAGACGGCAGGGTCAACGAGAACATCGGGCTGACCGCCATCCACCAGGTCTTCCACTCCGAGCACGGCCGCATGGTGGCAGACATCAAGCGGGTCCTCGGCAACGACACCTCGGCTCGGGGCGTCGCCGCACTGGCCGAGTGGAAGCTGGCAGAAGGAGCAGACGGCTGGAACGGCGAGCGCCTTTTCCAAGCCGCGCGGTTCATCACGGAGATGGAATACCAACACCTCGTGTTTGAAGAGTTTGCCCGGAAGATCCAGCCGGCGATCAACATCTTCGAGCCTTTCGCTTTTGCCCAGACGGACATCAATCCCGCCGTCAGCGCAGAATTCGCACACGCGGTGTACCGCTTTGGCCACTCGATGCTCACGGAGACCATTTCCCGCCGCAACGAGGACAGCCCGGGAGCGGACAACATGTTTGGCACTTCCGACGACGTCAGGGGCTCCCAGAACGACCTGTCCCTGCTCGAGGGGTTCCTGAACCCGCCCGCCTACACTGACGGCGGCCCCGCCGGCACGCTCACCTCCGAGGAAGCCGCCGGAAGCATCATCATGGGCATGTCGGACCAGGTGGGCAGCGAACTGGACGAGTTCGTTACTGATACCCTCCGCAACAAGCTGCTGGGGCTCCCCATGGACCTCGCGGCGATCAACCTGACCCGCGCCCGGTCAGAAGGGCTGCCTACCCTGAACGGGCTGCGCCGGGAGATTCACGGCGCCACCAACGACAGCCAGCTCAAGCCGTACACCAACTGGATCGACTTCGGCGAAAACATCAAGCACCCGAAGTCGCTGGTCAATTTTGTGGCCGCCTACGGCAAGCACCCCTCGATCGTCAGCGCAACCACCCTGGAGGCCAAGCGCACCGCAGCACGGCTGATCGTCACCCCTGACGCCCTGGCCGGCGAGGTGGCCCCCGAGGACGCAGTTGCCTTCATGAACAGCACGGACGCCTGGGCCAACAACGGAAACTCATCAATCACCGGACTCGACGACGTGGACCTGTGGATGGGCGGCCTGGCAGAACGGACCAACCTGTTCGGCGGCCTTCTCGGCAGCACCTTCAACTACGTCTTCGAGAGCCAGATGACCGATCTGCAGAACGGTGACCGGCTGTACTACCTGGCACGCACCCCTGGCATGAACCTGATGGCGCAGCTTGAAGGAAACTCCTTCGCTGAGATGATGATGCGCAACACCAACGCACAGGCACTGAAGGCGGACGCGTTCGCCACGGCTGACTGCAAGTTTGAGCTGAAGAACCTCAACGGAACGGCCGAGGGCTTCAAGGCCGCCGGCAACGCCGTCGCGGATGACCCGGCCTCCGAGTGCAACGAATCGGCGCTGCTGATCAGGATGCCGGACGGCACCATCAAGTACCGGGCCTCCAACTCCGTGGATCCGGCCGGCATCAACGGCCAGGCCGTCTACAACGGCTCCGCCAAAACTGACCGCATTTACGGCGGCGTGGACAATGACACCATGTGGGGCGGCCAGGGCAACGACGTCATCGAAGGAGGCGACGGCGCTGACACCGTTCTGGGCGGCGACGGAAACGACATCATTACCGACCTCGCCGGCGACGACATCCTGAAGGGCGGGCCGGACAACGACGCGATCGACGGCGGCCCCGGCCTGGACCTGCTGCTCGGCGGGGACGGAAAGGACTTCATCAACGGCGGAGCGAACTCAAACGAGACCTTCTCCGGTGAAGACGACGACTTTGTGATCGCCGGGGAAGGCCTGGACGCAGTGTTCGGCGGAGGCGGGAACGACTGGGCTGAAGGCGGCGACGGACCCGACCTGCTGATCGGGGACTCCAGCAACCTCTTCTTCCTGGACGACTCGCAAAAGCCCGGCAACGATGTCCTGATCGGCCAGGGCGGCGACGACGACTACGACATGGAAGGCGGGGACGACATCGGCATCGCCGGACCCGGCGTGGAAAAAGTGGCCGGCGCCTCCGGCTACGACTGGGAAACCGGGCTCTACGATCCGCAGCCGCAGGACGCCGATCTTGACCTCCCCATCGAACCGCTGGACATCCTCCAGGTAGGCGTCCGGGACAGGTACAACGAGGTGGAAGCCCTTTCCGGCGGTCCCCTCGACGACAAACTCCGGGGCGATGACCGGATCCCCAAGACGATGGGCGGCGCAGGCTTCATCGGCTGCGACGCACTGGACCAGGCCGGCGTGGACCGCATCAACGGACTCAACCAGCTGATTCCCTCCCTGCCCACTCCCCTCGCCGACGTCATCAACGCATCCGCCTCCAAGGAATGCCCTGTGCTTACCGGATCGCATGTCTGGGGCGAAGGCAACATCCTCCTGGGCGGCGGCGGCAGCGACCTCCTTGAGGGCCGCGGCGCCGATGACATTCTCGACGGCGACCGTTACCTCAGCGTCCGGCTCAGCGTCCGCACTGATACCAACAACGCGGCCAGTGAAATCGGCAGCGCCACCGGAATGAACGCCCAGTACCAGCGCAGTGCCGACGGTACCCTGACCGGCCCGACGCTCCAGCAGGCCGTGTTCGCCGGGACCGTGGACCCCGCCAACATCATTGTTGTCCGGGAGCTCCTCACCTCCGCGGAAGGAACCGACACTGCCTTCTTCTCCGACGTCGCGGCCAACTACACCATCACCACAACCGGCGGTGACGGCACCTTGGGCTCCCCCGGCTCGGTCACCACTGTGCAGCACAACAGCGGTGAGCACGGCACGGACACCCTTCACAACATCGAACAACTGCTCTTCGGCGATGGAACCGACGGAGTGGATGACGATGGGGAGAACGAGGTGGAGGATGGCGCCGATGAGGTGGATGAAGGAGCCGACGACGGTGCTGGCGAAGGCACCGAGGACGAGGTGGACGAAGGAGCCGGCGAAGGCACCGAGGGTGGGATCAATGACGGGATCGGCGTCATCCCCGGCGATGGCGAGGTGGTTGTGATTGTCACGCCGGCACCGGGCACCGGGCCCGCGCCCGGAACCGCACCGGTCGATCCAGCACCTGTGGACCCGGCACCTGTGGACCAGGGCCCGGTGGACCAGACCCCCGTCGACCCGGCACCTGTGGACCAGGGACCGGTCGACACCGCACCCGTCGACACCGCACCCGTCGCGCCGGTGAACCAGACACCGTCCGACACCGCACCCGTAAACCAGGCACCCGTGGATACGACGGATTTCAGCGGAGGATTCCTGCTCAGGACCGTTGATTCCCAGGGCACCCAGGTGGGAGAAATCCTGACTGCCGAGCCAGGTGCCACACGCATCGTGGTCCGGGACCTGGAGAACGGTGCCGCTTACCGGTTCCAGATTGCCCCGGCCGACGGCAGCAGCGCTCCAAAGTTCTCCGACCTGAGCGAAGTTGTTGTTCCCGGTACAACAGAGAAGGAACGCGGCATCTTTGATCAAGGCCTCCCGAACCCGTTCAGCGCAGGGCCCGGCACGGAACAGCCGGCACAGGTACCCGGAGTAGCACCGTTCGGTGGCGCCCTCGGTACCGCCGCAGCCATTTCCCTGGCGGCGCTGGCCGAGTACCTGGTGACGGATCCAGGCACTGCCACCCTGGCAGTCACCACGGGGGGCCTGCTGGCAGCCTGCGCCCTCCTGGCGTACAAGCTGTACCGCTCCCGGGCCAACGCCAGGAAAGCACCGGCCAAGGAACTCACCGGGGCCAAGTAACCGGCGTAACCACAGTCGTACCACCAAAGCCAAAGGTGGCCTACCCCCAGTCAGGGGGTAGGCCACCTTTTGACGTTGGTCCCAGCATGCTCCCCTATGACACGGGGGTTGGAATTGCGCTAAGTCGAACTACTTTTGCCCCGCCAGCAGGGTGCCTTGGATCGCCGTCAACGGCACAGCCCCGAAGTCCCTGGAATCAATGGACACGCCCCGGTTGTCACCGAGCACAAAAACGCTTCCCGCGGGCACAGTCTCCGGCCCGAAGTACGTCCCGTCGATGCGGCTGTGGTCAATGAACGGCTCAGGCACGGCCACGTCGTCCACATACAGCTCGGAGTCGAGGATGGCAACGGTCTGCCCCTCCTTGGCCACCACCCGCTTGATGGCCGGATGGCCGTCCATGGGGTTGGTGAAAGCGACCACTACGCCGTTCTGGATCAACCCGGAGGCGGCAGCCGGCTTATACAGGAGCACCACAGAGCCCGAATCAATAGTAGGTTCCATGCTGTCCGAGGACACGGTGAATGGTTCCAGCACCCACGCGCGTACGGCAAGGACTGCCAGGGCGGGAATCAGCACCGTCGCCAGAGGGCGGCGCCAGCGGCCTTGAGCCGAAGCTTTCCTTGGCATGGCCGGCAGTGGGTGGGCCGCGGGCCGGCGCTTGCCGTGTCCCTTCGATATCGACCCGGTGCGCTTCAGCGGTGCTGTTGGTGCCATACCTGCAGTCTCCCCAGCCGTGCTAGGGAATCCCTAGGAGGCCGGATGGTTTCCAGGCAGCCGGGATGCGCCCCGACAGTAAAACTTGAGCCAACCTTGATTCATCCTTGACCCCATCTGCGGGGGCCCTTGAGCCAGGCGGTGCACAGTTGTCCGTGTAAGGCCCGAAGCGCAAAGCACTAACTGGGATCTGGGTCCAGTAGCCAAGGTCTTTTGGGGGAACAGCAGAGGTCTTAGCGCTTGGCGGTGTCGAGAAGCCGGCACCGTCAAGCAAAGCAACTTCCATTGATTCCCCCGTCGCCGCAACCCGGCAGAACGGCCGGAATCAAGTAGTCGAAAATTAAAAGCGAGTACTCACTACTCGTGTGCTCCCCACCCCCGCCCCGTAACGTCCAGAAGACGTCGCAGAAGACTTCTTCAACGATTCAACTGTTCAGGGGGGACAGATCATGGGGATCAATCTTGGGGTGCGGAAGCTGCACCATCAGACCGGGGCCGATGACGGAGGCGGCGGGACAGCGTGGTTCCGCAAAGAGTCATCGGTCCCTACGACGTCCGCACCACTGCTGGATTTCCGGGCGGAAAATGACCGGGAATCACTGGACCTGCTTGTCCTTGCCGGCGCAGCGGTGCTGTCGGACGCCGGCTGCCAGCTGGACTGCGTGGTGTCCCTGCCGCAACCCCGGCAAGCCTTTTTGACGTCCGGCACCGCGGACCGCGCTGTCGGCCTCGCCCGTGCCGACCAGGAAAACGGTGACGGTCCGGTCGCCCAGGCACTCACCGGGCAATTGGCCCTTATCCTCAACAGCTACTCCAAGACGCCCCGCTGGCCCGCCTACTGGCAGCTCCTGGCGGAGGCCGGCCACCGCTCCCTGGTAGCGGTTCCACTACCCCTCGAGCCAGGCAATTTCGGAGCATTGACCCTCCTGGCGGACAGGGATGACGTTTTCACTCCCCCGGTCGTCTCGCGACTCACGGCCTTCAGTGAGGTGGCGGCCAGCAGTTACATGATGGCCAGGGACCTGAGGGCTGCCCAGGCAACGGCGGACCACCTACGCAGCGCAATGCAGGGCAGAACCTCCATCGACGTTGCGTGTGGTGTCATCATGGGCCAAAACCGGTGCTCTTACCAGGAAGCCTTCAACATCCTCGCCAAGGCCTCAAGCCACAGAAACGTCAAAGCCCGGGTGGTGGCCGAAACCATCCTCAGCGACCTGCCCGGCGGAACACCTACCACCCACTTCAAGTCCTAGGCGGTGGACCCGTTGGCGAAGAGGACAGCCGTGACCCAGTACGACGGCCACACCCTGCCCCTGCTCGACTGCTCTGTGCTGGACAGGTTGCGTTCTGAACTGGACTACGACGAAAGCGTTTGGAAGGTCTTCGTCCAGGATTTCGTTGCGCATCTGCCGGCCAGGACGGAAAGGCTCCGGCTGGCATTGACTACCGGTGATGCCATCACCGCCAAAGACGCAGTGCTCAGCCTGAAAACCTCGAGCCAAATGGTGGGCGCGGAACGTCTGGCGGGCCTCGCCCTTGACCTGGAAGGCGCGCTGCGGTCGGCGCCCACGAACGGCGACCCGGGGGTCCTCCTGCCCCGGATGGCAGCACTCCATTTGATCGGGATCAGGCAATGCGCCCAGCAGACGAGCTATTTTTTGAAAAGGCACCTGCTGCGGTCCCCCGATAGGGTTTAGCTGCGGGGGCGGCAGGACTCCGCCGGGCCGTAACGTAGCCAGTCAGGCAGCGCCGCAACAAACGCGTCGCGTACCGCAGGAGTATTAGTCACCGTCCAGTCCACCCGGCCCTTGATCTCTTCCTCGTCCCTGTCCCACTCGAACCAGTTGATCATTTTCAACTGTGGGAACCGTGCCGCTGTGGCCGGATCGAAGAGTTGGCCCCACCAGGACTGCTTGATGGCCAACTCCGCCTCCCCGCCGCCTGCCGGATTGAAAAGCGCGGCAGTTTCCGTGATGGCCACCGGCTTGCCGTGCGCCTCCCCGTATACCTGGTAGAAGTCCGGCAACGCGCTGTCATCACCGTTGGCTCCGGAGTAATTGCCGGTGAGCTGATTTGCGAACTTGTTCGGCTCCGGCAACTCGTTTTCGCCCCACGGGAACTCGCCACCCCAGTGATAGAGGGACATGCCCACCCAGTCAACGGCGTCATCGCCCGGATAGTAAGGAGCATAGGAGTCGTCGTTCGTGGTCAGGGAACCGTCCGTATCCGTATCCAAGGCCGCGTACTCGGGCGACCCGGCTTTGGCTTCGTATTGGCCGCCGGCGAACGGGTAGCCCCCGCCGTAGCTCGGTGCCCACATCATTGCTGAACCAGGGGCATGGGTGTGGACCGCGGCAGCAATCGTCCGGAACGCTTCGATGTATTGCGCCGGCTGCTGGGCCCATGGGTACCAGGAGCCGTTCATCTCGTGGCCAAACCGCAAAAGGACAGGGACGCCGTCGTTGTTGAACTCGGCGAGGTCCTTCGCGAGCGCCTCAGCGGATTCAGGGGTGACCCCGGCCAGTCCGTTGGACGGTTCCAAGGTCAGCAGCAGCATTTGGCCGTTGGCGCGGATCTGCACGACGGCGCGCTCCAGGTCCGTTTTTTCATCCGCACTGTAGGGGAACGGGGTGAAGTAGACGCTGACCGCGGGCTTGTGTCCCAAGTCGAATGCGTAACGTTCGAGGGACTTGGTTTGCCAGTCGAGGTTGACGCCGAACAGGGCACCGCTTACGGGCACCAGCGACGCCCGGTCCTGGACCTGACAGACCGGCGCCGTGGGCTCTGGTTCCGCGACCTGGCTCTGCCTGTCCTGACCGCCGGCAAGGCCGCCATATAGTCCTGCCCCACCGATTCCTGCTGCGATCGCCGCGGCAAGCCCTACGAGAACGACGACGCGGCGTGTCCCCGAATTGCCCTTCGGGCCCTCATCTTTGCTGATCTCATCCGGCATTCGCGCACTACCCCCCAGCATGACCTGCAACCTGACCACCATTGTAAAAGGTGGGGCCGTAGTCCAGGCCAAAGCGCAGGCTGTATTACAAGCCGCCCCACAGAATTCTGGTGTACTTCGACGCTCGTCACGGCGCCAGGGCTGTCGGCCGCGAAACTGCGGCCGGCCGGCTGGATGGCCAGCAGCCGGAGCCTCGCCGCCATGGTGATGGACGCCGTCGAACGCTCCTACGGCACGGCCGGAGTCCACCAACCCCGGCCACGGCATCTCGTACCATCTGGGCCCGGCGATGAGTGGATTGTGGAGGCTATGTGTGCTGTGATGTGGGGAGGAGAGCAGTTGGTTCATCAAGGGCCAAAGCGCTGGGAATGGAGCGGTCATGGACACTGAATTGCCGCTGGCTGACGAACTGGCCGCCGTCTATGCGCGGTTTTCCAACGTGCTCCTTACCGAGGAAACGGTCGACAATGCCCTGAAGCTCATCACCGAGGCAGCCGTTCTGGCAGTCGGCGACGCCGCCGGCGCCGGTGTTTCCCTGATCGACTCCAGCGGCCGCCGCAGCAGCGCAGCTTCCACGAACCAGCTGGTGGAACAGGCGGACACCCTCCAATACGAGCTTGAGCAGGGTCCCTGCCTTAGTGCCTGGGCGTCCGGGCACCCTGTCGATATTGCGGACGTGCGCACCGATCTCCGGTGGCCGGAATGGGGCCTGGCAGCGGACGAACTGGGGTTGCGGTCGTGCATCAGTGTTCCACTCCTTTCCGGGGACCTGGCTTTCGGGGCCATCAAGATTTACTGGGCAAACCCGAAGGCGGCGTCGCACAAACTAATCCGGCTGCTGGAATTGTTCGCAGCCCAGGCCTCGATCTTCCTCGCCAACGTTCAGGCCAGGGAACGGGGCAAGATGCTGAGCGAGCAACTCAAGTCGACCCTGACGCAGCGCGACATCATCAACACCGCCAAGGGCATCGTCATGGCCAGCCGCGGCGTTGACAACCACCACGCGATGCTCCACCTGATGACCAGAGCCCTCAACGAGAACCGTCCGCTGCAGGAAGTGGCAGAAAAAATCATCGAGTCCACGCCGGGACTCGATCTTGACCGGGGGTGAACTATGGCCGTCCCTGGGGACGAGGACGAACAGCGCCAAGGTTTCCGGTTAGCATTTGAGGCTGCACCACTGACTCTTGAGCAGATCTGGATCAAATACTTTGGAATTGGAGGAAAGGCAGGCCTGATTGAGGTCCAGGCGTACGTTTACGGCGCCTTAAGCCTTCCGGCGATTGAGCGCGACATCCTGGCACACGCGTTGAACGAAACCCTTAACACCCTCGGCGTCGACGGGCTGCGTGCCAGCTACAGCCAGACTATCCAACCCAAGGCAGACGAGGGCGAACGGGGCGCACACTAGTGGCAGGCACGCCGGCGTCCCTGTTGTTCCGCAAACCGTGCTTTTAGCATGGGAGTTGTGGAAACAGACAGGCAGTATGAGGACTTTCAGCAACTCCACGAGCTCATTGTGGAAAGCGAGGACATCAAGGGCTTCCTCGACGGCGTCGTCCAGCACGCTGCTTCAACCCTCAGCAGAACCACGCGTGCAGCCGTCGCCTGCGCCGTCACCCTGCACCGGCACAAACGGACAGCTACTGTCTCCGGCAGCAGTGAGACCGCCGTAGCCCTGGACCGCATTGAACAGGACCTCGGGTTCGGCCCATGCCTGGAAGCAGTGCATACGTCCACAACTGTGTTGCTGACGGACACCCGGAACGACCAGCGGTGGCCCCTGTATTCCCGGGGATTGGAAGCTGCAGGTTATAGAAGCGTCCTGGGGGTACCCGTCGACTTAGGAAAAAGCGCGTCCGCGTCCCTGAATTTCTTCGCCCCCGCGGCCGGACTGTTCACCGAGGAAGCCATCCAGGACGCGACCGTGTTCACGCACACCGCCGGGCGGGCGCTGCGGCTGGCCCTGCGCATTATCACTGCAGAGCTGCTTGCTGAGGACCTGAAAGCCGCAATGAAAAGCAGGACGGACATAGACCTCGCCTGCGGCATGATCATGACCCAGAACCGCTGCACCCAGGAGGAGGCGTACCAGTTCCTCCTCCGGGCCTCCAACCACCGCAACATGAAGCTCCATACGGTCGCCGAGCAAATCATCCGGCGGCTGTCCGGCGCCAAGGAAACCGTCACCCACTTTGATGACTGAAAGGTGTAACTGATGAAAGCGTTAGTCGTGGCAATTGTCGCCGTCGCCATTGTCCTTCTCGTTGTGGGGCTGGCTGTGGAAACACTAGGCTTTTTTCTCGGCGTGGCTCCGGTACTGCTGGTGGTGGCCATCCTCCTTCTGCTCCTGAACAGGTTCAGGGGACGCCGGATCCCCCGCTGATCAGGACGCCGAAACGAAACCGGTGACCAGCGTCCCGAGACGGGCAGCTGTTGTCAGCTCCAGGCCAGTTTGGGCAAGGGTCAGGTTATCGCCGCTGATTACCAGGACACGCCCTTCCCGTGCGGCTCGCAGCCAGACGGCGTCGTGACGGTTCCATCTGTCCAGCTGTTGCGAGCACATCAGGAGCCCGTCGACATGCAACTGGACTTCGCCTCTCCTGGCCAAGGTGCAGCTGCAGGTGTCGCGGGTAGGGACAGCCCGCTGCAGGATGTCCCCATAACTGGCAGTGGCAGACAACCTAAATCCGTGGTTCAGCAGGACCGAGACCAGCGCGGAGGTCATTTCCCCGCCCGGTTCCCCAATGACAACGTTCGGCACCAGGGTGTAGGCCAGCACAGGAACCGCAGCCGTCCCCGAGCTGCCCCCGCCAAGGACCAGCCGGGCACCTATTGAGATAACGCCTTCCACCACTTCAAGTGCTTCACGCACGCTCAGTCCAGGTTCCTGGCATTGCCGATGACAGACCACAGGGTCGAAGTCCAACGACGAATTGCCTTTGGAATCCAAGCTCTCGGTGACAAACACCATCAGGGACAGGGCTGCGCCCGGGCCAAGAGGTAGCCGGCAAGCGGCGCACCGGCTGGCCGAGGCCTTCACAAACTCGACGTATCGGGCTGAGTCCCTGCCCTTGAAGGCCTCGAGTCGTCCGTCCCAAGCGACGTTGCTGGTGATGGGCATTTCCGCGATCCAATCCGTGACGCGCTACAACGACGCGCGGCGCGGGTGGGCTATTCACGTCTTGGAGCGGGAGACCTGGCAGCCGGGCCTGGAATCGCTTCTGGGGTGCGACGCCAGGCCCGGCACTGACCGGAATGAACGATGGGGGCTTCGCTCCCCGGCCAGATACCTACACCTTGACGGCTCAGCCTTGCGGAAATCCTATGGATCCACGCCAGGCCACCACCAAGAAAATCCCTAGGAGGCGGGCCAGCGTCAAAGGCGACTAGGTGCGCGCGTCCACGTGGCCCTGGACGATCGCAGCGAGCGTCCGGAGTACCTGCTGCTCGGATGGCGGGAAGGCCCTGGGCTGTTGGTCGATGATGCACAAAGTGCCTATGTTCCAGCCGCGCGGCCCATGCAAGGGGTAGCCCGCGTAAAAGCGAATGTGCGGCTCCCCCACCACGAGTGGATTGGACGCGAACCGCTCATCGGTAAAGGTGTCATTGATGATCAGCATCGAGTTGCGTTCCACTGTGGCTGTACAAAGCGCGATCTGCCGTGGAGTCTCATCGCGGAGCGGCCCGAAGACGGATTTGAAGTACTGGGCGTCTTCGGCGATCAGGGACATTGACGCAGCACCCACTTGAAAAAACTTCCTGGTGGCAGCCACAATCCGGTCGAAGGTTTCCTCAGTACCGCTGTGGAGCAGGTCCGTCTCGTTCAAGGACCTCAGGCGTTCCGCCTCGGCCCGCTCGGGAGTAAGCAGGGAACGGCCCGCGGCTCCCAGCGCCGAGAACGCGTGCTCCCGCGCTTTTCCCGGGCTTCCCGCCTTGTCTGTCCCGTGGCCGGCTTCGCGCGTGCGCCAGGCAGTCGCACCATGAAGGTAAGCCTCCAACTCGAACTTCGACCACCGGGACCGCCCTGCTGTGGCTGGCAGGAGCTTCCGGGGGTCTACACCGATAGCGGCAGCGAGTTCACGACGCCGCTCCTCCTCTTTATCCACGCCGTTCACCTCCAACCAGCGCGCGCGTCCTGAAACCGAGGCTTTCGAAGTTGCAGCAAAACATATTACTAAGCCTACTTAGCAATTCGTCTCGGGGCTACCCCGCACGCGGGAAAGGCACCGGCATCACGTTTCGAAAACTGTCACGGGCGTCGGGAACCGCTTTGTCCTAGCTGCTTCTAAGATTTGCTTATGAGGATTGCCGTTGCAGGGGGAACCGGTACCGTCGGGCGCCACGTCGTCGAGGTAGCGAAAGAGCGCGGCCACGATGTGGTCAGCCTGAGCCGTTCGGAGGGCGTGGACCTGGTGAATGGCCGGGGCCTGAACCAGGCGCTCCAGGGCGTTGAGGCGGTCATCGACGTTTCCGGTATCGAGACGATGTCCACCAAAAAGGCGGTGGACTTCTTCACCAACGCCACGCAGAACCTGCTGGCGGCGGAGAAGACGGCCGGCGTGCGGCACCACGTGGCGCTCTCCATCGTGGGCATCGACAAAGCAACCTCGGGGCTGTACGCGGGAAAGCTGGTGCAGGAGGACGAAGTTCGGCACGGCGGCATCCCCTGGTCCCTCCTGCGGTCCACCCAGTTCCATGAGTTCGTGCCCATGACGGTAAGAGTTGCCTCGGCCGGTCCGCTGGTTCTGGTCCCGAAGATGTTCACCCAGCCGGTGGCGGCCCGGGAAGTGGCCGGGGCTTTGGTTAACGCCGCTGAGGCAGGGCCGAAGGGGCGCCTGCCGGATCTTGGCGGTCCCCGGGCCGAAAGGCTCGCGGACCTGGTCCGCGCCTACCTGCAGAAGACGGGCAAGCGGAAGCGGGTGGTGCAGGTGAATGCCCCCGGCTCCATGGGCAAGGCCATGCGCAAGGGGAAGCTGATTCCCAAAGCGGGTGCCGCCGTCGGACGCCAAACGTTCCAGGAATGGCTGGAAACGCAGCAAAACAAGTAGTCCCCCGGAGGAGCTTAGGAATTCGAGTACCGGCTACTCGTGCCCATCCATTAGGTGCCGCCCTAGATTCGGAGAGAAGTCCGCGGATAACGCTGCGCGGGCGGATCGAACGAGGGCATGACGGTGACACTACAGGTGGCGGGGATCAGGAACAGGGTGCTGAAGGCCGACGGCGGAAGGCTGGCAGCGGAGGGCTCCTCCGGCCCGAGCCATGGCGGGAACCGTCCGGGCTCCTGCTGGACCTGGTAACGGACTCAGGGTCCGACGTCGATTCCCTGCGCAGGCTGGCTGAGGCTGCCGCGCTGGCCCTCAGCGGTACTGCCGGGGTCCAGATCGACTGCGCCGCAACGCTCACCTCGCCGCAAGCCCTTCCAGCCCTGGCGGCCAACAACGGCCGGGCGGCTGCCCTTGCCGCGTTGGAAAAGGATCTCGACGACGGACCGCTGGCCGCAGCTGTGGAGGCAGGCAGTCCCGTGATAGTGGAGGCCGACGGCGGCCCCTCACTGCGGTGGGAAGCTTACCGGCGGCGGTTCCTCGACGCCGGCTACGGTGAGGTCCTCGTTGTACCGGTCCGGCTGGACGCCGGAATGTCCTGCGTACTGGCTTTTTTCGCGCCCCGGGAGGTCCAGTTTGCTTCCGAGGCGGTCAGCCATGCCGCCTGGTTCTCCGGCATGGCGGGGAAGGGCCTGCGCCTGGCCCTGGAGGTCCGCAGCGTCCGTGCGGCCGGGGACAATCTGAAGGCCGTCCTGGAAAGCCGCACCTCCATCGACGTGGCGTGCGGTGTGATCATGGGCAAGAACCGCTGTTCCTATCCGGAGGCTTTTCGAATGCTTGCCGAGGCCTCAACCCGCCGGGGCATGCGGGTACGGGAGGTGGCGGAAGGGATTTTGAAGAACCTGCCCAGCGGCGCGCCCGGGACCCGGTTCGTGGTCTGAGTCACCCGGACTGGAGTGTTGCATCAGGCCTGAACCTGGCTGGTAATCATCCGGGGCGGCCTGGCTGTAGCCAGGTGCGCCTGGAGGGCGTCGGACGTTTGTTCGGCACGTTGCCTGATCCGGGTTAGGTGGCTCACCGCGAGCCCGGGCAGGGCACCGCTCGGATCAGCGCTCCGGGCAGCTTCACGCTGGGCCGCCTCCAGGTCCATGGCTAGGGCAGCGAGGCGCTCGGCGCCCACCATCTGGCTGGCGGTCTTAAGGCTAAGGACGGCGTCCCTGGCACCAGCGGCGTCCCCGGTGGTCAAAGCCGCGCGCAACTTTTCAATCCGCACAGGCAGGGCGGCTATGAAGTTCTGCACAAATACACGCCACACGTCGTACTCACGGAGGTCCTCGCGCAGCCTGTCCAAGACTTCATGGTCAAGGAGCGGACGGTGCGACCCTCCGGCGGTTATCCAGGGTGAGGTAACGCCAGGTTTGGACCCACTCGCAGCGCGGGCTGAGTTGGTGGAAGTGATCATGGTTGGACGGTACGGAGTGGACGCTGGGAGAACCCTGCGGCCGCACCTTGACGTTTTCTAACGGGTCCAAGGTCGCTTTTGGTCCTGAAGAAGTTTCAGGCGCTGATAAGCTGGTAGTTCGCTTGTTGTCCTGTGCAGGACATCGGGCTTGGCTGCTGTAGCCCAACGGCGGATTACTGCACCCTGCTGAGAAGAGCCGACATGGCGCAATCACAGTTCAACCAATTCCTCACTGAAGCCACCTACGAAGACCCGTTGGAGACCAGCTCCACTCTCAGCGGGGACGCCCTTTACGGGCTGTACACCAGCTGGTGCAACCTCTCCCAGGAAGCACCACAGCCGGAACACGTCTTTTGGGACGCCATGGCAAACCTCGTAAACCCGGCACACCAACTGCGCATGACAGGCCCGGCTGCTGCCGACTACATCCTGACCAGCTACCCGGCCGTGGTCTGAACAGATTGATTGCGACAACGAACACTTACATTCCCTGTGACACCCAGCAGCCTCGCGGTAAACACCCCTGGTGCGCTGCCTGCGATACTGACATCCACCTGGTTGTGGAATTTCCGGCGGTAAGGGGCAGGAAACACGGTACAGTCGCCGTCGCCCTCCGTTGTTCGCAGTGCTGCTTCTCCCGGGTGGTGGACACCACCGCGGATCACGTTGCAGCCCTTCCCCGGCTCTTTCCCGAACCCAAAACGGACCTAAGGAACATCCCGATGACTATCACCAGCAAGCCTTCCACTTCCGATGACGGAACTGCCCGCGTGGCCAGCCTGGAAGACCTCGACCTCACACCCGCCGGCCTCGCTGACGCACCCGCCAGCGAGCAGGACCGCGACAGCATCGTCCACATCGGCAACAGCTGAGGACCTGCCGGATGCCCGGCGGACAAAGGTCGGCCCGGACAAGGGAAAGCCCCTCCTAGGAGGGGCTTTCTACGTAATGGTCAATTGTCTTCTGGTATAGGTCAGCGGTGATGCACTCCCCCTTCCCGGACGCCCCCTAGCGCCCATCCGGACTTTGACAAGAAGAGACTTTAGTAAACGAGCTCCGGCTCGTAAAGGGTTCTGCCAAAAAAATCTTCCGTGGGACGCGGCATCCAATGATGCTCCTCGAGCCGGCGGAGGATAATGGCATGCATACCCCGCGAGCAAAGCAGCCAAGGGAGGCAGGCATGGACGGCCACCACGTTCTGGCAGGCAGGCCGGTTCACGCTGACGGCAGCGGACCGTCAATGTCTGCTGCAGCCGAGCTTTTCAAGGCCTTGGCCCACCCGGTGCGGGCGCAGGTCCTGGTGCTGCTTTCCCAGGGCGAGTCCACCATCCCGGAGTTGTGCGAGGGCACGGGGGTGAAGGCAACCCACCTGTCCCGGCACCTCACGCAGATGCGGGGGCAGGACCTGATCCGGTGCCTACGGTCCGGCGGACATCTTGTCTATCGGCTGGCCTACCCCGAAGCCACTCAACTGCTTACCGCTGTCCAATCCGTGCTTCACGCCCGGACAGCGGCCGCCCTTGGCTCCCTTAGCCCTGGCCCGGTTCCGCAGGATCTGGGATCAACTGCACTTTGGGACGAGTACTCAGCCTTGGAGGGCTCACTCGTATCGCGTTCGGTGATAATAGATGCCTGCCGGGCGCTGGCGGCACGAACGGGTTGCACCACGGAGGAAGCTGCCGGGCGGCTTCTCATGACAGCCCGCACCGGAAACTGCACTGTGTTGGAAGCTGCCCGCGACGAACTTCGCGATGGTTCCGAAGGGCGCTACGGCTAACGCCGGCGCCGGTCACACGCTCTGAAGACCTGCGTGTCTCCTGGTGTCCTTCTTGTTTCACAACCCTTGACCTACCTTCCAGTAGGCCACACACTCGTACTGTCGAATTGACCGAAACGTCTATTCGTCAAAGGTTCGGGCTTCTTCTCCTTTTCCTGGGAGAGGACACCGCACCAGGGGAAGGGATATACCTTGATTTGGGGGCTCCTGGTGCGGGGCAGACGCGGAGGGGACAATGACGTCCCCTCCGCCCCTGAATCACCAACCCCCTCCCCCTTCTGCTGGTTACAGGGACGCGGAATTCGGCGCGATCCCCCCACGAGCTGGTCGGTTATCAGGAATGACAAGAGTGGAGGCAACCGTAATGAGCATTGACAAGTTGTGGGACCAACTCGCGCCGGAAACGCAGCAGTGGCTGGTCAATAACCCCGGGTGCAGAACCCTTCCCCGAACTGTAGTGGCAGCCATCAACAAAGCCACCGGAACGCAGCTCGAACAGGACCGGCACGGCGAAAGCATCCTTTCCACCGAAGACTGCGAATTTATCCGCACCGCAGCTGAGCTGCAGAACGCACCGCAGCTGAGCTGCAGACCGCACCGCGGCCCTAGCCGGCGCGGCATTAAGCTCTTCCGAGCCGGCACTCCTACCGGATCAACCCTGCCCAGGACTCCAGGAACCGCTCAGCAATGAACGCGTGGCCGGCGCTGTTGGGGTGGACGCCGTCGAAATTGAATCGCGGACTGTTGGCACTCGTAAACCAACCGCCCTCGACGGCGTCAATAAAGGGAGCGCCGGCAGCTGCGGCTCCAGCGCGGACGGCGCTGTTCGCGCCGCGCAGTTCCTCGGCTACGGGCTGGGGTGCTGATGGCCCCAGCACCACCACCTGGACGCCGGGCCAAAACCTGCGGGCTGCCTCAACGGTCTGCGCCGTGGCGGCTTCAACTTCATCAGCGTCTGCAACCAGCGAGTCGTTCTGGCCGCCTTGAAGTATGAGCAGGTTGGGCACGAAGGCGGGGTTCGCAGCGGTATTCCGCAACCGGACTTCGTACTCGCCGCCCCGCTCGTCCTGGCGTCCCCCGCCCCAGGCAAAGCCGGTTCCGGACACTCCGTCGATGTTGGTGGGGTATCCGAGTTCTTGGGCGACAAGGGACGCCCACCCCTGGTCCGGCTGATCTGCACCAACACCGGCGGTGTACGAGTCCCCGATGATTAGGAGGACCGGCTCGGCGGGCAGCCGGATACCGGGCTGTTCAGCCGTTGCGGTAGCTGTAGGTGTGGGTGTGGGGGCCGGCGGCGCGGCAGTTGTCGCAGTGATGGTGGTCGGGCTGACCCGGACAGCGGCGGATTCGCCCGTATCCCGCGGACCCATTAGGGCGATGGCTGCCACTCCGAAGGCGGCTACTGCCAGCACAAAGAGTGCACCGTACTTGATCCACTCGTTTTTGGTCATGCTGGGCCCCCGGTTATCGTCTCCCGCCTTACTTTACCCGCGCGTATTTCTGCCTGGGCAGCTGACGGCGTTCGCTGGCCTGCGGCGCCGCCCTCATCAACCTCCGCAGAGCTAGTGCTCCCGGCGGGTCTCCTGCAGCCGCTTGATGAACCAGCGCGACTGCTCCGGCCCGTAAGGCAGGACGGGGATGGCCTTGGTGGCATCAGAGGGAGCTTCGCGGATGGAACGCTGTGCCTGGCGGACCGCAGTGATCATGGTTCTCGCCATGGTCTTGACGAACTGGTCGCTGCACGGCTCCCCGTGTCCCGGGATCAGGAACTCGTAGCGGTGGCGGAGAGCCGAGATGTGCCGAAGCGCGTCCGCCCACTCCTCCGGGTACGAGTCTTCGAAGGACGGATGCGCGCCCTGCTCCACCAGGTCGCCGACATAGAGCGTGGTCGGGGTACCCACCAGCAGGTCGCCGTCGGTATGTCCGCGGCCCAGGTAGAAGAGGGTGGCGGTCAGCCCGCCGAGGTCAACCATCACTGGTTGGTCCTTCACGATGGCGTTGGGAACCACGATCTCCACGTTCCGGCCCTCACCCGTTGACATCTCCGGTTCAATCGTCCCCACGAAGCGGCGCTGCAGGTCCCCGTGTTCGTCAATCTCCGTGGCGCAGTTCTGGTGCGCCCAGAACTCGGTGACACCCGCTTCCGCAAACACGGCATTGCCAAAGAAATGGTCGTAGTGGGCGTGGGTGTTGACGACGACGAGGGGCAGCTGGGTCTTCACCCGCACCGCATCCAGGATCTCCCGCCCCTGCCGGGGGCCGCAGCCGGTATCGATCACCATGGCACGTTCGGAGCCCACGATCAGTCCGGTGTTCAGCAGGGACCCTTCGGTAACCAGCACGTAGTTGTTCGTCCCGACTTCGAGCCATTCCGACATTGTTTCTCCGTACCTCCGGCAAAGCAGTGTTCGTTCGTTTAGTCGTCGATTGTACCCACCGGCCCGGTGGTTGGGCCTGACGAAACCCCGGGAGGGAGAACGAGAACGACGGCGGCCCAGGGGACGCCGGCGGATGTGCGCACCCTTGGGAAACTGAGAGGGAGGTCGCAGCTTACGTACCGATGGGGGCCTGGCGCAGCAATGGAGGCGGAGGGCACAGCGTGATCCCCTCCGCCTCTATCACTCACCCTTATCAGCCCTTCCTGCGGCTGGAGGGGACGTGTACGGTCAATGCCGTCGTCCTCGCTGCTCAGTCCGCAGCGTGGGTTGCTCCGAGGAGGTCCCGGATCCGTGCAGAAGTACTGACGAATTCCGGGTCCTCCATCGTTTCGCCGTAGTCGCGGTTGTTGCCCAATGGCACATCCAGGGTTTCGAGGATGCGGCCTGGGCGAGGGCTCATCACCACCACGCGGTTGGCCAGGAACACGGCTTCGGCCACCGAGTGGGTCACCAGGATGACAGTGGTGCCGGTTTCACGCCAGATCCGGTGCAGCTCGATGTTCATCCGCTCACGCGTCAATGCGTCCAGGGCGCCGAACGGTTCGTCCATGAGCAGCACATCCGGCTCGTGAAGAAGGGCTCGGCAAAGTGAGACGCGCTGCTGCATGCCGCCGGAGAGTTCATGCGGCATGGCATTCTCAAAACCGGTCAGGCCTGTCATTTCGATCAGTTCCTCAACGCGCCGGTTAGCCTTGGCCCTGTCCATCCCCCGCATCTCGGACTGAAGCAAAATGTTTCCGCGAACGTTACGCCATTCCAACAGCGCAGCACGCTGGAAGACGTAGCCGATGTCCCTCCGAGGTCCCTTAACCTGCTGGCCCCGCAATTCGACCGAGCCGCTACTGGCCCGGGTCAGGCCGGCGACCACCTTCAGAAGGGTGGATTTACCGCAGCCGGAGGGGCCGGCGATCGACAGGAACTCCCCCGGCGCAACCGACAGGTTAATTCCCTCAAGTGCAGTGAGTGTTCCCCGTTTTGAGGAAAAGGTGACGTCCAGATTTTCAATTTCGACGACAGGCGAAGTTCTCGTAATGGGAGTCTCCGGAAGGGTGGCAGCCATATTACCCGCTCCTACTTCGGCTGGTACTGCGCGTCGAAATACTTAGAGGCGTCACCGGCAGATTCAAGCAGTCCAGCCCCGCTGAGTGTTTCGATGGTCGCTGTCCAGTCCGCCGGATCATTGACGCCCGGCTTCCTGTCTGCGGTTGCTGGTGTGTGGAGCAGCTTGATGGTCTCCGTCCACTGTGACTGCACTACGGCGGCCGGCGGAATCTGGGGATCCTTGCCCTCCATGGACTTCGCTGCTGCCTCCGGATTCTCTACCGCAGCTTCAAATGACTCTGAAACTGCAGCCATCATCCGAGTTGCCAGGTCGGTGTTTTTCGAGAGGTAAGATTCTGAAGAAATTAAACCGTTGGAGTAGAAGTTCACGCCCGCGTCGGCGTATTTCAGGTAGGTCATCTCCTTGCCGCTCTTGTCGGCGATAGTGGGGCCCTGGTCGTGGGCAAAGCCAATCAGCCCGTCCACCTTGTTTGAAAGAACCGCGGCGACTTTGCCAGCAGCATCAAGGTTCTGCTGTTTCACGTCATCCGGAGTCAGCCCAGCCGCCTTGAGGAAGATTGGAAAGGTGACAGTCGGGGCGTCGCCGGCTGAGACAGCGATCGTCTTGCCTTTAAGATCCGCGGGCGTCTTGATGCCGGATTCGGTGAAGACCTGCACTGCTGAGGGGGTGGTCTGCAGGTAGACGCCCAAGCTCTTGACCTTGACTCCCTTGTCAATGTTGGCCAATACGGCGGGGGTGTCTGCCCATCCGAAGTCCACCTGCCCCTGCCCAGCGGCCTGGACCGTCTTGGTGGAGCCTTGGCCGGCCTTGATGGTCAGGTCGATGCCGTGCTTCTTGAAGATGCCCTGCTCCACGCCGTAGTAGAAGGGTGCATGTTCGCCGTAGGGATACCAGTTCAGCATGAGGGTAACGGGTTTGATTTCCCCGGCAGCTGAGGAGGATTCTGCGCCTCCGGCACTGGAACCCGCCCCACCCCCGCAAGCGGACAATGCTACTGCTGCTGCGGCGATGCCGGCAGTCAGAATTGATCGGCGTGCGATGTTCATTTCAGTTCCTTAGTTACTCGAAGCAAGAGGACGATGGGATTACTAAGAGGTGACGGTCGCGGAGCCAAGCGAACGGCGTGAGGCGTGCCACGGGATGAGAAACCACTCCGCCACCTGGATGATCGCGAAGAGGAGGACGCCGAGAAGCGACATGATGATCAACGCGGCAAAGAGCATGGCTGTGTCGATGTTGCCGTTGGCCTGCAGGATGACGTAGCCCAAGCCTTCGTTTGCTCCCACGAACTCGCCCACCACTGCACCGGTGACGGCGAGGGTTGCGGCCACCTTCAATCCGGATAGGAGTTGGGGGAGGGAAGCAGGAAGCCGGATCTTCCAGAAGGTTTTCAACGGGTTGGCACCCATGGTTGAGGTCAGCTCGAGGATCTCGGGATCAACGGATCTCAGCCCCGCCATGCCGGAAATCACAATGGGAAAGAACGCCATCAGAACGGCGACGAAAATCTTCGGCTCCAGCCCGAAGCCCAGCCACACAACGAAGAGCGGAGCGATTGCGATCTTCGGAATGACCTGCGCGAAGAGAATCAGCGGGTACATGGTCTTTTCCAGGGACTTGGAGTAAATCATCAGGACGGCCACCAGCTCACCAACAACGAAGGCAATAATAAAGCCGAGCACTGTCTCAAGCGTTGTTACTCCGGTGTGCTGGAGAAGGTAGGAGGAGTTTTCCACGGCGGTATTAACCGTGTCCTGCGGGCTGGGCAAAATAAAAGGCGGCACGAGTTCCTGGGCTGTCACGAACCACCAGGCGGCGATCAATACGATCACAAAAACCACGGGACGCCACAACTCGGACAACCATTTTCCCACGGTGGCCCTTGAACTGCGGCCGGGGCGTCTATGCCGGGTGGGGCTGCCGGATGGCCCCCTGCTCGCCTTCGTCTCGCTTGCTGCGACTGTCATTCTGGCTCCGCATCATTGCTGGAAAAGGTACGTCGGAAAACGCGCCCGCAAACCTTGGAATGCGCTTTCCCTTGCGTCCAAGGTAAGGTGCTGTGGGTCACATGTCAAACCTGAAGTGTTATATCGCAGACGACTTCCTCCGAGCCAGTAGGGCAATGAGGGCAGTCCAGCAGTCTTGTGGCGAGGCTGCTGCCACGTCCTTATTCACAAGTAGCCGGCGGGATGATGAAGCTCAGCGGGAGGTTACTCGGCGCCCTCGAACATGACGTTTGGGGTCGCCGCACTCGTGAACCTACCGACGTGGGCGGCCCCAATATAGGAGCACTGCTTGTTGTATCCGTAGCGCGGACTGTATCCGTAGCGCGGACGGCGGGCCACATGTGCCACAGGGCCCTTCCCGGCATGCTGGGCCCTGATGTCCCCAGCACCATCACCTCACGCGTTGCCAAACCTGCAGGCTGCCACTCTTTGTGCCGCGGCCCAAAAATAAATCACGCCTTAGCGAGCACCATTGGCTGGTAGTAGCCGCTCGCGTCCGGCATCAGCCACTCGATTGCGGTAAACGCGGCCGAGGCCAGCAGGCTTCCGAGTTTTGCACGGCGCAGCGCGCGGTAGCGGGTGGTACCGGAGTGCGCCGTCCATGATCCGGCACCCTCTTCCATGAAGGTGAACGCCTCGATGTCCACGTACTCCGTGTCCTCGGACCACGTCCACACCTGACCGGACCCGTGCCGGGACCCGGCAGTTCCGTGAACGGAGATTGGCACACCCCCGGGCGACGTGAGGCGCAACGCGTCGTAGTCGCGGAGGGAAACGAGCAGCAGCCCGCCGGGCCGCAGGCATGCATGGACATTGTGCAGGGCACGCAGCAAGTCCTCGTCGGTGAGCAGGTGCGGCAGGGCGTTGTCGCAGGAGATGACCACATCAAAGGACCCGCCGACGTGGTCTCGCACGGCTCGCACATCGCAGCAGGCAAAATCGACGTCGATTCCCCTCGCAGCCGCTTCAGTCCGGGCCCGGCCAACCGCTGCCTTACTCACGTCGGTGGCTGTGACGCGGTATCCCAACTTCGCCAGCGGCAGGGCTTGGGTTCCTATGCCACAAGTGCAGTCAAGGAGGCGCCCCTCCGTGGTTCCCCGCTCGGCCAGGACATCCGCGATCACCCGCCCGTGCCATTGCGCTGCCGACCACCAGTCCCCGAACAACAGGTGGTACTCAGGCGCGAGTCCGTCGTAGAACTGTTCCGGAGTAGCCACTTGGACACCTTCTCCCAACGGGTGTACCGGAATCAGCCGCCAAGTCAAGCGTACGACGACGGTACGCAGCCGCGGTTGTTCCTTGCCGTAGTTCGGCGCGCGGGTACTCGTATGAAACCTGTAACGCCAGAGTAACGCCGTCGGGGTGGGCTAGGAGTGTCAGCGTCGGGCCCCCTGCCGCGGCGCAGCGGAAGGGAAAGGGTAGGAAAGATGAGGAAGCCGTCTCGTGAAGGGACAGGAAGTACACCAAGCGTTTCGCGCAACTGTGGGGGCTTTCCTGCCAGGCGCCTTAGTGCACTGGCCGCCGTCGTCGTCGGGCTGCTTGCGGGCCCGACGACGACGGCGGCAACCGCGCACAATTGGGAACCACTGGATTACGTAGCCTTTGGGGATTCCTACACTGCCGGCATCGGCGCGCCCAATGTCAGAGTGTCTCCGCTCTACCCCGCCGAGTCTGCTGACAAGGCGTGCTACCAGGCATCGCCGGGCTACGTGGATGTGTTGGACGCGCGGGATGACGTTCAACTGATGGCCAACGCCGCCTGCTCGGGCTGGACTGCCGCCATGGTGCCCCTCCAGGTGAAAGTGGCATCGGCCGCAGGGCTGCTGAATGCAGAAACAGACCTGGTGACCATTACCGCCGGCGGTAACGACGTCGGATACGCCGACGTACTCCGGGCGTGCCTGCTCCCCAGTACATTGAACGACTGCAAAACCGCCGTCAAGATCGGCGAAGCCACGGCCAAGGCTAAGGTCCTCCCCGACCTGGCCAATGCGTACGCGGCCATCCGCGCCAAGGCACCCAACGCCACCATCGTCGCGCTGGGATACCCGTACCTGTTCTCCCCTGAATTCGGCGACCAGCCCTACATCACGGACGAAGCGGCCAAGGTCTTGAACAGGGGCACGGACAAATTGAACAAGATCATCAGGAACGCGGCCAAGCACGTCCCCGGAACTGTGTATGTGGATGTCACCGACGAGTTCTACGGGCACGGAATCGGCTCGCCCGCACCCTGGATCATCTTCGACGGCAGCAACGTCAGCTTTCACCCGAATGAAACCGGGTACGCCAAGGGATACTATCGGGCGGTCGTCCGCGAAGCTGGAATTGCCGCCTTTCGGCATTGACTCCTGAGGGGGCGTACGACGGCGCGCGGCTTGGGTTCTAGCGACCGTTGCAGCACCCGCCGCTGGAGAGTTGCAACAACCGTGCCGTCCTTAACCAAGGATCGTCGGGGAAACGAAATCACCAACGGGCTCCTGCGCCAATACTTCCCCAGGGCACCGACCTCTCCGTTTACGGACCAGTAGACCTCAAGCACGTCGCCGTCCACGCAAAACGCTCGGTTGGGAACCCAGCCGAGCGCCTGCGTGACTTACTAGTAGTAACACCTAGCCACCAACGGTGTTGCAACGACCCCTACAAACCCCTCGCCGCCGTCGTCCTAATTGACTGCGAGGCAGCACCTAGCCGGCGAGGAAGTAGCCGGAAACGTCCGCCAGCAGGTGGGTTGCGCCTGATGACCTGTTGAACAGGCTGACCCTGCCGTCGCTGCCCACGGGCACAGTCACCAGGTTCGGCACGATCTGCCGGGCATCGAAGTTGACGTTCGAAGCGTTCGGCCGGTCCGTGCCCGACGCGTGGGCGGTGATGAAGCCGAAGGATCCGGCGTCGGCCACTGTGAGGTTGAAAACGACAGCGGAAGCATCCGCCGCAACACCATATGCGCCGCCTACCTGGAACGACACCGAATTATCAGCCCGGGCCGGCGCAGAACCGCGCGTGTCAAGGAAGCGTGTGGGTGCCACAGCCTTGAAGGTTCCGGCCGCCGTCGGCGTCCCCGCCAGGTAGTAGCCCGCTACGTCCGCCAGCAGGTGCGTGGCACCCGCTGAACGGTTGAACAGCGTCACCTTTCCGTCCTCCCCCACCGGAACAGTGACCGCGTTGGGAATGATCTGTCCCTTGTCGAAGTTTACGTTCGAGGCGTTGGGGCGGGCAGTTCGTGACGGGTAGGCGGTGATGAAGCCGAAGGACCTGGCCTCCGCCACGGTCAGGTTCAGGACCACGGCCGAGACCTTGGACGGTATGCCGTTGACTCCGGCCACCTGGAACGAAACTTCCCCGTCCGGGTTGACAGCCGCGCTGTTCCTCGTGTCGAGGAAACGCGTCGGTGCCATGGAGGCGAAGGCACCTGCCGCCGCCGGCGTCCCCTGAAGGTAGTAGCCCGAGACGTCAGCGAGCAGGTGTGTGGCCCCCGCAGACCGGTTGAACAGTGTCACCTTGCCGTCCGGGCCCACAGGTACAGTCACCGAGTTGGCGACAATCTGGCCGGCGTCAAAGTTCAGGTTGGATGCGTCAGGACGCTGCGAGCCGGACGCGTAGGCAGTCACAAAGCCGTACGACTTCGCCTCCGCAACCGTCATGTTGAACACCACGGCGGAAACGCCCTTCGGCACTCCGCCCACGCCGGCCACCTGGAAAGAGACGGTGGAATCGGGGGCGACCATAGCACCGTTGCGCGTATCGAGGGCACGGAACGGCGTCACCGGCATCATGGAACCAGGCACCGCGGGGTGCTTGGCGGAGAACGAGTGCGACCACTCTGTTGCTGCTCCCGCTGCCAGGACATAGTCAGCCGTGGCACGCGCCTTGACTGTCACCGTTCCGGAGCCGGGATGACTTCCTGCGGCAATGAATTTATCGCCAGCCAGGTATTCAACGCCTTCAGTCGCGGGGACTGTGTAGGTGTCCTCGGCGGTGCCGTCCTTATCCGTGAAGACGACGGCGGCAGGCACGGCCGTGTACGGCGTTGCCTTGAACGCGTGGGTCCACTCAGCCGTAGCGCCTGGGGCCAAGACATGGTCCGTCGTGGCGCGTGCTTTCACCGTTACCGTTCGGGAACCCCGATACGTCCCCGCCGCCTTGACGACGTCGCCTACCAGGTACGCAATGCCGTTTATCGCGGGCACAGTGTAGGTGTCCTCGGCAGTGCCGTCCTTATCAGTGAAGACGACGGCGGCAGGGGCCACTTGGTACGGCGTTGCCTTGAATTCGTGGGACCACTCAGCGGTAGCGCCCGGTGCCACAACATGGTCCGTCATGGCGCGGGCTTTCACCGTCACCGTTCCGGAACCCGGATACGTCCCCGCCGCCTTGACGGCGTCCCCGACCAAGTACTCGATGCCTTCCATGGCCGGCACGGTGTAAGAGTCCTCGGCAGTACCGTCCTCATCAGTGAAGATGACGGCGGCCGGCGTCACCTGGTACGGCGTCGCCTTGAACGCGTGGGTCCACTCAGCGGTAGCGCCCGGTGCCACAACATGGTCCGTCATGGCCCGGGCTTTCACCGACACTGTTCCCGAACCCGGGTACGTCCCCGCCGCCTTGAGGACGTCCCCGACCAAGTACTCGACACCTTCCGAGGCCGGCACGGTGTAAGTGTCCTCGGCAGTACCGTCCTCATCAGTGAAGACGACGGCGGCCGGCGTCACGGGATACGGCGTCGTCTTGAACACATGAGACCACTCAGCGGTTGCGCCGTCACTCAAAACAAAACCGGATTGGGCGTGAGCAAATACAGTGACCACAGCGGAACCGGCATGCGTACCCGGCGACAAAACGGAACCATCAACAAGGTAGTCAACACCCGTAACGGCTGGGATTTGGAAGGTGTCCTGGCTCCCCCCATCCCTATCCGTAAACACCACTGGCTCAGGCGTTACCCGCACGCCCTTGCTTAGACTCACTGTGCCGATGCCCTGGAAACCACCCGACGAATTTCCAAGGGAGTCCCTCAGTGGATAGAGCGTGACCCCCCATTGCCCGGTTGCAGCTTCTTGCGGGATTGTCACAATACGCTCCCAGACGCCATTCCGGGTGTCACCTGAAACCAGTGTCATGGAACCGAAGCCATAGGACTGCCCTGTGTGGCCATGGCCCACCGTGATATACGGTGCATTCACGCCCGTCTGGTCCTGAAGCCCCACACTGACCTTGATTACGGCAGGACCATCGTTGAGATTGAAACTCGCCGGAGTGACCGACGAACTCACTAAGACTGGGCCTGAGACATCGGATGGAGATCCGGAAAGCTCCACAGTCCCAATTCCTTGGAAACCACCCGATGAGTTGCCAAGGGAATCCCGGAGTGGATAAAGCGTCACTCCCCACCGCCCCGTTGCGGCTCCCTGAGGGATTGTCACCGTACGTTCCCAGACACCATCCCGGGCATCACCGGAAGCAAGAGCCATGGAACCGAAGCCGTGAGACTGCCCCGTGCCGTCATGGCCCACGGTAATAAACGGAGCATCTACCCCCGCCTGGTCCTGAACTCGCACGCTGACCTTCATCACCGCGGGCCCATTATCAAGATTGAAAGTTGTCGGAGTGACGGACGAACTCACCAACACCGGACCGGAAACATCCGCGGGGGCTACGGTTGCGTCAAAAGCATGGGTCCACTCGGTCACGGCCCCATCAGCCAATGTATAACCAGGGAGCATCTCGGCTTTAACGGTTACTGTTCCAGTGCCGGAGTAGGTACCTACCGGCACGACATTGTCGTTCAGCCGGTACTGAAAGCCCTCGGACAAGGGCACCGTATAAGTATCGTTAGCCGCTCCGTCCACATCTTTGAACGTCACTGCCGCCGGGGTCATTTTGGCGACAGGTAGCTCGCCTACAACAAAATCAAGTGCAGCTGCAGCATCAACAAGGCCTGAACCACAGCCATACCAACAGGTAGAAGCCAACGGCCTTGCGGTCTCCTTCAGCCGGTCTTCAACATTTCTTGGCGTCGTCATGCCCCCTAGTTCGGACATTATGAGTGCTGCAACGCCTGCGACATGGGGAGCGGCCATGGAAGTACCCTGCTGAAACTCGTAAGCCTCTTCCGCAGCAGAAGTGGTTCCAAAGTTTGACGTGGAAAGGATTCCATCCCACGTATCGACGGACATGTCACCGCCAGGTGCTGTTACATCGACCACAGAACCGTAGTTAGAGTACGGGGCCCGGGAACCTGTCCTGCTGCTGGCGCCAACGGTGATGACATTCTGGCAGTTCGCGGGACTGGAATCGGCTGCCGGGCGGTTCGAGTTGCCGGCGGCGACGACAACGGCTGCACCGGAGTTATAGGCAAAATTGATTGCGTTCTGGGAGGTGGCCGAGCAGGCGCTGATACCTCCGAGGCTCAGATTGATGACCCGGGCAGGATTCGCGTTGGCCGGGACTCCCGCCACCACGCCTCCAGCTGCCCAAACGATCGAGTCGGCAATGTCAGACGTATAGCCGCCGCAGGGCCCAAGAGCCCTCATCGGTAAGATCTTTGCTTCCGGAGCAACGCCCGTCACCCCGGTTCCGTTGTTGCCTATCGCAGCAATGGTCCCGGCGACGTGCGTGCCGTGCCACGACGAGATACCTTCCCCGTTGGTGGCGTCGCATTGGCCTGCAGCTACCCAGTCACCTTCGTCCGTCGGGTCCGGGTCACGGCCGTCACCGTCGCGAGCTGCACGAGCATTGGACAACATGTCATAGCCAGGGAGCACGTTAGCGTCAAGCTCGCTGTGGGAAAGAATGCCGGTATCCACGACCGCAACTACTACGCCCTCCCCGCGGCTCACTGTCCAGGCTCCGGGTGCACGAAGTCCGGCCTGTTCCTCCCACAGGTCCCACTGCAGGGAGTACAAGCCGTCGTTCGGCTCAACGGCTGCTGGTTGCATTACGGCATCAGGTTCTGCGTATGCCACGTCTGCGTCCGCTCGGAGTGCCGCGAGGAATCCCTCCGCGTCAGAACCGGCGAGAGCACGGTCTGTTTTGACCACCTGTGCTCCGGTTGCAGTTTGGCGAAGACGCTCAGCAGGTACGCCTGTTCTCGCTGCAGCCTTCGATGCGGCGCCACTGGCTGCGGCCGCCGCCGGGCCCGCCATATCCTTGATTCCCACGATGAACTGGTCGGTGGCCACTTCCACGGCAGCAGCCAAAGAATTCGGAGCAACGGGCCTGATCTTGTCGCTATCTGCGCGGGCGGGAAGAGCGGTTACTCCCCCAATTACTAAAGCTGAAACTGCAGCGATCCCAACCGGTGCAAGCAACCGGCCAAGAGTGTATGAAGACATGCTCTGCCATTCCTAGGATGGCGCCACGCAGTAGGGCGAGGGCGCAACTGTGGGAACCACAAGCTGACCCCCAAAGGGAGAGTTTAGCGATAACTTTCACCTTCAATGAAATGCACTTCGAGCCTACCTATTAGCCTTTGATGCTTGGAGGCTTTTGGCTAGGGCGTGGGCCGTGACGTGGCCAAACCAGCCCGCGTGAGCCACGGTCAAACTTACGATGTTTAGTCCCGAAAGAATAGAAACCAGATACGGGGCTTTTCTGCTGCCGACGCCGTGAGGTAGGTAGGGGCTTTTCTGCTGCCTACGCCGTGAGGTAGGTGAGCGTACGACGGCGGCCCACGGCCGCCGTCGTACGCTCACCTTCCCCCTAAAGGCTAGTCTCAGCATCAACTGCGAGAGCGTTCGAGATAAACCACCATCAACTGCGAGAGGGTTTCAGAAAAACCCACATCAAGTGAACTGCTCCCCTGAAGTTGGACTGAGAAATTCAGTTTTCGACTTCCGGGGAGCAGTTTCATGCGTGCTAATAGTTCTTTGTCTGAGGTCCAGCGTGAGGCCGCGGT